>NZ_JAZHOF010000001.1:0-550000 GCF_037855135.1 Microbaculum marinum
CCCTCACCCGCTCGCTGCGCTCGCGACCTCTCCCCGCCGGGGAGAGGTGGCCGCAGACGCTTTGCCAGGGTTACCGGCCAATATCGACGCGAGGCGGCGTGCTCATCCCGTCCGCCCGATGTTTTCGCAATGCGGCGTGCGCGCCCCGATGCCCCCCTCCCCTTGATGGGGAGGGGTCGGGGTGGGGTGGGGCGGCTTGCTCCGAGTCCGCGTGCCGGCGCCCGGTCGACGGCCACACACGCCCACCTCTCCCATGGGGAGAGGTGGCCGCAGATGCTTTGCCAGGACTACCGGGGCCCACTATCGCCGCGAGGCGCGGTGCTCATCCCGTTCGCGCGATGTTGTCGGAATGCGGTGTACGCGCCCCGATGCCCCCCTCCCCTTGATGGGGAGGGGTCGGGGGTGGGGTGGGGCGGCTTGCTCCGAGTCCGCGTGCCGACACCAGGTCGGCGGCCGCGCACGCCCGCCCCTCCCGCCGGGGAGAGGTGGCCGCAGACGCTTCTGCAATGGGGGAGGCAGCGATCGAGTCCGGCGGACGTGCTCCAGGCGGAATCCGCGGGCGGTGCCGCGACACCCGGTCGGTCGCCACACACGCCCACCTCTCCCATGGGGAGAGGTCGGCGCGAAGCGCCGGGTGAGGGGTAACAGCGTGAGCCGCATCCCCCGGCGCCCCCTCACCCGCTCGCTGCGCTCGCGACCTCTCCCCGCCGGGGAGAGGTGGCCGCAGACGCTTTGCCAGGGTTACCGGGGCCCACTATCGACGCGAGGCGGCGTGCTCATCCCGTCCGCCCGATGTTGTCGGAATGCGGCGTGCGCGCCCCGATGCCCCCATCCCCTTGATGGGGAGGGGTCGGGGGTGGGGTGGGGCGGCTTGCTCCGAGTCCGCGTGCCGACACCCATTCGGCGGCCAGGCACGCCCACCTCTCCCATGGGGAGAGGTCGGCATCGCAGATGCCGGGTGAGGGGCTCCGGGGCGGGCCGTATCCCCCGGCGTCCCCTCACCCGCTCGCTGCGCTCGCGACCTCTCCCCGCCGGGGAGAGGTGGACGCAGACGCTTCCGCAAAGGGGGAGGGAGCGATCGAGTCCGGCGGACGTGCTCCAGGCGGAATCCGCGGGCGGTGCCGCGACACCCGGTCGGTTGTCACGCACTCCACCTCTCCCATGGGGAGAGGTCGGCGCGAAGCGCCGGGTGAGGGGCTCCGGCGCAAGCTTTGGGCACCGATTGATGCGGAGAGGCCAAATCCTCCTCACCCGCTCACTGCGCTCGCGACCTCTTCCCGCAGGGGAGAGGGGGTCGCTGACGCCGTGCCTGAGCGGCCGGAAGGGATTGCAGACGTCGCGCCGGCAGCGTCCGCAACTCAGACCGGCCAGTCCTCCAGTTTGTACGCCGAATCCCAGAACATCCATTCGAGCTGGGTCGCCCGCGTGTAGGCGCGGTGCATCGCCTCGCGGGTCGCCGGATCGACGCCGGCCGCCGCCCGGTCGGTGGTGCGGATCGCCGCGGCCACCGAGGCGTGGAAGTCCTCGCCGGCATAGGTGTCGATCCAGGCCTGGTAGGGATTGTCGGGCGCGGCGCGGCCGTGGATGTCCTTGCCGACTTCCGCATAGACCCAGAAGCACGGCAGCAGCGCCGCCAGCACCACAGGGTAGGGCTCGGCATAGGCCGTCGCCATCAGGAAGCTGGTGTAGTGGTGGCAGGCCGGCGACAGCGGGATCTGCTCGAACACGTCGGTGGCGATGCCGAACTGGTCGAGATAGCCGCCGTGCAGGCTGCGCTCGACGACGATGGCGCCGTGGGCTGCCTCGGAGAACTGGATCAGCCCCTCCGCGTCGCCGGCCTTCGCCGCGGCCAGCGCCAGCGCCCGCGCGAACGCCATCAGGTAGTGTCCGTCCTGGACGATGTAGTGCTGGAAGCGGTCCCGGCTCAGCGTCCCCGCCGCCAGTTCCGCGTTGAACGGCAGCGTCCGGATCTTCTCGTAGAGAGCCGCGTTGCGGTCCCAGGCCTCGCCGCTGAACCCGCCTGCCGTCTGCATCTCGGACGTCGGACCCGGCCGCCGGTCAGGCGTGGCCGGCCGACCGCAGCGCGGCGAATACCTCGTTCAGCCGGGCAAGGTGCAGTTCGGCCTTCAGTCGGGTGACGTCGTCCTTGGCATCGGCGACGTCCTCCTCGGCGTTCTTGACCTCCTGGGCAAGCACCGCCTCGTCGATGTCCTCGAGCGGGATCGCCTGCTCGGCCAGCACGGTCAGCAGGTCCGGCCGCACCTCGGCGAAGCCGCCGCGCACGAACACGTGGCGGTCGGCGCCGCTCTCGCCGCGCACCATCAGGACGCCGGCCCTCAGCGTCGAGATCGCCGGCGCGTGGTTCGCCAGGACGCCGAAATCGCCCTCGGCGCCCGGCACGTCGACCTGCGTGACCTCCTCGGATATCAGCAGCCGCTCGGGCGAGACCAGCTCGAATTGGAAGGTGTCGGCCATGATGCCCCTAAGTCCCCGTTCGATCCCTTAGGCCGCTTCCGCCGCCAGGCGCTGCGCCTTCTCGACGGCGGCTTCGATCGTGCCGACCATGTAGAAGGCGGCTTCCGGCAGGTGGTCGTAGTCGCCGTCGCAGAGCGCCTTGAAGCCCTTGATCGTGTCGGCGAGGTCGACGAGCACGCCCGGCGAGCCGGTGAACACCTCGGCCACGAAGAACGGCTGCGACAGGAAGCGCTCGATCTTGCGGGCGCGCGCCACCACCAGCTTGTCCTCTTCCGAGAGCTCGTCCATGCCCAGGATCGCGATGATGTCCTGCAGCGACTTGTAGCGCTGCAGCACCTCCTGCACGCGGCGGGCGGTCTCGTAGTGCTCCTCGCCGATGATGTTCGGGTCGAGCATGCGCGAGGTGGAATCGAGCGGATCGACGGCCGGGTAGATGCCCTTTTCGGCGATCGACCGCGACAGCGTCGTGGTGGCGTCCAGATGGGCGAACGAGGTCGCCGGCGCCGGGTCGGTCAGGTCGTCGGCCGGCACGTAGATCGCCTGCACCGAGGTGATCGAGCCCTTGGTGGTGGTGGTGATGCGCTCCTGCAGGGCGCCCATGTCGGTGGACAGGGTCGGCTGGTAGCCCACCGCCGAGGGAATGCGGCCGAGCAGCGCCGACAGCTCCGAGCCGGCCTGCGTGAAGCGGAAGATGTTGTCGACGAAGAACAGCACGTCCTGGCCCTGGTCGCGGAAGTACTCGGCGACGGTGAGGCCCGACAGGGCGACGCGGGCGCGGGCGCCGGGCGGCTCGTTCATCTGGCCGTAGACCAGCGCGCACTTGGAGCCTTCGCCGCCGCCCTTCTTGTTCACGCCGGACTCGATCATCTCGTGATAGAGGTCGTTGCCCTCGCGGGTCCGCTCGCCGACGCCGGCGAACACCGAGTAGCCGCCGTGCGCCTTGGCGATGTTGTTGATCAGTTCCTGGATCAGCACCGTCTTGCCGACGCCGGCGCCGCCGAACAGGCCGATCTTGCCGCCCTTCGCATACGGGGCCAGGAGGTCGACGACCTTGATGCCCGTGACCAGGATCTCGGCTTCCGTCGACTGGTCGACGTATTCCGGCGCCGGGGCGTGGATCGGGCGGTGCTGCTTGGTCTTGATCGGGCCTTCCTCGTCGACCGGCTCGCCGATCACGTTCATGATGCGGCCGAGCGTCTCCTCGCCGACGGGAACCTCGATCGGCTCGCCGGTGTCGGTGACGTCCTGGCCGCGGGTCAGGCCCTCTGTGGCGTCCATGGCGACCGTGCGCACGGTGTTCTCGCCGAGGTGCTGCGCAACCTCGAGAACCAGCCGCGTGCCGTTGTTGTCGGTCTCCAGCGCGTTCAGGATTTCGGGGAGCTTGTCCTCGAAATGGACGTCGACGACGGCGCCCGTCACCTGGGTGATCTGGCCGACGTTCTTGTTCTTGGACGTGGCGGGTTTGCGTGCCATCGGATGTCTACCCTGTCTTCGCTATGGTCAGAGCGCCTCGGCGCCCGAGATGATTTCGATCAGTTCCTTGGTGATCTGCGCCTGACGCGTGCGGTTGTAGTCGAGCGTCAGCTTGTCGATCATTTCGCCGGCGTTGCGCGTGGCGTTGTCCATCGCGCTCATCCGCGCGCCCTGTTCGGAGGCGGCGTTCTCCAGCAGCGCGCGGAAGATCTGCACCATGATGTTGCGCGGCAGCAGGTCGGCGAGGATCTCGCCTTCCTCCGGCTCGAACTCGTAGGTCGCCAGCACGCCGGCGGCGATGTCTTCCTCGACCTCGGGAATGTGGGCGGGGATGAGCTGCTGGCCGGTCGGGACCTGGCTGATCACCGAGCGGAATTCCGAATAGAACAGCGTGCAGACGTCGAACTCGCCCGCGGCGAACAGGGCGAGGATGCGCTCGCCGATCGCCTGGGCGTTGACGAACCCGACCTGCTTGACGTCGCGCAGCGTGATCGTGTCGATGATCAGGCTGCCGTAGATGCGGCGCAGCTGGTCGTAGCCCTTGCGGCCGACGCAGAGGATCTTGACGGTCTTGCCGTCCGCCTGCAGCCGCGTCACCCGCTCGCGCACCAGGCGAACGATCTGCGAGTTGAAGCCGCCGCACAGGCCGCGCTCGGACGTGCACACCACCAGAAGGTGGACGTCGTCCCGGCCGGTGCCGACCATCAGCGGGGAGGCGTCCTCGGCGCCGCGCAGCGAGCCGGCGAGGCCGGCCAGCACCTGCTCCATGCGCTCGGCATAGGGCCGCGCCGCTTCCGCCGCGGTCTGCGCGCGACGCAGCTTCGCCGCGGCCACCATCTGCATGGCCTTGGTGATCTTCTGCGTCGCCTTGACCGAGGCGATGCGGTTCCTGAGGTCCTTGAGGCTCGCCATCTATTGCGGCTCCGGTAAGCGCGTCAGTCGGTGGCGATCAGGCCGCGAAGGCCTTGGAGAACTCGGACACGGTCTTCTCGAGGTCCTGCTCCGTCTTCTCGGAGATCGCCTTCTCCGTGCGGATAGACTCGAGAATCTCCGGCGCCTTGTCGCGGATGTGCCGCAGCAGGTCCTCCTCGAACTTGCGCACCGCGCTGACCGGGTGGTTGTCGAGGTAGCCGTTCACGCCGGCATAGATCACGACGACCTGCTCCTCGACCTTCAGCGGCGAGAACTGCGGCTGCTTCAGGAGCTCGGTGAGGCGGGCGCCGCGGTTGAGCAGGCGCTGCGTGGTGGCGTCGAGGTCGGAGCCGAACTGCGCGAAGGCCGCCATCTCGCGGTACTGCGCCAGCTCGCCCTTGATCTTGCCGGCGACCTGCTTCATCGCCTTGATCTGGGCCGAGGAGCCGACGCGGGAGACCGACAGGCCGACGTTCAGCGCCGGGCGGACGCCCTGGTAGAACAGGTCGGTTTCCAGGAAGATCTGGCCGTCGGTGATCGAGATCACGTTGGTCGGGATGTAGGCCGACACGTCGTTGGCCTGGGTCTCGATGACCGGCAGCGCCGTGAGCGAGCCCGAGCCGTTCTCCGCGTTCATCTTGGCGGCGCGCTCGAGCAGGCGCGAATGCAGGTAGAAGACGTCGCCCGGATAGGCCTCGCGTCCCGGCGGACGGCGCAGCAGCAGCGACATCTGGCGGTAGGCGACGGCCTGCTTGGACAGGTCGTCATAGGCGATCACGGCGTGCATGCCGTTGTCGCGGAAGTACTCGCCCATCGCGCAGCCGGAGAACGGCGCCAGGTACTGCATCGGCGCGGGGTCCGACGCGGTGGCCGCGATGACGATTGAGTAGTCGAGCGCGCCGCGCTCCTCGAGCACCTTGACGAACTGGGCGACGGTGGAGCGCTTCTGGCCGACGGCGACGTAGACGCAGTAGAGCTTCTCGCTCTCGCTGCCCGTCTCGTTGATCGGCTTCTGGTTCAGGAAGGTGTCGAGGATGATGGCGGTCTTGCCGGTCTGGCGGTCGCCGATGATCAGCTCGCGCTGGCCGCGGCCGATCGGGATCAGCGCGTCGACGGCCTTGAGGCCGGTCGCCATCGGCTCGTGCACCGACTGGCGCGGGATGATGCCCGGCGCCTTGACGTCGACGCGGCGCATTTCCTTGGACTTGATCGGGCCCTTGCCGTCGATCGGATTGCCCAGCGCGTCGACGACGCGGCCGAGCAGTTCCTTGCCGACGGGGACCTCGACGATGGCGCCGGTCCGCTTGACGGTGTCGCCTTCCTTGATCTCGCGGTCGGAGCCGAAGATCACGACGCCGACATTGTCGCTTTCCAGGTTCAGCGCCATGCCGCGGATGCCGTTCGGGAACTCGACCATCTCGCCGGCCTGGACCTTGTCCAGCCCGTAGACGCGCGCGATGCCGTCGCCCACCGACAGCACCTGGCCGACTTCGGTGACCTCGGCCTCCTTGCCGAAATTCTTGATCTGCTCCTTCAGGATCGAGGAGATTTCAGCGGCCCGAATGTCCATCAGCCGACCTCTTTCATAGCGATTTTGAGACTGTTGAGTTTGGTGCGAAGCGAGGTGTCGATCATGCGGCTGCCGACCCGGACGATCAGTCCGCCGAGCAGGCTCGCATCCACCTTCCTGTCGAGCTGCACCTCCTTGCCGAGCGAGGAGGTGAGCGCCGCGGTGAGGTCCTTGACCTCTTCGTCGCTGAGCTCGTGCGCCGAGGTGACGTGGGCGGAGACCTCGCCGCGGTGCCGGGCGACCAGCACGCGGTAGCCCTCGATCATGCCGGGCAGCGCGAACAGCCGGCGGTTCTTGGCCACCAGCCTGACGAAGTTCTCGGTGACGCCGGTGATGCCCGCCTTTTCCAGGATCGCGCCCATCGCGCGTTCCTGCTCCTCGGCGGAGAAGACCGGGCTGCGGAGCAGGCGCGTCAGGTCCTCGCTCTCGGCGATCATCCCGTCGAGCTGGTCGAGTTCGCCGGCGATCCGGTCGATCGCGCCTGCGTCCTCTGCCAGTTCGAACAGGGCCGTGGCGTAACGGCCCGCGACACCTGATACGATCGTGTCTTCTGCGCTCACGCGGCGTGCTCTCTGAATTCGGCCAGCCTGGCGGCGCCAACATGCCGCCACAGGCCGTAAGATGAAGCTCTCAAGCGGTCCAAGGGAGACCGTCCGCGGATCCGTCCGATCCTCGCCCCCCTGAAGCCGGCGTTTCGCTAGCACACTCACCCCACCCTTGCAACACGCCCCGGCACTCTTTGGGGGCAGCCTTTCGGACTATCCCGGGGTGACGCGACGGCCGCTGCTGTAAGGCCCCGCGCCGGGCGATTGTGCACTGCACAGCGATGGCGCGGCGACGGCAGGGTCTCGGCACACCGACGGCACGGCGACGACGCTGTCCTGGCACGGCCGTGACACCGCCGCGCTACAGGAAGCTGACCGGGTCGACGTCGACGGAGACACGCACGCCGCCGCGCGGTTTCGGTGCCGCGGCAAGCCATTGCCGGAGCCAGGACTGCAGCTCGAAGGCGCGCGAGGTCTGCACCAGGAACCGGTAGCGATGCCGCCCGCGCACCACCGCCAGCGGCGCTTCGGCGGGGCCCAGCACGCGCACCCCCTCGGCTGCCGGAACCACGCGGGCCAGCGCCCGGGAATGGCCGACCGCCTCCTGCTGGTTGCGGCCCGACACCACGATCGCCGCCAGCCGGCCGAACGGCGGCAGCCTCTGCCGCTCGCGCTGCTCCATCTCGCGCGCGTAGAAGGCCTCGCGGTCGCCCGAGACGATCGCCCGCATCACCGGATGGTCGGGATCGAAGGTCTGGATCAGCCCCCGGCCGCCGTCGCGATGCCGCCCCGCGCGGCCGGTAACCTGTTGAAGGAGCTGGAAGGTTCGCTCCGCGGCGCGCGGATCGGCGGTGGCCAGCCCGATATCGGCGTCGATCACCCCGACCAGCGCCAGGTGCGGGAAGTTGTGCCCCTTGGCGACCAGCTGCGTGCCGATGACGAGGTCGACCTCGCCGCGCTCGACCATGGCGAAGCGGTTCCTCAGCTCGGCGATCGAGCCGACCAGATCGCTCGACAGCATCAGGATGCGGGCGTCGGCAAAGGTCGCCGCCGCTTCCTCGGCGATTCGCTCCACCCCCGGCCCGCACGGCACGAGCGAGTCCTCCGCATCGCAGTTCGGGCACCTGTCCGGGCGGCGGATCGTATGGCCGCAGTGATGGCAGCAAAGCTCGCGCCGGAACCGGTGCTCGACCAGCCAGGCCGAGCAGTTCGGGCACTCGAACCGGAAACCGCAGCGCCGGCAGAGGGTCAAGGGCGCGTAGCCGCGCCGGTTCAGGAACAGGAGAGCCTGCTCGCCGCCGGCGATCGTCTCCTCCACCGCCTTGATCAGGACGGGGCTGAGGAAGCGTCCGCGTTCCGGTCCGTCGACGCGCATGTCGATCGCCTTGATGTCCGGCAGGCTGCCGCCGAAACGGTCGGGCAGGACGACATGGGCATAGCGCCCGCGCTCGGCATTGGCGCGGCTCTCGATCGACGGGGTCGCGGACGACAGCATGACCGGAAAGGCGCCGATCATGCCGCGCACCACGGCCATGTCGCGGGCCGAGTAGATGACGCCGTCCTCCTGCTTGTAGGCGGGGTCGTGCTCCTCGTCGACGACGATCAGGCCCGGTTCGGCAAAGGGCAGGAACAGGGCGGAGCGGGCGCCCGCGACAGCACGGATGTCGCCGTTTGCGACTCCCCGCCAGGTCCGTTCGCGCAGCCGCGACGTGATACCGGAATGCCATTCCGCCGGCCGGGCGCCGAAGCGTGCCTCGAACCGGTCGAGAAACTGGGTGGTCAGCGAGATTTCCGGGACCAGCACCAGGACCTGCCGGCCGCGGCCGAGCGCCTCGGCGACAGCCTCGAAATAGACCTCGGTCTTGCCGGCGCCGGTGACGCCCTCGATCAGGGTGACCGAGAAGGTGTCGGCCGCGACAGATTCGCGAAGTCTCGCCGCGGCCGCGGCCTGATCTAAGCTCAGCACCGGCGGGGCGAAGCCGGGATCGGGCGCCGGGACGACCGGCGCGGCGGGAAGCCAGACGATCTCGAGGGTGCCGGCGTCGACGAGGCCGTTGATGACCGACGTGCCGACGCCCGCGGCCTGCGCCAGCGCAGACCTGTTCCACGACAGGCCGTCGCCGACGACATCGAGAACCCGGGCACGCGCGGACGTCATTCGCTCGGGCGGCGGGCCGGCGAGCCGCACGGCCGATACCGGCCTTTCCGGCCCGAATGCCTCCGGCACCCGCAGCACCATGCGCAATACGGTGCCAGGCACGCTCAGCGTATAGTCGGCGATCCAGTCGACGAAACGCCGCATGTCTGCGCCGATCGCGCCGTCCAGCTTCGCCTCCACCGGCCGCAGCTTGTCCTGCGGCACGTCGTCGGGCTGGCCGTCCCAGACAACGCCGAGCATGTTGCGCGGCCCGAGCGGCACCACTACGACGTCGCCGGGGGCGAGCTCCATGCCGTCCGGGACCGAATAGGTGTAGGCGCGGTCGACGGCGACGGGCAGCAGGACGGAGACGGTGTTCATTGCGACAATCGCCGGCCTCGTGGTTCGAGACGTGCGGCTACGCCGCCCTCCTCACCATGAGGCCTTGGACGACTGGCAGGCCTCATCCTGAGGAGCGCCGAATGGCGCGTCTCGAAGGACGAGGCCAGCCGTTTGGGCCGGTATACTTCGAATCGGGGGACTGTCATTGCCGTCAAATTACGCTAAACAAGGCGCCCGTCAGCCGCCCGAGTAAATATTGGGGATAACAATGAAGTTCTTCGTCGACACCGCCGACATCAACGAGATCCGCTCGCTCGCCGAAACCGGCCTGCTCGACGGGGTCACGACCAACCCCTCGCTGGTTGCCAAGGCGGGCCGTCCGTTCCGCGAGATCGTCCGGGAGATCTGCGCGATCGTCGAGGGACCTGTGTCGGCGGAAGTCACCGCGACGGATGCCGACGGCATGGTTGCGGAAGGCCGCTCGCTCGCCGAGATCGCCGACAACGTGACGGTCAAGGTGCCGCTCACCATGGACGGGCTGAAGGCGTGCCGGTCGCTGACCCAGGCCGGCACCAAGGTCAATGTCACCCTGTGCTTCTCCGCCAATCAGGCGCTGCTGGCCGCCAAGGCCGGCGCCACGTTCATTTCGCCCTTCATCGGCCGGCTCGACGATATCGGCCTCGACGGGGTCGAGCTGATCCAGGAAATCCGCGCGATCTACGACAATTTCGGCTTCGACACGGAGGTGCTGGCCGCCTCGATCCGCACGGTCAATCACGTCAAGCTCTGCGCCCTTGCCGGCGCCGACGTGGCGACGATTCCGCCCGGCATCATCCGCCAGTTGGTCTCCCATCCCCTGACCGACAAGGGTCTCGAGGCATTCCTCGCCGACTGGCAGAAGACCGGGGACAAGATCCTCTGAGCGGCGGTCGTGCCCGGTTTTATCCGGGCATAATTGACAGATGTATTTTATCCGGGTAAATCCTCGCGGACCAGATCCGCAGGGAAGCCAGACATGACCGGCACGCGCACTTGCATCGCATTCGAGGGCACCCGTCGTATCGCCGCCGGGTCGCTTGCCGACGTCGCGCTGGCCGTCAAGCGGGCTGCCGACGGGAGCGGGACGGCCCCGGTCCTGGTTTTCGATGCCGATACCAGCCAGCCGATCGAAATCGACACCCGCGGCACGCTCGATGACGTTCGCAGCCGTCTCGTCGCCGAAGAAGAAGCCAACGCGGAGGCCGCCGCTCCGCGCAGGCCCGGGCGGCCGAAACTCGGTGTCGTCGGCCGCGAGGTGACGCTGCTGCCGCGGCACTGGGCCTGGCTCAATGGCCAGCCCGGTGGCGCTTCGGTGGCGCTTCGCAAACTCGTCGACAAGGCCCGCAAGGACAGCGATGGTCCGGAGCGAAAGCGCACGGCCCGCGAGGCATGCTATCGCTTCATGAGCGCCATGGCCGGCGACCTGCCGAATTTCGAGGAAGCCTCCCGCGCCCTGTTCGCGGGCGATCGCGACAGGTTCGACGAGATGGTCGATTTCTGGCCGGCGGATATCCGCGACCATGCCCACACCCTGGCGGATCCGGCGTTCTGAAGGTGGCGACATGATTCTCGAACACGCAGTCCTCAATATAAAGCCGGGCCTATCGGCGGCCTTCGAGGCCGCAATGGCCGAAGCGTTGCCGCTGATCTCGGCCAGCGAGGGGTTTCTGGGCATGGAGGTCCTGCCCTGCATCGAGACCGGCAACCGCTATCTGCTGCTGGTGAGGTGGACGAGCGTCGAGGCGCATGACCCGGGTTTCCGGGGCTCCGACCGCTACCCGCGCTGGCGCGCGCTGCTGCACCGGTTCTACGATCCGTCGCCCACGGTCGAACACTACGGAGCGCCGGTGGCGCGCGCGTGAAACGGCGGGTTAACCAACCCCGCCCAGTATCGGCGATGTGTTCCGCACGCGATAGTGAACCGCAATGCCCGCCGACATGCGCAAGACCCGCACCCCGTCCGTCCTCAGTGACGGCTCGGCCACGGTCGAACCGGTCGGCCCGCTGCTGGCCGCGCCGGACCTGCGCGCGGCGGCGGGCGACTGGCTGAGGCGGCTTGCCACCGAGCGTCGCCTGGCCGACCTGACCGTCGAAGCCTATGGCCGGGACCTGCGCCAGTTCCTGGCCTTCCTGCGCGACCATCTGGGCGGTCCCGCGACGATTGCCGACTTCACCGGCCAGAGCCCGGCCGACATCCGCGCCTACCTCGCCGCCCGGCGCGGCGAGGGACTGGCCGGGCCTTCGCTGTCCCGGGCGCTGGCGGCGATCAGGTCGTTTGCCCGCCATCTGGAGAGAACCGGTCATGCCGGCACCGCGGCGCTGACGGTGGTGCGCGGACCGAAGAAGCGCCACGCCCTGCCCAAGCCGCTGACGCCGGCGGCCGCGCTCAGGGTCGCCGACGCAGACGAAATTGATCCGGCCGGCGACGAGCCGTGGATCGCAGCGCGCGACGCGGCGGTGTTCTCGCTGCTCTACGGGTGCGGCCTGCGCATCTCCGAGGCGCTCGGCCTCACGCCCGCGGACCTGCCGAATCGCGAGGCAGGCGGCACGCAGACCCTGCGCATCACCGGCAAGGGCAACAAGACCCGCATCGTTCCGCTGCTGCCGGCAGTCGCCGATGCGATCGACGCTTACCGGACGAGCTGTCCCCATGCGCCCGAGCCCGACGGCGCGCTGTTCGTCGGCGCCCGCGGGGGACCGCTCAATCCTCGCATCATCCAGAGGCGGATGGCGAACCTGCGCGGTGCTCTCGGTCTCTCCGACAGTGCAACGCCGCACGCGCTGCGCCATTCCTTCGCCACGCATCTGCTGATGAACGGCGGCGACCTCCGCGCCATCCAGGAACTGCTCGGCCACGCCAGCCTGTCGACCACGCAGGTCTATACCGAAATCGACGAGCGTCGCCTGCTCGACGCCTATCTGGACGCTCACCCCCGCGCCCGTTCCGGCTGACCGGCCGCACGACATTCGCACATGCGGTAACGCGTTCGTGAGACGGCCCAGACTTGCCAAGAGGCCCGGGAGTGCTAGCCTTTCAGCTACGGCGCTTCATCCTGACGTCGTTCCAGAAAGGGGAGATTTCGCATGACCCGCAAGCTCCTCGCCGGTCTCGGCGCACTGGCCATGGTCGTCGCCTCCAGCTCCGCCTTCGCGGAGTGCTATTCGGGGCACACGGCATCCAAGTCCACGCCGGTCAAGACCGCGCAGATCAGTACCCCCGACCAGACCCCGGCCCCGCAAACCGCTCAGGAATAGCGGCTCGGGAGCGATTGCTCCGGAGCACGGGACCGCGGCACTGGCCGCACAAGATCCAGCCCGGGCTCCGGCCCGGGCTTTTTCATGTGCTCGCGGGCTGTCCGATCGTCGCCCCGCAGACGCTGGACTCCCGCACCGCCAGGGCCGGGCCACGGCCCTGAGGCGCCAATGTTTTCTTTGATTTCCCGAAGTCCCTCCCGTATGACTGCGCCCGGCCGGAAGGCCGTCGTCAGCTCCCGACAAACCGGTCTCCTCCGGTACAGGAACACCCGCAAAGCTCTCGCCCGGACCAGCATCCGCGATGACAGATCCCGCTACCCCACCCGTAGCCCCAGGTTCCGCCCCTGCGGCCAGCCTCGAGGCGCTGCGCGCCGACATCGACGCGGCAGACGAGCAGATGCACAAGCTGCTGATCCATCGCGGCCAGGTGATCGAACAGCTGATCGCGGCCAAGAAGGTAGGCGCCCGCAGCGCCGCGTTCCGGCCGGATCGCGAGGCCGACATGATGCGCCGCATCGCGGGCCGCCACTCCGGCCAGCTGCCGCTGTCGACCGTCGAGCATATCTGGCGGGAGATCATCGGGACCTTCACCCAGCTGCAGGCGCCGTTCAGCATCCACGCGGCGGGCTCCGGAACCGCGCGCATGCGCGACATGCTGCGGTTCTACTTCGGGTTCATGTCGAACCTGGTCGATGCTCCGTCGAGTCGCGCTGCCGTCGATGCGGTGGCGGCCTCCGGGGAGGATCTCGCCGTCGTCGCCTTCGACGATCCGCTGGAGGAACGATGGTGGGGTGGGTTGCCGGTTTCGGGCGATCACGCGACCGGGTCGATTGTGACCGGCGCCAAGGTGATCGCGGCGCTTCCCTTCCTTCCCCTCGACGAACGCCTCGATTTCCCGCGGGTCTTCGTCGTCGGCCCCGCCAACGTGAGCGGTCTGACGGACATCTACGCCTACGCCATCGAGACAGACACCGGGGCTGCTTCCGACCTTGCGGAATTGCCCGGCGCGATCGCCTCCCGGGGGCCGCGCAGCGCGATCCTCGTATCGCGACAGGCACCCGCGCAGTTCCACCAGGGCACGCCGGACGCGATCTGCCTCGGCAGCTTCGCCGAGCCGATGGGCTGGCCCGACTGAATCCTAGTCCGACGAGACAGACCATGAGCACACAGTCAGGCGGACCGCAGCCGCGCCGCACCATCCTCGACATCAAGGCCTACGTTCCAGGCTCGAGCGGCCATGCCCATGAGGGCAAGGTCTACAAGCTGTCGTCGAACGAGACGCCGCTGGGGCCCAGTCCCAAGGCGGTCGAGGCCTACAAGGCGGCCGCAGAGCATCTCGACCTCTACCCTGACGGCTCCGCCGGCGCCCTTCGGGAGGCCATCGGTGCGAAGTACGGCCTCGACCCCTCCCGCATCGTCTGCGGCGCAGGATCCGACGAACTCATCGGACTGTTGTGCACGGCCTATCTCGCGCCGGGCGACGAGGTCGTCTACAGCCAGCACGGCTTCCTCATGTACAAGCTGGCCACGCTGGCGGCGGGCGGCACGCCGATCGCCGCCCCGGAAACCGACCTCACCGCCGATGTCGATGCGCTGCTGGCCAAGGTCACCGACCGGACCCGGATCGTGTTCCTCGCGAACCCGAACAACCCGACCGGCACCTACCTGCCGTACGACCAGGTCCTGCGGCTGCATGCCGGCCTGTCCTCGAACGTGATCCTCGTGATCGATGCGGCCTACGCCGAGTATGTGAGGCGCAACGACTACAGTTCCGGCATCGAGTTGGTCGCCAACTCCAAGAACGTCGTGATGACGCGCACGTTCTCGAAGATCCACGGCCTTGCCGCCCTCAGGATCGGCTGGGCCTATTGCCCGGAGGCGGTCGCCGACATCCTCAACCGGGTGCGCGGTCCCTTCAATGTGAACGCACCGGCGATCATGGCCGGCGTCGCGGCAATCGGCGACGATGCGCTGGTCGACAGGGCGATTGCGCACAACGAGACCTGGCTGCCCTGGCTGAGCGCGGAACTGACCGCGATCGGCCTGCAAGTCACGCCGAGCGTCGGCAACTTCATCCTGATCGGCTTTCCCGATGCCGACGGAAAGCGGGCTGCCGACGCCGACGTCCATCTGCAGAGACGTGGCGTCTACCTTCGCCGTGTCGAGGCATACGGACTGCCCAATTGCCTGCGCATGACGATCGGCGGCAAGGAGGTGAACCGCCTCGTCGTCGACAGCCTTACCGAATTCATGGGCGCCGGCTGAGGCGAGGTGGCATGGCTGACAAGATCGTCGACCGGCTGGCGCTCATCGGCATCGGCCTGATCGGGTCCTCAATCGCGAGGGTCGTCCGCCGGGACGGCCTTGCCGGCCATGTCGCAGTGCAGACGCGCCGGCCGGAAACCCTCGAACGGGCAAGGTCGCTCGATCTCGGCGACAGCTACACGACGGATGCGGCCGATGCCGTGCGCGACGCCGATCTGGTCATCGTCTGCGTTCCGGTGGGCGCCTCCGGCGCGGTTGCCGAAGCGATCGCGCCGGCACTGAAGACGGGTGCCATCGTCTCCGACGTCGGCTCCACCAAGACCTCGGTGATCGCCCAGATGGCGCCGCATATTCCGCCGGGCGTCCGGCTCGTGCCGGCCCATCCGATCGCCGGCACGGAGCATTCGGGTCCCGACGCGGGATTTGCCGACCTGTTCCGGAACCGCTGGTGCCTGATCACGCCGCCGGAGGGCACCGACGAGACGGCCGTCGACCTGGTGACGCGCTTCTGGACCGCATGCGGCGCCAACACCGATATCATGACGCCGGACCACCATGACATGGTGCTGGCGATCACCAGCCACGTCCCGCACCTGATCGCCTACAACATCGTCGGCACGGCCGCCGAGCTCGAAGAGGTCACCAACTCGGAGGTGATGAAGTTCTCCGCCGGCGGATTCCGCGACTTCACGCGCATCGCCGCTTCGGATCCCACCATGTGGCGGGACGTGTTTCTCAACAACCGCGAAGCGGTGCTGGAGATGCTCGGCCGCTTCACCGAGGACCTGACCGCGCTTCAGCGCGCCATTCGCTGGGGCGACGGCGATGCGCTGTTCGACCTGTTCACCCGGACCCGCGCGATCCGGCGCGGCATCATCGAGTACGGACAGGAAACCGAGGCGCCCGATTTCGGACGCTCGCCCGGCGCCGGGAAGCCCGCGCAGAAGCCGGAGTAGGACCCGGACCGGCCCTTCAGCCCGACACCGTCCACAGCGGCACGACGCAGAACCACATCAGGTAGGTCAGCGCCACGATCATCGTGACGTCGATGCGACGCGCGTCAGCGGGCCGGCGCCATTGCCTGCGGCACTCGCGGGCCAGCACCAAACCGTGAACCGCGACCAGCACCGGCACGACCCAGCCGTAGGTCCCGGGCCGCACGAGCGCTTCTACGGCGACCATGGCGATCAGCGCCGCCAGCGCCAGTCCGGCCGAAACGGCGAAGGCTCCGCGGATGCCGAAGCGCACCGCGATCGTGCGCTTGCCGACCGCCATGTCGGCATCGCGGTCCGGAACGCCGGAAAGAATGATCGAGGGAAGGATCGACAGGAAAAGCGGCGCGCCCAGTATCCACGGCACCGGATCGCCGATCGCCCCGTTCTGGAAGAGATGACCGGCGAGTATTGCCAGGAAGCTGTGGGTGACGGCGACGTCCACCTCGCCAAGCGTGCGGTAGGACAGGCGCAGCGGCGGCATCGTGTAGCCCAGGGCCAGCAAGGCGCTCGCCGCAAAGAACAGGCCGAGTACGGCGGGCTGCGCCGCTGTCGCCGTCAGAACGATCGTGAGACCGATCGCCACCGTGAGCGCGAGACGCGCGCCGCGCAGCAATGATCCGGCGGTCAGGATCCCCCCTTGCAGGACGCGCGAGCCACCGTTGAACGGCCCCCAATTCTGGTTCCGGCTGTCGGATCCGGCGTCGAGCAGATCGTTCGAAAAGACCGTCGCAGCCTCGATCGCGAACAGGACGGCATATCCGAGCCAGAACCGGACGGGATCGATGCCGCCTCCCGCGGCGGCGGTCAACGCGCCGAGCCAGAACGCCAGGAAGGTCATGGGGTAGAACTGCAGCCGCAGGGCGGAAAGCCACGGCCGAACGTGCTGCCACAATCGCTGCAGCCGGCTCCTCGGCCCGTTCGCGAGCCGTCCGCCGAGCCGTTCCGCCTCGTCGATCCAGCGGATGCGCTGTTGCTCGGTCGAGCCCTTTACGGGTCCGAAGCGGGTGTGCCGCGTTACCGCGATCCCGCAGAAGCCGAGCGTTGCCGCCGCCATGGCATGGCGTCCCGGCGCGCGGTAGAGGAACGAATAGACCGGGCCGGGGGTGTCCATCGTCGTGATCAGTTCGGCGGTACGGCCATCGAGCAGGCCTTCAAAGCCGGTGCCGCCCGAAATGTCCTCGAATGCCCAGCCCGGAACGAGGATCCGGTCGAGGAACGCCTTCAGCAGGGCCGGATAGGTGCCCCACCAGGTAGGATAGACGAAGACGATGTGGTCGGCCCATTCGATGGCTGTCTTCGCCGCCACGAGATCCGCCTCGAGAACCTGGTCGCGCGGCGACGGCGTCGTCACGTCGCGGTCGAATCGCGTTCGGGCCAGTTCCAGTTCCCGGACCTCGCAGCCCGCCTTCCGGGCGCCGCGCGAATAGGCGTCCAGCATGGCGCCGCAAAGCGAGGCGCTGCCGCGCGGATGGGCGAGGATGAGCAGCACCCTCAGTGCGGGGGTTGCGACCGACACCTCACCTGTTCGCTGGTCCATCGGTCCTGATCCGGACTCCCTCGCTGCTCGCCGGGCCGCCGTGCCCAATGGGTCGGCGCGGAATCGAACTCCAATCCTGGAGTCTCAGCGCCATCCGGGAACGTCAGAACAGGCGCGGCAGTTCCGTGATCGGCATCGCGCCGAGATAGACGGTGCCCTCGCGGATTTCGATTTCTCCCGACAACGCCGTGCGCCCGTCTATCTGATCCGGTTTGCCGGTCAGCCTCAGGGCCAGTGCAATAATCGGCGCGAGCCCTCCGAACGCTCCGGCCGAGCCCGGCGTATTGATATCCGGCCCGGCGAGACTGACCGTCACTGTGCCTTCCGGCCGTCCTGCGCCGTCGGGAACGACGCGGCCGCTGGCACGGATCTCGCTGTCACCCTGCGCGGCGCTCAGCCGCTCGACCGCAACGCTGCCGCCGTTCTCGCGCCAGGCAGCGAGAAAGGCCTCGGGCTCGCGCGGCGGCGGATAGGGCATCGAATCAAATTGCCCGACGAAGGCGACGTCGACTGCCTCGGGCGCCGCGCGCCCGTCCAGCGTCACGACGAGGTCCTGAGCGCCGAACGCCACGTCGTAGTCGCGGCCGACGCCGGAGCGCGACTCGGTGTTGCGGCCGTGCAGATCGACATGCCGGGCGGAAACGGCTGCTCCGCCCGCAGGTCCCAGCGTTGCCGGATCCGGCGTCACGGTAAGCCCGGTGATCGCGAGGTCCACGCGCGCAACGCGTCCCTCCGGCGCGCGCAGCGAGCCCTGCAGCAACTGCCAGTCGGCGTTCACCGCCATCTCCGGGTTATTTCTCCGATCGCCGGACTCGAGGCGTATCGGCCCGTCGATCTCGAATATCACGTGGCTGATGTCCCAGACCTGAGCGACCGCGCGGAAATCCCTCGCCTCCACGCGGATGCGCGGGGCACTGTCGGCAATATCCAGAACTGGCGACTTGCAGGACACCTCGACGCGGAACGGATAGCCTCCGATACCGTGTCGGGAGCACTCATAGGTGCGGCCCTTCACAGCTTCCGATGCGAGCCATTCGGTCATCAGGGCGTCCGCCTTGCGGGTACCGAAATACCAGACCGCGCTCCAGCCTGCGATCGCCAGCACCACCAGCGACAGAACCGCCACCACGAATCGCGGTGGGCGGCCGAGGCGTTCCGGAGAAGGTGGATCAGACTGTGCGGTCATCTCGAACTCCGGATTTGCCGGCCGGCGGAGAGGGAGCGTGCATACGCCGGGGGAGGCCGGCCGAGGTCCCAGACATTGCCAATGGATCGGGGCGTTGGTAGGGCAGCGACTTGTCGCGGGACGGAACGGAACCCGCCGCGTGTGAGGAACGGGCAGTCAGAGTATGACGGACTTCTGGGTTTTCGGCTACGGCTCGCTGATGTGGCGGCCGGGGTTCTCTCATGTCGAGCGGGTCCCGGCGCGCCTGATCGGCCTGCATCGCGCCCTGTGCGTCTACAGCCACGTCCATCGCGGCACGCCCGAGCGGCCCGGTCTCGTACTCGGGCTCGATCGCGGGGGGGCCTGCCGGGGAGTCGCATTCAGGGTCGAACCAGATTTGCGAGACGAGGTGGTGGCGTATCTGCGCGCACGCGAGCAGGTCACGATGGTCTACCTGGAAGCGACGCGTCAGATCGAGATCCTGGACGGCACCCGGCGCACCGCACCCGCCCTGTGCTACGTGGTCGACCGGGAACACCCGCAATATGCAGGCAAGCTGTCGTTCGAGGATCAGATCCGCTACGTGCGGCAAGGCCAGGGCCAGTCCGGTGCAAATGCGGAGTACGTACTGGCGACGCTAGACCACATGGACGAAATCGGGGTTGTCGACAAGCGCCTGTCCGTGGTCGGCAGGGCGTTGCGGACGCCCGAAGGACTCCCGGCGTCCTGAACGATTCAGGCCGCGAGATCGCGGTGCCCGGCTGACGCGCCGGACTCGGCCGAAGCGCGCTTCGGAGCCGCGCCGAGGGCGCGGCGAAGATCGCGCAGAACCGCCGTGCGGGCCTCCGCCCCGACCGCCAGCAGGTGGACGTGGGCTTCCGTGGCTCCGGCGGCCTTGGCTGCCGCCAGACCCGCTTCGAACCGGCGGCCCACCGCCAGCCCGATCCAGACGGCCTCGCGGCGACCGTCTTCGTCGACGGCAGCAAGAATCACCGGCGCACCGGCAAAATCCGAGGCCATGTCTATGGGGAATCCGCGGGTGAGATAGCTCTTGCCGCTTCCGCCGGTCCAATACCGGAAATCGGCGGCGAACGGGATCCCGTCGAGCACGTGCGGCACGACAGGTCCGGATTCAGCGATTTTCACCGATGCGTTCATGAGAACAAAAATGGAACGTTCCATCTGATGCGTCAATCCCTATCACGGATATGGTTAACGCGCTTTGCCACGTCGTGTTCCCTACCAAGATTTAATTTCTTCGCTGTTTCCGGGCCCGATTCAAATTGACACAAATGTTTCAGCAGTTCCGTCTCAGCGGAACTGTCCGTGATACTCCGGGTTCGGCCGCATGTCGGTCGCGATCGCGACGCGATTCGTCATGTTGAAGAACGCGGTCACCGACGCGATGTCCCAGATGTCGCGGTCGCTGAACCCGGCCCCGCGCAAGGCTTCGCGATCGGCTTCGTCGACGACGGCGGGCGTTTCGCTGAGCTTCCAGGCAAAATCCAGCATCGCTCTGTGACGCGGCGACAGGTCGGCGGCGCGATAGTTCATCACCATCAGTTCCCCCAACTCCGGATCGCCGGAATATTGCCGCACCGCCGCACCATGGGCTGCGAGGCAGTAGAAGCAGTGGTTCACGCTGGACACGACCACCGCGATCATTTCGCGCTCGAGCTTTGAGAGCCCCGAGTCGGCGAGCATCAGGTCGTTGTACATGGTGGTAAAGGCGTCGAGCTTTTCGGGGTTGAAGGCATAGGCCTTCAGAACGTTCGGGATCATGCCGAGCTTCTCGACGCATTTTTCGAAGTATGCCTTCTGCCGATCGGTCAGTTCCCCTTCCTCGGCGATTTCCAATGCGGTGACGCGATCATCGGGCATTAATGTCCTCCGGTTTAGTTTCAGTATGCTGGCGGCGGGGCGTCGTTGCCACGCGGCGGCCGTTCGGAGCGGTCCCACCCGGGCTCCGGGTGAGCGCCCAATCTAGGGGTACTTCAACGCTTACGGAGAACAAATGCGAAATGACGTGCGTTTGGGGCTGGTGCGCTTTCTGGTCTGCGCCGCGGCCGTCATGTTGTTGACCGGGCCGGCGGCAGCCGAGTGGGGGAAGCCGAAGCCGTCGACCGAGGATTGGTCGTGGCTGGAAGGCACGGTCTGGTACGTTCCCACGTACAACCTTCCTGCAATCATGACGTCGCCTGACACGGAGGCCGTCATCCCGCTCAGGGATCAGACCGTCTATACCATCGACGGCTATGCGAACGGCTACTACTGGGGCATCGCACGGGCGCAGTTCCTCGGCCCGGACGATCCCAGGAAGGTGCCGCCCGACAGCGATCCGGCCTGCAACCGCATGGCCGCCTCCGTCACGCCGGAAGGGACACTCAACGTCTCCTTCGCGCCGATGGAGAGCTCCAGCGGTGAGCGGATCACCGGGGTCGGCACCATGCGGCGGCACCGCGGCAGCTGGGCGATGGAACTCCAGATGACGACCGGGGATACGGTCCAGGTAACCCACTGGGCCTACATGCGGGCCTGCCCGAAAAACAGGCCGTGCAAGCTGCCGGCAATCTCCGCGACGGCGCAGGAATTCGTGGAAGCCTGCCGGACAAGCCCCTGAGGCGTCTCGGCCGGTCCATATGGCGACGGTGTCTCGACACCGTCGCCATTCTGTCGAACACTCTGCCTAATAACTCCGCCGGTCGTGAAGCCGTGCGGGCAGAAGGGGAGACACAATGCTGCAGCGGGACAACGAGAACCGGCGCCAGCTCATCGACGAGGTGCTGAAGGAGTTGCCGGGCGGCTCCCGGGCCGCACAGTCGAGGGACTTTGCCGACTGCCTGTTTTCCCAAGCCGCCTACGAGGATCTTGCCGAGTACAGCCCGTCCGACCTCGCCGACCTGGCCAGGTCGGCCTGGGCGTTCGCGGCGACTCGCCAACCGGGCCAGCACAAGATCCGGGTCTTCGATCCTGACCCTGAAGACGCCTCCCCCGATTCCCGGCTGAACGACGTTACGGTTGTCGAAATAGTCAACGACAACATGCCGTTTCTGCTCGATTCGGCGATGTCGGAACTGCAGGACCGTGGCTACGAGGTGAAGCTGGTCCTGCACCCGATCGTCTACGTGCAGCGCGATTCGAAAGGCAAGCGCACCAGGTTCTTCGGGTTTGCCGCGCCGGAAGACGGCGCCGGCGTCGTGCGCGAAAGCCACATCCACATCCACATCACGCGCATCGACAGCGATCTCGCACGACGGGACACGGCAGCCGCGCTCGGACGCGTCGACGACGCCGTCCGCATCGTGGTGCAGGACTGGAAGCCGATGCGCGAGCGACTGGCCGCTGCAATCGACGGCTACCGGCGCAATCCCCCGCCGATCGCCGCCGACGAGATCGCCGAGGCGGTGCACTTCCTCGACTGGGTGGCCGACAACAACTTCACTTTCCTGGGTATGCGCGAATACGCCTTCGTCGGCGGCCTAAAGGAAGGCCGGCTGGAGAGGATCGAAACGAACCAGCAAGCCGGGCTGGGCATATTGCGCGATCCGGAGGTCATGGTGCTCAGGCGCGGCCGCGAATGGGTCACCTACACGCCGGAACTGCGCGACTTCCTGATGCAGCCGGTGCCGCTGATCGTCACCAAGGCCAACGTCAAGTCGCTGGTCCACCGCCGCGTCCATCTCGACTACATCGGCGTCAAGACCTTCGACGACCACGGCGATCTGACGGGCGAGCTGCGCGTCATCGGCCTGTTCACCTCGTCGGCCTACAACCGCGGCGTCCGCTCGATCCCCTACCTTCGCCACAAGGTGGAGCAGGTCATGCAGCGCACCGGGTTCGACCCGGAGAGCCACAACGGCAAGGCCGTGCTCAATGTGCTCGAGACGTTCCCGAGAGACGAGCTTTTCCAGATCGACATCGAGACGCTCTACGAATGGGTGATGTCGATCCTGCAACTCGGCGAGCGCCCGCGCATCCGGGTCCTGGCGCGCCCCGACAAGTTCGACAGGTTCGTTTCGGTGCTGGTCTACGTCCCGCGCGATCGCTTCAACACCGACGTGCGCCGGTCGATAGGCAAGCTCCTGGCCAGCTCCTACGGGGGCCGCGTATCGGCCTTCTATCCCTATTATCCGGAAGGCGCGCTGGCGCGGGTCCACTACATCATCGGGCGCTACGAGGGCGAGACTCCCACTCCCGACCAGTCCTATCTGGAATCGCGGATAGCCGAGCTCGTCCGCACCTGGTCCGACAATCTCAAGGAGGCGCTCGCCGACACCCACGACCTGATGCGCGCCAACGAATTGTTCGAGTGCTACAAGAACGCGTTCACCACCGCCTATCAGGCCGCCTACCCGGCCCGGGTCGTCGTTGGCGACATTGGCGTCATCGAGAGGCTGGTCGGCCAGCACACTCTCGAGATCGAGTTCCATCGCCCCGATGCCGACCGGCCGGAACGGCTCGGCCTGAAGCTGTTCCGGGTCGCCGAACCGGTGCCGCTGTCGGAACGCGTTCCGATTCTCGAGAACATGGGCTTCAAGGTCATCAACGAACGCACCTACCGGATCAGCCGTCCCGGGGAAGGCGGTACGACCCAGATCTGGCTGCACGACATGGTGCTGGAACGCGCCGACGGCGCCGCCATCGACCTCGATCGCCTCGCCGAGCCGCTCGGTGCCGCCTTCCGGGCGGTGATGACCGGCGAGGCGGAAAACGACGGCTACAACGCCCTCGTCGTCAAGGCAGGCCTGGAATGGCGCGACATCGCGGTGCTGCACGCCTATTCGCTCTACTTGCGGCAGATCCGCATTGCCTACAGTCAGGACTATCTGTGGCTGACGTTGCAGCGCCATCCCGACATCGCCGGGATGCTGGTCGAGCTGTTCCGCGTCCGGTTCATGCCGGAGGCGGTCGGCCGCGAATCCCGCGAGGCGTCAGAGCAGGCGGTCGTGGACCGGCTCGAATCTGCCCTGGAAGGCGTCCCGAGCCTCGACGAGGACCGGATCATCCGGCGATTCATCAATCTGATCCGATCGACGCTGCGCACCAACTTCTATCAGACCGATGTGCACGGCAAGCCGAAGGCGGCAATGGCATTCAAGCTCTCCAGCCGCGCCGTCGACGGCTTGCCGGATCCCAAGCCCTACGTCGAGATCTTCGTCTACAGCCCGCGGGTCGAGGGCGTGCACCTGAGGTTCGGCAAGATCGCCCGCGGCGGCCTGCGCTGGTCGGACCGGCCGCAGGACTTCCGCACCGAGGTGCTCGGGCTCGTCAAGGCCCAGCAGGTCAAGAACGCGGTCATCGTGCCCGTCGGCGCCAAGGGCGGGTTCGTGCCGAAGCACCAGCCCGCAGGCAGCCGGGAGGCGATCCTCGCCGAGGGGGTGGCCTGCTACAAGATCTTCATCAACAGCCTCCTCGACGTCACGGACAACCTGATCGACGGCAATGTCGTGCAGCCGGCTCTCACCGTCTGCCACGACGGTGACGATCCCTACCTGGTGGTTGCCGCCGACAAGGGCACCGCGACATTCTCCGACATCGCCAACGAGATATCGGAGTCCCGCGACTTCTGGCTCGGCGACGCTTTCGCCTCGGGCGGATCGGCCGGCTACGACCACAAGAAGATGGGCATCACCGCGCGTGGCGCCTGGGAAGCCGTCAAGCGCCACTTCCGCGAGAAGGACGTCGACATCCAGACCACGCCGTTCACGGTGGTCGGCGTCGGCGACATGTCGGGCGACGTGTTCGGCAACGGCATGCTGCTTTCGGAGCAGATCCGGCTGCTCGCCGCCTTCGATCACCGCGACATCTTCATCGACCCCGATCCTGATCCGGCGTCGAGCTACGCCGAGCGCCAGCGGATGTTCGCTCTGCCGCGGTCGAGCTGGCAGGATTACGACCGCGACCTGATCTCGGAGGGCGGCGGCGTCTTCTCGCGGCAGGAGAAGGCCATTCCATTGTCGCCGCAGATGCAGGACCTGCTCGAGATCCGGCGCAAGACGGCGACACCGATCGAGATCATGTCCGCCATCCTTAAGGCCGACGCCGATCTCATGTGGTTCGGCGGCATCGGCACCTACGTCCGGGCGACGACCGAAACCGACGATCAGGTCGGCGACAGGGCCAACGACGCCATCCGGATCACTGCGCCGCAGCTGCGCGTCAAGGTGGTCGGCGAGGGCGCCAACCTCGGGGTAACCCAGCTCGGCCGGATCGAGTACGCCGAGGCGGGCGGCCGCATCAACACCGACGCGATCGACAATTCCGCCGGCGTCAACTCCTCCGATCTCGAGGTCAACATCAAGGTGGCGCTGGGTCCGGTGGTCCGGTCCGGCCAGCTCAAGCTGCAGCAGCGCAACCGGCTGCTCGTCGAGATGACCGAGGAGGTCGCCGGCCTCGTCCTTCGCAACAATTACCTGCAGACGCTGGCGCTGTCGCTGAGCGAGCGGCGCGGCGCCGAAAGCCTCGGCTTCCAGCAGCGCTTCATGCGCGATCTGGAGGCCCGCGGCGACCTCGACCGGGAGGTCGAGCACTTGCCGGACGACGCCGAGATGCAGGCACGCGAAGCCCGCGGGCACCCGCTGAGCCGGCCGGAGCTTGCCGTGCTGCTCGCTTACGCAAAGCTCGACCTCTATGCGCGGCTCCTGAAGAGCACGGTGCCGGACGATCCGTATCTCGGTCGCGAACTGATGCGGTATTTTCCCGAACGCCTACAGAAGAAGTTCCCCGAGGCGATCGAGAATCACCGGCTGCGCCGCGAGATCATCTCGACGATGCTGGCGAACTCGATGATCAACCGCTGCGGGCCGACCATGATGGTGCGCCTCGGAGACGAGACCGGTGCCGAGGTGCCGGACATCGCGGCGGCCTTCGCGGCGGCGCGCAACGCCTTCGGGCTGACGGAAGTGAACGGCGAACTCGACGCGCTGGACAACAGGATTCCCGGCGCGCTGCAACTGGAACTCTATGGCGTCCTGCAAGACCTGCTGCTGAGGGCAACCGCGTGGTTCCTTCGCAACGTCGATCTCGATCAGGGCCTGGCAGACATCATCGGCCACTATCGCAAGGGCACCGCCAAGCTGATCGCCGACCTCGACAAGGTCGCGCCTGCCGATGCGATGGAGCGAATCGCGGAGCGGTGCGAGACGCTGGTTGCCGCGGGTCTGCCTGAGGATCTGGCCGCCCGCGCCGCCAGTACGCAGCTTCTCTCCCGGGCACCCGATATCGTTCTCGTGTCGGATCGCACCGGCAAGCCCCTCAGGGCGGTTGCCGAGACGTTCTATGCCTTCACATCACACTTCGAGATCGAGCAGATCACCGACGCGGCGCGCAACCTGGCGGTCAACGACTACTACGACCGGCTGGCGCTCAACCGGACCATCGACCTGATGACGGAAGCCCAGCGCAGGCTGGTCGCCGACGTGCTGGCAACCGGCAAGAAGGGCAAGCCCGCACTCGAGGCCTGGCTCGAGGCCCGCGGGCGCAGCGTCGAGCGGATGACGGCGGCGATCAGGGAGATCGAGCGCGGCCCGATGAGCCTTGCGCGGCTGTCGGTGGTCGCAAGCCTGTTCAACGACCTCGCGGGCACATAGGAACGTAGTCCCGGGATCTCGTTTGGCTCCGGGCGGAAGAGTTCAAGAAGTTACCGGGGCCGCCGGAAGCGAGCCTGCCTGCGGCGACCTTCTGAAGCGGCGTCAGGCGCGGGGGAGGGGGAATTCGGTGCTGCCGTAGATATCCCTGATCTCGGCGGCGCGAAAGCTGGAATCACCGGTTTCGATCCAGGCGAAATGCAGCTGGCCGGGAATCTCCTCGACGGCATATTTGACCGCTTCGGCGAGGGTCTCGAAGCGCCGGTACTTCAGGCCGCTGAAGCGGCCGGCGCGATGATTTCGGCTCGAATAGAGTTCGGCCGGGGTATCGAACTTGCCATGAGACATCTGGAGATCCGCAATGCGAGGAACACCAGACCAGCTGACCGCCCAGGCCGTATGGGCCTATTCAGGGCGATCAGGGAACGGGGAGGATCGCAGTACATCCGTGCTGATCCTTCATCGTTTTCTGCGGCGGTCATGAGCCGCGCTGAAAACACCGTCCAATCTGGCTGGATGACGAGTATGTGGTCACCGCTTCCGCCTATTTCAACCCCTGGTGCCGCACTTCACCCGGCGCGGCCTCAAACGATGCCGTCATCGCGCAACCTGGACCGTTCGGTCGCGTCTAGGCCGAGCACCTCGTCCAGCACCTCGTCGGTGTGCTCGCCGAGAACCGGCGGCGGGCGGCGATAGCTCGCCGGCGTTGCCGAAAACTTCAAGGGATTGCCGATCAGATCGACGCTGCCGGAGCCGGCCAGCGAGTGCGGCATCGAGATCTTCATGTCGCGGGCGGCGACCTGCGGCTCGGCGAAGGTGTCGGCGATGGTGTTGACCGGCCCGGCCGGCACGCCACGCACTTCGAGGCCCGCCAGTATTTCGGTGCGCGTCAGGACCCTGAGGCGATCGGCGATCATCGGAACCAGCGCCTCGCGGTTCCGGACCCGGGCACTGTTTGTGGCAAAGAGGGGATTCTCGGCGAGTTCCGGAGCCTGAAGGAAATCGCAGAACCGCCGATACTGGGCATCATTGCCGACGGCAATGATGACGTGGCCATCGGAGGTCTCGAAGACCTGGTAGGGCACGATATTGGCGTGGGCGTTGCCGCGCTGGACCGGCACCACGCCCGAGGTCAGATAGTTGACGCCCTCGTTGACCAGCCAGGCGACCTGGGTATCGACGAGGCCGATATCGATATGCTGGCCGCGCCCGGTGGCGTCGCGGTGGCGGAGTGCGGCAAGGATCGCGGTCGAGGCATACATGCCGCACATCACGTCGGCGATGGCGACGCCGACCTTGACCGGCTCGGTGCCGGGAACGCCGGTGATCGACATGATCCCGCCCATGCCCTGTGCCAGGTAATCGTACCCGGCGCGGCCGGAATTCGGGCCGGTCTGGCCGAAGCCGGTGATCGAGCAGTAGACGAGGCCGGGAAGGTTCGCGCTCAGATCGGAATAGCCGAGGCCGTACCTGGCAAGGCCGCCGACCTTGAAGTTCTCCACCAGCACGTCGCACTTCGCCGCGAGCCTGCGCACGAGTGCGGCGCCTTCCGGCCTGGCAATATCGACGGACAGCGACCGCTTGTTGCGGTTCGCCGACAGGTAGTAGCCGCTTTCCGTGGTGTCCGCACCGTCGGCATCCCTGACGTAAGGCGGTCCCCACTTGCGGGTGTCGTCGCCCTCGCCGCGCTTTTCCACCTTGATGACGTCGGCGCCGAGATCGCCGAGGAGCTGGGTGCAGGTCGGCCCGGCCAGGATGCGGGTGAGGTCGAGGATGCGGATGCCGGCGAGCGGTCCGGGATTGGCGGTTTCGTTTGTCATGGTCCCCGTACGCGGTGAGAAGTGGCGGCATCCTAACGGCTGCCGCGTGCGATGGAAGACGGGCGGGGTCTCAGCGGCGCGAAACGGGCAGTGACAGGGCCTCCGCGGCGTCCTCGTGACGGCGTGCCGAAATCTCGTCGAAACAGCACAGCACGACGCGATCGAAGGCGTCCGGTGAGGCGGCGACGGCATCGCGGACCGCCTGCACGGCGATCCGCGCGGCCCGGTCCGGGGGAAAGCCATAGATGCCGGTCGAGATCGCCGGGAAAGCGACGGACCGCAGGCCGTTTGCCTGCGCGAGCGCCAGCGACGCCCGGTAGCAGCTTTCCAGGGCGGCATCCTCGTGCTCGCCGCCTCCCCGCCAGACCGGGCCGACAGCGTGGATGACGTGGCGTGCGGGAAGGCGGTAGCCGCCGGTGATGCGCGCTTCCCCGGTCGGGCAGGACCCGATTGCCGAACAGGCCCCGGCCAGCTCCGGCCCGGCTGCCCGGTGGATCGCCCCGCAGACGCCGCCGCCTGGCTCCAGCGCCGGATTGGCCGCGTTGACGATCGCATCGACCTTCAGCGTGGTGATGTCGGCCACGACGATCTCGACAGATGTCATGAACGGCACTTCAGCACAGGAAATCGCGGAGGCAAATTCCCGTTTGCCTTTCAGTCGATCATCCGGCGCACGTCAGCAGTGGCCCTGGCGCCGATCTTCTCGTGATGCAACTCGTGGAAACGGGCAGCGGCGTCGCGTCCCGCATCGCGCAGATAGGTCAGGAATTCCCATTCCGCGTTGAACTTGCTGGATGCCGTCAGGTCGTTGAGGAACTCGCCGCCATCGACGACATGCACGCGGACGCTCCTGTACTTCTCCGGGGGCAGCACGCCGTCCTCGACCAGCCGGTCGACGAAGGCGATGGCGCGCAGTTCCTTCAGGAGCGAGGAGTTGAAGGTGATCTCGTTCATCCGGTTGAGGATGTCGCGCGCCGTCTTCGGCGTTTCGAACCGCTCGATGGGGTTGATCTGGATGAGCACCAGATCCTGCGTGCCGGTCTCGTAGAAGAACGGCCAAAGCGCCGGATTACCGGAATATCCGCCGTCCCAATAGGGCACGCCGTCGATCTCGACGGCCTGGAACATCAGCGGCAGGCAGGCCGAGGCCATCACGTGGTCGGCGGTGATGTCGCGGTTGCGGAAGACCTTCACCTTGCCGGTGCGCACGTTTGTCGCCGACAGGAACAGCCGGATCGTGTCGCATCGCCGGACAGCATCGAAGTCGATGATCCCCTCGATCAGTTCCTTCAGGGGATTGAGGTTCAGCGGGTTGAATTCATAAGGAGAGACGAACCGGCTGATCACGTCGACCATGACGAAGCCGGGCGACCAGTCGAGACTCCAGTTGCCCCACATCCGGTCGATCAGGGTGCGCTGCACGGGCGAGGTGCGGGCGGCGCGGCTCACCGCCTTCCAGTACTGCGCGAGCACCTCGCGGGCGCCGTCCGGACCGCCCATCTCGTAGCCGGAGACCAGTGCGACGGCGTTCATGGCACCGGCACTGGTGCCGCTGATCGCGTCGATCTCGACCGGCGCGTTCTCGAGCACCCAGTCCAACACGCCCCAGGTGAAGGCGCCGTGGGCGCCGCCGCCCTGCAAAGCGAAATTGACGCGGCGCGATGCATTCGAGCCGGCAGAGCCCGCCTTGTCCCTCCCCGAATCGTCGATGTAGACGGGCGCCTCTTCGCCCGGTCCGGTACGCACGCGACCCTTGCCGGTGATCATCTTTTCCGCGGGCGTATCGGCGGCGGCGACCTCCGGCGTCGCCGGGTCGGCGGACCGGCGGGGCTTGGCCGCCTTCCTTGCGGTGGTCTTGCCGGACTTGCCCCTGGAAGCGGCCATGGCGGATTACTCCGCCGTCCAGCCGCCGTCGATCGACTGCAGCGAGCCGGTGATCGAGGCGGCGGTGGGCGTGGTGAGGAACAGCGCCAGATTGGCGACCTGTTCGACGGTGACGAATTCCTTGGTCGGCTGGGCGGCCAGCAGCACGTCCTTCTTGACCTGTTCCTCGGTCATGCCGCGCGCCTTGGCGGTGTCGGGGATCTGCTTCTCGACCAGCGGCGTCCACACGTAGCCCGGGCATATGGCGTTGACGGTGATGCCGTGCTCGGCGGTCTCCAGCGCCACCACTTTGGTGAGACCGGCGAGCCCGTGCTTGGCGGCCACGTATGCCGCCTTGTCCGGCGAGGCTACCAGCGCGTGGGCGGACGCCGTCGAGATGATCCGGCCCCAGCCGCGCTTCTTCATCCCGGGCACGACGGCGCGCATGCCAAGGAAGGCCGCCGACAGGTTGATCGCCAGGATGGCGTTCCACTTCTCGATCGGGAACTCCTCGATCGGGGCGACATACTGGATGCCGGCATTGTTGACGAGGATGTCGACGGAGCCGAATTCCTTCTCGGCATCGGCGACCATTGCGGCGATATCGTCCGCCTTGGTCATGTCGGCCGCCGAGTAGCGGACCTCGACGCCGTTCTTGTTCGCCATCTCGGCGCGGACGGCCTCGATCTCCGCGGCGTCGCCAAAGCCGTTGATGGTGACGTTGGCGCCGGCGGCGGCGAAGGTGTCGGCGATGGCATGACCGATGCCCGAGGTCGATCCGGTGACGATGGCGGACTTGCCCTTTAGGGACAGCTGACTCTGAAGGGACATGCGGCGATCCTTTTCTGGTGGCCGAGGGTTCCGTTCCGTCCTGTCTATCGCATATTGCAACGCAGCAAAATCCGCTAGCTTCGGCTTTCGCTTCATTGTTATGAGGAGGCGACTATATTGTAGGCATCCGAACCCGCGCGACAGCGCCCTCGATCACATGCGGCCAGGCTGCTGGCCAGGTAAAATGGCAGATTTCCCGAACCCCGAACACGACCACGACGTGTGCACCGATCGCGTGGTGCGCGTCGCGCACGCCATCTGCCGGCGCAGGGGCGTGCGGCTGACCAGCCAGCGCGAGAGGGTGCTGGACGTGCTCGCGCAGAGCCACCGGCCGATGGGGGCCTACGAGATCCTCGACACCATGGCCGACGGCGGCAAGCGGCCCGCGCCGATCACCGTCTACCGGGCACTGGACTTCCTCGTACAGCAGGGGCTCGTGCACCGCATCGAGAGCCGCAACGCCTTCGTCGCCTGCATGGCCGGCGAGGCGGCACACGATACGGTGGTGTTCCTGATCTGCCGCGAGTGCGGCAATGTCGGCGAGGCGATCGCCGAGGGTGTCGGGGCGGAAATCGATCGTGTCGCGACGGCCAGCGGCTTCGCACCGGATCTGACCGTGGTCGAGATCGACGGGCTGTGCGGCCATTGCGCCGCGTCGCAGCGCCGACCTTCCGTACAGTAGTTCCGCCGGAACAAGGGACTCACCAGCCGATGAGCGAACAGCCGATGAACGAGCACAGCGGACCGGCACCGCGACAAGGCACAGTCGGGGTGGCGGTCGGCAAGCCCGGCCTCGGCGGGGTGGTGGTCGGCGGCGACGCGCCGGTCGTGGTCCAGTCGATGACAAACACCGACACTGCCGACATCGAGGCGACGGTCGCGCAGGTCGCAGCCCTTGCCCGTGCCGGCTCCGAGATCGTCCGCATCACGGTCGACCGCGACGAGGCGGCCGCCGCGGTGCCGCATATCCGCGACCGCCTGGTGCTGCGGGGCGTCAACGTGCCGCTGGTCGGCGACTTCCACTATATCGGCCACAAGCTGCTGCGCGAGCATCCCGCCTGCGCGGAGGCGCTCGACAAGTACCGGATCAATCCTGGCAATGTCGGGTTCCGCGAAAAGCGCGACCTGCAGTTCGGCGCCATGATCGAGGCCGCACTCGAGTATGACAAGCCGGTGCGGATCGGCGTCAACTGGGGCTCGCTCGACCAGGAGCTGCTGACCCGCCTGATGGACGAGAACGCCGCCGCGCCGGCGCCGATGTCGGCGCGCGCGGTGATGCACGAGGCGATCGTCCAGTCCGCCCTGCTGTCGGCGGAGCGGGCCGAACAGATCGGCATGGGTCGCGACCGGATCATCCTGTCGGCGAAGGTCAGTCAGGTTCAGGACCTCATCGCCGTCTACCGGATGCTTTCTCGGCGCGGGGCCTATGCGTTGCATCTCGGCCTGACGGAGGCCGGCATGGGCTCGAAGGGCATCGTCGCGTCGACGGCAGGGATGGCGGTGCTGCTGCAGGAGGGCATCGGCGACACGATCCGCGTCTCGCTGACGCCGGAACCCGGCGGCGACCGCACGACGGAGGTCCAGGTTGCCCAGGAAATGCTGCAGGCGATGGGGCTGCGCACCTTCGTGCCGGTGGTGACTGCCTGTCCGGGCTGCGGGCGGACAACCTCGACGGTCTTCCAGGAACTGGCCAGCGACATCCAGGACTTCATCCGCGTCGAAATGCCGGTTTGGCGGGAGAAGTATCCCGGCGTCGAGACGATGAACGTCGCGGTGATGGGCTGCATCGTCAACGGACCGGGCGAATCCAAGCACGCCGATATCGGCATTTCGCTGCCGGGCACCGGCGAGACCCCGGCGGCGCCGGTGTTCATCGACGGCAAGAAGGCACTGACGCTTCGCGGTCCCGCCATCGCCGCGGACTTCAAGGCCCTCGTCATCGATTACATCGAACGCCGTTTCGGCGAGGCGCCGGACGGCGTCAGGAGCGCCGACGCCGCAGAATAGGGGAGTGGCCAGCTACTTCCGCCGCGCCGCGGCGAATCGCGCGGCCGCGCCGAGCAGCGCAGCTCTTTCGCCGTATACCTCCAGTGCCGCATGCGCCTCGGCGACGGCTCCGGCCAACCGATCGCGGGCGGCCTCGATACCGATCACCGCCGGCAGCGTCGCCTTTCCCGCCGCCCGGTCCTTGCCGGCAGCCTTGCCGAGCTCGGAGGCGTCCGCTTCCTCGTCGAGCAGGTCGTCAGCAATCTGGAAGGCGCGGCCGAGCGCGGCGCCGTAGCGGGCCATGCGGTCGCGATCCTCGCTGCCGGCGCGCGCAAGGATCGGCCCGGCGACGGCGGCAAACTGGAACAGGGCTCCGGTCTTCATGTCCTGCAGCGCCGTGACATCCTGCTCCGACAGCCGCAACGGCCGGCCAGACGCCGTGAAGCGGCCCTCGGCTGCGAGATCGCGCATCTGGCCTCCGGCCATGCCCGTGCGTCCGCCCGCGCGCGCGAGCTCGAGTGCGAGCCCGGCGCGCACCTCCCCGTCGCCATGCGTGCGGGGATCGGCGACGATCTCGAAGGCCAGCGTCAGCAGGCTGTCGCCCGCGAGGATCGCGGTCGCCTCGTCGAAGGCGCGGTGGACGGTTGGCTGCCCGCGGCGAAGGTCGTCGTCGTCCATCGCGGGCAGGTCGTCGTGGACGAGGCTGTAGCAGTGCAGAAGTTCGAGTGCGCAGGCGGTCCGCATCGCGGCTTCCTCCGGCACGCCGAACAGGTCGGCCGCGGCGATCACGACGAACGGGCGCAGGCGCTTGCCGCCGCCGAGCACGGCGTGGCACATCGCCTCCTGCAAACGACCGGCTTCGCATTCGCCGGACCCGCTCCGGCCAAGCAGCGCCGCCAGCGCCGGCTCGATCCGCCCGGCCGTCTCCGCCAACTGCAATTCGAATTCCTGCACGACTTTACCCCCGATCGGGACCGCTTGCGGACAGGCGTCACCCCGGTCTTCAGGAACGGTCCTTCTGTCGCGGAGGAATCTGGACGAGGCCGCGCGCCCTGACAACCGCAACGACGTTGCGGCATGCATTGCGACGAAACGGCGCTGACGCTATTGCGTAGCGATGGCACCCAGTACCGCCTCCGGCGGCAAGACATCCGGACAGAAGCAAGGCGACAGGCGCGCGCGAAAACGTTCGCTCGCCGGACGCCTGTTTCGCATCCTCGTCGCCGTGGTGGTCGTGCTGGTCGCACTGCCGGTCGTCCTGGTGCCGCTCTATGCCGTCGTGCCCCCGCCGGTCTCGACGCTCGAACTCTGGCAGAGGGTGACGGGCGTGGCGGTGGAGCGCGACTGGGTTCCGCTGGAGGAGATCGCGCCGAACCTCGCCTACGCGGTGATCATGGGCGAGGACGGTCGGTTCTGCGAGCACGGCGGCGTGGACTGGGGGGCGGTCAAGGAAGTGATTGAAACCGATGCCTCGCGCGGCGCCAGCACCATCACCATGCAGGTCGCCAAGAACCTGTTCCTGTGGCCCTCGCGCAGCTACGTCCGCAAGGCGCTGGAGGTGCCGCTGGCATATTACCAGACGGCGGTGTGGACGAAGCGGCGTACGATCGAGATCTACCTCAATATCGTCGAGTGGGGACCCGGCATCTTCGGCGCCGAGGCCGCCGCACGGTACTGGTTCGATACGTCCGCGGCGAAGCTGACGCTGCAGCAGGCGGCGCGGCTTGCGGCGATCCTGCCCAATCCCCACCTGCGCAATGCGTCCCGGCCAGGTCCGCAGACAAGCCGCTACGCGCAGATCATCGAGGGCCGCACCCGGCAGGCCGGCGCCTATGTCCAGTGCATCCGGTCGGCCGGCTGACTCGATGGGGCTGTGACACCCGGCAACAGCGGGCTTCCGTTCCGACCGAAGTGGCGCTATAAGCCTCCCGAATTCCGCTACACAGCCGCGGTTGCCGAAGGGCGCATTCGCGCCCCGGATCGTCAGTGGAGCGAATGCGTCACCAGACGACCGGCGAAGCGCGGCAGTCAGTTTCAGGAGAAAGACGATGGCAGTACCGAAGAGAAAGACCACGCCGATGAAGCGCGGGCACCGGCGTTCCGCCGATGCGCTGAAGGCTCCGACCTACGTCGAGGACAAGGATTCCGGCGAACTGCGCCGTCCGCACCACATCGACCTGAAGTCGGGCATGTATCGCGGACGCAAGGTGCTGGAGCCCAAGGAGGCCGAGTAGCCTCGGTTGCCCGGGACGCTCCGGAGGGCGTGAACGCCCGCCAAGGATTGTCGTGAAAATGACGGGGTCGGCCTTGTGCCGGCCTCTTTTGCGTTGGGAAGGCTTTGCACGCCGCCGCCGGGGCTGCAAGATCGGCTTCAGGACGGTGCGATTCGAACAGGAGGAATCCGGATGTACGGCGTACCGCTGATGATCTTGCCGCTGATCGGCTACAATGTCCTGGTCTTCCTGTTCGGCGGCGTCGACTGGCAGGGCCCCGTCTTCAGCGCGCAGATGATGTCGGGGTCGACGTTCTCGCTGAGCGCCGGCGACGTGTTCATCCTGGTGTCGCTGCTCATTCTGTTCATCGAGGTGCTCAAGGCGACCTATACCGGCGCGGGGTCGATCGTGGACCACCTGTTGTCGACCCTCGTCTTCGTCGGTTGCGTCGTCGAGTTTCTGATCGTCGCGCAAGCCGCGACATCGACCTTCTTCCTGATGACGGCGATCGCCTTCGTCGACGTCGTGGCCGGCTTCTCGATCACGATTCGCGGTGCCCGGCGCGACTTTACCGTCGGGCCGCAGAACGGCGGCTGAGACTGGACCAACCAACCGGAACGACGCCTCTCCATGATCCGCGACTTCCAGATGCCCGGCCGCTCGGCGGTCTATGCGACCGGCGGCCTTGTCGCCGCCTCCCATCCGCTGGCCGCCTCGGCGGCGCTCGACGTGTTGCGGCACGGCGGCAACGCCGTCGACGCAGCGATCACCGCAGCGGCCGTCCTGCCGGTCGCCGAACCGCAGATGACCTCGCTCGGTGGCGACTGCTTCGCCATCGTCGCCGAACCGGACGGAACCCTGCACGGACTAAACGGCTCGGGCCGGTCGCCGGCCGCGTTGACTCCGGAGCGGGTTGCGGAGGCCGGCCTGGACGAGATGACGGCCGAGCATGGATACTCGGTCACGGTGCCCGGCGCAGTCGATGCGTGGTCCCGGCTGATGGACCGGTTCGGCACGATCGGCCTCGACCGGGCCCTGGCGCCGGCAATCGACCTTGCCGAGCGCGGCGTGCCGGTCGCTCCGCGCGTTGCGCTGGACTGGGCTGGCGAGGTCGACAGGCTGAAGGCCGACGCGGGGGCCCGACGACACTACCTGCGGAAGGACGGCTCGGTGCCCTCGGTCGGCGACGTGATGGCCTATCCCGCCCTCGCCGCGACGATGCGGGCAATCGCCGCGGACGGGCCCTCCGCCTTCTACGGAGGCGCGATCGCCGAGGATCTCGTAGCAGCGATTGCAAGCCACGGCGGCTGCATGACGCCCGATGACCTGACGGCCGTCGAGGCGTCCTGGGTCGACCCGCTGCTGTCGGGCTACCGCGACATCTCGGTGGGAGAATTGCCGCCGAGCGGGCAGGGGATCATCGCGCTGATGATGCTGGCAATCCTGGACCGGTTTCCGCTTTCCGGCCTCGATCCTGCCGGCCCCGAGCGCCTGCACCTGGAGATCGAGGCGGCGCGGCTTGCCTACGCCAGCCGTGACCGTTTCCTGTGCGATCCGGCCAGCGCAGAGTTCCCGGCCGGGATGTTGCTGGAGCCGGCCCATATCGACGCGCTTGCGGCGCGGATAGACCCGCAGCGGCGAATGGCCGATCCCGGCAACATCGATCCGCGCGACGCCACCGACACGGTCTACCTGTGCGTCGTCGACGGCAACGGTATGGCGGTGTCGTTCATCAACTCACTGTTCTACTCGTTCGGTTCGGCGATCGCCGGCACGAAGAGCGGCGTGCTGCTGCAGAATCGCGGAACCGGCTTCGTCACGACGCCGGGCCACCCGAACCGGGTCGGGCCGCGGAAGCGGCCGATGCACACGCTGATTCCGGGCCTCTTGGCGCGGGACGGCCTCCCGACCGCCGTCTTCGGGGTTATGGGCGGCCAGTATCAGGCCTGCGGCCACGCCCACGTGGTCAGCAATCTCGTCGATTTCGGCATGGATCCCCAGGCTGCGATCGATGCGCCGCGCGTCTTCATAGAAGGGCCTCTCACGATGCTGGAGCACGGGATCGCGGAGGCAACGGCGGCGGGACTTGCCGAACGCGGCCATCAGGTCGCGCGACGGCAGATGCCGATCGGCGGCGGCCAGATGATCTATATCGACCGCGACCGCGGCGTATTGATCGGCGGGTCTGATCCGCGCAAGGACGGCTGTGCGATCGGCTATTAGCGACGTCTGCGGCCCCGCTCTGGCGCCCGCATCTTGTCCGGAGTGTCGGGAGATCCGAGCGGTGGCCGGTCGTTAACCACGAACCGGATCCTACGACTATAGTAGCTATAGTACGTTGGCTTTTCTTTAAGGTGAGACACTATAGCATTCGCCAGCTATTCCGCTGCAACGGAGCAGCCGAAGTACCGGGGCTGGAAGGGTATTCTATTGGCCGGATCCGTTCGCGCAGGCGAACCAAGCGAGCCGTGGCGACCTGACGTCACGCGAGTGGCGAGGGTGCTGGACGTACTCGCGGCGGCCGGTGTCGTCGTCTACGACTGGAATATCCTGTCCGACGAATTGAGCTGGGGCGGGGCCGCGGAAGAGATCCTGAAGGTTCCCGCTGAGACCCTTTCGACAGGCGGCGGGTTTGCAGCACAGGTGGACGGGAACGGTCCACCTGGCCGCAGCGAGGTGATCCTGAAGGACGGCTCCTCCGATGACGGGAAAGGGGTCGGGTATCACCTTGAATACCGTCTCGTCGCAGGATCGCCGGACAAGCCCGCGCTCTGGGTCGAAGACTGCGGACGCTGGTACGCGGGACCCGAAGGCCGCCCTGCACGGGCGCACGGGCTGATGCGCGCGATCACGGAGCGCCGGGCCCGCGACGAGCGCCTGATACAGCAAAGCGAGTCCGATGACCTGACCGGCGGTCTGAACCGTGTCCGGCTTATCGAGGAACTCGGAACGGCGATAAAGTCGTCGATCAGATATCGGACCAGCATGGCCTTCGCGGTCGTCGCGGTCGACGAACTCGCCGTGCTCAACAATGCGTACGGATTCGATATCGCCGACGACGTCATCGCCGAAGTTTCGGCGCGTATCGGTGCGGAAATGCGCGCGGGCGATTCGATTGGCCGGCTTGCGGGCAACAGGGTCGGTATCGTCCTGGGCCGTTGCACGGAAGGGGATCTGAGAACCGCTTCGCGCCGCTTCGTACGTACCGTTTCGGCGACCCCGATCGTTACCCGGTCTGGACCGGTCGCGGTCACGATATCGGTGGGTGGCGTCGTCCTGCCACGGCACGGCCGCAACAAGGATGAAGCGCTGACGAACGCCCAGGAGGCTCTCCACATGGCACGCGGGCGCGGCATCGCCGGGATTGCCGTGTATGGACCATCCACGGCGGGCGCGGCCGCGCGGACGGGCAAGGCGGCAAGCACCTCCCGGGTCGTGGCGGCACTCAGGAACGGTCGCACTTCGCTGGCGTTTCAGCCGGTCGTATCGTCCCGCGACAGCGGTATCTGCTTCCACGAGGCGCTGAGCAGGCTCACTCTCGACGACGGCACGCAGCTCACGGCATCGGACTTCATCGGTACGGCGGAGCGGCTGGGCATTGTCCGCCTGGTCGACTTCAGCTCGCTCGATCTCGCAGTCACCGAACTGATCGCCAATCCCGACCTGTCGCTGTCGGTCAACGTTTCGGCCTCCAGCGTCCTGGCAGGCTCGTGGCTGACACGGATCACCAAGCTCCTTCGCGACCGCTCGAGCGTGTGCCGCCGGCTGATCGTCGAGATCACCGAGACAGTGGCGATCCACGACCTCGACAGGGCCATCGCATTCGTGCAGGCGGTGCGCGGGCTCGGCTGCCGCGTCGCCATCGACGACTTCGGCACCGGCCATACCTCCTTCCGGAATCTGCGCGGTCTTGGCGTGGATATCGTCAAGATCGACGGTACCTTCGTCGAGCGCATTTCCGAAAACGAAGACGACCGCTACTTCGTTACGACGCTGGTGTCGCTGGCCCGACGGATCGGTCTGGTGACCGTGGCGGAGCGCGTCGCCAACGAGCAGCAAGCGCAGATCCTCAGGGATCTCGGCGTCGACTACCTTCAGGGGAACCTGTTCGGCGCGCCCATTGCCTCGCCGCGAGGAAGTGCACGCCAGTCGAAGAAGCGGTGACGCTCAGCGCTTGCGCGAGATCCTGTCGAGACGCTCCTGCACGTCGGTAAGTTGCTTCTTGAGCGATTCGAGCTCCGGATCGGCGTCGGCCTGTTTCTGCTCTGGCGCGGCACGGCCGGACGTCTGCTCTCCGGTATCGCCGGCAAACGGCGAGAACATGCGGAAGGCTTTCTCGAACATCTGCATGTTGCGGCGAACCTGGTCCTCCATCGCGCCGATAGCGGTCGCACCGATGGTCTTCGCCATCTGCTCGCGGAACTTCTCCTGGTCGCGGGTCAGGGAACTCATCGAGAAGTCGAGGTAGCTCGGCACCAGGTTCTGCATGCTGTCGCCGTAGAAGCGGATGAGCTGACGCAGGAAGTTGATCGGCAGCAAGTTCGGGCCCCGGTTCTCCTGGTCGAAGATGATCTGGGTCAGGACCGAGCGCGTTATGTCGTCTCCGCTCTTGGCATCGATGACGACGAAATCGTCTTCGGCCTTCACCATCTCCGCGAGATCGTCGAGCGTCACATACGTGCTGGTGCCCGTATTGTAGAGACGCCGGTTCGCATATTTCTTGATTACGGTGGGCTTCTTGTCGCTCGTCATATTGTGCAATGCCGAATGTAACGGCTCCCCCCAGTATCAGCCCTCAGGGACCTGACCTCTTCAACGATAGGGAGTTTTGATCCCTACGGCCACCGTTTTTCGGCGTTGCGGCGGGAGCTGAATTGACTCGCCGCAATGCAATGCAGCAAACAAGGTGCGATGCGGCACTCGGATCGTCGCCAACTCGCCATATATGGCATACAACCGGGTGCACCCGACTCGGGGCCGACAGGGTCGCGTGCCCGCCAGGGGGCCGCGAACGCCCGGAAAATCAACACCGGCGGCTTGCCGGAACAGGAGGTTTTGAACCCATGAGCTCCGAAATCGTCATCGCCAGTGCCGCCCGCACGCCGGTCGGTTCGTTCAACGGCTCGCTGTCCAGCGTGCCGGCTTCCTATCTCGGCACCGTGGCCATCCAGGCGGCGCTGGAGCGCGCCGGCGTGGCGCCCGAGGATGTCGGCGAAGTCATCATGGGCCAGATCCTGACGGCCGCTGCCGGACAGAATCCGGCCCGCCAGGCCTCGATCGGCGCCGGCATTCCCGTCGAGACGCCGGCCTGGGGCATGAACCAGCTGTGCGGCTCCGGCCTGCGGGCGGTCGCGCTGGGCATGCAGCAGATCGCAGACGGCTCGGCCGCCATCGTCGTCGCGGGCGGACAGGAGTCGATGAGCCAGGCGCCGCACGCCGGCCACCTGCGCAACGGCGTTAAGATGGGCGACTACAAGATGATCGACACGATGATCAAGGACGGCCTGTGGGACGCCTTCAACGGCTACCACATGGGCAACACCGCCGAGAACGTCGCCAAGCAGTGGCAGATCACCCGCGACCAGCAGGACAGCTTCGCGGTCGCCTCGCAGAACAAGGCCGAGGCCGCCAGGAAGGCCGGCAGGTTCCAGGACGAGATCGTTCCCGTCACCATCAAGGGCCGCAAGGGCGACACGGTCGTCGACCAGGACGAATACATCCGCGAGGGCGTGACGCTCGACTCGATCTCCGGTCTGCGCCCCGCCTTCGACAAGGAGGGCACTGTCACGGCGGGCAACGCCAGCGGCATAAACGACGGCGCCGCCGCGGTGGTGCTGATGACCGCCGAAGAGGCGAAGAAGCGCGGCATCACGCCGATGGCGCGGATGGTCTCGTGGGCGAGCGTCGGCGTCGATCCGGCTATCATGGGCTCCGGCCCGATCCCGGCCAGCCGCAAGGCGCTCGAGAAAGCCGGCTGGAAGGTCGACGAACTCGATCTCGTCGAGGCCAACGAGGCATTCGCCGCGCAGGCCTGCGCCGTCAACAAGGACCTCGGCTGGAACCCGGAGATCGTCAACGTCAACGGCGGCGCCATCGCCATCGGCCATCCGATCGGCGCCTCCGGCGCCCGCGTCCTCAACACGCTGCTGTTCGAGATGCAGAAGCGCGACGCCAAGAAGGGCCTCGCCACCCTGTGCATCGGCGGCGGCATGGGCATCGCCATGTGCGTCGAGCGGTGATTGGCGGAACCGCAGGCAAGACGGACTTGAACGACAGCGCGCGGGGTTTGGCAGGTCCCGCGCAACGCACTGCACCAGGGAGGGAATCGACGTGGCTCGAGTTGCACTGGTTACCGGGGGAACGCGCGGCATCGGCGCATCGATCAGCAAGTGCCTGAAGGACGCCGGCTACAGCGTCGCGGCGAACTACGCCGGCAACGACGAGGTGGCGGCCAAGTTCAGCGAGGAGACCGGCATCCCGGTCTACAAGTGGGACGTGTCCGACTATGACGCGTGCGCGGAGGGGATCGCCAAAGTCGAGGCCGATCTCGGCCCGGTCGAGGTGCTCGTCAACAACGCCGGCATCACCCGCGACACAATGTTCCACAAGATGACCGTCGAGCAGTGGAAGGCGGTGATCGACACCAATCTCGGGTCGTTGTTCAACATGTGCCGCCCGGTCATCGAAGGCATGCGCGAGCGCGGCTTCGGGCGCATCATCAACATCTCGTCCATCAATGGCCAGAAGGGTCAGAAGGGGCAGACCAACTATTCCGCCGCGAAGGCCGGCGACATCGGCTTCACCAAGGCGCTGGCGCAGGAGAACGCTCGCAAGGGCATCACGGTGAACGCGATATGCCCCGGCTACATCGGGACCGACATGGTGCGCGCGGTGCCGGAGAAGGTGCTGGACAGCATCGTCGCCGGGATTCCCGTCGCCCGACTCGGCGAGCCGGAGGAGATCGGCCGCTGCGTCGTCTTCCTGGCAGCCGACGAGTCCGGCTACATCACCGGCTCGACGCTGACGGCGAACGGCGGCCAGTACATGTGCTGACAGCCCGCGCACCGGACTGCGGTCCGGGCACGGCCAAACAATCCGTTGCGCCGGCGGCGCCGCTGTGGCAAGCGGCGCGGCCATGACCCCACCCCTCCTCACGCCAGCCGGCCGCAGGACGCGGTTGCGCGCCACGCTGATCGGCTTCACGGCCGTCCTGATGTGGGCGCTACTGGCGCTGTTCACAGCCGCCAGCGGCGAGGTGCCACCGTTCCAGCTGGCGGCCATGTGCTTCCTGGTCGGCGGCCTGATCGGGGCGACGCGCTGGGCGGTCGTTCCCACCGCGCGTGCGAGCCTGCGTCAGCCGGCGTCGGTGTGGGCGCTGGGCGTCGGCGGCCTGTTCGGCTACCACTTCTTCTATTTCACGGCGCTCCGGAACGCGCCGGCGGTCGAAGCGGGGCTGATCGCCTACCTGTGGCCGCTGCTGATCGTGCTCTTCTCGGCCCTGCTGCCCGGCGAAAAGCTGAAGCCCCACCACGTCATCGGCGGCCTGCTCGGGCTCGCCGGCGCGGCGCTGATCGTCACCGGCGGCCGCGGCTTCGTGTTCCGGGACGCATACGCGCTCGGTTATGCCGCGGCGTTCGCCTGCGCCGTCATCTGGTCGAGCTACTCGGTGCTGTCGAGGCGGTTCAGCGCCGTGCCGACCGACGTCGTCACCGGGTTCTGCCTGATTACCGCGCTGCTGTCGGCCGTGGCGCACGTGGCGCTGGAGACGACCGTTTGGCCGCAGACCACGACCGAATGGCTGGCGGTTCTGGCGCTCGGCCTGATGCCGGTCGGGGCGGCATTCTACGTCTGGGACTACGGCGTCAAGCACGGCGACATCCAGGTGCTCGGCGCCACCTCCTACGCGGCGCCGCTGCTGTCGACCATCGTGCTGATCCTTGCCGGCTATGCCGAGGCGACCTGGGTGGTCGCCGCCGCCTGCGTGCTGATCACCGGAGGCGCCGCGTTCGCCGCCAGGGACATGCTGAGCCCGCAAAAAAGGATTGACGCGGCTCAGTAACCAAGCGGGAATAAAAAGGGGTCGCGACGGCAGACTTCAAGTAGAGTGATCCCGCAAAGAATAAACCCGAGATCATGAGGCAACAGAACATGTGCGACACTTGCAGCGATCCCTCACACACGGGCTTTTCACGGCGAGGATTCGTGTTTGGGGCTGCAGCGCTCGGCGCCGCGGCGGGACTGGCGTCGATGGGCATGCGACCCGCCTTCGCCCAGCAGAACGCGATCTCGCCTGACGACGCGCTCAAACGGATCATGGACGGGAATGCGCGCTACGTCGCCAACACGCCGAACGCGCAGGACTTCGCCGCCGGCCGGGCCGCACGCGCCCAGGGCCAGCACCCGGTCGCGGGCATCCTGAGCTGCGCGGATTCGCGCGTGGCACCGGAGATCGTGTTCGACGAGGGTCTGGGGGACCTGTTCGTCGTGCGCGTCGCCGGCAACACGGTGAACACCGACGGGCTCGCCAGCATGGAGTTCGGGCACGCCGTCCTCGGCATGCCGCTGATCATGGTGCTCGGCCACACCAGCTGCGGCGCCATCGACGGAGCGATCGGCGTGGTCAGGGACGGCACCGTCCTGCCCGGTCACCTGCCGCAGCTCGTCGAGTCGATCAAGCCGGCCGTGGTCACCGCCAAGGAGAAGAGCCCCGACGACCTGCTGCTCGAAGCCACCAAGCAGAACGTCCTGAACTCGGTGGAGTCGCTGTCGACCGGCAGCCAGATCCTCTCGGACGCCATTGCCGGGGGCAAGCTGAAGATCGTCGGCGCGATGTACGAGCTGTCCTCCGGCAAGGTGACGATGCTCTAGCCGGCCCCCGGCTTCCAGTCCTCCGGCTTCCAGTCCTCCGGGGCGAGTTCGAAACCCTCGAACTCGAACCCCGGGGCGACGGTGCACCCGATCAGCGTCCAGTCGCCGAGGCTTTCGGCCGCCTGCCAGGCGTGCCGCGGCACCACCGCCTGCGGGCAGTCTCCGGCCAGGAGATCATTGCCCAGGCGGCGGGTGGTGGTGCTGCTCGCGTCTTCGCTGATGTACAGCGCCAGAGGGGCGCCGGCGTACCAGTGCCACATCTCGCTGGCGTCGACGCGGTGCCAGTGGCTGAAGTCGCCCCTGCGCAGCAGAAAGTAGATGCCGGTCGAATGGGCCCGGCCGCCGTCCTGCGGCGTGTCACGGTACGTTTCGACGAAGAAGCCGCCCTCCGGGTGAGGCTTCATGCCCAGGATCTCGATGATCCTCTCGGGCGTCAGCGGTGCCGTCATCGCGCGATCCCTCAGAACCGGTCCTTGCGGCCGCGGATCTCCGCGAAGACGTCGGCGGCGGAAGCGTTGGGCATGCCGACTGCCATCTTCACCTCGTCGCGGTCGGCCCGCAGGAAGGGGTTGGACTGGAGTTCCGCGCCGATCGACGAGGGGATCGTCGGCTCGCCGTTCGCCCGCTTGCGGTCGATCTCGCCGGCCCTGGCCTGCAGGTGGATGTTGTCGGGCTCGATCGTCAACGCAAACTTCGCGTTCGCCTGGGTGTATTCATGGCCGCAGTAGAGAAGCGTCTCGCGCGGCAGGCGGCCGAGCTTTTCCAGCGAAGTCCACATCTCCTCCATGGAGCCCTCGAACACCCGCCCGCAGCCGAGCGCGAACAGGGTGTCGCCGGCGAACACGACGCTAGGCTCCGGAAACCACCACGAAATGTGGCCACTGGTGTGGCCGGGCGTGTCGAAGATCTTCGCCTCGAAACGGCCGAACGCGTAGGTGTCGCCTTCTCCCAGCGATTCGTCGATGCCGGGTATCTTGTCGGCCTCGGCGCGCGGGCCGACGACGGTGCAGCCGTATTTGGCCTTCAGCCCGGCAATGCCCTGCGTATGGTCTGCGTGGTGATGGGTGACGAGAATATGGGTCAGCGTCCAGCCGTTCTCCTGGAGCGCCGTCTCGACCGCCTCCTCCTCCGGCGCATCGATCGAGGCGGTCAGGTTCGACTGCGAGTCGTGGATCAGGACGCCGTAATTGTCACTGAGGCAGGGAAACAACCGGATCTCGAGGCCTTGCATGACGATCCTCCTGGCTTTGCGCCCGCGCCGCGACAGACAGAGGGCGAATGGGGGCTTATCGACTGGTTCCAGGTTACCTATCATTCCCGGGTGCCAGCGGCCACCTGCGATGTGGCGGCCGGGCCGTGAGCTGATCAAACCGGAACGGACCGGGCGATGTTCGTCGATGTTGTCGATCTGAGGGGCTTTTACGGCTCAGGCCTCGGCCAGGTGGCCCGGCGTCTTCTGGTGCGCCGGCTGCGCGGCCTGTGGCCGGATCTCTCCGACATGTCGGTCGTCGGTCTGGGCTATGCCGGCCCCTATCTCGGGATATTCCGCGAAGAGGCCGAACGCACGCTCGCCTTCATGCCGGCCGCTCAGGGGGTCGTGAACTGGCCGAGCGATGGGCCATCGGCGGCGACGCTGGTGGGCGAAGCCAATCTGCCGCTCGGCGATGGCACGGTGGATCGCCTGCTTCTGGTGCATTGCCTGGAGATGTCCGAGCAGCCGCGCGAACTGCTGCGCGAGTGCTGGCGGGTACTGGCGCCCGGCGGCCGGCTGGCCGTCATCGTTCCGAACCGGCGCGGCCTGTGGGCACGCTTCGAGCATACGCCGTTCGGCCACGGTCGGCCGTTCAGCCGCTCGCAGCTCGTGCGGCTGCTGCGCGACGCGCTGTTCACCCCGAACGCCTGGGGCGAGGCGCTGTGGGTTCCGCCGTTTCGCGGGCGATTCATGATCCGCTCGGCGGCCGCTTGGGAGCGCGTGGGCACGGTGATCAAGGCGATGCCGCCCGGCATGCTCTTCGTCGAAGCCACCAAGCAGCTCTATTCGGCAATCCCGGCGAAGGAAGCCAGGCGCTCGCGCGTGCTGGTGCCCTCGCTTGCCGGCGAGCCGGTGCCGAGCCGGCGCGTCCAGCGGATGTCGGTCCGCAACGACGCCCGTACCGGATAGGACGGTATGGGAGGTCTGCGTCGGTCGGGCTGGCTCGCTTGCCGGCGGCGTGCTACCGCGCTTGCATGACCTCCACTTCGCCCGGCAGAGATCGGCCCGAGGCTGACAGGAGCGCCGTACCGGTGGCGCCGGCCGCGCCCGAGGTGCCGGTCGTCTTGAAGCAGGACCCGGGATCGGCCGGCGGCCCCGGAAACCTGGCACTCGGCTACACGTTCGCGGTGCTCGGGGCCCTGACGTTCTCCTCCAAGGCGATCTTCATCAAGCTGGCCTACGCCGAGGGCATGGGGGTGGAACCGCTGCTGGCGCTGCGCATGATGCTGGCGCTCCCGGTCTACCTGGCGATCGGCGCGTTGTCGCTGCACGACCGGCGCAGGCGCGGAGAAGGGCTGCCGGCGGCCGGCCTGCTCATCAAGGCCGTCGTGGTCGGCGCGCTCGGCTACTGGGTGGCGATGTATCTCGACTTCGCCGGCCTCAGCCTCATCCCGGCGCAGTTCAACGTGCTGATCCTGATGACATATCCGCTATTCGTGGTGATCTTCGGCGCTCTCATCTTCCGGTTTCCCGTCCAGATCCGCGCCGTCATCGCCTTCGCGGTCGCCTATATCGGCATCGGGGTGATCTTTTCCGGCCGCCTCGGCTCGGCCGACGGCAAGATGATCCTGGGCGCCGCTTTCGTGCTCGCCGCCGCGGTGACCTTCGCGCTCTACATGCTGTTCGCCAAGGAGGTGATCGGCCGGATGGGCGCGCGGCTGTTCACCTGCGTGACGATGGTCGCGGTCTCGATCCTGGCGATCGGGCAGTTCCTGATCGTCGATCCGATCTCGGCACTATCGATCACGCGGGAGGCGTGGATCTACACGATCCTGCTGGCCGTGGTCTCGACGATATTTCCGACGTTCCTGATCAACGCCGCCCTGCAGCAGATCACCGCGCAGGCCAACTCGACCATCGGCATGCTGGCGCCGGTCGCCTCCATCCTGCTCGCCTTCCTCGTCCTGGGCGAGATGCTGAGCGTGCGCGACATGATCGGAGCGGCGCTGGTGATCGGCGGGGTCGGCTGGTTCACCCTGGGCGGCCGGCGCTCCCTGTGAGCGGAAGACCCCGTTTCCCAGATCAGATGTGAATCGAGCGCTTCTCGACTCCCAGCGCGGCCTCGCGGACGGCTTCCGACAGGGTCGGGTGCGCATGGCAGGTGCGGGCGAGATCCTCCGACGAGCCGCCGAACTCGATCAGCACGGTCAGCTCGGCGATCAGTTCGCCGGCGACCGGCCCCACGATATGGGCGCCGAGGACGCGGTCGGTCTTCTTGTCGGCTAGGATCTTCACGAAGCCGTCGGTCTTGTTCATGGCGCGCGCCCGGCCGTTGGCCGAGAACGGGAACTTGCCGACGTTGTACTCGATGCCGGCCTCCTTCAGCTCCTCCTCGGTCCTGCCAACCGAGGCGACTTCCGGGCTGGTGTACACCACCGAGGGGATCGCATCGTAGTTCACGTGACCCGCCTGGCCGGCGATGATTTCGGCGACCGCCATGCCCTCGTCCTCGCCCTTGTGAGCGAGCATCGGACCCTTGACCACGTCGCCGACGGCGTAGATCCCGTCGACATTGGTCTTGTAGCGGGCGTCGATGTTGACGCGGCCGCGCTCGTCGAGCTCGACGCCGGCCTCCTTCAGGCCGAGGGCCTCGGTATAGGCGACCCGGCCGATGGCGACGAGCACCACGTCGGCCTCCAGCTCCTCGGCGTCGCCGCCCTTGGCCGGCTCGACGGAGACCTTCAGCATCTTGCCGGAGGAATCGATCGAGGTGACCTTCGAGCCGAGCTTGAAGTCGAAGCCCTGCTTCTTGAGGATGCGCTGGAACTGCTTTGCGACCTCACCGTCCATGCCGGGCAGGATGCGGTCGAGGTATTCCACGACGGTGACCTGCGAGCCGAGCCGCGCCCAGACCGAGCCGAGCTCGAGGCCGATGACGCCGGCACCGACCACCAGCAGCTTTTCCGGCACCTTGGAGAGATCGAGCGCCCCGGTCGAACTGACGATGCGCTTCTCGTCGATCTCGATGCCCTTGAGGCGGGCAACGTCGGAGCCGGTGGCGATGACGATGTTCTTCGTCTCCAGCGTCTGCGCATCGCCCTCCTCGGGCGTCACCTCGACCTTGCCCGGTGCCACGACCCGCGCGGTGCCCTGGATGCCGTCGATCTTGTTCTTCTTAAACAAGAAGGCGACACCGTCGACGTTCGACTTAACCGTCGAGTCCTTGTGGCCCATCATTGCCTTCAGATCGAGCTTGGGGGCATTCACCTTGACGCCGAGGGCTTCCAGCCCGTGACCGGCCTCCTCGAACATCTCCGAGGCATAGAGCAGGGCCTTGGAGGGAATGCAGCCGATGTTGAGGCAGGTGCCGCCGTAGGTCGCGCGCTTCTCGACGCAGGCGACCTTCATGCCGAGCTGCGCCGCGCGGATCGCGCAGACGTAGCCGGCCGGTCCGGAACCGATGACGACGAGGTCGTAGGATGCCATTTCGCTGCCTCTCAATCTCGATGTGACCCGCGGCGCGGCCTGTTCAAGGTCTGCGCTCCACCGGACGGGTACGATTGCGGTAGGCGCCTGCCTAGCATCACCTGCCGGCGAAGGCGAGCCTCAGTCCGAAACCGGCGAATGCGGCGGCGACCGTGCGGCGCATCCAGGTCATTGCCCTGGCGCTCTTCAGGATCTTCTCGCCGATCAGGGCGGCGAAGGCGCCGTAGCCGACGAAAACCACGAATGTCATCGCCATGAAGACGCCGCCGAGCGTCAGCATCTGGGCGGTCGGCGAGCCGGCGTCGACACTGATGAACTGCGGCAGGAAGGCGAGGAAGAAGACCGAGAGCTTGGGGTTCAACACGTTGATCAGGCAGCCGGTGCGCGCGATGGCAAGGTAGCTGCGCGGTACCGCCGGCCTGTCGCCGATCTTCAGCGGGCCGCTTTCGCGCAACGTCTGCCAGGCGAGATAGAGCAGATAGGCGACGCCGGCGAACTTCAGCGCCTGGAACAGCAGCGCGCTGGTGTGCAGGATCGCCGACAGGCCGAGGACGGAGGCCAGCACCGCCGGCACGATGCCGAGCGTGCAGCCGAACGCCGCAGCGATGCTCTCCCTGCGGCCCGCGGTCAGTCCGGTCGCCACCGTGTAGACGACGCCGGTGCCGGGGATCAGCACGACGATCAGCGCGGTGACGAGGAATTCGGGAGACACTGTCGCGCTCCGGTGGCTGCTAGAGATCCAGCACCAGCCTCTGCGGGTCCTCGATCGATTCCTTGACGCGCACCAGGAAGGTGACGGCTTCCTTGCCGTCGACGATGCGGTGGTCGTAGGAGAGTGCCAGGTACATCATCGGGCGGATCACCACCTGGCCGTTGCGGGCGACCGGGCGCTCCTCGATGCGGTGCATGCCCAGGATGCCGGGCTGCGGAGCATTGAGGATCGGCGTCGACAGGAGGGAGCCGTAGACGCCGCCGTTGGAGATGGTGAAGGTGCCGCCCTGCATGTCCTCGATGCCGAGCTTGCCGTCGCGGGCGCGCTTGCCGAAGTCGTTGATGGTCTTCTCGATGCCGGCCAGGCCCATCTGGTCGGCGTCGCGCACGACCGGCACGACGAGGCCCTTGTCGGTGCCGACGGCGACCCCGATGTGGTAGTAGTTCTTGTAGACGATGTCGGTCCCGTCGATTTCGGCGTTGACCGCCGGAACCTCCTTCAGCGCCTGAATCACCGCCTTGACGAAGAAGCCCATGAAGCCGAGGCGGACCCCGTGCTTCTTCTCGAACAGCTCCTTGTATTCCTTCCTCAGGTCCATCACCGCGCCCATGTCGACGTCGTTGAACGTCGTCAGCATCGCGGCCGTGTCCTGGGCGTCCTTCAGGCGGCGGGCGATGGTCTGGCGCAGCCGGGTCATGCGCACCCGCTCCTCGCGAGAGGCATCGTCCGGCGCCGACGGCGCGCGCACCGCGGCGGGCTTGTCCTGGCTCGGCGTCACCGGGGCGGTGATGCCGCTTTCCAGCGCCTTGAGCACGTCCTCCTTCAACACCTGTCCGCGCTTGCCGGAGCCTTGGACCTGATCGGCCGAAATGCCCTTCTCGGCCAGCATCTTGCCGGCGGCAGGGGAGGGCGGCATGTCCGATCCCTTGCCATCCGTTGACGGCCCGGCCTCGGCCCTGGGAGCATCCTCGGATTTGGCCGGCTCCTCGGCCTTCGGCGCCTCGGCGGGCTTTTCTTCCGCCTTGGGCGCATCGGCCTTTGCCGCGGAGGCGCCCTCACCTGCGCTGAACTGGGCCAGCAGCGCGCCGACCTCCACGGTCTCGCCTTCCTCCACCAGGATCTCCGACAACGTGCCGGCGGACGGAGCGGGCACCTCGACGGTCACCTTGTCGGTTTCCAGTTCTACGAGCGGCTCGTCCTGAGCGACCGAATCGCCAGCCTTCTTGAACCATTGCCCGACCGTCGCCTCGGTGACGGATTCGCCAAGGGTCGGTACGCGGATTTCGGTCGCCATATGAGGTCCTCGAAGGTTGGCGTTTACTCTGACTGTCGCAGTTACTCGCTGAACGCCTCGTCGAGGAAGGCCTCGAGCTGGGCGAGGTGCTTGGACATCAGCCCGGTCGCCGTGGCGGCCGCCGCCGGGCGGCCGACATAGCGGGGCCGGCGATGCCTGGCCTCGATCTGGTTCAGCGCCCATTCCAGATAGGGCTCGATGAAGCCCCAGGAACCCATGTTGCGCGGCTCCTCCTGGCTCCAGACCATCTCGGCATTCTTGAAGCGGCCGAGTTCGGAGACCAGCGCCTTGGCGGGAACGGGATAGAGCTGTTCGAGACGCAGCAGGTAGACATCGTCGATGCCGCGCTTTTCGCGTTCCTCGTACAGATCGTAGTAGACCTTGCCAGAGCACATGACGACGCGGCGGATCTTGTCGTCGCTGACGAGCCTGGTCTCAGAGTCCTTGTTGGTCTCCGCATCGTCCCAGAGCAGGCGGTGGAAGCAGGAGTCGTCGGCCATCTCCGACAGCTTCGATACCGCGCGCTTGTGGCGCAGCAGCGACTTCGGTGTCATCAGGATGAGCGGCTTGCGGAAGTCGCGCTTCATCTGCCGGCGCAGGATATGGAAGTAGTTGGCCGGCGTGGTGCAGTTGGCGACCTGCATGTTGTCTTCCGCGCACATCTGCAGGAAGCGCTCGAGCCTGGCCGAGGAATGCTCCGGACCCTGGCCCTCGTAGCCGTGCGGCAAGAGCAGCACCAGACCCGACATGCGCAGCCACTTGCGCTCGCCCGCCGAGATGAACTGGTCGATGATCACCTGGGCGCCGTTGGCGAAGTCGCCGAACTGGGCCTCCCAGATCGTCAGCGCGTTCGGCTCGGCCAGCGAATAGCCGTACTCGAAGCCGAGCACGGCTTCCTCCGACAGCATCGAGTTGACGACCTCGTAACGCGCCTGATCGTCCGACAGGTTGTCGAGCGGGATGTAGCGCTCCTCGGTCTGCTGGTCGTAGAGAACCGTGTGGCGCTGGGAGAAGGTGCCGCGCTCGACGTCCTGACCGGACAGGCGGACGGGATTGCCGTCGATGCACAGGCTGCCGAAGGCGAGCGATTCCGCCGTCGCCCAGTCGATGCCGTCGCCGGTCTCCATCATGGTACGCCGATTGTCGAGGAAACGCTTGACGGTGCGGTGAACGTTGAAGCCCTCCGGCACCTCGGTCAGCTTGATGCCGATCTCGCGCAGCTTCTCCAGCTCGACGCCGGTATGGCCGCGGCGGGGACCTTCCTCCTCGGCGACCTTGAAGCCGGACCAGCGGCCGTCCAGCCAGTCAGCCTTGTTCGGCTTGTAGCTGGCGCCGGCCTCGAACTCGGCCTCGAGCCTGGCGCGCCAGTCGGCCTTCAGCTTGTCGATCTCCTCGGCCGTGACCAGGCCCTCGGCGATCAGCTTGTCGGAATATATCTGCAGGGTCGTGGGGTGCGACCGGATCGTCCGGTACATGAGCGGCTGGGTGAACGCCGGCTCGTCGCCCTCGTTGTGGCCAAACCGGCGGTAGCAGAACATGTCGATGACCACCGGCTTGTGGAAGCGCTGGCGGAATTCGGTCGCCACCTTTGCCGCGAACACCACCGCTTCGGGATCGTCACCGTTCACATGCAGGATCGGCGCCTCGATCATCTTGGCGACATCGGAGGGATAGGGCGAGGACCGCGAGAAGCGGGGGTTCGTCGTGAAGCCGATCTGGTTGTTGACGATGAAATGGACCGTGCCGCCGATCCGATGGCCCTTCAGGCCGGACAGGCCGAAGCACTCGGCGACGACGCCCTGACCGGCGAACGCCGCGTCGCCGTGGATCAGCAACGGCATGACCATCGAGCGGTCGGTATCGTTCAACTGGTCCTGCTTGGCGCGCGCCTTGCCCATCACGACGGGGTCGACGATTTCCAGGTGCGAGGGGTTCGCCGTCAGCGACAGATGGACCTGGTTGTCGTCGAAGACGCGATCCGAAGACGCACCGAGATGGTACTTCACGTCACCCGAGCCCTCGACCTCGTCGGGAGAGGCCGAGCCGCCCTTGAACTCGTTGAAGATGGCGCGGTGCGGCTTGCCCATCACCTGGGCGAGCACGTTGAGGCGGCCGCGGTGAGCCATGCCGATGATGATGTCGCGGACGCCGAGGTGGCCGCCGCGCTTGATGATCTGCTCCAGCGCCGGAACCATCGCCTCGGCGCCGTCAAGCCCGAAGCGCTTGGTGCCGGTATACTTGACGTCCAGGAACTTCTCGAAGCCGTCCGCCTCGACGAGCTTGTTGAGGATCGCTCGCTTGCCTTCCGGCGTGAAGGTGACTTCCTTGTCTGGCCCCTCGATGCGCTCCTGGATCCAGCCCTTCTCGGCGGGATCGGAGATGTGCATGAACTCGACGCCGACGGTCTGGCAGTAAGTCCTGCGCAGGATCTCCAGCATCTGCGGGATCGTCGCGAACTCCAGGCCGAGCACGTGGTCGATGAAGATCTGGCGATCGTAGTCGGCCTCGGAGAAGCCGTAGCTCTCCGGCTCGAGCTCGGGATGACTGGCCGGCGGGGTGAGGCCGAGCGGATCGAGATTGGCGGCGAGGTGTCCGCGCATCCGGTAGGCGCGGATCATCATCAATGCGCGGACCGAGTCGCGGGTCGCCCGCATCACCGCGTCGTCGTCGAGCTCGACTCCCTTGCCCTGAGCCTTGGCACGGATCCGGTTGCCGATATCCGCTTCCAGGGGCATCCAGTTCGTGTCGAGCGCGCTGACCAGTTCGCCGTTCATCGGCACGGGCCAGTCGCTTCGCTCCCACGAGGGGCCGCGGGCCTCGGCGATCACAGTTTCGCGATCGTCCTTCAATGCCTCGAAGAAAGTGCGCCAGCCGGCATCCACGGTTTCGGGATTTTCCTGGTAGCGCGCGTACTGATCCTCGATCCACCCCGCATTGGCGCCGTACAGGAACGACGTCAGTGCGAAGGCTTCGTTTGCCTCTTGCTTCGCCATTATGATCCGGGGGGCGGGGGAGCCCCTCCTCTCTATTTGCCGCAAACGCGGCTGTTCACGACCGCTCAGCGATCAGAAGCTAACACTTGTTCCAAAAAGGTTAGCCTTTCAACACCTCAGTGAGTGTTTTGCCAAGACGCGCCGGGGACGGCGAGACGCGAATGCCGGCGGATTCCATCGCCGCGATCTTGTCTTCCGCACCGCCCTTGCCGCCGGAGATCACCGCACCGGCGTGGCCCATCGTGCGCCCGGGCGGAGCGGTGCGGCCCGCAATGAAGCCGACCATGGGCTTGCTGCGACCGGCCTTCGCCTCGTCCTTCAGGAACTGGGCCGCGTCCTCCTCCGAGGATCCGCCGATCTCGCCGATCATGACGATCGATTGGGTGGCGTCATCGGCGAGGAACATCTCCAGGATGTCGATGAAATCGGTGCCCTTGACGGGGTCGCCGCCGATTCCGACCGCGGTGGTCTGGCCGAGGTTCTCCATGGTCGTCTGGTAGACGGCCTCGTAGGTGAGCGTACCCGACCGCGACACGACGCCGACGGAGCCCTTGCGGAAGATCGATCCAGGCATGATGCCGATCTTGCATTCATCCGGGGTCAGCACGCCTGGGCAGTTCGGGCCGATCAGCCGCGAGCCGGACTTGTCGAGTTTGGCCTTGGCCCTGACCATGTCGATCACCGGGATCCCTTCCGTGATGCAGATGATCAGCGGAACCTCGGCGTCGATCGCCTCCTCGATCGCCGCGCCGGCGCCGGCCGGCGGCACGTAGATCACCGACGCATTGGCGCCGGTCGCCTCCTTCGCCTCGGCCACGGTGGCGAAGATCGGCAGCGACTTGTCCGCGCCGTCGACGCTGCCGACCCAGGTCTCGCCGCCCTTCTTGGGATGGACGCCGGCAACCATCTGCGTGCCGTGATAGGCGAGCGCCTGCTCGGTGTGGAAGGTGCCCGTCTTGCCGGTCAGGCCCTGGACGATGACCTTGGTGTTCCTATCGACCAGGATCGACATCAACGAGCTCCCTTCACGGCGTTCACGATCTTCTGGGCGGCATCGTCGAGATCGTCGGCCGACGTCACGTCGAGGCCGCTTTCGTTCAGTATCTTCTTGCCCTCGGCAACCTTGGTTCCTTCGAGGCGAACCACCAGCGGAACCTTCAGGCCGACCTCCCTGACCGCGGCGACGACGCCCTCGGCGATCGTGTCGCAGCGCATGATGCCGCCGAAGATGTTGACGAGGATGCCCTTCACGCTCGGATCGGCGGTGATGATCTTGAAGGCGGCCGTCACCTTTTCCTTCGATGCGCCGCCGCCGACGTCGAGGAAGTTCGCCGGTTCCTCGCCATACAGCTTGATGATGTCCATCGTCGCCATGGCGAGGCCGGCGCCGTTGACCATGCAGCCGATCGTGCCGTCGAGCGCGATGTAGGCGAGGTCGTATTTCGACGCCTCGATTTCCTTCTCGTCCTCCTCCGTCTCGTCGCGCAGCTCGACGATCTCGGGATGACGGAACAGGGCATTGTTGTCGAAGGACACCTTGGCGTCGAGAACCCGGATATGGCCGTCGTCGGTGACGATCAGCGGGTTGATCTCGAGGAGGCTCATGTCCTTCTCGGTGAAGGCCTTGTAGAGGGTTCCGGCAAGTTCCGTCATCTCGTCGCGCGCCGGACCGGAGAGCTTCAGGGACTCGGCGAGCCTGCCCGCGTCGGCCTCCGTGACCCCGCCATCGGGATCGATCGGCAGGGTGAGGATCTTCTCCGGCGTCTCGGCGGCCACCGTCTCGATGTCCATGCCGCCTTCCGTCGAGGCGACGAAGGCGACGCGGCCGACGGTGCGGTCGACGAGCAGCGAGAGATAGAGCTCGCGGTCGATGTCGGAGCCATCCTCGATGTAGAGCCGGTTGACCTGCTTGCCGGCCTGGCCGGTCTGCTTGGTCACCAGCGTCGCGCCGAGCATCTCGCGTGCGTTGGCGACCACCTCCTCGACGCTCCTGGAGAGCCGTACGCCGCCTGCGGAGTCCTCGCCGAGTTCCTTGAAGCGGCCCTTGCCGCGTCCGCCGGCATGGATCTGCGACTTGACCACCCAGAGCGGGCCGCCGAGTTCCCTGGCCGCCTTTTCCGCCTCGTCGGCGGAAAACACGGCGATGCCGCGGGACACGGGCGCCCCGAATTCCTTCAGGAGGCCCTTAGCCTGGTATTCGTGAATGTTCATCGCAGATTGCTACTACTTGCTCTTGCCGAGGTCGGGGGCGATCTTCTTGCAGGCGTCGACAAGGCCGGCGACCGCCTCGACCGACTTGTCGAAGGCGCTCTTCTCGGAGCGGTTGAGCTCGATCTCGACCACCCGCTCGACGCCCTTGGCGCCGATCACCACCGGGACGCCGACATAGAGATCCTTGACGCCGTACTCGCCCTTCAGATGGGCGGCGCATGGCAGGACGCGCTTCTGGTCCTTCAGATAGGCTTCCGCCATCGAGATGGCCGACGCCGCCGGGGCGTAGAATGCCGAACCGGTCTTCAGCAGACCGACGATCTCGGCACCGCCGTCGCGGGTGCGCTGGATGATCTCGTCGAGCCGCTTCTTGGTGGTCCAGTTCATCTTGATCAGGTCGGGCAGCGGTATGCCGGCGACCGTCGAATAGCGCGGCAGCGGCACCATCGTGTCGCCGTGGCCGCCGAGCACGAAGGTGGTGACGTCCTTGATGGAGACGTCGAATTCCTCGGCGAGGAAGTGCTGGAAGCGCGAGGAGTCGAGCACGCCGGCCATGCCGACCACCATGTGCTTGGGAAGGCCCGAAGCCTTCTGCAGCGCCCAGACCATCGCGTCGAGCGGGTTGGTGATGCAGATGACGAAGGCGTCGGGAGCGTACTTCTTGATCCCGGTGCCGACCTGTTCCATCACCTTGAGATTGATCTCGAGGAGGTCGTCGCGGCTCATGCCCGGCTTGCGCGGCACGCCCGCCGTGACGATGACCACGTCGGCACCCTTGATCGCCGCATAGGATTGCGTGCCGGCGAACTTGGCGTCGAATCCGTCGACGGCAGAGGATTGGGCGATGTCGAGGCCCTTGCCCTGAGGTACCCCTTCGGCGATGTCGAAGAGAACGACGTCACCGAGTTCCTTGAGGCCGGCGAGATGGGCGAGCGTGCCGCCGATCTGACCGGCACCGATCAAAGCGATCTTGTGTCGCGCCATTGAATCTCATGTCCCCGAGTTGGTCATTTGTGCGGGTGCTGGGTCAGCCGCGATGTCACTAGCCCGAATGTCCGAGGTGTTCAAGTAAGCCAGTCGTATGATTCGGGCAGATAGCGCTTTCAGGCCTCCGCGACAGCGGAACTGCCCGAACTTGACGCACCGTGCGGGCTGTCGAGGTAGTCCCGGGAGCGCATTTCGTACAGGCGCGACGCGGTTCGCCTGAACTCGGCGGCGCCGTCGCCGGCGGTATAGAGGGCGTCGGGTTCGGCGTCGGCGGAGACGACCAGCTTGGCGCGATGATCGTAGAGCGCGTCGATCAGGAGAACGAAGCGGCGCGCTTCGTTGCGCTGGTCGGCGCCGAGCACCGGAACGGCATCGAGAAAGACCGTGTGGAACGTGCGGGCGATCGCCAGATAGTCGCTGGCGCCGAGCGGCGCCTCGCAGAGGTCCGCAAAGCTGAACCGTGCGACGTCGCGGCAACGCTCCGGCACCGACACCCTGCGGCCGAGGACCTCTATCGAGGACGGCTTGCCATGGTCGGTCCCGGTCAGTTTGCGCCAGGCGACGTTCATCGCCCGCCTCGCGGCGTCGTCAGCCGGCGAGAAGTAGACCTGCTCGTCGCGAAGGCGGCCGAGGCGGTAATCGGCACCGGCATCCAGACAGACCACGTCGACGCGGCTCTCTAGCAGGTCCAGGAAGGGCAGGAACAGCGACCTATTGAGGCCGTCCCTGTAGAGGTCGCGGGGCCTGGTGTTTGACGTCGTGACGAGGACCAGGCCGCGGTCGAACAGCCGTGTGAACAGGCGGCCGAGGATCATTGCGTCGGTTATGTCGTCGACATGGAATTCGTCGAGGCACAGGAGCCGGCATTCATCGGCGATACCGTCGGCGACGGGCCGGATCGGGTCGTCGCCCTTGACCGCACCGTCCTTCAGCTTGACGCGCCAGTCGTGCACGCGTGCATGCACGTCGGCCATGAAGTCGCTTAAATGGCTGCGGCGCTTGCGCTTGAGGGTGACGGACTCGAAGAACAGGTCGACGAGCATCGTCTTGCCGCGTCCGACCTCGCCCCAGACATAGACCCCCTTCAGCGGATCGACCTTCTGGCGCCTGGCGAAGATCCAGCCCAGATGCGACTGCTTCTCGGCCATACGCCGGTTGACGAGCTCGACCGAAAGCCTGGTCAGGCGCTCGGCCAGAGCAGCCTGCTCGGGATCGAAGGCGAGTTCGCCGGCCGAAGCCATGGCGTCATAGCGCTCGATGACGGTGCCGCTCATGCCGGCTCCGGTAGAACGGCGCTCAAGCTGCCGGCGGGGATCGTCGGAAAGTCGCTTCGGGGCATCCTGCAAGGCCGGCGGCTGAGGTCAGGGGTTCACGGCACGCGCCGACGTAGCGCAGACGCGGCAGCTTCGGAAGTCCCGAAATGCGGCAGACGGGACCAGAATGAAGGCACTACGTTCCAAATGATCGTCTTCAGGCCTTAGCGGCGTCCCAGATCGCCACGCCCGGCAGTCCCGCCCAGGCGGCGCGGGTGGCCTCCGGGATGTGCGGCGACGTGACGGTGACGGCGGAATCCGGGCCGAGCGCGGGCTCGAAGCAGCCGCGCACGAGGAAGCCCGAGGCCGTCAAGGCCTGCACGTATTCCGACGCCATATGCGGGTGGAGGGCCATGAACCCGGTGGCGCCGTCGGCGGCGGGAACCTGGGCGCGCCAGCCGAGCGTGATCAGGAACGGATGGACGTCACTGATGAACAGGCTGCCGCCCGGCCTGAGCACTCGTGCGAACTCGGTGATCGCAGGCGCGACGTCCGGTAGATGGACGAGGGCGAGCGCGCAGACCACCGCGTCGACGCTCGCGTCGTCCAGTGGCAGGTCAGTCAGCTCTCCGAGACGGAAAGTCGCCTGCGGCAGCTTCACACGCGCCCTGGCAAGCATCGCCTCGGAGTTGTCTATCCCGACGACGTCATGGTCGCTCTCGACCAGATGCGCGCTGTAGCGACCAGTGCCGCAGGCGGCGTCGAGAACGGTTCCGGGCGGCAGTCCGGCGATCAGCGCGTGCAAGGTGGGCTCTTCGACCGGAAACAGCCTTAGCGGCCGGTCGTAGGTCTTCGCCCACCGTTGGTAGCCCGCGGCGAGGTCGAACTCGGCCGCGTAGGCGGGGGCCAGCAGCGCCGCGTCGGTGTCCACGTCGCCAACGAGCCTAACGATGTCTGCAATCCGGTCGCGCCGGGCCTGCATGTCGTCGCTGAAGGCGAGGCGCAGAAGTGCAAGCCCCTCGACCCCCAGGAGCAGTTCGGCCAGGCTCGGACCCGGGCTGGTCACGCCACCATTCCCGGCATTCAGTCGTGCGGCTTGAAGGCCTCGTCCACCGGCACCTGCAAGCCGTTGACGAGCCTGTTGGTTTCGTTGGCCATGCCGACGACGGCGAGCAATTCCATCAGCATCTGGTCGGTCATTCCCTTGGCGCGTGCCGCGGCGGTGTGGGAGCAGATGCAGTACTCGCAGTTGTTGGTCGCCGAGACGGCAACGTAGATCATCTCCTTGACCAAAGGATCCAGCGCGCCCGGTGCCATCACTTCCTTGACGCTCTCCCAGGTGCGCCGGAGCAGTGCGGGATCATGTGCCAGCGCCCGCCAGAAATTGTTGACGAAGTCGGTCTTGCGGGTCCGGCGGATGTCCTCGAACACCTCCCGCGAGGCAGCCGGTGCATCTTCGTCGCTGAGAATGGGAACGATGGGCATGGGGTCCCTTTCAGATTGAATGGCGTGCCGCTTGCGGTACGTGGCTATTTCAGCTTGTCGGCGAATTCCGCGACGATCCGTGCATAGACATCGCGTTTGAACGGTACCACCAGTTCGGTGAGATCTTCGAGACGCGCCCATTTCCAGGCGTTGAATTCCGCCTTGTGATGACCGCCGCCCGGCGTCTCGATGTCGATCTCGGCGTCCTCGCCCTCGAAGGCGAATGCGTACCACTTCTGGGTCTGGCCCCGATAGCGGCCCTTCCAGGCCTTGCCGACCAGGTCGGGCGGCAGGTCGTAGGTGAACCAGTCCCGGGATTCGGCGATCAGTCGTATCGAACTGATGTTCGTCTCCTCGTAAAGCTCCCGGCAGGCGGCGGTTTCGGGATCCTCGCCCTCGTCGATACCGCCCTGCGGCATCTGCCACCATGATCCCGGTCCCTCCGGCTCCTCGGGCCCGTCGGCCCGATGGCCGATGAAGACGAGGCCGTCGCGGTTCACCACGAGGGAACCCACGCAGGGGCGGTAGGGAAGGTCGGTTGTAAGCATGTCGATGTCCCTGATTGCGTCGACTGGGTCGGGGCTCCGCATCGCCTATCCCGGTGGGCGGGCACAGGCGGAACAGCTTGCGTGGTCCGGCCGGCCGCCGGAGGGATGACATTCTTTTGTGCACCATCCTGCCGTTGCAGGTACGAGCACGGCAGTCGCGGGCGCTTGCGGGCTTCCCCGACGAAGGCGCCCGGCAACCGGTTGGGGGCCGGTCCCGGGCGCGTTCAAATCATCCGCCATGATCCGGACGGTCTCGATCCGGTCCGGGCGCGCCGGCAGCCCGCCGGAGCGGCGCTCGAACCGCAAGTCTGTCAGTTCGGAACCGCACCGTCGGGATTCGGCGGGAACAGGCTGTTGACCTCGACCCCGCGCAGCAGGTCCAGCGCGTAGTTGAGCTGCTTGTCGTCTTCCTTGTCCGGCGGAACGTAGGCGGACGAGCCGCCTTCTTCCTCTTCACCCTCGGTCGTCAGGTGGCCGCGCAGGGAGGATTCGCCCTTCGAGGTGGTCGCGCCCTTCAGTTCCTCGGGAACGTCCTGCTCGACGAGGATGTCTGGATCGATGCCCTTGGCCTGGATCGAGCGGCCGGACGGCGTGAAGTAGCGCGCCGTGGTCAGTCGCAAGGCGCCGTTGGAGCCGAGCGGAATGATCGTCTGGACCGACCCCTTGCCGAAGGAACGGGTGCCCAGCACCGTGGCCCGCCGATGGTCCTGCAGCGCGCCCGCGACGATCTCGGAGGCCGAGGCCGATCCTCCGTTGATCAGGACGATCACCGGCTTGCCCTTGATCAGGTCGCCCGAACGCGCGTTGTAGCGCTGGCTCTCGTCGGCGGTGCGGCCCCGCGTCGAGACGATCTCGCCGCGGTCGAGGAAGGCATCGGAGACCGCGATGGCCTGGTCGAGCAGCCCGCCGGGATTGTTACGCAGGTCGATGACGAAGCCCTTCAGGTCCTCTTCCGGGATCTCGTCTTCCAGTTCCTCGATTGCCGACTTCAGGTTGTCGAAGGTCTGCTCGTTGAACTGCGTGACCCGGACATAGCCGACATCGTCTTCCGTGTTGTAGCGCACGGCGCGGATCTGAATGATGTCGCGCACCACCTCGATGTCGATCGGCTCTTCGGCGTCGCCCCGGCGGATGGTCAGCTTGATGGGCGTGTTGATCCGCCCGCGCATCTTCTCGACGGCTTCCGCCAGTGTCAGGCCCTGCACCGCCTCGCCGTCGAGATGGGTGATGAGGTCGCCTGCCAGCACGCCGGCACGGGCGGCCGGCGTGTCGTCGATCGGCGTGACGACCTTTACCAGACCGTCCTCCATCGTCACCTCGATGCCGAGGCCGCCGAATTCGCCGCGCGTCTGCACCTGCATGTCGCGGTAGCTTTTCGGGGACATGTAGCTCGAATGGGGATCGAGCGCGGCCAGCATGCCGTTGATCGCCGATTCGACGAGTTCGGAATCCGCCGGCTCCTCGACATAGTCGGCCTTCACGCGTTCGAATACGTCGCCGAACAGGTTCAGCTGACGATAGGTGTCGGCGTTCCCCGCGGCTTCGGCGACACCGCTCATCTGCCAAGGCTGCGATACGGCAAAGGTTGCCGCCGCGCCCATCATCATTCCGAATACGAGTATCGTGGCTCTGCGCATTATCCGCCTACTCCCGTGCGGCCTTCCGCCCACCATGGGGCGGGATCGATGGAACGTCCATCCTTACGAAATTCAATATATAGGACCGGCTGGCTGCGGCCGACAGTCACGTTTGTGGCACTCGCCAGAACAAGCCCGCCCATCTGCCCGACAGGTTCGCCTGCCAGCACGAACTGGCCTAGGCTCACCGCGATCTTGTCCATGCCGGCGAGAAGGACATGATATCCGTCGCCGGCGTTCAGGATCAAGAGTTGTCCATATGATCGGAACGGACCCGCGTATACGACCCAGCCGTCGCTCGGTGCAATGATCTGGGCCTGCGCCCGCGTTGCGACCGAGATGCCGCGGGCGGCCGATCCAAAGTCGTCGGGGCTGCCAAAGCCGTGCACGACGGCGCCGTTGACGGGCATCGGCAGAAGACCTTTCGCATCCGAAAAGGCGATCGCCGGCTCGAGCCGGGACGGGTTGCGCAGTGCGCCGAGGGCGTCGCGCGGCGTCAGCGGCGCCCGGCTGGTCAGGGCGGCCTGGCTCCTGGCGAGCTCGATCTCGCGGTCGATCGAGGCGATCAGTTCCTCGAGGTTCTGTGCCTCCTCGGCAAGCTTGCGCGCCTTCTCCCGGATTTCGCCTAGTTCGCTCTCGCTCTGCTGCGCGCTTTGCTGCTTGGCCTCGATCAGGGCGGCAACACGCTTGCGCTCGCCGTCGAGATCACGGTTCTGGGCAATGAAGCGTGCCTTCTCTGTTTCGATCTGCCGTTTCAGGCGCGCCATCTCCTGAAGGTCGGAGGCGAGCGCTTCCGTCTCGATCCGCAGACCGGGCAGGACCGCGCCGAGCAGGATCGCCGTTCGCACCGTCTTCAGCGCGTCGTCGGGATTGACCAGAACGGCTGGCGGCGGACGACGCCCCATCCGTTGCAATGCGCCGAGCAACTCGGCAAGCAGTGCGGATCGCCCGCGGAAGGACTGGCGCAGCTGGTCCTCGCGCTCCTCCAGCATCGCCAGCCGGTCCTCCACGGCTTCAATGTTTCCTTCGATGTCCTGGATCCGTCCGGCCGTCGCGATCAGTTGTTCGTTCAGTGCGGCGCGATCCTTGCGCAGGGCCTCGATCTCCGCCGCCAGCTCCTGTTCGGCCCTGCGGCTTGCCTCGATGTCCTGCCGGACGGCCTTCAGCGCTTCTTCCTTCTCCGAACGCTCGGCGGTCTGCTCGCCTGGCGCGTCGCCGGGCTGGCCTTCCTCCGCACCGGCGGCGACGGCCAAGGCAGACGCCAGCCCGGCCGCCAGCACGATCGCGACGATCGTGGCGGTCAGGGATTCGCGGCGGCTTCGGGTTCGCGGGCGCATCGGCGCGGAGTCTAGACTGGTGAACATTAACGGCTTGATAAGCCTAGCAATGCGGCAACATCACGATGGCCGCCAGTTACGGTTTGGTCATGCGCCACAGGGCGCGGCGGCCGGCGGCCCGGACATGGTCACGCCCGATGATAGGGATGTCCCGTCAGGATGGTCACCGCGCGATAGAGCTGTTCCGCGGCCATGGCGCGGACCAACTGGTGCGGCCAGGTCATGGCGCCGAAGGACAGGATCAGATCGGCCTTCGTGCGCGCCGCGCGGCCGTGTCCGTCCGGTCCGCCAATGAGCACAGATGTCGCCGGGACACCCTCGTCGCGCCAGGACGCCAGGGTCTGCGCAAAGGTCTCGCTCGATATGTTTCGGCCGCGTTCGTCCAGGACGATCCGCTTCGCCCCCGCCGGCACGCGGGCGAGCAGCGTCTCGGCTTCCGCCTCGGGGGACTTTCCGTCGCCGAACTCGACCACCTCGAAAGCCGAAAGGCCGATGGCCCGGCCGCCGGCACGGGCGCGGTCCAGGTAGCGATCGACGAGGTCGCGCTCCGGTGATGCCGCCTTGAGGCGGCCGATTGAAAGGATTTCGATGCGCATTGCGTTGCGCGCGCAAGCGCGCCGGCCGGAGGGCCGGCGCAGCCCGTGTCGCGGCGGCCGACGGTCAGTCGGCGGTCAGATCACCATCCGTTCCCGCGGAATCTCCGACGACCACATCTTCTCCAGATTGTAGAAGCTGCGGACCTCGGGACGGAACAGATGCACGATCACGTCACCGGCGTCGATCAGTACCCAGTCGCACGCCTCCAGGCCCTCGACGCCGACCTTGCCGTAGCCGGCGTCCTTCAGGGCCCGCAGCAACCGATCGGCCACCGCGCCGACGTGACGGTCGGAACGCCCGGTGCCGACAATCATGGCGTCGGCGATCGATGATTTGCCTGTGAGATCGATAGTGACGATGTCTTCCGCTTTGCCGTCTTCCAGCGCGGTCAGGATCGTCTCGAGCAGACCGTCCGACGGATCAACCTGTCGGTCAGCCGCAAGGGGAGGCACGCCGCGGACGACGCCCTCAGCGGACTTCGATGGTGTCAGGGGTTCTACCTCTCGTCATACCATCCGAGAATTACGGCAGCCTTCGCTTCGGCGCACTTACTGCCAACACTAAGATAGGGCATTCACTGTAACGTTTTCAATAAGTGGGCCGAGATTCCGCCAGCGCAACCCGTCAGCTGCCCTCCTTGGACAGCGTTCGCAGCTTTGTCGAGGACTGCGACGAGCGGCGACCGTGCAGGAAAACCCAAGCCGGCGGCTGGCAGAAGGGCAGGACCGGCGCGTCCGACTCCTTGATGCGGTAGGGAGCAAGCCAGGTCGCCGCTGCCCCGGTCGGGCCGTGGAACGTGTGGCCCGGCCGGTCGATGACGGCGATCGGCACCAGCGCGGCGATTTCCCGCCAGGCGTGCCAGCGATGGAAACCGGAGAGATTGTCGGCACCCATCAGCCAGACGAACCTCAGCGTCGGGCCGCGCCGCCGCAGGTAGCGCAGCGTGTCGCGTGTGCGGCTCATTCCGACATCCGCTTCGATCGCCGTGACATGGATACGCGGATGGGCGGCAATGGCGCGGGCTTGTTCGATCCGCTCGCCCAGCGGCTTCAGATTTCCTTTTTCCTTCAGCGGGTTGCCCGGGGTTATCAACCACCAGACGGCGTCCAGCCGGAGGCGCTTCAGGGCGATCTCGCTGATCAGCCGATGGCCCGGATGAGGCGGGTTGAAAGAGCCGCCGAGCAGGCCAATCCGCTGCCCCGGCCCGTGCGTCGGCAGGACCGGCCAGATACCCCCGCCTTGCGTCACGGGCGCGTCTGGCCGGAGCCGCGCACCCGGTACTTGAAGCTGGTGAGTTGCTCCACGCCGACCGGACCGCGCGCGTGCATCCGGCCGGTGGCGATGCCGATCTCGGCGCCCATGCCGAATTCGCCCCCGTCGGCGAACTGTGTGGAGGCGTTGTGCAGCAGGATTGCCGAATCGACCCTTGCAAAGAACTCCGCGGCTGCGGCCTCGTCATCGGTGACGATCGCCTCGGTGTGGTGCGAACCGTAGGCGTCGATGTGCCCGATCGCCGCCTCCAGCCCGTCGACGACCTTGACCGCGATGACGGCGTCGAGGAATTCCTTGCCGTAATCCCCGGCAAAGGCCGGCTTCACCCGCGAATCGGCGGCGAGGGTCGCCTCGTCGCCGCGAACCTCGCAGCCGGCCTCGAGCAGCGCGGTCACCAGCGGCTTCAGGTGCGAATCTGCGAGCGCCGTGTCGATCAGCAGCGTCTCGGCTGCGCCGCAGATGCCGGTGCGGCGCATCTTGGCGTTGACGACAATAGCCTTCGCCATCTCGAGGTCCGCCGGGGCGTGGACGTAGATGTGGCAGATGCCTTCGAGGTGCGCGAAGACCGGCACGCGCGCCTCGGACTGGACGCGCTCGACCAGGCTGCGGCCGCCTCGCGGCACGATCACGTCGATGGTCCCGCCAAGGCCGCGCAGCATCTCGCCGACGGCGGCGCGTTCGGTGGTCGGGACGATCTGGATCGCATCGCCGGGCAGCCCGGCGGACTCGAGCCCTTCTACCAGGCAGGCGTGGATGGCGCGTGAAGAATGCGTGCTCTCCGAGCCCGGGCGGAGGATCACCGCGTTGCCGGCCTTCAGGCAGAGCGCGCCGGCATCGGCCGTGACGTTGGGACGGCTCTCGAAGACGACGCCGATGACGCCGAGCGGCGTGCGCACCCGCTCGATGTGCAGGCCGTTCGGCCGGTCCCACTCGGCGATCACCGTCCCGACGGGATCGGCGAGTGCGGCGATGTCCTCGACGCCGCGCGCCATCGCCTCGATCCGGGCCGGGTCAAGCTTCAGCCGGTCGAGAAATGCGCCGGCCGTGCCGTTTTCCTCCGCCGCCTCCATGTCGCGGCGGTTGGCCGCCAGGAGGTCGTCCGAGCGCGCGCGAAGGGCGGCGGCCATGGCGGCCAGCGCCTCGTCCTTGCGAGCGCTCGGCGTCACCGCAAGCACGCCGGCGGCCACGCGGGCGCGCTCGCCAAGCCCAAGCATGAGCGCTGCGATGTCGTCCTGCGCCCGATCCGAACGGACAAAATCCTTCACTTCGGCGGTCATTTCGTCCCTCGTCGTTCCTCAGGTCTTCTTCAGGGTCAGATCATCCCGGTGGACCATTTCGGCGCGACCGGCATAGCCGAGAATACCGAAGATTTCCCGGCTGTTGCGACCGATGATCCGCCCGGCATCGACACAGTCATAGGCCGACAGGCCGCGACCGATCTCGCGGCCGGCAGTATCCCGGATGATCACCGCATCGCCGCGGGCGAAGCGGCCCTCGACGGCGCGCACGCCGGCGGGCAGCAGGCTTTTCCCCTGCTGCAGCGCCCGTGCGGCTCCGTCGTCGACGATCATCGTCCCGCGCGGCTCGAGCGCCCCGGCGATCCATCGCTTGCGGGCAGCGATCGGATCGCCGTGCGGACGGAACCAGGTCGCTTTGCCGCCGGCGTCGATCGCGGCGAGCGGATGAGCGACATGCCCCGACCCGATCACCATCGCGGTGCCGGCCGACGTGGCGATCTTGGCGGCCTCGATCTTGGTCAGCATGCCGCCGCGCGACAGTTCGGATCCCGCCGAGCCGGCCATCGCCTCGATCTCCGGCGTCACCGCCTCGACGGTCTCGACAAAGCGGGCGTCGGGGCTGCTGGCGGGCGGGGCGGTGTAGAGGCCGTCGACGTCGGACAGAAGCACCAGGCAGTCGGCACTCATCATGGTGGCAATCCGAGCCGCCAGCCGGTCGTTGTCGCCGTAGCGGATCTCGGTCGTGGCCACGGTATCGTTCTCGTTGATCACCGGGACGGCCCCGAGCTTCAGCAGCGTCTGCATGGTGGAACGGGCATTGAGGTACCGACGGCGCTCCTCGGTGTCGCCGAGCGTGACGAGGATCTGTCCGGCCGCGATGTGGTGCGCGCCGAGCGCCTCCGACCAGGCCCGTGCGAGCGCGATCTGGCCAACCGCCGCTGCGCCCTGGCTCTCCTCCAGACGCAACGGCCCGCGCGGCATACCGAGCACCGAGCGGCCGAGCGCGATCGCGCCGGAGGAGACCATTATCGCCTCACCCCCATGGACGATGTGGGCGGCGATATCGGCGGCCAGTGTCGCCAGCCAGCCGTGCTTCAGCCCGGTGGCAGGATCGACGAGCAACGAGGAGCCAACCTTCACCACGATCCGCCGGTGGGCACGCAGGCGACCGTCCGCCCGTCCGGCACCGGAAGCAAAACGCTCCTTCACTCCGGCCCCGCCCATCACGGCCTCCAGCCGGTTTGGTCTGTACGTTCTGCGTCTTCCCTGGCGCGCTCTTCCTGCTCCGCCGCCTCGATCTCGTGCAGAATCCGTCCGAGCAGTTCGCGCATGCCGAATCCCGATGCCGCCGAGACGAGGAAGACGTCGCGGCCGCACTCGCGGGCCAGCCCGCGGCGCTTCTCCTCCAGATCATCCTGCAGCACGGCATCGCATTTCGACAGCGCCACCAGTTCCGGCTTGTCCTCGAGGCCGGCCCCGTAGGCGTCGAGTTCGGCGCGCACCACGCGGTAGTCGGCGGCGACGTCCTCGCCGGTCGCATCGACGAGGTGCACCAGCACCCGGCACCGCTCGACATGGCCCAGGAACCGGTCGCCGATGCCGGCGCCTTCGTGGGCACCCTCGATCAGGCCGGGGATGTCGGCGAGGACAAATTCGCGGTCGCCCAGCCCGACGACCCCGAGACCGGGATGAAGGGTGGTGAAGGGATAGTCGGCGATCTTGGGCTTTGCCGCAGTGACGGAGGCCAGGAACGTCGACTTGCCGGCATTGGGCAGACCGACGAGGCCGGCATCGGCAATCAGCTTGAGACGAAGCCAGATCCAGCGTTCCTCGCCCTCGAGACCGGGATTGGCGCGGCGCGGCGCGCGATTGGTGGAAGACTTGAAATGCGTGTTGCCGAATCCGCCGTTGCCGCCGCGCGCCAGCAGGACGCGCTGGCCGACTTCGGTCAGATCGGCAATCACCGTTTCCCCGTCCTCCTCGAGAATCTCGGTGCCGACCGGCACCTTCAGAACCGCGTCGGCGCCTCCGGCACCGGTACGGTTCTGGCCCATTCCATGGGTGCCCTTCCGGGCCTTGAAATGCTGCTGGTAGCGGTAATCGATCAGCGTGTTGAGACCGCCGACGCATTCCGCCCAGACATCGCCGCCCCTGCCGCCATCGCCGCCGTCGGGACCGCCGAACTCGATGAACTTCTCGCGCCGGAACGAGACGCAGCCGGCGCCGCCGTTGCCGGCCTTCACGTAGACCTTGGCCTGGTCGAGGAACTTCATCGGGGCGCCTCCCCCGGCCTGTCGGGTTCGAAGACGAATAGCGGCGCGTCGTCGATGTGCCGGCCGCGCTCGGGGGCATCGAAGGCCACGGTGCCCCGGCGCCGAAAGCCTGCCTTCTGCAGCACGCGCTGGGACCCGGCATTTTCGGGAAACGTGCGGGCGTGGATAACGGCTCCCGGCAGCCACGACCGGGCATGGGCGGCCGCGGCGGCGACAGCCTCGCTCATCAGTCCGCGGCCCCAGAAGCCAACGCCCAGCCAGTAGCCGACCTCGATACCCTCGCTGCCGAGGTTCCTGAGGATCGCCACGCCGATCAGCTGAGCCGGCTCCTCCGACAGCGCGATCGCGAAGACCCGACCCTCGCCGCGTGCCGCCTTGGCGTGCGCATCCGCGATGAAGGCGTCCGCGGCGCCGTCCGGGTAGGGGTGGGGGATGCTTGCGGTGTGGCGCGAGACGCGCTCGTCGCCGGCGAGCGCACTGATCGCCGGCGCGTCGGAGGCCCTCAGCGGCCGCAGCAGCAGCCGGTCGGTGCGCAGTTCGATTTCTTCAGGCGTCGACATCGTCTTGGCAAGGCGCGTTTCAAACGACAACGGGGGAGACGGTGTCCCGTCTCCCCCGGCTGTCTCGTCTGGTTCTCGCTGCAGACCGCCGGGCTCGATCAGGACACCGGCGGACGGCCGGCTACTCGGCCGGCGAGGGCGAAACCACGGATACGTACTGGCGTCCGCCGGTCGTGGTGCGGAACTCGACGGTGCCTTCGGTCAGGGCGAAGATCGTGTGATCCTTGCCGAGACCGACATTGACGCCGGGATGATACTTGGTGCCGCGCTGGCGGATGATGATGTTGCCGGCGACCACCTGCTCGCCGCCATACTTCTTGACGCCGAGGCGGCGGCCGATCGTGTCGCGGCCGTTGCGGGACGAACCGCCTGCTTTCTTGTGTGCCATCGTCCTGATTCCTTATTTCTTGTCGGCCGCCGGGGCCTTGGTCTCGGCCGTCGCTTCGGAAGGCGCCGCCCCCGATTCTGTCGCCGCCGTTTCGGGCGCCGCCGTTTCCGCTGTCACCGTCTCGGCTGCCGCTTCCGCCTGCGCTTCCGCAGTCTTCGCGTCGTCCTTGGCCGACTTGCCGGGCTTCTGGTCCGCCTTCGGCGCAGCCTTCTTTGCTGACTTCTTGGCGCCGTCGGTGAGAATATCGGTAATCTTCACCACGGTGAGGTGCTGGCGGTGGCCGGCGGTGCGGCGATAGCCCTTGCGCCGCTTCTTCTTGAAGATGCGCACCTTGTCGCCGCGGGTCTGCTCGACGACCTCGCCGGCGACGCTGGCACCGGCCACGAACGGCGCGCCGATCGTCGCATTGTCGCCGTCGCCGACCATCAATACCTGGTCGAAGGTCACCGCGGCACCGGCGTCTTCGGGAAGCTTCTCTATCGTAATCCTGTCGTTAGCGGCGACGCGATACTGCTTGCCGCCCGTCTTGATGACCGCGAACATCGGGTCGTGTCCTTCTGTCGTCGCGCATCCTTCGGCGCCGCGTTTGAAGCGGACTTTGCGGGCGCCCGTGATCTTAGGAACGGGCGCGGGCCTCGGACAGCGCAATTAGGCGCGGCAGCCGTCAGCTCCGCGCGATGCGGGCGGAATATACGGAGCGCGACCGAAGAGTCAATGCGCAGGGCCGGGTCGAGAGGGCGGCCGCGGACGCCGGGGCGCGGGCGGATGGCGGCGCGTCCGGTGTAGGGCCGCCGATCCAGGGCGACACGCGGCGCCGCACGCGAACGCCGACCTTGTTCGAGGCGAAAGCGTCGTGTAGTTAGGGCGCCGTCTCGGCCCTGAGCCGATGCCCCGACCGCGGAGAGGTGCCGGAGTGGTCGAACGGGGCGGTCTCGAAAACCGTTGAGCGCGCAAGCGTTCCGAGGGTTCGAATCCCTCCCTCTCCGCCAGATCACCCGTCAGGACGCCAAGCGATCGACGCGTTTGGCGTGGGTTCGCCCGGGCCGCCGGCCGTTCCCGCGAGTCCTGCCTGCCGCACTCAGTCCGGCAACACGGTCCGGCACGCTTGAGATGCCCGCCGCGCCTGCCGATTGCAACCGCCCGCCGAAGACGGCTCCTCAGCCCCCCTGAGGGCTGCCTAGTTCAGTTCCTTATTGCTGATATAGGAAAATCGTATTTCCGAAATCGCGGTTCCCCCCGAACTGTCTGTGCCGCCCCCGTAGAGGGGCAGTCGCTGGACAAGACAGCGCTAGGGAGGAAACATGATACGCTTTGACGCAGGGATTCTGCGTGGATTGGTTCTGTGCGCGTCGCTCGCCGCGGTGCATCAGGCTCAGGCCGATGAAACGGAACTTCCGCAGGACATCCAGGATACGCTCTACAACTCCGACATGATGGATCCGGCGCAGCCGCTCGGCGACAGCGCCTACCGCAACTTCGTGGCGAAGAACCCGCCGCCGTGGAAGATCGGCTACGCATCGAGCTACGCGGGCAACACCTGGCGGGCCGCCGTGATGAACCGGCTGCAGAACGAGATCATCCCGAAGTGGACGGATCTCGGCCTGCTCTCCGAGGTCGTCATCACCCAGTCGAACCTCAACGATTCCACCCAGATCCAGCAGATGCGCCAGCTCGTCGACCAGGGCGTCGACGCGATCATCGTGTGCTGCTCCAATCCGACCGCCCTCAACCAGACGGTCGAGTACGCCCATTCCAAGGGCGTTCCGGTGTTCTCGGCCACCGGCTACCTGACGAGCCCCTACTCGGTGAACTCGTCGGCCAACTTCGTGGTCGGCGGCAACATGATGGGCGAGTGGATGGCCAACGAGCTCGGTGGCAAGGGCAACGTCCTCATCGTCGAGGGCATTCCCGGCACGTCGGCCTCCGACAGCCAGAACACCGGCATCGAGGCGGCACTGGCCAACCACCCGGACATCAAGGTCGCCGGCCAGATCGCCGGCATGTGGACCGACCAGGTGGCGCAGGCGGAAATCCAGAAGTGGCTCGCCACCAATCCCGGCAAGCTCGACGGCATCATCATCCAGTCGGCCTCGGAACTGGGCGCGCTGCGGGCGATGAAGCAGTCCGGCCGCGACATGATCCCCTTCACCATCGGCTCCGAGCTCGGTGCGCTGTGCTACTGGCGGCACAATTCGGACTTCGTCTCCGGCGCGATCCACGCCTGGCCCCCCGGCGACGATTTCGAGATGGCCTGGAACATCATGATGCGGACGCTGCAGGGGCAGGGGCCAAAGGTCCGGTCGATCCTCGCCAAGCCGATCGAGATGAACAAGGACGAGATGCTGGCGGCGATCCCGGAGGATTGCAGCGAGGACTCCGGCGACTGGTACCATCCGGGCGCCGAGGTCTGGGCCAGCAAGGAGTATCTCGACGACTTCTTCCTGCGGCCCGCGGATCCCGAGGCCTACGACCCGGCTTCCCACCCGAAGCCCTGAGTGCGCGAGCGCGGCTGTCGCGGCGGATCATCCGCGGCAGCCGCTTCGCGCCCGTCTCGCATCGTGAGCCCGAGCTGTCATGGCTGCCGTTTCGGTCGACATCTCCCACGTCCGCAAGACCTTCGGTCCGACGGTCGCGCTCGATGACGTGAGCCTGCGCGCCTACGAGGGCGAGGTGCACGCGATCATCGGCGGCAACGGCTCGGGCAAGAGCACGCTCGCCAAGGTGATCTCCGGCGTGCTGATCCCCGACGGCGGACAGGTCTCGATCCTCGGCAAGTCGGCGACGACGCCGCACGAGGCGCGCGACCTCGGCATCTCGAATGTCTTCCAGGAAGTGCTCGTCGCCGACGAGTGCTCGATCCTCGACAACATCTATCTCGGCGCCGACGGCCTGCTCGGCTCGTCGGTAAGCCAGGAGGAGCGTGCCCGCCGGGCCTCGGCGCTGATGGCCGAACTGCTCGGCTTCGATATCGACCTGAGCATTTCCGTCGGCGAGCTGCCCCTGTCGATCAAGCAGTGGATCACCATCGCCAGGGCGATCCTCACCGACCCCCGGGTGCTGATCCTCGACGAATCCTCGGCAGCCCTGGACTTCGATTCGACGGAGCGGCTGTTCCGCAAGATGCGCGAGATGAAGCAGCAGGGCTGCGCCATCCTGATCGTCACCCACCGGATCGCCGAACTGGTCCGCATCGCCGACCGCGCCACCGTGCTGCGCGACGGGGTGACGGTCGGCACGCTGGAAAAGGACGAGATCACCGAGGCCAACATCCTGGCGCTGATCGCCGGTCCGGAGCGCGAGCGCTCGAAGGCCGCCGAAAGCGTCGCCGAGCGCAGCTCGGACACGCCGCTCCTGCGCGTCCTCGGCGCGCGGGTGTGGCACGACGGGGGGGCGTTCGACTTCACGCTCTATCCCGGCGAGATCGTCGGCATCACCGGCCTCGACGGGCAGGGCCAGGCGGACTTCGTGCGGGCCGTCGCCGGGGTGCAGCCGCTGGTCTCCGGCCGCATCTCGATCGTCCGCGACCAGGTCGCCGAGGCGGTCACCGATCTGCATTCGGCGCGTCTGAACGGCATCAGCTACGTCTCCGGCGACCGCAAGAAAGAGGGCATTTTCGCCAATCTCGGCATCTTCGAGAACATGGTGCTGCCGGTATACCGGGAGTACCGCGCCGGCGGCTGGCTGAACCTGATCAACCGGACGAAGCTGACGCCGATCTTCGAGTGGGAAGCGAGCCGGCTCGCCGTGAAGATGGGTTCTCCCGACAACCTGATCACCTCCCTGTCGGGAGGCAACCAGCAGAAGGTGCTGATCGCCAGGTCGTTCGCCGAGAAGCCGTCGGTCCTGATCCTGAACGACCCCGCCCGCGGCATCGACGTCGGCGCCAAGCTCGACCTCTACCGAAACCTGCGCGACTTTGCCGCCCGCGGCAACGCGGTGATGTTCCTGTCCTCGGAGCTCGAGGAGTTCATGAACCTGTGCTCGCGGGTGCACGTGTTCCGCAACGGGGTGATCTCGGCGGACTTCGAGCCGCCGTTCGACGGGCACGCGATCCTGAACGCGATGTTCGGACGGCGGGCGAGCGCGGCGATGCCGGGCGAGGCGCTGGCCGAGGAAGAGGCCCATCCCTACCACCATGCCGAGGACGACAGCATGACGCTGCTGCCGCCCGACACCGCAGCGCGAACGGACGACGGCCGTCCGGCCGGCCGTCAGGTGCGCCTCAGGTCGAGACAGACGAAGGACGACGTCATGAACCAGGCAGGGTTCCTGCTGATTGCCCCCGACATCCCGCAGGGGGCGACGGTCCCCGGCCGCTTCGTCGAGGACGCCAAGGTGTCGCCGGCGCTGACCTGGCGGGGCGTGCCCGAGGGGGTGCAGAGCTTCGCCCTGGCAGTCACCGACCCCGACCTGCCGGCCGAGTTCAACTTCCCGCGCAGCTTCGCGCACTGGCTCGTCTGCAACATTCCCGGTCACATCCGGTCCCTGCCGGAAGGCGCGAGCAACAGCCTCGCCATGCCGCGCGGCGCCGTGGAACTGAACTCGGATTTCGTGACGTTCGGCATTCCCGGGTTCGGGAAGGGCTGGGGCGGGCCATGGCCGCCCGACCGCCAGCACCGCTACGTCTTCACACTCTACGCAGTGAAGGTACCCAGGGTCGAAGTGGCGCCGGACGGCGATCTCGCCGCGTTCGCGGCGGCCGTCATGCCGGTTGCCATCGACCAGGCTTCCTTCACCGCTGTCTACGGGCCGGCCCGCAAGCCGTTGCCCGAAGCTTGATCTGCCGAACCGACAGGAGGGCGACATGAGTAGATACGGCAGCAGGAAGAGCTTCGATCTGGAATGGGTCGAACGCTGGGCGCGCTGCGTCAACGAAGACAGGGTCCTGCCGGTGATTGGCAGGTTCTTCAACAACCGCTTCGTCCTCGGTGTGGACGAGACCGAGTATCTGATCGAGGTCAGCGGCGGCAAGATCGCGCGGATCTCGGAAGGGCTGACGCCGAACGACCTCGGCTTCGACTTCGCCCTCCGCGCGCCATCCTCGGCCTGGGCCAAGTTCAGCCAGGAAGTCCCGCCGCCGATGTTCAACGACATCTGGGCGATGGCGCATCCGCTGCACAAGCAGCTGGTCATCGACGGCGACCAGCTTCCGTTCTGGCAGAACATCCGCGCGCTGACGTGGATGCTGGCGCTGATGCGGCAAGTTTGAGGGAGACGGGAACATGAACGAGCACGATCCCATCGTAGGCCGCTACGTCTACGTTACCTGCCAGGGCAAGACCTACCGGACCTACTACGAGGAGACCGGCGAGGGCATCCCGATGGTCTGCCTGCACACCGCGGGAACGGACGGCCGGCAGTACCGGCACCAGATGTGCGACCCCGACATCTCCTCGAACTTCCGGGTGATCGCCTTCGACATGCCGTGGCACGGCAAGTCGATCCCTCCGGAGGGCTTCCACCTCATGGAGGACGAGTACAAGCTGACGACCAGCTTCTACGGCGAGTTCATCGTCGCCTTCTGCCGCGCCCTCGACCTCAAGATGCCGGTCATCATGGGACAGTCGATGGGGGGCAACATCTGCCTGCACCTGGCGCTGAAGTACGAGAACGAGTTCTCCGCCCTGATCGCGCTCGAGGCCTGCGATCATTCGCCGGGCTGGTGGATCAACCCGCTTCACCATCCCCACATCCACGGCGGCGAGGCCGTGGCCACCTCGGTGTTCGGCCTGATGTCGCCGGAGAGCCCGGACGAATACCGATGGGAGACGTGGTGGTACTACGCCCAGGGCGGGCCGGGGATCTTCAAGGGCGATCTCTACTTCTACTCCGTCGACAGCGACTTCCGCGACCAGGTGCACAAGATCTCCGGACGCCTGCCGATCTACTTCCTGACCGGCGAGTACGATTTCGCCTGCACGCCGGAGATGACCGAGCGGACGGCGGAGAAGGTCAAGGGGTCGGAGTGCATCATCTTCTCGGGCGGGCACTTCCCGACCTCCGAGGACCCGGCGAAGTTCAAGGACGTCATCGCCCCGGTCCTCAAGAAGATCGTGCAGAACGATCCGGAACGGCGGAGCAGCGGGCGCGCGATGTCGAGCGCGCCGGCGGGGTCGTCCCCGGCGCCGCGCGCGGCCTCCCGGCGCGTGATCGAACTGTGACGCCCGTCCGCGGCGCGCCGCCCGGGTGTGCCGCGGATCCACCTGAACCGTGGCCGAGACGGTCCGCATGACGGCACGTTCATCACTGTCGAGCACCTACCTGCTGGTGCCCATTCTGCTGATCGCGGTGCTGTTGAGCATCGCCGTGATCCGCGGGCCCAGCCTCGTGTCGATGTCCGGCTTCGGCAGCGCCATCATCGTGGCGGCGCCGCTGACGCTGGCGACCTACGCGCTGATGGCGCTGGCGGTGTCCGGCAGGGGAACCGTCGACCTGGCGGTCGGCCCGCTGCTCGCCTTCATCAACGTCTCGGTCGTGAAGCTGAACATGATCGGCGCCGTCAGCGGCCCGTTCGGCGTCTTCCTGGTGGCGCTCGGACTGGGCGTCCTTTACCAGCTGCTGTTCGCGCTCATCGTCATCTGGGTGCGCGTCCAGCCGATCATCGTGGCGCTGTCGGGCTTCCTCGCCCTGTCGGGAATAAACCTGGTGATCCTGCCGCGCCCGGGCGGCGTCGCGCCGGAATGGATGGCGAGCTGGGGTCTCGGCACGACGATCTTCTCGCCGGTCCTGCTGATCGTGCTTATCGCCACGGCCGGCTGGCTGCTGTTCACGCTCACCCCGTTCTACGCAAACCTGAGAATGATGGGCTACGACGAGCGGGCCGCCTGGACCAGCGGCGTCCGCATCAACATCGTCCGCATCGGGGCGCACGTCATCGCCGGGCTGTTCGTCGGCCTTGGCGCGATCTGCTACACCGCGCTGATCGCCTCCGGCGACCCGACCCAGGGCACCACGATGACGCTGACCGCGGTGACGGCGCTGGTGCTCGGCGGGGTCAGTCTGGCGGGCGGCCGCGGCGGCGTCACCGGCGCCCTGCTCGGCGCGCTGAACCTGTGGCTGATCGGCTACGTTCTCGCCACCTTCAACTTCGGCGCCATCCAGGCCTTCGTCACGCAGATGAGCTACGGGATCATCCTCGTCCTGTCGCTGCTGCTGACGCTGCTCGTGCCGGTCATCGGCCGCCACATCTCCTTCATTTCGCCGTGGGGCGCGTTCGTGGTGCTCGCCACGGTCGTCGTCGGCATCATGCTGCAGGTCGCGACCTCCGCGACCTACCTGCCGGCCGAGGCGCTGCCGGCCGCCCCCGCCGGCGACCTGATGACCCGCTATCTGCTGATCGCGCCGGCCGACGTCGCAGCCCCCTCCCTGAGCCTGACGCCGGTCCAGAAAGTCGCGTTTCTGCTGGCCGGCGCCGCCATCCTGCTGGTCGGCGCGGCGCGGCTGATCAACGCGGAGGTCAATGCCCGGCGCATGGGCCTGTTCCTCTACGTCTTCGTCACCGTGCTGCTCGTCGCCCTGTTCGCGGTGGTCGCCATGCAGGGCGGCAGCCTGACGCTGTTCGGGGGGCGGCCGTGAGCAGCCTCCCGCCCACCGGCCGCGACGCACGGTTCCAGCTGATCCCGATCCCGCGCTCGACGGCGATGATCTGGATCAACCTGGCGGCGGCGCTGATCGTCTCGGCGATCGGCTTCGGGCTCGGCTTCGGCCAGGGCATGAAGGCCCAGGACGTGATCGCCCTGACGGTCGTCACCGTCGCCGTGCTACTGTGGCTGCTGAACTACGTCGTCGTCATCTCCGAGACCCGCGCCGCCGACGCGGCGGAGGCGGCGGTCGCGGCGGAAGTAGCCGGGGAACCCGGCCGGAGCGCCGGCGTCTGGCGGTCGAACCGGGTGATGATCATCGCGATGGGGCTTCTGCTCCTCGCCTATCTGATCGCGGCCGCCTCGGTGCCATCGTTCCGGACGGTCACCTACCTGATCGCCTTCCTCGTCCTCGAGGCGATCCTGCTGTTCGCCTTCAAGGTCTCGGGCTATTTCGCCCACGGCCGCAGCGCCTTCATCGGCCTGATCGTGCTGGTCGCGCTGGTGGTGATCTCGTCGTTCACCATCGAGGGATTCCTGTCGGGCACCAACGTCAAGGCGGTGCTGCTGTTCGCCGCCTTCCTCGGCATCGCCTGCATCGGCCAGACGCTGGTGGCGCTGATGGGCGGACTGGACCTGTCGATCCCCTTCGTCATCGGGGCATCGAACATCGGCCTGTTGTTCCTCATCAGCCTCGGCGTGCCCTCCTTCGTGGCCGCCGGCTTCGTCCTCGTGCTCGGCGGCCTGATCGGCTTCGTCAACGGCGTCCTCAGCTACCGCCTGCAGGGCCAGGCGCTGATCCTCACGCTCGGCACGGGTTTCGCGGTGGCCGGCCTGACGCAGATCCTCACCTCGATCGGCTCCGCCTACAGCGGCAATGTGTTCGGCACCGTGCCGGCGTGGCTGCAGAACCTCGCCGCCATGAACGGCAGGACGTTCGGCCTGGCGTTTCCGCCGACCATCCTGATCTGGGTGGTGCTGGCGATCATCGTGATCGTCGGGCTGCGCTACTCGGCCTACGGACGCTACGTCTACGCGCTCGGCGGCAACCGCCGCAGCGCCAAGCTGATCGGCGTGTCCGAGTTCAAGTACTGGACGCTCGCCTACACCATCTCCGGAGTCTTCGCGGCGCTGACCGGATCGCTTCTGCTGGGGTGGTCCGGCGGCGGCTTCATCGGGGTCGGCGATCCCTACCTGTTCACGACTCTCGCGGCGGTGGTAATCGGCGGCACCTCGCTGATGGGCGGCTACGGCGGCTACGGGTTCACGGTCATCGGCGTGCTGGTCCTCCAGGTGCTCAGCTCGTTCCTGATCGGCATCGGCCTGAAGTACGAGTGGCAGCAGTTCATCTTCGGCCTGCTGATCCTGCCGATGGTGGCCCTGTACGGGCGGGCGCCGCACATCAGGGCACAAGTCTGAGGGGACCTAAATGTTCGGAGCACTCTACACTTCCCAGGACGTGGTCAGCAGCGCCTTCGCCGCCGCGCTCCTGGCGACCTTCTCGACCGCCGTCCTGTGCTTTCTCGGCCTCAGCTGGACCAGCGAGAAGTGGCGCATCCCGCTGGCGATGGTCGGCGTCGCGGCGCTCGCCTCCGCCCTGCACTATGCCGGCGCGGCGGCGCTGTGGATGGGCGGCGCCGGCTCCAGCGGCGGCATCCGCCTGTCGGCCTGGCTGACGGTGCAGCCGCTCCAGGTCGCCGCCGTCTACTTCTACGTGCGGGCGCTCGGCCCGGCCTCGGTCGGCATCTTCTGGCGGATGTCGGCGGCGGCGCTGCTGATGGTGTTCTCGCGCTACCTCGGAGATGCCGGCTTCTTCAATCCGACCCTCGGCGCGCTGCTGTCGATCGCCTTCTGGCTCTACATCCTCGGCGAGATGTACTTCGGCGGGATGACCGAGGTCATCCGCCGGGAAAGCCGCGCCGTGCGCCTCGGCTACTTCTGGATACGGCTGATACTGACGATCGGCTGGGCGATCTACCCGATCCTCCACTTCGTCGACGTGGTGATCGGCACGGGACAGGCTGCCGGCGTCGTCGCGCTCTACACGCTGTCGGACTTCATCAACCTGATCACGCCCTCTCTCATCGTGCTGGCCGTGGCAGGCCAGGAACGTTACTGAACCGGCTTAATTCCATGGCTGCTCGCCTCAGGAAAGGACAAGACCATGACCGGCGCTGATGCAATCGCGATCATCATTCTCCTGACCATTCTGATTGCCGTCGGGGTCTATCTGCTGCACTGGCTCTACCGCCACTCCTCCAAGGACCAGAGTTTCGTCCGCACCGGATCCGGCGGCGAGAAGGTGGTGATGGGCGGCGGGGCGCTGGTGATCCCGATCGTCCACGACATCACCGTCGTGAACATGAACGCGATCCCGCTGCAGATCCGCCTCGTCGGCGAGCAGTCGCTGATCACCCAGAACAAGATGCGGATCGACCTCGTCGCCGAGTTCCTGGTCCGGGTCATCGCCACCAGGGAAGGGGTGTCGGACGCGGCGCGGACGCTCGGCGACCGGACCCAGGACCCGCTGGCGCTGAAGGAGATCATCCAGGGGCGGTTCGTCGACGCCATGGCCTCGGTCGCCGCGTCGATGACCATGGAGGAGATCCACCAGGACCGGTCCCGCTACGTCGAGCGGGTCAGCGACCTGGTGGCGAAGCGGCTCGGCACCAACGGGCTCGAACTAGAGAACGCGTCGCTGACGTCGCTCAACCAGACCGACATTTCCGTCTTCAATCCCTCCAACGCCTTCGACGCCGAGGGCCTGACGCAGCTCACGGAGCAGATCGAGGCGCGCCGCAAGCTGCGCAACAAGATCGAGAACGAGACCCGCATCGAGATCAAGCTGAAGGACCAGGAGGCCGAGCAGCGCGCCCTGGAGATCGACCGCGACCTCGAATACGCCCGCATCGATCAGGCGCGCGCCATCGAGATCCGCAAGGCCGCCCAGGCCGCCGAGATCGAGTCGGAGCGGTCGAGCTCGGCGATCTCGATCGCCCAGGCCCGCGAGAAGGCGGACGAGGAATCCCAGCGCATCCGCATCATGAAGGACCACGCCGTCGAATCCGAACGGATCCGCTCGCAGAACGAGATCCGGGCGCTGGAGATCGAACGGCACAAGGACACCGAGCTCACCGAGATCGCCTCGCAGACCAAGCTGGCGACCGAGCGCCTGCTGACCCAGCAGCAGATCGAGGCGGAGCGCATCGAGCGCGAGCGCCTGGTGAAGGAAGCGCAGATCAAGTCGCGTCGCGAGATCGAGGTGTTCGACGCCAGCAGCGGCACCGAGATCGAGGAGGCGCGGCTCGCCCGCGAGCGCGCCGTCGAGACCCGCAGGATCGAGACGACCAGGGAGATCGAGCTACTCGCCGTTGAGAAGACCCGGGAGGTCCGGGTCAGCCAGGAGGTGGCGCAGACCGAGCAGGACCGCGCCGTCATCGCCAAGCAGCACGCGCTCGAGATCGAGCGCCTGCGCAAGGACGAGGACGTCGCCCAGCAGGATATCGTCCGGCGGCAGAAGGTCAGGCTGGCGGAAACGCAGAGCATGCGGAAGGTCGAGGATGCGGCGATCGTCGCCAACCGCGAGCTCGACGAGATGCGCGTCGCCGCCGAGAAGTACATCGAACGCTTCGTCATCGAGCAGGACATGGAAATCGAGCTGGCCGACAAGCAGCGGCTGATTTCTGTGGTCAACAAGGCCATCGAGGAGGCGGTCGCCCGCACCGACGAGGCCAAGGCCCGCAAGGCGCTCGCCGCCGTCGAGGAGCAGGTCGAGACGGTCCGCGCCGAGGAGAATGCCAACCGCAACAAGAAGATCGAGATCATCGTCGCCGAAGCCGCGGCCGAGCGCGACGCGCTGCGGGTGCTCAGGCGGGCCGAGTCCGAGAAGCTCGCCATCGAGCACCGGGCGCAGGCCGAGATCGCCGAGGCCAAGGCCGCGGGCATCCGCTACGAGACCGACGCGGAAGGCCATCGCAAGCTGAACGAGGCCGAGAACATGCGCAACGACGAGAGCCGCCGCTCGGCGATCTACGAGAACCTCGTCAAGTCGCTGCCGCAGATCATCCGCGAGTCGGTGAAGCCGATGGAGAACATCGAGTCGATCAAGATCCTGCAGGTCGACGGCCTGCCGGGCCTCAACAGCCCGTCGGAATCCGGTGGTGGCGGCGGCGGAACCGGCGGCACGGGACCGTCCGGCGGCAACATTTCCGACCAGGTCGTCAACTCTGCGATGAAGTACCGCACCCAGGTCGCCTTTGTCGACGGACTGATGGAGGAGATCGGCCTGCCCCTGAAGAACCTCGGGGCCGCCGGCGGCATGCAGTTCCGCAACTTCCCTGGTGCGCCTGAAGGCAAGTCCGGCAAGGGCGACGACTGAGCCGCGCCGCGGGAGTGCAGACGATGTCGGCAGATGACGCGCGGCGGGATCGGTTCGACCGGCACGCACTGGTCACGACGGTGTGGCTTCCCGCGGCGTTCCTGGCCGTGCTGACGATGCACCACGGCTATTCGGGAGCGGGTGTCTGGTGGGTTGTCGCGGGATTCGCCGCGCTGGCGGGCGGATTCGCTGCGCACATCATCGTAAACGCTGTCCTCGCCACCGGATTCACCGCCCGCGAGGTCGCACTCGGCCTCGGCTGCTTCCTGCTCGGCGCGCTCGGCCTGATGGTTGCCGTGCTGGTGGTGGACGGCTTCGCTGAGCGCTATTTCCTGGTGACGGCCGCGGGCCTTGCCGGTCTCGCCGTGATCGTCGTCTTCTACATGGTCACCCGTTTCGGGCCGCGGCAGGCCTTCCAGCACTTCGATGTCGTCCGCGACAACAATCCCAGGCGAGCGTCGCGCCTGGCCCATCGCGGAGGACGTCGGTGACCACGCTCCTGGTCGTCACATTCGCCGTCCTGGCCGCCTACGGGGTCTACATCGCGGCCCTCGCCGCGCGGGTCGCGCCCGGCCCGGCCGCCCTCGTCGACGGCGGCGCCGACCTGCCGGGATGGGCGGCCGTCTTCGCCGCCGCGGGGATCGCCGTCGCCGGTCCCGGCCTGCTCGCTCACCTGGTGCTGACGGCGCGGTTCGGCATGTCCGCCAACCACGTCGCCGCCGGGCTGGTACTCGCCGCGATCACCGCGGTGCTCCTGCAGAAGCGCCTCTGGCTTGCCGCACGCATCGCCGGCCTCGGCAGTCCGGGGGAGGCGCTCGGGCGCTACTACGGGAGCGTCACGCTGCGGCTCGTCGTGCTCACGGTTTCCGCCCTGTTCGCCCTGCCGTTTTCGGCAACCCTGCTGTCGCAACTCGGAGCGCTGATCGCCGAGGCGAGCGCGGACGCGCTGCCGCGGGCGGGGGTGGTGTGGAGCGTGGCATTCTTCCTGTTCCTGCCCGCCGTCATCGGCGGCTGGCGCGCCATCGTGCTCATCGTCGCGGCGCAGTCGGTCCTGCTGGCGGTGCTGCTGGTCGCCGGCACGGGATTCTCGGAGCTGGCACTGGACGGCCCGGGCTTCCTCTCCGCCGGCATCGCGGTAGGCGAGGGGCTGCTGGGCGACGGCATCCCTGGGGTCGTGCAGTTCTCCGCCGGGATCGGCAAGGACATTGCCCATGGCGGCATCTTCACCACCGTCGGGATCGCGTCGACCGCCCTGTCCCTCGTCGGCATCGTCCTGAGCCCGGGCTTTCTCTATCTGGCGGTCACGGTGCGGCCCGGCCGCAGCGCCGGTTTTGCGCCGGTGTGGCTGATCGCGGGACTGGGCGCCGGGATCCTGCTGTTCCTCACGCCGTTTCTCGCCGCGCGGATGACCGAGGGCATAGCGCCGCTGATCGCGGTGCTCTCGGCGGTTGAGCCGTTCGCGGGCCTCGCCCTCGTCGCGGCGCTCGCGATCGGCCTGCAGGTCACCGCCTTGTTCTTCATGACGTCCGGCGCGCTACTGGCAACGCGCGAGATCGTCGTTCCCTATGTCGTGCCGGATCTGACGCCCGCCGGCCGCCGACTGGCCGCCCGAATCGCGCTTGCCGTCACGTTTGCGCTCGCCGCCGCGCTGGCGACGTTTGCCCCGGTGTCTTCGGCTGTCGTCGCATCGCTGGCATTGCCGATGTCCGTCCAGCTCCTCCCGGCGCTGCTGGGGCTCGCCTTCGTGCGCTGGATTAGCCGCGAGGCGGTGCTGACCGGGCTGATCGTCGGGACGCTTCTGGTGGTGTTCACCGAGCCGTTCGGCCTCGTTTTGGTCGAGGGGCTGTTCGGCCCTCTGCCCTGGGGGCGCTGGCCGCTCACCGCGCATTCGGCGGCGTGGGGACTGGTCTTCAACGCGGCCGCGGTATTGCTCGTCTCGATCTTCACGCGGCAGGTCAGAGGCCGCGGGCAGCGCGACCGCCTGCACGACGAGTTCGCCGCCCGCTGGAAGACCGACTTCGGCGGACCCGCCGCGCGGGGGGCGAAGTGGTCGCTCACCCTGATCTGGTCGTTCCTGGCGCTCGGTCCCGGCGCCATCGTCGGCAATAGGTTCTTCAGCGAGCCCGTGTTCGCCGGCGAGACGGCGCCGATCGGGCTCCCGTCGCTCTGGGTCTGGCAGCTCTTCTTCTGGCTGATCGGCGTCGCTCTGGTCTGGTGGATCGCCTATCCCTCGCGCCTCGCGGTCACGTCGACGGCGGGGCTCCGCACCCTTGCCTTCGATCCGGACCCGGTGCCGCCGGGCCGCGCCGGGGCGCCGGGCTGGATCGCCGCGGGCCTGGCGCGCGTGACGGAGCGCTAGCGCGATGGCCCGGCTCGAAAAATCGGGGGTCGACATCCGCCGCCTGCGCTACTTCTTCGCGGTCTGCGACAATGGCGGTTTCTCCAAGGCCGCGCCGGTCATCGGCATCGCCCAGCCGGCGCTGACGCGCCAGGTGCGGCTGCTCGAGCAGGAACTCGGCGTCGAACTGGTGACCCGGAACGGGCGCAGCGCCGTGCCGACCGAGGCCGGCGCGCGGCTGCTCGGGGAGGCCAAGACCCACATCGAGGAATTGGACCTGCTGTTCGAGCGGCTGCGGCAGGACTTCAACGGCGCAGCCGGCGACATCCGTCTCGGCGTCTGTCCGACGATTGCTCCGCTGTTCCTCAACCACATCATGGACTCGATGCGGCACGGCGGTCGCGTCAGCGTCGTCGAAGCCTATTCGGGAGATCTGGAACGGCTCATGGCGAGCCGCCGGCTCGATCTCGCGATCAGCTATCTGGGCGCGAACGACGCTCGGGCGGAGAACATTCCGCTGCTCACCGAGCGCCTGGTGCTCGCCGGCCCGCCCCTCGACGTCGCCGACCCCGCGCCGTTCGCCGCGCTGGCCGGCCTGAGGCTGATACTGCCCAGCCCCATTCACCAGTTGCGCCGGATCGTCGACCGGGTCGCAGCCGATCGGGGGGTAGCGCTGCGGCCCGCCCTCGAACTCGACAGCCTGACGGCCGTCAAGGCGATGATCGAGGAGGCCGACCACGGCTACCACACCGTCCTGCCCTACCACTCCGTCGCCGCCGACGCTGCCCAAGGACGCTACTGCCTGTGGCAGATCGACGATGCGGACATGGTCAGGACGATCGCCCTGCTGTGTCCCTCCGGCATGTCCGACCGGGCGCTGAACGGAATGATCGAGCGTGTGCTCGGCCGTGCCGCCGAGCTTCGCGACCAGCACGACCCCGCGCTGCTGTGCTGAGGGCAGCGTCAGAGCGCCCCGCGATAGCCGGGAGACGCAATCGCTATTTCCGCCCGTCCCGCGGTCTTGCGATCTATCGTTTCCAAACCGTACCGGAACCGTGCCCATGACGAATTTCGACCCCACCGCCGACTATGCCGCGATCCGGGAAGGCGTCGCCAAGGTCTGCGCCGAGTTTCCAGGCTCCTACTGGCGCGATCTCGACGCAAGGCGCGCCTATCCGAAGGACTTCGTCGATGCCCTGATCCGCGAGGGCTATCTCGCCGCCATGATCCCCGAGTCCTATGGCGGGTCCGGCCTCAACCTGTCCTCCTCCGCGGTGATCCTCGAGGAAATCCATCGCAACGGCTGCAACGCGGCCGCCTGCCATGCCCAGATGTATACGATGGGCACCGTGCTCCGGCACGGCAACGAGGCGCAGAAGCAGCAGTATCTGCCGGGCATCGCCGACGGCTCCCTGCGCCTGCAGGCGTTTGGCGTCACCGAGCCGACCAGCGGCACCGATACGCTCGCGCTGAAGACGCGCGCCGACAGGGACGGCGACTCCTACGTCGTCAACGGCCAGAAGATCTGGACCTCCCGCGCCGAGCACTCCGACCTGATGGTGCTGCTCGCCCGCACCACGCCGCGCGACAAGGCGCCGTCCCGCACGGACGGGCTTTCGGTGTTCCTGATCGACCTGCGGGAGCATCTGGGGAACGGCATCGAGATCCGGCCGATCAGGACGATGATCAACCACGCGACCACCGAGGTGTTCTTCGAGAACGTACGGATCCCGGCAAGTTCGCTGATCGGCGAGGAGGGCAAGGGCTTTCGCTACATCCTCTCGGGGATGAATTCGGAGCGCATTCTCATTGCTGCCGAATGCATCGGCGACGCCAAGTGGTTCCTCGCCACGGGAGCTGACTACGCGCGGGAGCGCACCGTCTTCGACGCGCCGATCGGCGCCAACCAGGGGGTGCAGTTTCCGTTGGCGAGGGCCTACGCGCACATGCTGGCGGCCGAGGCGATCGTCTATCGCGCCGCCGCCATGTACGATTCCGGCCTCAATCCCGGCGTCGAGGCCAACACCGCCAAGATGCTCGCTGCCGACGCCAGCTGGGAGGCGGCGGAGGCATGTCTGCAGACCCACGGCGGCTTCGGCTTTGCGGAGGAATACGACGTCGAGCGCAAGTTCCGGGAGGCGCGTCTCTACCAGGTTGCGCCGATCTCCACCAACCTGATCCTGTGCTACATCGCAGAGCAGGTTCTGGGTCTTCCGAAGTCGTACGGGCAGGGACGCAAATGAGCTTGAACCGTCTCCTCGATCTCGCCGGCCTGCCGCGGGACGAGCTGCCGGCGGCGGCGAGGACGCGGGCGCGGTTCTCGCTCTGCGACTGGATCGCCTGCGGCCGCGCCGCCGTCGACGAGCCGCTGGCGATCGCCCTGCGCGGCTTCGTCGCCGCGGAAGGCGGCAATCCCGTCGCCTCGGTGTTCGGCGATGGCGCCGCCCCGGCCCGGGCCGCCGCCCTGGTGAACGGTGCGACCAGCCACGCGCTCGACTATGACGACACGCACTTCGGCCATGTCGGCCATCCCTCCGTCGGCATCTACCCGGCCGCGCTGGCTGCGGCCGAGGAGACCGGCGCCACCGCCTCGGATGTCGTCGATGCGTTTCTCGTCGGGGCCGAAGCGTCCATCCGCGTCGGCCTGGTGCTCGGGCGCGGGCACTACAATCGAGGCTTTCACCAGACGGCGACCGCCGGTGCGTTCGGGGCGACCGTCGCGGCCGGCCGGATCTACGGGCTCGACCGGGACCGGTTGCGCGCCGCGATCGGCCTCTGCGCGACGCGCGCCTCGGGGCTGAAGTCGCAGTTCGGCACCATGGGCAAGCCCTACAATGCCGGGATATCCGCCTCGAACGGGGTCGAGTGCGCCGCCCTTGCCAGGGCAGGCTTCAGCTCCGCGGACGACGGCCTGATGGGGCCGCAGGGCTTCGTCGCCACCCACTCGGACGACCCGGACGAGGCCGGTGCGTGGGGCGATCCGCCGCCCGCAACCTTCCTCTTCGAGGACATCAAGTACAAGCTGCACGCCTGCTGCCACGGCACCCACGCGATGATCGAGGGGCTGGCGGCGGCAGGCCGGGAGCGCAACCTCACGCCGGAGCGCGTCGGCGAAATACGCCTGCGCACCAATCCGCGCTGGCTGTCGGTCTGCGACATCAAGACCCCGCGCACCGGGCTGGAAGTGAAGTTCAGTTACCTCTGGCTCGCCGGCATGGTCCTGTCTGGCATCCCGACCGCCAGCGAGGCGGCCTACACCGACGCGCTCGCCGGGGATCCGTCCCTGGCGCGGCTCGCGCAGCGCATCAGCGTTGAGGGCGATGCGCAGCTCTCCGACATGCAGGCCGCCGGGGATATCGCCCTCGACGACGGCAGCGTCGTGCCTTTCGCGCACGACCTCGCGGCGCCGCTGCCCGACGCCGAGCTGGAGCAGCGGCTCCGCGCCAAGGGCGCCGGCCTGATCGGCTCGGCCGCCGACCGGATCTGGGCGGCGACCGAGGATCTCGACCGCCTCGGCGCCCGCGACCTGGGCCAGATGCTGAGGAACTCCTGACCGGAAGTACAGTCTCCGCGACTATCCCGCCACGGCGACGTCTTCGCCGACCAGCCGGCCGTCCCAGATGCCCCGGCGCACGAGTTCGCGCGCGACTTCGAGCGTGATCTGCTCGACGGCGCGGCAGGCGCCGCTCATCGGCAGTGCCGGGTTGTTGGCGAGGTAGACAGGGCGGGCGATGACCGGATCGACGATGCGCGCCTTGAGCAGCTCGCCCCGGGCGACGAAGTCGTGGGCCGCGGCGGGCGCGAAGATCGTGTAGCCCGATCCGCGCGCCGCCAGCTCCTTGATCTGCGTCATCGCATCCATCTCCAGCACGACGTTCATCTCGATGTGCCGGGCGTGCGCATGCTTTTCGATGGTGCGGCGCAGGCCGTGCGAGGGGGTCGGCAGGATCAGGTCCAGCGCCGCCACCTCGGCCAGGGCGACCGGCGAGCCCGGCGGGCTGGACAGCGGCCAGTACTCGGGCGCCGAGAAGAAGCAGAGCTCCTCGTCGAGGATGTGGGTGGCGCGGAAATGGTCCTTCCCGTCGAGGTCGTACAGAAAGCCGATGTCGACGGTCTTGTCCTCGATCCAGGTCTTGATGAACCCGCTCATGGCTTCGGTCGCCTGCAGTCGGATCTGCGGATACTCGACCCGGATCGTCTCGGCGAGCGGCACCGACATCACCATCGACACCGAGGGCGGCATGCCGAAGGCCACCGTGCCGCGGACGATGCCGCCGGCCGCCCTGAGGTCGGAGACGCAGCGGTCGAGGCTGTCGCAGATATCCCTGGCGCGGTCGGCGAGCAGCTGGCCCTCTTCGGTCAACACGATGCCGCGCGGCGATCGCACCAGCAGCTGCACCCCGAGCTCGCCCTCCAGGCGGATGACGTGCTGGGACAGGGACGGCTGGGCCACCCCCAGGCGCTGCGATGCGGCCGACAACGACCGTTCCTCAGATATGGCGATGAAGTACCGTAGGTGCCGGATATCCATGGGCTGTTCTTGTTGTGCCTCGCCTCGAGGTAGTCGAGCACGATCTACCGTGTCAAGGAAACCCGTATTTCTCCGACTGACTCCGCCCCTGTACCTTCGCGCCGGGAGAACGATAAGGGAGGGACGCCCGCGATGCGGGACCTTGACGGCATTCTTGTCGTCTCGCTGGAGCAGGCCGTCGCCGCGCCGCTGACCACTGCGCGCTTGGCCGATGCCGGAGCGCGCGTCATCAAGGTGGAGCGGCCGGAAGGCGACTTCGCCCGCGGCTACGACCGGCTGGTGCACGGCGAGAGCGCCTATTTCGTCTGGATCAACCGCGGCAAGGAGTCGATCTGCCTCGACCTGCGCCAGGACGACGACCTGGCGCTGATGAAGCGGATGGTCGCGCGCGCGGACGTGTTCGTCCAGAACCTCGCGCCGGGCGCGGCCGCGCGGCTCGGCCTCGGCGCCGCGGCGTTGCGCGCGGCCAATCCCGGTCTCGTCTATGTGTCGATCTCCGGCTACGGCGAGGACGGCCCCTACCGCGACCAGAAGGCCTACGACATGCTGATCCAGGGGGAGAGCGGGCTCCTCTCGGTCAACGGCACGCCGGAGGGCAGCGCCCGGGTCGGCATATCGGTCTGCGACATCGCGGCCGGCGAGACCGCCTACGCGGCGGTGCTGCAGTCGCTGTTCGCCCGCAGCCGCAGCGGTGAGGGCCGCGAGGTCGAGGTGTCGCTGTTCCACACGATGACCGACTGGATGAACGTCCCGTTCCTGCAGTCCCACTACGGCGGCGCGGCGCCGCCGCGGATCGGGCTGCGGCACCCGACCATCGCTCCCTACGGCGCCTATCGGTGCGGGGACGGACGCGAAATCCTTCTGTCGGTCCAGAACGACCGCGAATGGGCGGCACTTGCGGCAAAGGTTCTGGAGCGTCCGGAGCTGGCTGCCGATCCGCGCTATGCCGACAACGTCTCGCGGGTCGCCCACGCCGGGGACATCGATGCACTGATCGGATCGGTGCTCGGGGCGATGGACCGCGAGGCCGCCATGGAGTGCCTGACGAAAGCCGGGATCGCTTGCGGCCGCCTGTCGGCGGTGGAGGACCTGTCGCACCATCCGCAGGCCCGCAGAATCACGATCGACAGTCCGACCGGTCCCGTCGAGATGATGGGGCGCGGCCTTCGCTACGGCGATCCCGACGCCCTGGGCTTCGGTCCCGTGCCGGCGCTCGGGGAGCATTCCGACGCCTTGCGCGAGGAATTCGCCGTTCGCGAGTAGAGCGTCGAGTAACGCATCGCGGCGGCGGGTCAGGCAATCCGCCGGCGACTGTCCGCAATCCGGCGATCCACCGTCACCAACTCGGAGTGGCAATCATCCGTCGGCACGCAAGCGGGCCTGCGAACGCCGGCGCGCCAGCCAGATCACCAGAGGACTTAGCCAGAGCGCGATGGTCAGTACGCCCAGCGTTCCCGCGATCGGGCGCTCGAAGAAGGCCAGCAGGTTGCCGTCCGCCTTGATGGCCGAGGTCATGAAGTTTTCCTCGACGGTCGTCCCAAGCAGAAGGCCGAGAATGGCCGGGGCGATCGGGATCCCGTTCTCCTCCATGAAGTAGGCGATCACGCCCGCCAGGAGCATGACGCCCACGTCGAACAGCGTGTTGTTGATCGCGAAGGCGCCGAGGATCGACAGGATCAGGATGAACGGCGACAGCACGCCGCTCGGCACCCGCAGGACGTGTCGGGCGACCTTGATGAACATGAACCCGAGCGGGATCAGCAGCAGGTTGGCGAGCAGGAAGGAGATCAGGACCGCGTCGATCACCTCCGGATTGTTGATGAAGATCGTCGGCCCGGGGTTCAGTCCCTTGATGAACAATACGCCGATCGCGATCGCCGTGACGGCGTCACCCGGAATGCCGAAGACCAGTGCGGGGACCCAGGCGCCGCTGACGGCGGCATTGTTCGCCGACGTGCTCGCCACGATTCCCTCGAGGCTTCCCTTGCCGTACAGGTCCGGCTTCCGCGAAGTCTGCTTGGCCAGCGCATAGGCCACCCAGGCCGCCAGTGTGCTGCCCGCCCCGGGCAGGATGCCGATCACGGTGCCGACGGTGCTGCCGCGGAGGAATTGCCGCCAGTGCTGCGCGAAGGTGCGCGCGATCCCCGAGAACAGGTTGCCGATCGGCTTGAGGTTGGCGGGATTGACCGCGCCGCCGCCGCTCACCGTGCGTATCAGTTCCGACAGCGCGAAGGCGCCGATCATGGCCGGCACGAAGTTGATCCCGCCCATCAGTTCTATCTGGCCGAAGGTGAAGCGCGGAAGGCCGGTTGTCGCGCCGATGCCGACGCATGAGGCGAGAAGGCCGATCAGGAGCGAGAACGTACCTTTTGTCAGCGAAGACGAGGAGATGAAGGCGGCGCAGGTGAGACCGAGCATCGCCAGCCAGAAGTATTCGAAGGTGCCGAACCGGATGACGACCCGCGCAAGGGCGGGGGCCGCGAAAAGGAGTACGAGCGCGCCTGCGAGCCCCCCAAGGGCCGAGAAGCACAGATTCACGCCGAGGCACAGCTCTGCGCGGCCGCTTTGCGTGAGGCAATAGGCGTCGTCGACATAGGCTGCCGACCCGGGCGTGCCGGGAATCCGCAAGAGCGTTCCTGGAATGTCTCCGGCGAAGATCGCCATGGCCGAGGACGTGACGATCGCAGCGACTGCCGGAACCGGATCCATGAAGAACGTGACCGGCACGAGCAGTGCCGTCGCCATGGTGGCCGTCAGGCCCGGGATGGCTCCCATGAACAGGCCGAACATGGCCGAGGCGAGGATGACGATCATGACGTCGACGCGGAAGAGAAGTTCGAGTGCGAGCAGGATCGTTTCCATGATCGTCTACCACGCCAGCGGTTGCAGAAGCCCCCACGGAAGCGGGACCAGCAGGATGTCGGCAAACACGAACTGGAGGATTGCTGCCGCTGCGGCCGCGCCGAAAAGGGAGAGCACCGGACGACCGTGATAGCGCACCAACATCAGCCAGAGGCAGATGAAGGCGGTGGGAACGAACCCCAGCCGGTCGACGGCGAATATGTAGAAGACCGGGATCGCAAGCAGCATTGCGACGTTGAGAGCCGTCGCCGGCGAGCGCATCCACGGTGCAAGCGAGAGCAATGGGGCTTCCCGATCGGCCAGCCACCACTGCACCGCGAGAACCACACCGCAGCCCACCAGCGCCAGGCCGATCAGGCTGGGAAACAGCGCCGGTCCGAAGGCCTGGTGGCGGGGAGACGGAAAGGTGGAGGCGACGCCTAGAACGCCGCCCCCCAGCACCAGTGCGATGAGCGCCAGCGCAAGGTTGTTCACGCGCATTTCTGATTGTCCGCGTTATACGCTAGCGCCGACCGCTCAACATCACTCGGCGAGATCGGCCGCCTTCAGCGCCGCACCGAACTGCTCCTGCTTTCGGGCGAGCTGTTCGCGGAACTCGTCCGGTCCCAGGCATGCGACCGTGTAGCCGCGCTTGGTCATGAAGTCCGCGAACTCCTCGCCGTGGCAGACTTGCAGCACCGCCTCCGACAACCGCTGCACCACGTCGTCAGACACGCCTTTCGGTGCCGCGATGCCGCGCCAGTTGGCGATCGTCCAGTCGAGCCCGGTGGCTTCCTTAAGTGTCGGGACGTCGGGATAGGCAGCGTTGCGCTCCTCGGCCATTGTCGCCAGGGCCCTCACCTCCCCGGCTTCGATGAGCGACTTGGCATCGGCCACGTTGTTGGTGACGAAGTCGACGCCGTTCGAGGTGAGTTCGGCAAGGCCTTGCGCGCCGCCCTGTGTCGGCACCCAGGTCACCGACGTCGGGTCGATCCCGGCGCTCTCGAGCATGCCGACCATAGCGAGGTGCAGGAGGCCACCCTGGTTTGCGCCCGAGGCCTTCATCGCCTTGCCGGACTTGATGGCCTCGAGCAGATCCGCCGCCGTCTCGTATGGCGAATCGGCGCGCACGAGCAGCCCCGGCGCGTCGGAATTGTACTGGGCGACGGGGACCACGTCCTCGTAGCTGACGTCGGCGAGACCTCTCCAGCGATACATGGAGAGCTCGGTCGTGATGACGCCGAACGTATAGTCGTCGGGTTTCGCCTGCGCGATGCCGACGTGGCCGACGACACCGCCGCCGCCGGTCCGGTTGACGACGGCGAAGGGGGTGTCGAATTCATCCTCGAGCAGCTGGGCGAGGATGCGTGCGGTGGCGTCCGTGCCGCCACCGGCAGACCAGGGAACGATCAGTGTCACCGGCCGCTCCGGCCATTCCGCCAGGGCCGGGCCGGCCCCGCCGACGACACCGGTGGTGCCGAGCACGGCCATTGCGGCTGCGATCGTAAGCGCTTTGTGCACTCGCATGGGAGTCCTCCTTAGGGTGTTGTGGTTGTTTTTCCTTGGGGCCCGCGGTGCCTTGCGCACCGCGGGCGGTTTGTCGGCGCGCCTCAAGCGGCCTTGGTCAGTCGCTCCTCGCCGACAAGCGCCGCGAGCGGTTCCCGCACCGCACGCTTCTGTTCCGGCGTGGCCTCGGGAGTGGGGCGCCGTGTGCCGCCGCCGGGACAACCCTGCAGGATCTGGACATGCTTGGTGACGGCGACCCGGTTCTCCGAGTAGATCGCGTGCCAGAGCCGGAGCAGGCCTTCGTGGATCTCGCGGGCAGTATCGTGATCCTTCGCCTGCACCGCATCCCACAGCCTCACGCAGGGGCCGGGTACGGCAGCCAGGATCTGGGAGATCGCCCCGTGTGCGCCGAGCGCGAAGGTGGGGTACAGCAGCGGGTCGATCGCCGCGTAGATGCGGTGCTCCGGTCGCGCGGTGATCATGAGATCGGCCAGGAGCTTGAGATCGCCCGCACTCTGCTTGACTCCGATCACCTGCGGGATGTCGTCCATCAGCCGGAGGAGCTGGTCGACCGGGATGTAGTTCCAGGGGATGACGTTGTAGAGGATGATCGGCAGGTCGACCGCCTCCGCAATATCCGCGAAATGGCCGAAGGTGGCATCGTCGCCCGGCTTGTAGATGTAGTGCACCGGCGTGATCTGCAGCGCCGAGACACCGAGGTCCGCCACGGCGCGGGCCTTTTCGATGGCCTGCCGCGTGGAGTTCACGATGACCCCGGCGACCACCGGCATCCGGTCGCCGACCTCCTGGCACGTCGTGTCGACGATCGCGCGCAGTTCGTCGGTGGACAATGCATAGCCCTCGCCGGCGCTGCCGCCCGCCACGATGCCATGCGCGCCTTCGTCCATCAGGAATTTGGCCTGCCGCCGCAAGGCGGCGAAATCGATCTCCTCCGCGCTGTCGAACGGGGTGGTCATCGGCGGCAGAACGCCGAAGATGTCGGAGGGGGCGAATTTCGGTCGGGCCATGCTTTTCTTCTCCTTGCGTGGCTTGGAATTTCGGCTCAGGCGGGTTCAGGCGAAGACGGCTCGCCGTCAACGGATGCCGCCCGGGCGCGAAGGTTTCGGGTAATCTCCTCGGCGCCCCGGGTCGTGGCTTCGATGAGGGCTTTGCGGGAGCAGTCGAAGCGCGAGGTCGGCGCCGCAATGGTCAGGCCGGCGATCGGCCTGCCGGCAGAATCGCGGACTGGAGCGGCGATACCCGACGCACCGTCGACATGGCCGTTGCGACTTTCCGCCCAGCCGCGCTCGCGCACCTGGGCAAGCGTCCGCCTGAGCTGCTCCGGATCGGTCTGCGTATCCCGCGTGATCTGCTCGAGCGGCTCGCGGCGCAGATAGGCGTCGAGACCGGCCGCGCTCTCGGCGGCAAGGAAGAGCTGGCCGATCGAGGTGCAGTATGCGGGACGGTCATGCGCCAGCCCGCCGTCGTAGCGCACCTCCTTGGCGCTGACGACCTTGTCGATGTATCGGATCCGCCAGTTCGGCAGGCGGATGCCGAGAAAGACCGATTCTCCGGTCATCTCGGCGACCTCCACCATGACCGGGCGCGCCGCGCGCCTGAGCATGGCGAACTCGCCGCCGACCCAGCCGCCGTGCCGCAATTCCCCGGCCAGAACGTAAGCGGCGCCTTCGCGCTCGGCGTAGCCGCAGTCGACCAGCGTCTCCAGCAACGCCTGCGCGCTGCTCTTGGGCACGCCGAGATAGCGCGCGATCTCGCTGACCCCCACGGCGCTGGGAAGCACCGAGAGCAGTTCGAGGAGCTGAAGGGTTCTGCGCGCTGACTTGACCATTCTGTTCACATATGCGAACGTCGTTCGGAATTCTTGTGAACCCTCGGATGAGCGGCGCCGTTTGTCAAGGGGGAGGGGCGCGGGAGTCCGTCGGCGAGATCTCCGTCTCGCGCGATCCGGCCCGGATCTCTGGTCGGTCAGCCGTGTGCAAAAGTCCTCCGCCGTCAGCGTGCAGGCGGTCGGGGCGGTCACACCCGCGTCAGCCGCACTCTTCCGCCTCTTCGCTGGGATGTACCCGGACGCACCCTGTCCGGGCCTACTCCGGACCCCGTTCCGCCGTCCGCCCGGCTGCTGACTGGGGGAGGAGGTGCCTTGTTCCTCACCTGGGCGGGACCACGGATGCTTCGCACGGTTGGCCGGTGTTTGAACGAAGGGGAAAAATGTGCCATGAGCCGACCCCGATAGTCTGGATCGGGCTATTGCACGTCCTTATGCCCAAGGCTCCGTGGGATGCTTGAGAGACTCATCGTGACTGTGCCGTTCGTCCGGCCATCGGCTCTCCTCGATATCGCCGACGCGCGGCCGCCCGCCTCGGAGGGCGCGACGCTCGGGTCGGGCACGGGATTCAACGTCGACGGCGGCCGCTGGAACTGATGACATCGCGCGAAATGCCGACTACCCGACGCAGTTCGAACCCGGTGGTGCGCGCCTCGGGCCTCTGCATGCCCGTCCTTGCGCTGATTGCGGGCGCCCTGTTGCTGCCGTCTTCCGCGGCGGCCGGCTGCTCCGACGTCACGCCGACGCGCCCGGGCGAGGTCTATCTGTTCCGCGGCCTGGGAAACATCTACTCGGCGGGGCCCGACGAGATGGCAGCGCAGTTCTCGAAGCTGGGAATGAAGAACTGCGTCGACAACCACCTGAACTGGATGCAATTCGCCGACGACATACTGGAGCGCAGCGACCAATCGGACATCTCGTATCCGATCATCCTGATCGGCCACTCCCTCGGCGCCCGGGCGGCGGTGTCGATGGCGAACCACCTGGGGAAGAACGGTGTTCCCGTCGCCTATGTCGCGATGTTCGATCCCGTGGAATCGACCAGGGTCGGCGGCAACGTCGGCGAAGTGGTCAACTACTACGTCAAGATACCGCTCACCAACAAGCTCGCCCGATCGGGTGAAGGGTTCACCGGCACGATCGAGAACGTGGGCCTGTCCGGATGGTCGGGCGTCAGCCACTTCAACATCGACAATCTCAAGCGGCTGCAGTTCAGCATCTACCTGCGTGCGCTGTATCTGTCGGACAGCGCACTCCTGGCCCTCTCCGAGGAACAAGATACGGAATCGGACGTGGCAAGCTCAGAGCCGCCCGAAGCCCCCGGCCCGGACGAGTAGGAATTCCGCGAAACAAGCGCCGAGCTCGGTCCGGCCGCGGGGCCGACAAGGTATGCGCCCGGGGATCGCTCACTGTGCCGCGGCGACGATGGCGCGTGCCAGCGAGCGTCCCACGCAATCGTAGCCGTCGCGGGAATTGTGCAGGCCGTCCCACGCCACCAGGGCGCCTTTCGGCAGCCCGGCGTCGAATGACCGTCGCATCAGCGAGAACCGGGAAAACAGACCGACGTCTTCTTCGAGAGCTGCCGCAAGGATCATGGCCTCCATCGTGGCGGCATGTGGCGAGGCGAGCACCTGCGGCGCATACTGCAGGTCCATCAGCACCACATCGGACCCCGCCGCCTTCAGGATCTTCACGCCGTGAACAATGAGGTCGCGAAGCCCTTCGGGATTGCCGCCCCAGGCAATGTCGTTCGTGCCCAGTTGCCAGATCACCAGGTCCGGCTGATAGGCCAGCACCTCGCGTTCGAAGCGGTCCAGGTTGCCGGGTATCGTATCGCCGACGCGGCCGCTGTTGACGACGTCGACGGGCACGTCGGACCATAATCTCTCGAGTTCGCGCCGCATCACCTGCGGGTAGGTGTCGGCAGGATCCAGCATCCACAGTCCTCTGGTCGACGACGAGCCGACCGCGACGATTCTCACGGGGCCGCCCTCATCCAGGCGCGCAGTCGTTCGCGGCAGCGAGGCGCCGAGCGAGCGGTCGCGATTGACGGCCAGGCAGAATTCGGCGGACGGGATCTCCGCACGGGCTGCCTCCAGGGGAGCGAACGCGACAAGCATGAACACGCATGAGGCGAGCGGTGCCGCGGAACTGCCGAGCCTTGACCTCATCCCATGTCTGCCTCGAAGCCGAGCCGGCTGGAATCGGCGTTGTTGCTGGGCCGCCATTTTCAGGCGTGGTGAAGAAGAGCGCGTATCCGGGCTCAGGCGGGTGCCGGATTGAGCGACGGTCTGCGGTCGAACCAGGGCCGTAGCGCCTCCAGCTGGGCGGCCAGTTGCAGAAGCGTCGCGTCCTCGCCGTAGCGACCGACGACCTGCACGCCGATCGGCAGGCCGTCCGTGCTCCAGGCAAGCGGCAGGCTGATCGCCGGCTGGCCCGTCGCGTTGAACGGGCCTGCGAACGGCGCGACCCCGAACAGCCGGCCGAGGAAGACGTCGACGTCGGTCTCCTCGGTGGACAGGACGCCGAGCCTCGGCGGCGGTGTCGTCAGGGTCGGCGTCACCAGGATGTCGTGGCTGTCGAAGAATGCGGCGAGGCGGCGCACCTCCCGGTTCATGACCGCCATCGCGCCGACATAGGCGGCAAGCGTGGTGGCGCGGCTGCGGTCCAGCACGGCGTGGGACTGCGGCTCGAGGTCGTCGGCCTCGATCGGGCGTCCGCGCTGCTTCGCCCACATGTCGGCTAGCGGGGCGAGGCCGCCCATCAGGACGAGCATCATCGCGTCGATCAGCGCGGCGTAGTCGAACTCCGGCTTTGCCTCTTCGACGACGTGACCGGCTTCGGCGAGCAGCGCGGCGGTGTCGCGCACCGCTGCGGCGCATTCGGGATCGACGGGCGTGCCGTCGAAATGGCTGTCGAGGAAGCCCGCGCGCAGCCTCCGCGGCGCCTCGCCGATCAGGTCTGCGAACGGGCGCTGCGGCCTGGGTGAGAAGAATGGTGCGCCGGTGTCGGGGCCGCTCGTGACGTCGAGGATCGCCGCGCAGTCGCGCACGGTGCGGGTCACGGCGTGCTCGTGGCTGATTCCGTGATTGCCGTCGCCGCGATGCGGTCCGTACGGATTGAGGCCGCGCGTCGGCTTCAGGCCGACCAGGCCGTTCGCCGAGGCGGGGATGCGGATCGACCCGGCGGAATCGGTCGCGTGGGCGGCCGGCAGCATGCCGCTGGCGACCGCCGCGCCGGCGCCGCCGCTCGAGCCGCCGGCGATCCGCTCGCGGTTCCACGGATTGCGCGTCGGCCCGTAGGCGCGCGGCTCCGTCGAGGCGCTCAGCCCCAGTTCCGGTGAATTGGTACGGCCGAGGAAGACGAAACCGGCCCTGCGCAGCCGTGCGACGAGGTTTGAATCGAAGTCGAACACCATGCCCTGGAAGAAGCGGCTGCCATTGGTCAGCGGCACACCCTTCACGGGGGCGTGCAGGTCCTTGATCAGGTAGGGGACGCCGTGGAAGGGACCCGGCTCCGTGCCGGCGTCAAGCCCGGCAAGCGCCTCTTCGTAGCACGTGTGGATCACCGCGTTGACCAGTGGATTGAGCGCCTCGATCCGGGCGATCGCCGTCTCGACGACCTCGCGGGCGGAGACCTCGCCGCCGGCGACCAGCGCCGCGAGGCCGACCGCGTCGCGACTTTCCCAGTCCGTTTGCGAGATCATTCCGCCACCCTTTTCGCGCTGATACCGGTTCCTTCCCCATTCATGCCGGCGGTGATGTTGAGGATCGTCGCATCCTCCTCGCCGACACTGATGTAGGCATGGCCCATGCCCGCGTCATAGTAGACGCTGTCGCCGGCCTTGAGGCGCACCGGCGCGTAGAATTCCGCGTGCAGCTCGACCTCGCCGCTCAGCACGAAGACGAGTTCCTCGCCGGGGTGCCTGATCAGCTCGCCGAATTCCTCGATCGACCGTGCCTTCACGGTGACGAAGGTCGGATCCATCTCCTTCAGCGTCAGGCCGGTCGCCAGCGGCTCGTAGACATAGGCGCCGGTCGGATGCCGCTTGCGGTCGTCGGCCCGGGTGACGTCGAGGCGCCCCATCCGCACGCCTGCGGGCTTCGGCTTCGGCCCGTTCAGCAGGGTCGTCAGGTCGATGTCGAGGCCGCGCACAAGCTTCAGCAGCACGTCGTAGGTCGGCGACATTCGGCCGGTCTCGATCTTGGAAACGGTGGAGACCGCAAGTCCCGAGGCGTCGGCGACCTCCTTCAGGGTGCGCCCCGTGCTGCGGCGAAGGCCGCGCAGCTGGACCCCGAATGCCGGTTCCGCATCCATACCGGGGGCGCGCAAGTCTGGCGCCGCCTCCGGTTCCGATCCAGCCATGTCTCGCCTCCATCTGCCGTGTGGTGCAGAACTATCATCGGAAATTTTCTTTGACAATTTTTTCCGTTCGGAAAACTCTTGTCCTCAGCGCGGGGGAATGACGATCGGTCATGGCATGGCTCGTCCTGGTTCTGTTCATCCTGGCAAGCCTCGCCGGCGGCGCGGCGATCGCCTACGTGACCGGCGCCGCTGCGGTCCTCAGCTTCATCCTCGCCGATTCGAGCCGCTACCTGGCCATCCTGCCACAGCGCATCCTGTCGCAGATCGACGTCTTCACCTTCCTGGCCATGCCGCTGTTCATTCTTGCCGGCGAGCTGATGAACAGGGGCGGGGTGACGCGGGCGCTGATCGACTTGGCGATGGTGCTGGTCGGCCGCATGAAGGGCGGGCTCGGCCATGTCAACATCGCCGCCAGCGTGTTCATGGCCGGCATCTCCGGATCGGCGGTCGCCGACGCCGCGGCGCTCACGGCGACGCTCGTTCCCGAGATGAAGGCGCGCGGATATTCCGCCACCTACGCCGCCGCGCTGACCGCCGCCTCCTCCGTCATCGGGCCGATCATTCCGCCGTCGATCGTCATGATCTTCTACGGCGCGCTGATGAACGTCTCGGTCGCAGCATTGTTCGCCGGCGGCCTGCTGCCGGGTCTGCTGGTGGCGCTCGGTCTGTTCGTGATGAACGGTATTCTGGCGCGACGGCACGGCTACGGGACCGGCGACGCGCTGGCCATGCCGCCTGCCGGACGGACGCTGGTGCGCGCGGTTCCGGCCCTGTTCGTGCCGGTGATCATCGTCGCCGGAATCGTCTTCGGCGTGGTGACGCCGACGGAAGCGGCAGCCCTTGCCGTGGTCGCCGCCCTGCTCATCGCGTTCTTCTACCGCACCATCGAGGCACGCCCGGACGGCGCAACGCCGCTGACCCTGCTCCTGCGCGATATCCGCGACGGTCTGGAGCGCACCGCAGTGCTGACCGGCTCGATCTTCATGATCCTCTTCGCGGCGGCGATCTTCGGCTACCTGATCGCCATCAGGGACGTGCCGCAGGCGATCACCGACCTGGTCGGCTCGGCCGGCATAGACGGCCTCGGCTACCTGCTGCTGATCAATCTCGTCTTCTTCGTCGCCGGCATGTTCATGGACGTGACGATGGCGCTGGTGCTGCTGGTGCCGCTGCTGGTGCCGGCGGCCATCGCCTCGGGCGCCGACCCCGTTCATGTCGGGGTGCTGTCGTGCCTCAACCTGACCATCGGGCTGATCACGCCGCCGTTCGGGGGTTGCCTGATGATCGTCTCGGCCACCAGCGGCGTGAACTATCTGCGCCTGTCGCTCGCCGTCCTGCCGTTCATCGCCATCGAGGCCGTGGTGCTGGTGGTGCTGATCCTGTTTCCCGACATCACGCTTGTCGTTCCTGCCGCGCTCGGGCTGGTCGAATGAGTCCGGCCGCGATCGTGTCGATGCATTCCAATGGGAGGGTATGAAATGAACCTGTTTGCCAAGACGCCCCTGAAACCTGCCGTTTTCGGCCTCGTCGCCGGAACGCTCGGCGTCCTTGCCACGCTCGCGCCGGCCTCCGCCGAGGAGATCAAGATCGCGGTCGGCTGCCCGCCGGTGCCGATCTGCTCGGACTGGGTCTGGGCTGAGGATTTCGCCGCGAAACTGAAGGAAGAGGGGCTCGAGGCGAAGGTCTTCACCGGCGGCGCGCTCGGCAAGGATCCGGAGGTCGTCGACCAGCTCGCGCAGGGGCTGATCCAGGTCGGCCTGACCAATTTCGTGATGATCAAGCAGGTCGATCCGGCCGTTCTGGGCTTCCTGGCGCCCTACATGTTCGACGACATGGCGCACATGTTCCGGGCGCTCGACGAAACCGATATCGTCGACTCGATCGACGCCAACATGCAGCAACAGGGCATCAAGATCGGCGGCCTGATCGGGCTCGGCGGCACCATCGGGATCTTCAACACCAAGCATCCGGTGACCAGCGTCGCCGATCTCTCGGACCTGCGGCTCAGAGCGATCGATTCCTCGCAGATGGCGCTGTTCGACGAGTGGGGCGTGCCCGGCGTCGTGGTCGACATGCCGGAGGTCGCGACCAGCCTGCAGAAGGGGATGATCGACGGCTACGTCAATCCGCCGGTCGTCGCGTTCATCTTCAAGCACACCGATTTCCTCAAGTATTACACCGATGTAGGCGCGGGGACGCCGATCCGTTCGGTGCTGATGTCGCTCGACTGGTACGACGGCCTCGGCGCCGACGAGAAGCAGAAGGTCGATGCGGCGCTGGCTTACGCGAACGACCGCAACCGCGACTGGACCTACAAGGCGGCCGAGCAGGAGATCGCCAAGCTGAAGGAGCTCGGCGTCGAGGTGAGCGAGCTTTCGCCCGAGGCGCGGGCCGAATTCAGGGAAACCTCGCAGAAGGCGTGGGCGGAGCTGATGCCGCCGGAGGCGGTGGAGGCCTTCAAGGCGGCCGCCGGCCGGACCCGCCAGTAACGATGCCGTCGCAGTGCCGTCGGTGTGCCGTCGCCGTGCCGGGAGGGTGCCGTCGATGCGCCTGAAGAGCGTCATCCTGACAGCCAGCGCCGCGGCCGAGCGAATATGCCTGCTGGCGGCGATGGCGGCGCTCGCCGGCATGGTCGGCGCGGTCATGCTGCAGATCGTGGCGCGCTACGGTTTCTCCTCGCCACCGTCGTGGACGGAGGAGCTGGCGCGCTACCTGATGGTCTGGGGCGGGCTGCTCGGGGCGACGGTCGCCTTCAGGCGCGGCAGCGACCCGGTCATCGTCCAGGCCGATGCGTTCCGCGTCGGGTGGTCGCGGGCGGTGCGCGACGCGGCGCTGGCGGTGACCACGGTGATCTTCCTGGCGCCGGTGCTCTACTACTGCTTCTTCGGACCCGACATGGCGGTGGCGCGCAGCTTCCTGGTTCGCAACGCCGCCCGCACCTCCGACGGGCTCGGTCTCAACCTGGCGGTCATCGCCGCGTCGATCCCGGTCACCGTCGCCGTGATCTTCCTGCACCTGGCTGCGCGGCTCGCCGGTGCGAGCAGGCCGGCCGGTTCATGAGCTTCGACTTCGACGCCCTGCAGGTCGTCTCCGGCGCGGCGATCGACGCGGCGCTGCCGCTCGCCGACGGGGTCGAGGTGATCGAGGCGGCGATGCGCGAGGTCTCGGCCGGCCGCGCCGACCAGCCGCTGCGCTGGCTGATGCCGCTTGGCGGCGGCAACGGCATGGGCGTAATGCCCGGCGCGATGCGGTCGCCGGCGGTGCACGGGATGAAGCTGATCAGCCTCTATCCCGACAACCCGAAGCGCGGCCTGCCGAGCCATCTCGGCATGATGCTCGTGTTCGACTCGCAGACGGGCATGCCGCTGGCGGTGCTCGACGCGTCGGTGCTGACCACCCGCCGGACGGCGGCGGCCACGGTGGTGGCGACCCGCGCGCTGGCGCGGCCGGAGGCGCGCGTCCACGCGATACTCGGCACCGGCGAACTGGCCGAGGCGCATGTCCGCGCGTTCGCCGCGACGATGCCCTTCGCCGAGACCCGGATCTGGGGGCGGCGGCGCGAGGCGGCCGAGGCGCTTGCCGGCCGGATCGGGGACACCGGCGGCACGATCCGGCCGGTCGTGCGCCTGGAGGATGCTGTCGCCGGGGCGGACGTCGTCACCACCGTGACGGCGGCGCGGACGCCGATCCTGTTCGGGCGCGACCTCGAGCCCGGCCAGCACGTCAACCTCGTCGGCGCCAGCATGGCGGACGCCCGCGAGATCGACGACGAGGGGGTGCGGCGCGGGCGGGTCTATACCGACCTGCGGGCAAGCGCCGAGAGGCAGGCCGGCGAACTGATCGGGGCGATGGCAGCGGGCGCGGTCGGGCCCGAACACCTGGTCGGCGAGATCGGCGCGGTGCTGCTGGGCGAGCTTGCCGGGCGCAGCGCGGGTGCCGTCGGCGCCGCCGAGATCACGATCTACAAGTCGCACGGAGTAGCCGCGCAGGACCTGGCCTACGCCGGCGCCGTCCTGGGCCGGCGGATCGCCACGCTACGGTGACATCGGGGGTCCCGAGGCAGCGGCCGGCGGCACCGGGCGCCGTCGCCGGCTCGCGCCCTCCCGATCGCGCCGGCACCGCCGCTTCACGGGCGTGGACTTTTCCGCGGCATCGGTGCATCTAGGGGCATGCGCCGCAGCAATCCTTCTGCATGATCCCCCTCGGGAGGACGGCGGGGATTGTCCGAAGGCCGGCGGCGCGACCCTGGACGATCCTGCAATCAGAAGGTGCCGGCATGCACGATCCCCTCCCGGAGGAGACAGCCGACAGGCGTGAGGCGGAGCGCCTCGAGTCGCTGGACCGGTACGACATTCTGGATACGCCGCCGGAGCCGAACTTCGACAAGTTCACCCGCCTGACCAGAAAGCTGTTCGGCACACCGACGGCGCTGGTCTCGTTCATCGACGCGCATCGGCAGTGGTACAAGGCCCGCGACGGCGCCGAGGCGAGCGAGGTGCCGCGCAGCGATTCCTTCTGCACGCGGCTGATCGAGGACGGCGAGCCGCTCATCGTGCGCGACGCCGCGGCCGACCCCAGGTTCTCCGGGAACCCGTACGTCCTCGGCGCGCCATACGTCCGTTTCTACGCCGGCGTGCCCCTGAGGTCGGAGGACGGCAACATCATCGGCTCCATCTGCACGATCGATACGGTTCCCCGCCAGGTCGACGAGGGGCAGCTGGCGATGCTCACCGATCTGGGCGAGATGGTGATGGAGGAACTGAACCTGCGCCGGCTCGCCACGCGCGACGCCCTGACCGGGGCACTGTCGCGCCGGGAGTTGCGGGAGCAGGCCGGCCAGGCCCTGGCGCTGGCGCAGCGCCACGGGCACAAGCTCAGCTGCGCGATCCTCGACCTCGACCACTTCAAGGAGATCAACGACGGCTACGGCCACCTGGCCGGGGACAGGGTGCTGGCGAAAGTGATCGCCACCTGCACCAAGATGCTCCGCCGGACCGACCTGATCGGCCGGCTGGGCGGCGAGGAATTCGCGTTCGTGTTCCCCGAGACCGGCGGCCGGGACGCGGCCGCCATCGCCGAGAAGCTGCGCGTCGCGATCGCCGAATCCGCCGTCGATCTCGGTCCGGCGACGGTCAGGCCAACCGGCAGCTTCGGCGTCGCGTCGCTCGCCGACCTGCCGCTCGATTTCGACACGTTCCTGGCCCAGGCGGACGAGGCGCTCTACGAGGCGAAGGCGGCGGGACGGAACCGCGTGGCGGTCTGGGACAAGTCGGTGTCGCTGTCCCTGGCGAACCGGCGGCGGGTGCTGAAGAGCGGCCGCATCCTCGCCGGCGACGACAGCGCCGCGGTGGACTGCACGGTGCGAAGCCTGTCGGCGCGCGGCGCCGGCATCGACGTGTCGGACCCTGCCGCGCTGCCGGCGCAGTTCGACCTGCAGATCGCCTCGGACGGTCTCAGGCGCCGCTGCCGCGTCGTGTCGCTCACCGACAACCGCGTCGAGCTGGCATTCGAGCCGCGCAAGGCGTCGTAGTGCAGAGGCTACGGGTCGGCGCGTCCGGGGCGACCCTTCGATCAGGCGGACCCGAGCCGCTCGGCGCTCCGTACTCGTCCAGTAGCCGAATTCACTGAACATTCCATCCACGTCCCGGGCGGTGCCGCTTGGGGTCGAAAAGGCACGTGCAGCTTACGTTGCAGTGCAGCATACTTTTCGGTTGCGTAGTTTAGTAAATCTGGTTCTACTAAACACGAATACTAAACACGAACACCAAACACGCCGGGTCGAACCGGCACACGGGGACACGGGCCGCCGGAGCGGCCGGTGGTGCGTTCGGCAGTCGAGGCTCATCGGGCCCTTCCGGACGCGGGATCGCAAGGAGGACCTCATGACGAAGCTACTCGACTATGCCCTCGGTGCCGCCGCCGTCGCGGTCGTCGCCGGTGGCGCACTCGGCCCGGGCAAGGCCCAGGCCGAGGAAATCACACTGTGCTGGGCGGCCTGGGACCCGGCCAACGCCCTCGTCGAACTGTCCAAGGACTTCACCGCCGCGTCCGGCGTCGAGATGAAGTTCGAGTTCGTGCCGTGGCCGAACTTCGCCGACCGGATGCTCAACGAACTCAATTCCGGCGGCAAGCTGTGCGATCTGCTGATCGGCGACAGCCAGTGGATCGGCGGCGGCGCCGAGAACGGCCACTACGTCAAGCTGAACGAGTTCTTCGAGAAGGAAGGCATCTCGATGGACGACTTCGCGCCGGCCACCGTCTATGCCTACTCGACCTGGCCGAAGGGCACGCCGAACTACTACGCCCTGCCGGCGATGGGCGACGCCAACGGCTGGTTCTACCGCAAGGACTGGTTCTCCAAGCCCGAGCTGCAGGCCGAATTCAAGGAGAAGCACGGCCGCGACCTGGCGCCGCCGAAGACCTGGACGGAGATGAAGGAGGTCGCCGAGTTCTTCCAGGGCCGGGAGATTGACGGCAAGACAGTCTACGGGGTCTCGATCTTCACCGAGCGCGGCTCGGAGGGCATCACCATGGGCGCCACCAGCGCGCTCTACCCCTACAACTTCAAGTACGAGATGACGCCCGGCAAGTACGACATGGAGGGCGCCGTCAACTCGCCCGACGCCGTCGCCGGACTGGAGGCCTACAAGGACCTCTACAAGTGCTGCACGCCGCCCGGCTACACCGACAGCTACATGCAGGAGAGCCTGGACGCCTTCAAGTCGGGCCAGGTGGCGATGGCGATGAACTGGTTCGCCTTCTTCCCCGGCCTCTACAAGGATCCGGAAGTGGGCGGCGACAAGATCGGCTTCTTCGTCAATCCCGGCCAACTCACCGAGGCCTCGACGCTCGGCGGCCAGGGGATCTCGGTCGTCGCCTATTCCGACAAGCAGGACGCGGCGCTCGAATACATCAAGTGGTTCGCCCAGCCGGACGTGCAGAAGAAGTGGTGGTCGCTCGGCGGCTACTCGTGCCACGTCGCGGTGCTGAACGACCCCTCGTTCCCCGACAGCCAGCCGTTCGCGGCCGACTTCCTGCTCGCCATGGATAACGTCAAGGACTTCTGGCAGGAGCCGGCCTACGCCGAACTGCTGCTGGCCATGCAGAAGCGCCTGCACGACTACGTCGTCGCCGACCAGGGGACGGCCCAGGAGGCGCTCGACAAGCTGATCGCCGACTGGACCGAGGTCTTCGAGGACGAAGGCAAGCTCAACTAGTTCCTCCCGGCCGCCGGCCCCGCACGGGATCCATCCGGAAGGATGTCTCCCGCGGCGGGGCCGGCAGGCCCCTCGACCGCACGACACGGATCACCGTTCCGGAGAGTATCTGAAGGTTGCAGATGGCCGAGACCACCTCATCGATCGACCGGATTGCACGAGGCGCCGCCCGCGCCACCCCGTCGGCCGTGTCGCGCCGGGTGCGCGGCCTGTCGGACCGGGCGATCGCCTGGCTGTTCATCGCGCCGACGATCGTGCTGCTGCTGGCGATCAACATCTTCCCGCTGATGTGGACGATCTGGCTGTCGTTCACGAACTACAAGGCGAACCGCCTGACGCGGCCGCCGGAGTTCATCGGGCTGGAAAACTACCAGCGCGTGCTGACCGACTACGACATCTGGCAGACCCTGCAGGTCACCGCCCGGTTCCTGTGCTGGACGATGGCGATCCAGGTGGTGCTCGGCTTCGGGCTCGCCTGGCTGATCAACAAGCAGTTCAGGGGACACGGCTTCTGGACGACCGTCATCCTCCTGCCGATGATGCTGTCGCCGGCCGTGGTCGGCAACTTCTGGACCTTCCTCTACCAGCCGCAGATCGGGCTGTTCAACTACGCGATCTCGTTCTTCACCGGCATCCCGCCCTCGTCGTTCCAGATGATCGGCGACGTCAACCTGGCGCCCTGGGCGATCGTCATCGTCGATACCTGGATGTGGACGCCGTACATCATGCTGATCGTGCTGGCCGGCCTGCGCTCGATCCCCGACTACCTGTACGAGGCGGCCGAGGTGGACCGGGCGAGCCCGTGGCGGCAGTTCTGGTCGATCACCGTGCCGATGGTGCTGCCGTTCCTGATGCTGGCGGTGCTGTTCCGGGCGATCGAGAACTTCAAGATGTTCGACCTGGTGGTCGAGCTCACCTCCGGCGGGCCGGGCTCCGTCACCGAGCTCGCCTCGATCAACCTCAAGCGCGAAGCCTTCGAGAAGTGGCGCACCGGCTATTCGTCGGCGTTCGCGATCATCCTGTTCGTGACGGTGTTCGGGGCGGCCAACATCTACGTGAAGGCGCTCAACACGGTGAAGCAGCGATGAGCACCGCCACTGCACATACCGGCGCCCACTCCGTCGTCGAGCCGTCGCGCTGGATCAAGCTGCTCTCGGGCGGCGTCGTGATCCTGTATGCGCTGATCACCATCCTGCCGCTGGTCTGGATCTTCATGACCGGCTTCAAGACGCCGCCGGATTCGATCTCCTATCCGCCCAAGATCGTCTTCGAACCGTCGCTGGAGGGCTACGTCAACCTGTTCACCACGCGGACCCGGCAGACGCCGGAATACATGCAGCAGCTGCCACCGCCCGAGACCTGGTGGGACGAGCTGGTGCGCTCCCGCGACATGGTGATCGCCGGACCGTCGCGCTTCGGCGAGCGGTTCATGAACTCGGTCATCATCGGCTTCGGCTCGACCTTCCTGTCGGTGTTCCTGGGCACGCTGGCGGCCTACGCCTTCTCGCGCTTCAAGGTGCCGCTGAAGGACGACCTGATGTTCTTCATCCTGTCGACCCGGATGATGCCGCCGATCGCCGTCGCGATCCCGATCTTCCTGATGTACCGGATGGTCGGCCTGAGCGACACGCATCTGGGCATGATCCTGCTCTACACCGCGGTCAACGTGTCGCTGGCGGTGTGGCTCCTGAAGGGCTTCATCGACGAGATCCCGCGCGAATACGAGGAGGCGGCGCTGATCGACGGCTACACGCGGCTGCAGGCCTTCATCAAGGTGGTGCTGCCGCAGATGGCGACCGGCATCGCGGCGACCGCGATCTTTTGCCTGATCTTCTCGTGGAACGAATACGCCTTCGCGCTGCTGCTGACCTCGGGCACGGCACAGACGGCGCCGCCGTTCATCCCGACCATCATCGGCGAGGGCGGCCTCGACTGGCCGGCGGTGGCGGCCGGGGCGACGCTGTTCCTGATCCCGATCGTGGTGTTCACCATCGTGCTGCGCAAGCACCTGCTGCGCGGCATCACCTTCGGGGCGGTGCGCAAATGAGCGCGACCCTCCAGCCTTCGTTGGCGCCGGGCGTCCGGGCGGATGGCCTGCGGGCCCCTGCCGGGTCCGCCCCCTCCCCCCTTGCGGGGGAGGGTCGGGGAAGGGGCGCGCTGCCGCAGGCGGCGCGTGTTGCCGCAGCCGTGCCCGTGTACGGCGGCTTCGTGGTGTGTTGCGGCCGCCGCACGCTCCGCTCGCTGGCGCTCGCTGCGCGCCCCACCCCCGACCCCTCCCCACGAGGGGGAGGGGGGCTCGCGGAGGCTATGGCATGAGCGCGACGGACCGGAACCGGGCTGAAGGGACGGCGGTGCCGGCGAAGGAGGGCATGCTGTCGCGCTTCCTGCGGCTGCGGCGCGGGCCGTGGGAGAACCTGGCGACGCTGATCATCTTCATCGGCGTGGTGATGCTGATGCAGCCGTTCCTGCTGGCGCTCTACACCTATTCCTTCGTCACCATCCTGACCGGCACGGTGATGTTCATCATCGTCAGCCACTTCCCGGAGACGTAGGCGATGGCCGAGATCCGCATCGAGCACCTGCGCAAGCAGTTCGACGATTTCGTCGCCGTCGAGGATTCGTCGCTGACGGTGGAGAACGGCGAGTTCTTCGTCATGCTGGGGCCGTCGGGCTGCGGCAAGACGACGACGCTCAGGATGATCGCCGGCCTCGAGCTGCCGACCTCCGGCCGCATCCTGCTGGACGGCGACGACGTGACGTTCCTGAGGGCGAGCGAGCGCGACATCGCCTTCGTGTTCCAGCTGTTCGCGCTGTATCCGCACATGAACGTGCGCCGGAACATCGGCTTCCCGCTGTCCTGCCAGGGGGTGCCCAGATCGGACGTCAGGCGCCGCGTCGAGGAGACGGCGCGGCTGCTGCGCATCGACCACCTGCTCGACCGGCCGGTGTCGGGACTGGCCGGCGGCGACCGGCAGCGCGTCGCGCTGGGACGCGCCATCGTGCGGCGGCCGAAGGCGTTCCTGATGGACGAGCCGCTCGGTACGCTGGACGCGGAGTTCCGCGAGCTGATGTGCCAGGAGCTGCGGCAGCTCCACAACCGGATCGGCGCCACCACCGTCTACGTGACGCACGACCAGCTCGAGGCGATGGCGATGGCCGACAAGATCGCGGTGATGAACCACGGCGTCATCGAGCAGTACGGCCCGCCGCAGGAGATCTACGACCGGCCGGCGAGCATGTACGTCGCCGACTTCATCGGCTCGCCGCCGATGAACTTCCTGCCGTTCCGCGGGTCCCTGCGGCGCGGCACCCGCCAGGTGAGGCTGAACGGCGCGACGATCGACGTGCCGGAGATCCGCGAGGAGGGGGCCGAGGGGGATCTCGTCCTCGGCGTGCGACCGGAGCACATCCGCTTCGACGAGTCGTCGAAGATCCGCGGCAAGGTGGTCGACGCGGAATATCTCGGCACCACCCAGATCGTGACCGTCACGACCGGCCACGGCACGATCAAGGCGCGGATCGGCGCGGACCGCCCGGCCGATCCCGGCGACACGGTCGGCCTGACCTTCGTGGCCTCGCGGCTGTCGCTGTTTGCCGGCGGGTCCGGCCGCGCCGTGCGCACCGAGCTGCACGACGGAGGTCGCAATGGCTGAGGTCGTCCTGAACGGCGTCACCAAGCGCTTCGGGGAGACGGTCGCCGTCGACGACATGAGCCTGACGGTGGCCGACGGCGAGTTCGTGGTGCTGCTCGGCCCGACCGGCGCCGGCAAGACGACGACGCTGCGCCTGGTGGCCGGGCTGGAGCGCGCCGATGCCGGGTCGGTCTCGATCGGCGGCGCCGACGTCACCGGCACGGAGCCGGCGGCCCGCGACGTCACCTTCGTGTTCCAGCAGTACTCGCTCTATCCGCACCTGAGCGCCTACGACAACCTGGCCTTTCCGCTGCGCTCGCCGGCCCGCCGGCAGCCGGAGGCGGCGATCCGGGCCCGCGTCGAGGAGGTCGCCGCGATGCTGCGGATCTCCTCGAAGCTGAACAACAAGGCGACGCGCCTGTCCGGCGGCGAGATGCAGCGCGTGGCGATCGGCCGGGCGCTGGTGCGCAATCCGCAGGTCTACCTGATGGACGAACCGCTGTCGTCGCTCGACGCCAAGCTGCGCGGCGACATGCGGCTGGAGCTGAAGCGCATCAAGAAGGATGTCGGCGCGACCATCCTCTACGTCACTCACGACCAGGTCGAGGCGATGACGATGGGCGACCGGATCGGCGTGATCCGCGACGGCCGGCTGGTGCAGATCGGCACGCCGCGGCAGATCTACACCGATCCCGACGACCTCTACGTCGCGACCCGGCTCGGCCAGCCGGCGATCAACGTGCTGCCGCAGGGCGTGCTGCCGGACGGCGGCGCGCCGGCCGGCGCCGCCACCGTCGGGCTGCGCACCGAGCACCTGCGCATCCGGCGCGCCGCCAACGGCGAGGCGCGCGGGCAGGTCGACTGGATCGAGCATCTCGGCGACCAGAGCCACCTGCACATCTCGCTGGACGGCCGCCGGATCACCACGCTCGCCGAGCCCGACTCGGGGCTCGACGTCGGCGACAAGGTCAGCATCGAGGTGACGGAGCCGCTCTACTTCGCCGCCGACGGAACACGGATAAGGGGAGCGTGAGGCGATGACGGAGACCGACACCATGGCCATGACCGATGTCGGCGAGGCCGCCATCACCGCCCTGGCGACGGCGATGGCCGAGGCGATGTTCGCCCATGCCGGGGAACTGACGGACCTCGACCAGGCGATCGGCGACGGCGATCACGGCCTCAACATGAAGCGCGGCTTCGAGGCGGTGATGGCGGAACTGCCGGCGATCGCGGCCAAGCCGCTGCCCGAGGCGCTGAAGGCGGCCGGCATGCAGCTGGTCATGAAGGTCGGCGGCGCCTCCGGGCCGCTCTACGGCACCCTGTTCATGACGCTGGGCAAGGAGATCGGCCCGGCACCGGATCGCCAAGAGCTTGCCGCCGCCCTCGCCGCCGCGATCGCCGCGGTGAAGGCGCGCGGCAAGTCCGACACCGGCCAGAAGACGATGCTCGACGTGCTCGCGCCGGTGCAGGCGGCGCTTGCCGCGGGGGCGTCGATCGGCGAGATCCGCGCCGTCGCGGGCGAGGCCGCCGACGCGACCGTGCCGATGCGGGCGACCAAGGGCCGCGCCTCTTTCCTCGGGGAGAGGTCGATCGGTCACATGGACCCGGGCGCGCGTTCGAGCCAATTGCTGGTGGAGGCCGTGTGCGGCGTGCTCGGAGGCGGTCGATGAACTCGCGCGTCGGGATCGTCATCGTCTCGCATTCGCCCGACGTGGCGCGCGGCACCGCCGACATGGTGCGCCAGATGGTCGGCAACGAGGTGCCGCTGGGCTGGTGCGGCGGCAATCCGGACGGGGGGCTCGGGACGAGCGTGGAAAAGATACTCGGCGCCATCGACGCCGCCTGGTCCGACGCCGGCGTGGCGATCCTCGTCGATCTCGGCGGCGCGGAGACAAATTCGGAAATGGCCATCGAGATGTTGCCGGAAGAGCGACAGGCCAAGGCGGTCCTGATCAATGCCCCGATCGTCGAGGGCGCGATCATGGCGGCGACGGAATCCTGGGGAGGAGGCAGTCTCGACGAGGTCCGGCTCACCGCCGAAGAACTCGCACCCCGATAAAGAGGTTGAAGACCCCATGAGCACCCCGCCGACTCTCCCGGCGACCGCATCGGTCCTTCTCGCCCACGAGGTCGGGCTCCACGCCCGCCCCTCGGTGAAGCTGACCAAGCTGGCCAAGACATTCTCGTCGCGCATCGAGTTCGCCTCCGATGCGGACGGCCCGTGGATCGACGCCAAGAGCATCGTCAAGGTGATGGCGGTCAAGGTTCCCAAGGACACGGTGGTGCATTTCCGCGCCGCCGGCGCCGACGCCGACGCAGCGGTGGCGGCGCTGGTGCAGCTCGTCGAGGCGGACTTCGAGGACGCGACCGTATGAGCGTCGAGGCGCGATCCCCGGAGCCGCCGACCTACCAGGGCCGACCCGCCTCGCCGGGCGTGACCTTCGGTCCGGTCGTGGTCGAGCGCGCGGCGACGGGTTCGGGCCGCGGAGCCGGCGATCCGGCAGGCGAGCGGGCGGCGCTGGAAACGGCGCTGGCCGGCGCGGCGGCGGCGCTGGCCGGCCTCGTCGCGGGGAGTTCGGCCGATGCCGCCGAGATCCTGGAGTTCCAGCTGGCGCTGGTCGAGGACGAGGCGCTGAGCGCGCCGGCCTTCGAGGCGATCGATGCAGGCCAGCCGGCCGAGGCCGCCTGGAGGCAGGCGCTGGACGCCCAGATCGCCGACTACCGGGCGGCCGAGGAAGAGTATTTCCGGGCCCGCGCGGCGGACCTCGTCGACCTTCGCGACCGGGTGGCGGGACTGCTCGGCGGCCAGACCGTGGCGGGCGTCGAGCTGCCGGACGGCGCCGTCTACCTGGCCGACGACATCGCCCCGTCGCGTTTCCTGTCGACGGACTGGCGCGGACGCGGCATCGCCTTGCAGGCGGGCAGCCCGACGAGCCATGTCGCGATGCTCGCTCGCGCGCGCGGCATTCCGATGATCGTCGGCCTGGGGACGGTGTCGGTGGACGAGGGGGACCTCGTCCTGCTCGATGCCGACAGCGGCCGTCTCGTCGTCGCCGCCGAGCCGGCCGACCAGTTGCGCTTCGCCGCCGAATTCGCCATCCACCGGCGCCGCGCCCCGGCGACTCTCGAGACCGCGACCGGCCCCGCCCTGACGGCCGACGGCGAGCGGGTGGCAATCCTGATCAACGTCGCCGATCCGAGCGAACTGTCCGACGTGCCCGTGGCGATCTGCGACGGCATCGGCCTTGCCCGCACCGAACTGATGTTTAATGCGCCCGGGGCCGCCGGCATCGGCACCAGCGGGGGCACCGGCACCGGCGGGGGCGCCGGCCTGGCGGACGAGGAAACGCAGCTTTCAGCCTACCGCCGCCTGCTCGCCTGGGCCGACGGCCGGCCGGTCACGGTGCGCACGCTGGATGCCGGCGGCGACAAGCCGATCGCCGGCTATACCGTGCCCAACGAGGCCAACAGCTTCCTGGGAATGCGGGGCGTGCGGCTGTCGCTGAAGCATCCGGACATCTTCCGCGTCCAGATCCGCGCCCTGTTGCGGGCGGCCGCCGAGGGCGAGATCCGGGTGATGGTGCCGATGGTGTCCGTGCCGTCGGAAATGCGGCAGGTTCGCGAGATGGTCGCAGCGGCCGCAGGCGAGCTCGCGGCGGAAGGCCTTGCCCACAAGGTGCCGCCGGTCGGCATGATGGTCGAGGTGCCCGCCGCCGCGCTGGTGCTCGAGGCCTTCGACACCGACTTCGTGTCGATCGGCTCCAACGACCTGACGCAATACGTCATGGCGGCGAGCCGCGACAGCGCCGACCTGCACGACCTCGCCGACCCCGCCGATCCGGCGGTGCTGGCGCTGATCGCAACGATCGTCGACAAGGCCGGCAGGCGGGCCGTCCCCGTGTCGATCTGCGGCGACGCCGGTGGCGACCCGGCGATCGTGCCGGCGCTGCTCGATGCCGGCCTCAGAACGCTGTCGGTCGCCCCCGCGGCGGTCGGCAGGGTCAGGCGGGCGGTGAACGACTACCGGAGCGCGGCGGCATGAACCGGCACCAAGGGGGCAAACCCGAGCCGGTCGAGGGGATCGTCGAGTACAAGAGCCTGCTGCGCGACGTCATCGACCGGCGTCCGTCCGGCACACGGCGCCGGCTTGCCGAGGCGATCGGCAAGAACCCGAGCTTCGTCAGCCAGATCACCAATCCGGCCTACCCGACGCCGATCCCCGCCGGGGACGTCGAGGCGATCCTCGAACTCTGCCACTTCTCGCCGGAGGAGCGGACGCGGTTCCTGGAGGCCTATGCCAACGCCCATCCGCGCCGCGTCGGGGGGCGGCGCAGCCGGCCCGCCGTGAGGTCGCTGACCCTGAAGGTGCCCGACCTGGGGGCGGTCGGCCGCAACGTGGAATTCGACCGCGCCGTGCAGGATTTCGTCACGCGCCTGGGGCGGCTGATGGACGATACCTGAACCGCAGAACCCAAGCCACGCGGGCTATTGCCGGGAGGAGGAACATGAAGAAGCTCATCAACGGCGTCGACACGGTCCTGAGCGAGAGCCTGGACGGCTTCTGCGCCGCCCATGCCGACATCGTGACGCTCGGCGAGGAGCGCAAGTTCGTGCGCCGCGCGACCCTGACGCCGGGCAAGGTGGCGCTGGTCTCCGGCGGCGGCTCGGGCCACGAACCGCTGCACGCGGGATTCGTCGGCCACGGCATGCTGGACGCCGCCTGTCCGGGCCAGGTGTTCACCTCGCCGACGCCCGACCAGATGCTCGCCGCGGCCGCCGCCGTCGAGCAGGGCGGGGGCGTGCTGTTTATCGTCAAGAACTACGAAGGCGACGTCATGAACTTCGAGATGGCGGCCGAAATGGCATCCGGCGAGGTGATGACGGTGGTCACCAACGACGACGTGGCGGTGGAGAACTCCGACTTCTCGACCGGCCGGCGCGGCGTCGCCGGCACGCTGATCGTCGAGAAGGTGGTGGGCGCCGCGGCCGAGGCCGGCGCCGACCTCGCCGCCTGCAAGGCGCTCGGCGACCGGGTCAATGCCCGCACCCGCTCGATGGGGATCGCGCTGACCTCCTGCACGGTGCCGGCCGCCGGCAAGCCGACCTTCACGCTGGCCGAGGACGAGATGGAGATGGGCGTCGGCATTCACGGCGAGCCGGGCCGCCGCCGGGTCAAGCTGATGCCGGCGGCCGGCATCGCCGCCGAACTGATCGAGGCGATCGCCGGCGACCTCGGCGCCGAGGCCCGGGGCGACGCCATCCTGCTGGTCAACGGCTTCGGCGGCACGCCGGCGATGGAGCTTTACGTGATGTACGAGAACGCCCGCGCCGAGCTCGAGAAGCGCGGCGTCCGCATCGCCCGCTCGCTGGTCGGCACCTACGTCACGTCGCTGGAAATGGCCGGCTGCTCGCTCACCGTGACGATGCTCGACGAGGAGATCGCCCGCCACTGGGACGCTCCCGTGCACACCGCCGCGCTGCGCTGGAAGATGTAGCGGCGGCCCGCCGCCTGCACCGCGCTAACCCATCTGCCTGAGCGCCTCGCGGCCGAGCTCGGTCGTACGCCAGTAATGCTCGGTCAGCAGCCGCACCGCCAGGTCGGCGTCGCGTGAGATCGCCGCGTCGGCGATCGCCTTGTGCTCGTCGGCGGCGTTGCGGGTGCGGCCGTGCCGGCGGGAGACGTGGCGATAGCGCTCGGCGACGTCGAACAGGTCGTCGCAGAACTTGGTCAGCCGGGACGAGCCGCTGGCGCGCACCAGCGCATGATGGAAGGCCATGTGCGCGGCCGACCACTCGCGGGTGCGGTAGGCGGCGTCGTCCTTGACGAGGCGCGGCAGGTGCGTCAGCCGATGGCAGGCGAGGAGGACGTCCTCCTCCCATTCGGCGTCGCCGTTGGCGATCGACTTGCGCAGCCCGATCTCGTTGAGCCAGCAGCGCGTCGTGGTGACGTCGACCAGGTCCTCCTCGGTCAGCGGCGCGACCGTGAAGCCGTGCTGGTCCCACTGCTTGACGAGGCCTTCCGCGGTCAGCCGGTTGAGGGCCTCGCGGACCGGACTGATCCCGACGTTCAGGCGGTCGCACAGCGAGCGGATCTTGAGGCGCGCGCCGGGCGCGATCTCGCCGGCGATGATCTCGTGCCTGAGGGTGGCGAATGTCGACGTGGCCAGCGTTCCCTTCGGGCGAAGCGCGCCTTCCGACTTCGTATCAAGCGTCGACACCGCGGTGACCGTCCGTTGTTGTTCCGGCCTTGCGTCCGCCACGGCGTCGGCGGCCGGAGTCCGGTGCCTGCTGCGCAGTCCCGGAGCCTTGCGACGAACGCCATTCTGTTCGATATTTTTGCACTTTTCAACAAATGATCGATTTTCTTGACCATGCTCTTCGAGGCGCGTAACGTTCCCAAAACGAACAACGACGTAGAGGGCAGGCGGCACCATGGACCTGGGAATTGCCGGAAAGACCGCGATCGTCTGCGCGTCGACCCAGGGTCTCGGCCGGGCATGCGCCGAGGCGCTGCTGGCCGAAGGCGTCGACGTCACCATCAACGGCCGGCACGAGGACAGGACGCGCGACGTCGCCGCCGAGCTCGCGGGCCTCGCCGGCCGGGACGTCGGCTGGGTTGCCGCCGACATCACGACGAGGGACGGCCGCGAGCGGCTGATCGCCGCGTGCGAGTCGCCCGACATCCTCATCACCAACAATGCCGGGCCGACGCCGGGCGCCTTCCAGGAACTCGACGAGGAGGACTGGCTGGCGGCGCTCAACACGCACATGCTGGCGCCGCTGGCGCTGGTCAGGGCGGTGCTGCCGGGCATGCGCAGCCGCAAGTTCGGACGCATCGTCACCATCACCTCGGCGATGGTGACCCGGCCCAACGCCGGCATGGAGATCTCGACGGGACCGCGCACCGGCCTGACGGCGGTGCTGAAGGCGGTCTCGCGCGACGCGGTGCGCGACAACGTCACCATCAACAACATGCTGCCGGAGCGCATCGACACGCCGCGCCAGATCCAGATGGCCCACCGCATCGCCAAGCGCGAAGGCGTCGACTACGACGAGGCGCGCCGCATCCAGGCGCAGATGGTGGCGGCCGGGCGGCTCGGGCTGCCGGAGGAATTCGGCGCAGCCTGCGCGTTCCTGTGCAGCGTCCAGGCCGCCTTCATCGCGGGCCAGAACCTGCGGCTCGACGGCGGCTCGTATCCGGGGCTGGTGTGATGGCGATGGAGATCAACGACCTGCTGCCCACCACCGTGGTGGGAAGCTATCCGCAGCCGGAATGGCTCGTCGACCACGGCGTCATGGCCGACAACACGGTGCCGCGCATCCGGCTGGCGGAGATGTGGCGCATCCCGGAGCCGCACCTGGCGGAGGCGCAGGACGACGCCACCGTCGTGGCGATCGAGGAGATGGAGCGCGCCGGCATCGACATCATCACCGACGGCGAGATCCGGCGCGAGAGCTATTCCAACTTCTTCGGCACCGCGCTCGACGGCGTCGACATCGACAACCCGTTCATCATGACCAACCGCAAGGGCATGCAGATCCCGGTGCCGCGGATCGTCGGCGAGATCCGCCGCCGCGCCCCGGTCGAGGCCGGCAACCTCGCCTTCCTGAAGAGGCACGCGACCCGCAGGGTCAAGGTCACGCTGCCCGGCCCGTTCACCCTCAGCCAGCAGTCCAAGGACGAGCACTACGGCGATCCGGAGGCCGTGGCGCTGGCCTTCGCGGCGGCGGTCAACGAGGAGGCGCGGCAGCTCGACGCGATGGGCGTCGACGTCATCCAGCTCGACGAGCCGTGGGTCCGCAACGATCCCGACGCGGCGAAGCGCTACGCGGTCAGGTCGATCGACCGGGCGCTGGAGGGGCTCTCCTGCCAGACCGCCATCCATGTCTGCTTCGGCTACGCCCGCGGCGCCCGGCCGAAGCCCAGCAGCTACGATTTCCTGGCGCAGCTCGCCGACTGCCGCGCCGGCCAGATCTCGGTCGAGGCGGCGCAGCCGAATATCGACCTGGCGATTCTCGAGAGCCTGCCGGGGAAGGACATCATCCTCGGCGTGCTCGACCTCAGCACCCCGGAGGCCGAGACGCCGGACCTCGTCGCGCAGCGGATCCGCGAGGGGCTGGAGCACGTGGCGGCGGAGCGGCTGATCCCGGCGCCGGACTGCGGCATGAAGTACCTGTCGCGGCGGCTCGCCTTCGAGAAGCTGCGGGCGCTCAGCGAGGGCGCGGCCATCGTGCGGCGGTCGCTGCAATGAGCGGCCGCACCCAGAGCCGGCGGAGGTGAGGAATGCCGATACCCGACCCCGTCCACTATCCGCCGTTCAACATCACCCGCGCCGGCCACGTCCGGGTGACGGTGCGCGACCTCGACGCGGCCCGCGACTTCTACACCTCGGTCTACGGGCTGATCGTCAGCGACGAGGCGGACGGAGCGCTGTACCTGCGCGGCGTCGAGGAGGTCTGCCACCACAGCCTGGTGCTGACGGCGGCCGGGGACGGGCCGCTCTGCGAGCGCATCGGCCTGCGGGTGCAGACCGAAGAGGAGCTGGACAAGGCGCATGACTGGTTCTGCGGGGAAGGGCTCGGCCCGGCCTGGGTCGAGCAGCCCTGGCAGGGACGGACCCTGCACGTCACCGACCCGTGCGGCGTGCCGCTGGAGCTGTGCGCCTCGATGACGGCGGTGCCGCGGCTCGGTTCGGCGGTCGACCGGCATCGCGGCGGCGTGGCGCTGCGCTTCGACCACTTCCAGATTCTGGTGCCGGACGCCCAGGCGGCCTGCGACTTCTACACCCGGCTCGGGTTCCGGGTCAGCGACTATGTCGAGACGCCGGACGGCGCGCTGGTGGCGGCCTTCATGTACCGCAAGGACATCCCCTGGGACCTGGTGTTCTTCGCGGCGAAGGGGCCGCGCATGCACCACTTCGCCTACATCACGCCGAACGCCGTCGACATGTTCCGCGCCTGCGACATCGCCGGCATCCGCGGCTATGGCGAGGCCGTCGAGCGGGGCCCGGGCCGCCACTCGATGGGCCATGTCCAGTACGTCTATTTCCGCGACCCGGACGGCCACCGGTCCGAGCTGGTGCTCGACGCGCCGCACCACATGACGGACCTGGAGAACGAACCGGTGCAGTGGACCCCGGCGAGCATCGGCGAGAAGGCCTGGGGCCTGCCGGCGCAGCGCGCCTGGTTCCTCGAGGCGAGCCGGTTCCCCGGCGTCGAGCCGGTCGAGACGTCGGTCGCCCGCGGCGCGCTGACGCTTGAGGACTACCTGAGCGCCCGCACGGTGGTCGCCTGAGCGGCGGCAGGCGGCGGGAACGACGGCCAAGACGCCATCCGCCCGCCGGGCCGGATGGACGCGAACTGGGAGGACCGGCGATGCGCGGTGCGTGTCAGGCCACGGGCGTCGGCGGTCGACAATCTGGAAACCGGAGTATCGCATGACGCAGGTGTATCGCGCCGACCATTGTGGAAGCCTCATCCGTCCCGAGAAGCTGAGGCGGGCGCGGGCCGACTTCGCGCACGGCAGGATCGACCGCGACCGGCTGAGGGAGGTCGAGGACGAGTCCATCCTGGAGGCGTTCGAGCTGCAGCGCAGCGCCGGCGTCGACATCTATTCCGACGGCGAGTTCCGGCGCGGCTTCTGGCTCTCGGCGATCTCCGAGGAGTTCTTCGAGGGGATGGAGAACGAGGGCATCGACTACATCCGCTATCCCTTCCTGAAGGGCCGCGACATCGCCGATGCCGCCCTGCTGGTGCCGCCGAACCCGGTCGTCAAGGGCAGGCTGCGGCTGAAGAAGCGGATCACCGCCGACGAGGTCGCCTTCCTCAAGGCCAATGCGCCGGGGCCCTACAAGATCACCGTGCCGAGCCCGGTGACGCTGTCGCGCGCCTCCTACGTCGAAGGCATCAGCGAGCGCGCCTACCCGACCTGGAGCGACTTCTTCCAGCACTATACCGACCTGACCGCCGAGGAAGTCTCGGCGATCGCCGACGACGGCGTCCCCTACATCCAGCTCGACGCGCCGCACTACACCCGCTTCATCGTGCCCGAGCGGCGCCAGCAGCTGACCGACCTCGGCATCGACCTGGAGGAGGAGCTGGCGACCGCCATCGACGCGGAGAACCGCTGCCTGCGCGCCGCCCGCAAGAACGGCGCCACGGTCGGCGTCCACATCTGCCTCGGCACCTTCATCCTCGGGCCGCAGGGGCCGCTCGGCGGCGCCGGCGCCTACGACGAGGAGGTCGTCGGCCGGCTGCTGAGCGAACTGGAGGCGGACGTCTTCCTGATGGAATATTCCGACCGGGCCGGCTCGCTGGAGACGCTGCGCAACGCGCCGAAGGGCAAGACCGTCTCGCTCGGCATCCAGAACACCCGCGACCCGCGGGTCGAGACCACCGAGGAGATCCAGCGCAAGATCGAGACGGCCGCCAGGTACGTGCCGCTCGAGAACCTGAGCCTGTGCCCGAACTGCGGCTTTTCGGGCGGCGCGGCGGAAACCTGGCTGACGGAGGACGTCGAGAAGCGGAAGCTCGAGGTGCTGGCGGAAACGGCGCACCGGGTCTGGAACTAGCCCGATGCGCTGGCTGGCGGCCCGGCGGCAGCATCACCGAGGATTGCATGCTGACGGTCGATGACGTCTCGGTACGGTTCGGCGGCGTGGTGGCGCTCGACGGTGTCTCGTTCGCCGTCGAGCCCGGCATCATCTGCGGCCTGATCGGACCCAACGGCGCCGGCAAGACCACGCTGTTCAACTGCCTGACGCGGCTCTACGAGGTGTCGTCGGGCACGATCACCTTCGACGGGGTGTCGCTGCTCGACCTGCCGCGCCACCGCATCGTCTCCTGCGGCATCGCCCGGACCTTCCAGAACCTGGCGCTGTTCAGCACCATGACGGTGCTCGAGAACGTCATGATGGGCGCCCACAGCCGGCTCGGCTCGAGCTTCCTCGACACAGCGCTCCGGCTGCCCTCGATGCGGCGCGAGGAGGAGGAAGCACTGGCGGTGGCGCGACGTCTGCTCGGCGACTTCGGGCTCGATGCCGAGGCCGACACGCCGGTCTCCGAACTGACCTTCGCGACGCGCAAGAAGGTCGAGTTGGCGCGCGCGCTGGCCAGCGAGCCGAAGCTGCTGCTGCTCGACGAGCCGGCCGGCGGACTCAACCATGCCGCCGTGGAGGACCTCGCCGACACCCTGCGCCAGCTGCGCGACCGGCACCACATCACCGTGCTGCTGGTCGAGCACCACATGAACCTGGTCATGATGGTGTCCGACCGCGTCGTCGCGCTCGACTTCGGCAGGAAGATCGCCGACGGCACGCCCGGCGAGGTGCAGCGCAACGCCAAGGTGATCGAAGCCTATCTCGGCGAGGCGCCGGCATGACGGACCTGCTCAGGCTGAAGGGCGTCGAGGCCTCCTACCGCGACCACCAGGTGCTGTTCGGCATCGACCTGGCGATCGCGCCGTCCAGCTCGGTGGCGCTGCTGGGGGCGAACGGCGCCGGCAAGACCACCACGCTGCGGGCGATCTGCGGCATGGTGCGCACCAGGGGCGAGATCACCTTCGAGGACGAGCGCATCGACGGCCGCCGCACCGACCAGGTGGCGCGGCTCGGCATCGGCCACGTGCCGGACGGCCGCGGCACCTTCCTGAACATGACGGTCGAGGAGAACCTGCAGCTCGGCGGCTACCTGCGGCGCCGGAGCGGGGCGATGGCCCAGCGCATGGAGCAGATCTTCACCCACTTCCCGCGGCTCAAGGAGCGCCGCAACCAGCAGGCCGGCACGCTGTCGGGGGGCGAGCAGCAGATGCTGGCGATCTCGCGGGCGCTGATGCTCGATCCGAAGCTGCTGCTGCTCGACGAGCCGTCGTTCGGGCTGGCGCCGCTGATCGTCAAGGAGATCTTCTCGATCCTGCGCGCCATCAACGAGACCAACCGGACCGCGCTTCTGATCGTCGAGCAGAACGCCAAGCTGGCGCTGGACATCGCCGAGCACGCCTATCTCATCGAAACCGGATCCATCGTCATGCACGGCCCCTCCGAGAAGCTGAAGGGCGAGGAGTCGATCCGGAAGGCCTATCTCGGATACTGACATGTACGAGCTGTTCCACCAGATCCTGACCGGACTCTCGCAAGGCGGCATCTATGGCGGCCTGGCGCTCGGCCTGGTCATGGTCTACCGCACCACCCATCACGTGAACTTCGCCCAGGGCGAGTTCGCGATGTTCTCGACCTTCCTGGCGCTGACCCTGATCCAGGCCGGCTTCTCGTACTGGTCGGCCTTCTTCCTGACCATCGCCATCTCCTTCGCCGGCGGGATGGCGGTCGAGCGGATCGTCATCCGTCCGTTCCACCAGGCCTCGGCGCTGACGCTGGTCTGCGTGTTCATGGGTCTGCTGATGGTCACCAACGCGACGGCCGGCTGGCTGTTCGGATACACCATGCAGCCGTTTCCGAGCCCGTTCTCCGACGCCTTCGCGCTCGGCGGCTTCATCCCCGCCCACGAGGCCGGCACGATCCTGCTCGTCGCATTGATGCTGCTGCTGATCTACCTGTTCTTCCGCTTCACCTGGCTCGGCCTTGCCATGCGGGCGACGGCGGAGAACGGCGAGTCGAGCGCGCTCGTCGGCATCAATGTCGGCGCCATGCTGGCGCTCGGCTGGGGGCTTGCGACGGGCATCGGCGCGGTCGCCGGGATGATGGCGGCGCCGATCGTCTTCGTCGATCCCAACATGATGAGCGGCGTGCTGGTCTATGCCTTCGCCGCGGCCCTGCTCGGCGGCATCGACAATCCGTGGGGCGCGGCGATCAGCGGGTTCATCGTCGGCGTCGTCGAGAACATCGCCGGCGCCTACCTGGTGGGCACCGAGCTGAAGCTGACGCTGGCGCTGGCGATCATCGTCGGCGTGCTGCTGATCCGGCCCAGGGGCATCTGGGGCCGCAGCTTCGTGACGCGGGTGTGACGCGATGTCGATGACGATCGTACCCGCCGCCGCCCGCAGCGTGCCGCTGAGACCCGCCACGCGCCGGTGGCTGCTCGCCGCCGTGCTGGTGGTGGCGCTGCTGCTGCCGTTCGTGCTGAGCGACTTCCGCACCTTCCAGCTCACCCTGATCCTGGCCTACGCGATCGCCCTGTTCGGCCTGAACCTGCTGATGGGGTTCAACGGCCAGATTTCGGTCGGGCACGGCGCCTTCTTCGCGGTGGGAGGCTACACGGCGGCCATCCTCATGATGATCTACGGGGTGCCGTACTGGGCGACGGTGCCGATCGCCGCGGCAGTCGCCTTTCTCGTCGGCTTCCTGTTCGGCATCCCGGCGCTGCGGCTCGAGGGCATCTACCTGGCGATGGCGACGTTCTCGCTCGGCGTCACCGTTCCGCAGCTGCTGCGCGTGCGCGCCTTCGAGCCGTGGACCGGCGGCGTGCTCGGCATCGTCATGGACAAGCCCGAGGTCCCCTTCGGGCTGCCGATCAACCAGGACCAGTGGCTCTACTACTTCGTGCTGGCGTTCACCTGCCTGCTGTTCGCGCTGGGCTACAACCTGACCAGGGGCCGGATCGGCCGGGCGATCGTGGCGATCCGCGACCAGCCGCTGGCGGCAGCGTCGATGGGGGTCAACATCGCGCTGTACAAGTCGGCCACCTTCGGCATCAGCGCCGGCTTCACGGGCCTCGCCGGGGCGCTGGCGACCATCACGGTCGCATATGTCTCGCCGGATTCGTTTCCGATCCTGCTGTCGATCAGCCTGCTCGTCGGCGTTGTGGTCGGCGGTCTCGGCTCCGCGGCGGGAATGTTCTTCGGCGCCGCCTTCATCGTGCTGGTCCCGAACATGGCGGGAAGCGTGTCGAAGGCGCTGCCATGGGCGATCTACGGCCTCGGCGTGATCGTCATCATGTACGTCGCCCCGCTGGGGGTCGGCGGTCTGGCGCAGCAGGTGATGGCCCGGCTGCGCCGGCCGGCCTCCGGCCATGGCGGCGGCAAGGAGCAGTAACGTCACCAAAACAAACGGGAGGACAGCATCATGCTGCACATACTGAAGAAACTGACGCCGGCACTGGCGCTCGCGGCCCTCGTCGCCAGCCAGGGTCCGGCGGGCGCGCAGGCGCCCGGCGTCTCCGACACCGAGATCAAGATCGGCCAGACCATGGCCTACAGCGGCCCGGCGTCGTCCTACGGCGTGATCGGCAAGGCCGAGGCCGCCTATTTCGACATGGTCAACGACAACGGCGGCATCAACGGCCGCAAGATCAACCTGATCAGCCTGGACGACGGCTACAGCCCGCCGAAGACGGTGGAGCTGACCCGGCAGCTCGTCGAGCAGGACGGCGTCGCCTTCATCTTCCAGAGCCTCGGCACGCCGCCCAGCACCGCCGTCCAGAAGTACCTCAACCAGAAGGGCGTGCCGCAGCTGTTCATCGCGTCGGGCGCGGGCAAGTGGAACAATCCCGAGGAGTTCCCGTGGTCGACCGGATGGCAACCGACCTATCCGACCGAATCGGCGGTGTTCGGCAAGCACATCCTGCAGACCAACCCGGATGCGAAGGTCGCCGTCCTCTATCAGAACGACGATCTTGGCCGCGACTACCGCAAGGGCCTGGTCGATGCCTTCGGCGACCGCTTCGAGGACATCGTCGTCGGCGAGGCGACCTTCGAGGCGAGCGATCCGACGGTCGACTCGCAGATCGTCAGCCTGCAGGCGAGCGGCGCCGACACGCTGGTGCTCGCCGGCCTGCCGCGGCCGGTCGCCCAGGCGATCCGCAAGGCCTACGACATCGGCTGGAAGCCGACGCTCTACCTGCCGTCGGGATCGAGCTCCGTCTCCTCCGTCCTGACTCCGGCCGGCCTCGACAAGTCGGTGGGCGCGGTCACCGTCGGCTTCCTCAAGGACCCGACCGACGCGCAGTGGGCCGACGACGAGGAGTACAAGGCCTATGCCGAGTGGATGGACAAGTACTATCCCGACGGCGACAAGGCGGAGTTCCTCAACGCCTTCGGCTACGCCGCGGCCGCGACGCTGGTGAAGGTGCTGGAAATGGCGGGCGACGACCTGTCGCGCGAGAACATCATGAAGCAGGTGGAAAGTCTCGACGACGTTGCCGTCCCGATGCTGCTGCCCGGCGTCACCGTCAGCGTCAGCCCGGAGAACCATAGCCCGATCCGCAAGATGCGCACGATGCGCTTCAACGGCGAGAAGTGGGAGATCTTCGGCGACCTGATCGAGGGCTGAGCCGCACCATCGACCGGCCCGGCCGGATCCGGGCCGGGTCGCCTCCCAAGCACCGCCGCGCGGCGGATTCGCCCCGCCGCGTAGCCCTCCCCGGCCGCCCTGTAGCCTGGATGGAGCGCAAGCGTAATCCGGGGCCGCTTTATAGCTAAGAGCCTCCCGCCGCTTCGCGCCCGCCCTCGTGGTTCGAGACAGCCGCTGACGCGGCTTCCTCACCATGAGGGCTTCGAGGGGCCAGACCTGCGGCAGCCGTACGCGGCCGTCCCCGGATCAAGCCCCGGAGTCAACTGCGGCGTGGCGTGTCCGAGCCGCAGGTCAAACCCTTCCTTCGTCATCCCGGCCGGAGCGCAGCGCAGAGCCGGGATCGGAGAGCCCCCGCCTCTCCGTGGCTCTCCGATCCCGGATAATCGCGTCCGCGATTTCCGGGATGACGGTGGACAACGAAGGGGGCGGCCCTACCTCCGCGGCTTCGCCCCATCGGCGCAAAGCCCCCTTGCACCGACGACGTCCCGGACCTGATCCGAGACCCAGCGCAAAACCAGGCGAAGCCGCCGTGCCTCGCTCCGCGGAGCCCGGATGGAGCGCAAGCGTAATCCGCGCCGCCTTCCGACGGCCTCTCGCCGCGCCCGCCCTCGTGGTTCGAGACAGCCGCTGACGCGGCTTCCTCACCATGAGGGCTTGGAAGGGCCGGACCTGCGGCAGCCGCACGCGGGTCCCCGATCCGGTCTCCGGCGTCGACTGCGTCGTCGAAGGAAGCCGCCGCTCCTTCAGCGCGTGCGCAGTCCGTCGACGAAGATGTCGATCAGCCGCAGCACCTTGGCCTGCCAGTCGGGCTTGCCGTACATCTGGTAGCACATGCCCACCAGCGTCAGCAGCAGGTCGTCCGGAGCGACGTCGGCGCGGATCTCGCCGGCCGCGACCGCCCGGTCGAGCAGCGAGCCGACCGAGGCCGTCAGCCTTTCGGCCGTGTAGGCATGCAGCTCCGAGGAGCCCTGCGCGGCGAGCGCCAGGGCGACCAGCATGCCCTTCTTCGTCGCAACCAGCCGGACGCTCGCGTGCAGCCAGCGGCGCAGGCCGTCGACGGGCGCCGCCTCGCTCCCCAGCTTCAGCGACAGGTCGTGGAGCTGATCCACCTCGTGGCGGTAGACCGCCTCGAACAGGTCCTCGCGCGTCGGAAAGTGCCGGTAGAGCGTGCCGATGCCGACACCGGCCGTTCGGGCCACGGCCTCGAGGCTCGCGTCGGGACCGCCGGCGCTGAACACCTCGGCGGCGGCGTCGAGCAGGCGCAGCCGGTTGCGCTGCGCATCGGCGCGCGGCTTTCGCGCCCGGCTACCCGTAGTCCTGGTTCCTGGGCCGGAGTCCTGCGGCTTATCTGCCATTCTGTTCCTGCCTGCCTCCCGCCTCCCGAAAAACGGAGGCTCCCTCCTCTTGCAAAGCGGAGGCACCCTCCGTATAATACATCACATGGCGCCCGGGCACAGTCGCCCCGGTGCCGGGCCGGGTGGCCAACCGTTTACCCCCGAATGGCCGCAGGTGCGACCCAGCACTCCCTCATGGCCTCCCGGCCGCCCCGAACTCTACATCAGCAACCCGTGCCTGACTGGAGTCCCCCGATGACATTCTCCATCAGCCTCGCCATCAATGGCGAGCAACGAACGGTCGAACTCGACGATCCGCGCGTCACCCTGCTCGACCTGCTGCGCGAGCGCCTCGAGCTTACCGGAACCAAGAAGGGCTGCGACCGCGGCCAGTGCGGCGCCTGCACCGTCCTGCTCGACGGCCGCCGCGTCAATGCCTGCCTGGCGCTGGCGGTCAGCTGCGACGGCGGCGAGGTCGTCACCATCGAAGGCCTGGCCGACGGCGACGAGCTGCACCCGGTGCAGGCCGCCTTCATCGACCACGACGGCTTCCAGTGCGGCTTCTGCACGCCCGGCCAGGTGATGAGCGCGGTCGGCCTGATCGCCGAAGGCGAGGCCGGCGCCGACCCCGAGCGCATCCGCGAGGGCATGAGCGGCAACCTGTGCCGCTGCGCCGCCTACAAGGGCATCACCGAAGCGGTGCTGGACGCCCGGGAGAGGATGGCCGGACGCAGCGAAAGGAGCGCGGCATGAAACGCTTCGACTACGTGAAACCCGCCAGCGTTCCCGAGGCGGTCGCCGCCGCCGCCGAGCCAGGCTCGGCCTATCTCGCCGCCGGAACCAACCTCGTCGACCTGATGAAGGGCGGCGCGATGCGGCCCGACCGGCTCGTCGACGTCAGCCGCCTGCCCGGCCTCGACGCAATAGAGCGGCTTGCCGACGGCGGCGTGCGGATCGGCGCGCTGGTGCGCAACGCGACGCTGGCCCGGGATCCGGGCTTCGCGCGCGACTTTCCGGCGGTGGCCGAGGCACTGCTGTCGGGCGCGTCGGCGCAGCTGCGCAACGCCGCCACCGTCGGCGGCAACCTGATGCAGCGCACCCGCTGCCCCTACTTCCACGACACCGCCAGCGCCTGCAACCGCCGCGACCCGGGCGCCGGCTGCGATGCGCTCGGCGGCGAGAACCGGCTGCACGCGGTGCTCGGCTGGAGCGAGGCCTGCATCGCCACGCACCCGTCCGACTTCTGCGTGCCGCTGGTGGCGCTCGGCGCGGTCGTCGAGATCGAGGGCAGGGCGGGCCGGCGCGAGATCGAGCTTCAGGACCTGCACCTGCTGCCGGGCGACACGCCGGAGCGCGAGACCGCGCTCGAGCCGGGCGACCTGATCGTCGCCGTGCGGCTGCCGGCGGAGGCGAGGGCCTATGCCGGCCACGCCCGCTACCTGAAGCTGCGCGAGCGCACCTCCTTCGCCTTCGCGGTGGTGTCGGCGGCAGCCGCGCTCGACATGGACGGCGGCACGGTCCGCAGCGCGCGCATCGCGCTCGGCGGCGTCGCCGCCAAGCCGTGGCGGGCCCCCGAGGCCGAACACCTGCTGGCCGGCGCCGACGCCGGGGAGGACGCCTTCCGGCGCGCCGCCGACGCGGCGCTCGCCGAGGCCAGGCCATCCGGCGACAACGCCTTCAAGATCGAACTCGCCAGACGGATCGTGGCGCGGGCCCTGACGCTGGCGGCAGCCGGTACGCCCGAACGCGTCGCCGCGCTGCCCGGCTCCCCCTTCTCCTCCAACGCCGGAGACCCGCAACATGCTTGAGGTAACCAGCCTGCCGGCCGCGCCGCACATGCGCTACGGCTCCAATTCCGGCCAGGCGCTCACCCGCCGCGACGGCGTCCTGAAGGTGACCGGACAGGCCCGCTACGCCGCCGACAACCATCCCGAGGGCCTGCTCCACGCGGTCACCGCGACGAGCACGATCTCGCGCGGCCGGGTCATCCGTCTCGACGTCGAGGCGGCGAAGGCCCATCCCGGCGTCGTCGAGGTGATCACGCCGGCCAGCCGGCCGCCGCTGATGGCCGATCCCGACTGGAAGGGCCATCTCTTCGCGTTCCGCACCGAGGCGCTCCAGAACGACCAGGTGCGCTACGCCAACCAGCCGATCGCCCTGGTCGTCGCCGAGACGCTGGAATCCGCCACCGAGGGCGCCGCGCTGCTGGCGCCGCAATACGAGACCGAGCCGGCCCGCACCGGCCTCGACCTCGAACGCTTCGCGCCGGAGGCGGTCGGCGTCGGATCGCCGCCCGGCGCAGCCGTCGGCGACGTCGAGGCGGCGCTCGGCGCCTCGGCGCGACGCATCGAGGCGAGCTTCGACACCGCGGCGCAGTACCACAACGCGATGGAGCCGCACGGCCTCGTCGCCGCCTGGGACGGCGACCGGCTGACCATCGACATGCCGAACCAGGCGCCCGTCATGGCCGGCGCGGCCTTCGCCCGGTATTTCGGCATTCCGCCGGAGAACGTGCTGATCCGCACGCCGTTCGTCGGCGGCGGCTTCGGCTCCAAGGCGATCCTGAACGGCCCGCAGATCCTCTGCATCCTGGCCGCCCGGATGCTGAACCGGCCGGTCAAGCTGGTGCTCAGCCGCGGCCAGATGTACGGGCCGGTCGGCCATCGCGGCCAGACCCGCCAGACGCTGCGGCTGGGCTTGGCCGACGACGGGCAGCTGACCGCGCTCGCACATCACGCGGTGGCGGCAACCAGCAGCTTCGACGAGTTCATCGAACCTGCCGCAGCCGTCTCCGAGCTGGTCTATGCCAGCCCGGCGATCTCGACGAGCCACGAGGCGGTGCGCAACGACATCGGCACGCCGGGGCCGATGCGGGCGCCGGGCGCCGCTTCCGGCTCGATCGCCCTCGAGGTCGCCATCGACGAGGCCGCCGAGGCCTGCGACATGGATCCGCTCGAGTTCCGCCTGAAGAACTACGCCGAGGCCGAGCCGATCTCCGGCAAGCCCTACTCCTCGAAGGCGCTGCGCGAATGCTACGCCGAGGCGGCCCGCAGCTTCGGCTGGTCGGGACGGCCGCTGGCGCCCCGGCAGATGCGCGACGAGGCCGGCCTGCTGGTCGGCTGGGGCATGGGCACCGCCGTGTTCCACTGTCCGATGTTCGCCGCCGAGGCCTGCGCCGTGCTGCGCAGCGACGGCACCGGCCTGGTCGAGACCTGCGGCATCGACATGGGTCAGGGCGCGTGGACGGCGCTCGCCCAGATCGCGGCGGACGGGCTCGGCCTCGACATCGACCAGGTCGAGTTCCGCTCCGGTTCCTCCGACCTGCCCGACGGCGGCATCGCCGGCGGCTCCGGCCACACCGCGACGGCTGGCATGGCGATCGACATGGCCGGAGCCGACGCCATCGCCCGGCTGGCCGACATTGCGACGGCCGACCCGGCTTCGCCGCTCTACGGCTCCGGCAATGCCGGCGTCGTCGCCCGCGAGGGGCGTCTCCACCGCCGCGACGACGAGACCCGCTCCGAGAGCTACGCCGATATCCTCGCCCGCGCCGGGGTGGCGCAGGTGGAGGGCACCGGCAGGGGCGGCCGCGACCCGGCGGCGGCGCAAGACCACGCACTGCAGGCGCACGGCGCCGTCTTCGCCGAGGTGAAGGTCGATCCCGACCTCGGCCAGGTCCGCGCCACCCGCCTGGTCGGCGCCTTCGCGGCCGGCCGGATCATCAACCCGCGGCTGGCGCTGAGCCAGCTGCACGGGGGCATGATCTGGGGCGTCTCCTTCGCCCTGCACGAGGCGGCGGTCGTCGACAGGCGCACGGGCCGGGTGATGAACGCCGATCTCGGCGAGTATCACCTGCCGGTCAACGCCGACGTGCCGTCGGTCGAGGCGCTGCTCGTCCCCGAGCAGGACCCCTACGTCAACGAACTCGGCATCAAGGGGGTGGGCGAGATCGGCATCACCGGCAGCGCCGGCGCGGTCGCCAACGCCGTGTGGCACGCGACGGGCATCCGAGTCCGCCGGTTCCCGGTGCGGATCGAGGATCTCATGATGTCCGCCGCAGCATAGCGGTCTGCACCACCCGCGGCGGAGGCCGGCACATGCGGCGGGCTGCGACAGCGGCCCGCCGCTTTCGGTTTCGGGCCGTGGACACCGTGTCCCGGGAGGTTTTGCGATCCGGCTGCTTGACATCGGAATGAATTGCCAGAACAATCGATGCAAACGATTGCATAAGCATCCCGAAGCAGGATGCACGCACTGCCGGGCCGGTTTCCGGCGCTGCACGGAGGAAAAGCTTGGGACGCGACCAACTGCTCTCGGTCACCGGTCTGGCAAAGCGCTACGGGGCGACCGTGGCCCTGCAGTCGCTGTCCATGGAGGTCGCCCCCCGCGAAGTGCACGCGATCCTCGGCGAGAACGGTGCCGGCAAGTCGACGCTCGTCAAGATCCTCTCCGGCGTGGTGCGACCCAACGGCGGAACGATGCGGCTCGGCGGGAGCGACTACACCCCGCACTCGATCGTCGAGGCACGGCGTGCCGGCGTCTCGACGGCTTTCCAGGAACTGAGCCTCCTGCCGAACCTGACGGTGGCGGAGAACCTACTGCTCCCGAACGTGTCGGGCGGACCGTTGCGGCCAAGTTCGCGCGGCGACGCGATCGCGGCGGCCCGCGACATCTTCGCTGAATTCGACATCGACGACATCGATCCGCGCTGGCGGGTCGAGGACCTGAGCCTTGCCGAGAAACAGCGGCTCGAGATCACCCGGGCCTTCTCCCACAAGCCGCGGCTGCTGATCCTCGACGAGCCGACGGCGGCGCTGCCCGACACCACCTGGCTGTTCGACCAGATCCGCCGGCTGACCGGGGATGGCGTCGCGATCCTCTACATCTCGCACCGGCTGGCGGAGGTGCGCGAGCTGTGCCAGCGCGCCACGGTGCTGCGCAACGGCGTCTCCATCGGAACGGTGGATCTCGCCGGCATCAACGACGACGAGATCTTCAAGATGATGGTCGGCCGGGCGCCGGAAGCCCGCTTCCCCGGCCGCGCGCCGGCCGCCGGCGACAGGCCCGTGGTGCTGGAGGGCCGCAACCTGTCGTCCGGACGGATGCGCGACGTCAGCTTCGAGTTGCGGCAGGGCGAGATCCTCGGCGTGGCGGCGCTCGAGGGCCAGGGGCAGCTCGAGCTGTTCCGGGCGCTGGCCGGGCTCGCGCCGGCCACCGGCGGCGACATCCAGGTCGACGGCAGCCCGGCAGCGCTCGCCTCGCCCCACCAGGCGATGGCGGCTGGGATCGCCTACGTGCCGGAAGAACGCAAGGTCGAAGGGGTGTTCGGCGGCCTGACCGCCGCCGCCAACGTTTCCCTGCCGAAGATCGGGGCGATCTCCAGGTCAGGTATCCTCACCCACGCCCAGGACGCGAAGGCCATCGCCGGCCCCGCCAGGGCGGTGGAGCTCGCCGACCGCTACTTCGGCTTCCGGATGAACGACCTGTCGGGCGGCAACCAGCAGAAGGCGGTGCTGGCGCGCGCCCTGATGAGCGGCGCGCGCTGCCTGGTCATGTTCGATCCGACCCGCGGCGTCGACGTCGGCACCAAGCAGGCGATCTACGCGATGATGCGCGACTTCGCCGACAAGGGCGGCGCGATCCTCGTCTATTCGTCGGAATTGCCGGAACTGGTCAATCTCTGCGACGCCTGCCTGGTGATCTACGGCGGCCGGGTCGCGGCCGAGGTGCCGCGCGGGGAGCTGTCGGAACAGTACCTGCTGACGGCCGCCCACGGCCATGTCGGCGACGAACCGATGAAGGCGGCGAGCTGAGATGAGCGCCGTCGACGCGACATCGGCGACAGAGGCCGGCCACGCCGCGCCGAAGCGCCGGCTGCGCCAGGGCATCGCCTCGCAGGGGGCGGTCCTGATCGGCGTGATCTACGTCATCCTGTGGGTCGTCTACGCGGCCGAGCAGCCCTCGGCCCTGTCGGCCTATTCGATCGAATCGCTGCTCAACAATTCGCTGCCGCTGATGCTGGCGGCGGCCGGCCAGACCTTCGTCGTGCTGCAGGGCGGCTTCGATCTCTCGGTCGCCGGCATCATCTCGCTGTCGAACGTGCTGGTCGCGGTCTATCCGGTCGAGGGGCCGTTCGGGGCACTGGTCAACCTGGCGATGGTGGTAGGCGTCGGGCTCGCGGTCGGCGCCACCAACGGCATCCTCGTCGCCTACATGCGCATCCAGTCGATCGCCGCGACGCTGGCCACGATGATCGTCTGCCAGGGCATCGCGCTCTTGATCCTGAAGGCACCCGGCGGCTACGTGTCGGAGTTCATCGCCTACGAACTGACCGGCTCGCTGTTCGGGACGGTGCCGGTCGCGGCGGTGATCGCGGTCGCCGTCGCCTGCATCTGGCTGGCGTTCCGGCGCACCAACACCGGCATCGCGCTCTACGCGGTCGGGCGTGACGCGACGGCGGCGGAACTGTCGGGCATCGACGTCCGGCGCACCCGGTTCGCCGCGTTCTGCTGGGCCGGCGTCCTCTACGGCTGCGCCGGCTTCATGCTGTCGGCCCAGACCTCGACCGGCAATCCGACCGCCGGCGAGCCGTTCCTGCTCCTGTGCTTCGCCGCCGTCGCGCTCGGCGGCACCTCGTTTTCCGGCGGCTCCGGCGGCGTCATCGGCTCGCTGATCGGCGCGGCGACGCTGATGCTGATGCAGAAGGTGCTGTTCTCGACGGGCGTCTCGTCGTTCTACACCGGCGTCTTCCAGGGCGTCGTGATGATCGTCGCGGTGCTGTTCGCAGCCTTCGTCCAGTACATGTCCAGGTCGCGGGGCAACGGCTGATGAGCGTCGAGGACGACATGACGGCAACCGATGCGGCGGCGGCGGCGGCCGACACCCGCGGCGCCGCGCGGATCGGCAGCGAACCGATCACGATCGCGGTAATCTTCGGCATCACCGTCCTGCTGATCCTGTCCTCGCGGTTCATCAGTCCTGCCTTCGGCGGCTGGAGCCAGACCGAGACGATCCTGTTCCTGTCGTCGTTCCTGGTGTTCTGCTCGTTCGGGCAGGGCCTGGTCATCCTGGTGCGCGGGCTGGACCTGTCGATCGCCTCGATGATCACGCTCGGCGGCGTGCTGACGACGACGTGGCTGGCCGGCAGCAACGACGGTATCTGGTACGTCATCCCGGCGATCCTCGCCGTCAGCGCCGCGATCGGCAGCATCAGCGGGATCGGCGTCACCGTGCTGCGGATTCCGCCGTTCATCATGACGCTGGCGATGGGCATCATCGTCTACAGCCTGTGTCTCGGCTACACCCAGGGGACGCCGCGCGGTTATCCCGCGCCGGCGCTCGCCGACCTGATGCGCGCCCACGTGCTGGGCGTCCCGGCGCCGGTGCTGCTGCTGGCGGTGTTCGTGGCGATCGCGGTGGTACTGCAGTCCTGGACCACCTTCGGTCGCAGGCTCTACGCGGTGGGCAACAATCCGGTCGCCGCCCACGTCTCCGGCCTGTCGACGCGCCGGCTGACGATCGGCGCCTACGCGATCTCGGCGATGTGCGCCGGCTTCACCGGCATCGCGCTGGCCGCCTACGCCAACGGCGCGACGCTCCGGATGGGCGACGACTACCTGCTGCCCTCGATCGCCGCGGTGGTGGTCGGCGGCTCGTCGATCCTCGGCGGCAAGGGCAATTTCCTCGGCACCGTGGGCGGCGCCATCCTGCTGACGACGCTCGGCACGATCCTGGCGGCGCTCGGCATCGAGCAGGGCTGGAAGACGATCATCGAGGGCGCCGTCATCCTGGTCGCCCTGATCATCCTGCGCGAGAGCGTCTACGAGGCGATCCGCGTCTGGATGGGGAGGACGTCCGCGGGCTGAGGGGAATCCCGACGCCCCGGACAGGACGGAAAGGTTTGCGAGTGGGTTTTTCCGAGCCGTCGTGCAAACGATTGCATGACGATCGGGGAGAAGTCGCGGCACCTGCCGAGGGACCTGGTGCGTGCCGTTTCGAGAAGGCCGGGCTTGCCGGCCGAACAATATGGAGGAACACGAAATGAGAGTGACTAGAAGCCTGGCCTCACTGGCGCTCGGGGCGCTCGTGGCGGTCGCCGTGGTCGGCGCCGCCAGCGCCCAGGACAAGAAGAAGATCTACCTGTCGCTGAGCTATTCCGGCAATTCCTGGCAGAGCGAGGCGGCCAACATCGTCAAGGCGCTGGCCAAGACGCCGCCCTACAACGAGACCGTCGAACTGGTCGAGGTGATCTCCGGCACCGACCCGCAGGCGCAGATCTCCGACTACGAGAGCATGATCGCCGACGGCGCCGACGGCATCATCTCCTTCCCGATCTCCTCGACGGCGCTGAACCGCGTCATCAAGCGCGGCTGCGAGCAGGGCGTGCTGTTCTTCATGTACGACGCCACGGTCACCGAGCCGTGCGCCTACAACATCAGCTACATCACCTCGGGCTTCGGCGAGAACACCGCCCAGGCGCTGGTCAACGCGCTCGACGGCAAGGGCAAGATCTTCCTGTCACGCGGCGTGCCCGGCAACTCGGTCGACGAGCGCCACACCAACGGCGCCAAGCACATCTTCGACCAGTATCCCGGCATCGAGGTCGTGTCGGAGTACTACAGCTACTGGGACGACCGCACCACGCAGCAGGAGACCGCCAAGGCGCTCGCCGCCCATCCCGACGTCGACGGCATCTGGGCCCAGGCCGGCGAGTACGGCGCCATCGAGGCGCTGCGCCAGGCCAATCCCGACCGCCTGGTGCCGGTCACCGGCGAGAACTCCAACGGCTTCCGGCTGGCGCTCGCCAACCCGGAGGACCAGGCCAAGGGCCTGAAGGGCGTCTCCTCGGGCTCGCCGCCCGCGCAGTCGGGCTACGCCTTCAAGCTGATGATGGAGATCCTCAACGGCGACCGCGAGCTGGAGCCGATGAACATCCAGTATCCGCTGCCGTGGGTTCCCGCCGACGCGGTGCAGCTCTGCGAGGGCGACACCTTCGAGAACGGCTGCAACGCCTTCCCGGACGGCAAGGTGCCGAGTTCCTTCGTCACCGAGGTGTTCAATCCGGAGCTGCTGCCGGAACTGTCGCTGACCTCGGCGCTGGACGGCGAGCCGACGCCCGGCGCGACGATCCAGCCGCTTCCCGCCGACGTGGTGGTGAAGGCGCCCAACGAGCCGGGCATCAACTGCCAGCGTTGCGAACCGCCGGCCGATCTCTACAAGCTGACCAAGATCGAGCCGACGGTTAAGCCGGGCAACTGAGTGCGATCCCGGGAGGGGCGGAGGTCCGCCTCTCCCGTCACTATCCGGCGGCAGCGCCGAGGCAGGAAGGAAATATGGCCGAGATACTGAAGTCCGGAATGGACCCCGAATCACTCGACGCGGTGGACAAGTCCGTCCGCGAGACGGTGCAGGCGATCCTCGAACGCGTGCGCACCGAGGGCAGCGCCGCGGTTCGCGAGTATTCGCAGAAGTTCGACAACTGGAACCCGGAGAGCTTCCGGCTCTCGGACGCCGAGATCCAGGACTGCATCGACAGCCTGCCGGCGCAGACGATCGACGACATCAAGTTCGCCCAGGCGCAGATCCGCGGCTTCGCCGAGGCGCAGAAGGCATCGATGCTGCCCGTCGAGGTGGAGACGATCCCCGGCGTGACGCTCGGCCACCGGCACATCCCGGTGAAGAGCGTCGGCTGCTACGTGCCCGGCGGCCGCTACCCGATGGTCGCCTCCGCCCACATGAGCGTGGTGACCGCGCGCGTCGCCGGCGTCGACCGGGTCATCGCCTGCACCCCGCCGACCAACGGCAAGGCGCATCCCGCGACGATCGCGGCGATGGCGCTCGGCGGCGCCGACGAGATCTACCTGCTCGGCGGCGTCCAGGCGATGGCGGCGATGGCGCTCGGCACCGACGAGATCGCCCCCGTCGACATGCTGGTCGGCCCGGGCAACGCCTTCGTGGCGGAATCCAAGCGCCAGCTGTTCGGCCGCGTCGGCATCGACCTGCTGGCCGGGCCGACCGAGATCCTGGTGCTGGCCGACGACACCGCCGACGGCGAGATGTGCGCCACCGACCTGCTCGGCCAGGCCGAGCACGGGCCGAACTCGCCGGCGGTGCTGGTCACGACCTCGCGGCGCGTCGCCGAGGACACGCTGCGCGAGATCGACCGGCAGCTCGGCACCCTGAAGACGGCGGAGGTCGCCGGCAAGGCATGGGCCGACTACGGCCAGGTCATCCTCGTCGAGGACGACGAGGAGATGCTGCGCGAGGCCGAGCGGATCGCCTCCGAGCACGTCGAGGTGCTGACGGAGAACCCGCGCTGGTTCCTCGACCGGATGACCAACTACGGCTCGCTGTTCCTGGGCAAGGAGACCAACGTCGCCTACGGCGACAAGGTGATCGGCACCAATCACACCTTGCCGACCAAGACGGCGGCCCGCTACACCGGCGGACTGTGGGTCGGCAAGTTCATGAAGACGGTGACCTATCAGCAATGTACGGAAGAGGCGAGCGTGGTCATCGGCGAGTACTGCTCGCGGCTGTGCGCCATCGAGAACTTCTGGGGCCACAAGGAACAGGCCGACCTGCGCCTGAGACGCTACGGCGGCAGGAACACGGCCTGAGGCCGCGGCCCGGCAAGGCGGGGAGCGTCCGACGGCGACCCATGCATTCGCGCCGCGCCCGGGACCGCAGCAGCACACGGACATCGGCATGACATCGATCTCCAAGGACACGGCAGCCGCAGACCCCTCTTCCCCCGATCCCGGGCCCGACCCGGGACCGGCGGCGGACGCGGCGACAGGCTGGTCGCGCGTCACCGCGCGCGACATCGCCGAGGAGCTCGGCGTCTCCGTCTCCACGGTGTCGCGGGCCTTCACCGAGAATGCCGTCATCGCGCCGGAGACGCGCGAGAAGGTGCACCAGGCGGCGGAGCGGCTCGGCTACCAGCCCAACCCGTTCGCCCGCAGCCTGATCACCCGGCGCAGCAAGATCGCCGGCATCGTCGTCGCCGACATCACCAACCCGTTCTATCCCGAGGTGCTGGCCAGCCTGACGCGGCGCCTGCAGGACACCGGCCTGCAGACCATGCTGTTTTTCGCCGGCCCCGGCCGCAAGACCGACGACGCGCTGCCGACGCTGCTCCAGTACAGCCCCGACGTCGCCATCGTGCTGGCCGCGACCATGTCGTCGGAAATGGTGACGGCCTGCCGCGCGGCGGGGACGCCGGTCGTGCTGTTCAACCGTTACGTACCCGGATCGGGGGCGGCGGCGGTGTGCTGCGACAACTTCGACGGCGGCCGCCAGGTCGCGGAGGCGCTGGCCGCCGCCGGCCACCGGCGCCTCGCCTACATCGCCGGCCTGCCCGACACCAGCACCAACACCGACCGCCTGCGCGGCTTCGTCGAACGCTGCGCCCAACTCGGCGTCGAGGCGCCGATCGTCGAGGAGGGCGGCAGCTTCACCTACGAGGCCGGCTTCACCGCCGTGAAGCGGCTGATGGACCGGCGCAATCCGCCGGACGCGATCTTCTGCGCCAACGACATCATCGCCATCGGCGCGCTCGACGCCGCCCGCCGCGAGCTCGGCCTGTCGGTGCCGCGGGAGCTCTCGGTCGTCGGCTTCGACGACATCTCGATGGCGGCCTGGCCGTCCTATTCGCTGACCACCGTGCGCCAGCCCGTCAACGCGATGATCGAGACGACCATCGACGAGGCGCAGCGGCTGCTGGCCCACCCGCAGGCGCAGGCCGAGGAGCACACGCTGCCGGGCCGGCTGATCCGGCGCGGGTCGGCCCGACTGGAGGAGACGACATGACGGCAGTCCAGACCGGAACAGGGGCCGGCGCCATCCACGGAGCCGACTGCTCGATCTGGGACCTCCCGGCGGACGCGGCCCCGGATGCGCTGATCGGCGAGGGCATAGATCGCGACGAGGTCATCGCCTATCTCGGCGCGGCGCGGCCCGTCTACGACGCCTTCAAGCGGGTGCTCGGCCAGTTCGCCGGGCTGCTGCTGCTGTCGCAGGCCGACAGCCGCAGCGTCGTCGACCTCGACCTGCCGATGCACACCTCGGCGAGGGACCAGCTGCTTGAAGCGACCGAGCGGCTTCGCGCGGTCCCGGCCACCGCCGCGGTCGAGCGTCACCGCGACGCGCTGCTGGCGATTGCCGGGCTGCTGCGCAGCGGACTTGAAAAGCTCGAGAAGGACCTGTCCTCGCCGCGCCGCGCGGAGGCGGAGTTCGAGGCGATGTCGGCGCTGCTGCACGAGGCGCAACGGCGCCTGCTGGCGGCGTCCGAGCCGCGGGCGGGCATGACGCCCGTCGACTTTTCCCACGCCTGCTGCTCGTGCGGAGCCCGCAAACACACAGGCAGGCCGGGATAGCCGGGCCGCCACCGCGACGCATCAGCGAGACAAATCCGAAGGGAGGAAATGATGGCGCTCTACTCGATCCACGTCCTGGAGTATTCCTACGTCCCGAACTACCACAAGAGCGGCGTGCTGTACGGCGCCCACAACCAGGGCTACGTCAAGCTTCCCTACTGCTACGTGCTGATCAAGAGCGACGAGCATGTCGCCCTCGTCGACGTCGGCTACAACCACAAGGACTACGGCAAGCACCTCGCCGACAAGTTCGGCGTCGAGAACTGGCACAGCCCCCGGGAGGTGCTGGCCGAATGCGGCGTCACGCCGGAGGACGTCGACACCGTCTTCATCTCGCATGCCCATTTCGACCATTTCGGCTGCGTCGAGGACTTCCCCAACGCAACCTTCTACATCCAGCGCTCCGAGATCGAGAACTGGGTCTGGGCGATGTCGCTGCCGGACCGGATGCGCTGGATGATGATCGCGGTCGATCCGGGCGACATCCTGCGCGGCGTCAACCTGGCGAAGGAGAAGCGGCTCAGGGTGATCGACGGCAGCGTCGAGAACGTGCTGCCCGGCATCGACCTGCATGTCGCCCGCGACAGCCACACCTTCGGCTCGATGTGGGTGACGGTGCGCAACGACAACGAGACGGACTCGAGCGATACCTGGGTGCTGGCCGGCGACCTCGTCTACCAGTTCGACAACCTAGAGGGCGACGGGTTCGCCGTCGACGTGGAGACGATGTACACGCCGGTCGGGCTGGCGGTCGGCAGCCAGATGAACCTGGTGCTGGCGACCGAGGAGATGATGAAGCAGACCGGCTACGAGGCGCGCCGCGTCATCCCGATCCACGAGGAGCGGCTGGCCGACACGTTCCCCTGTCGGATCACCGACAACAAGCTGCGGATCAGCGAGATCTGCCTGGCCGACGGCGCCACGTCCGTCGTGTCCTGAGGGCGCAGCGGCGATGACCAGACCCGTCGGAATTGTCGGTGCCGGCCTCGTCGGCTCCGGCTGGGCGATCGTCTTCGCGCGGGCCGGCTATCCGGTTCGCGTCTTCGACAGCGACGCCCGCACCATGGCGACCTTCGCCGAGCGGGTGCGCGGCAACCTCGAGGATCTGGCCCGCTACGAGCTGATCGACAGCCCCGACGCGGTGTTCGAGCGCGTCGAGATGGTCGACACGCTGGAGCAGGCGGTCGGCGAGGCGGACCATGTCCAGGAATCGGTGTTCGAGCGCACCGACGTGAAGCAGGCGATCTACCGGCAGATCGACGAGGTCGTCGGAGCCGACACCGTCGTCGGGTCGTCGTCGTCGGGCATCCCGGCGTCGGAGTTCACCGACGGGCTCGACCATCGCGAGAACTATCTGGTCGTCCATCCCGTCAACCCGCCCTATCTCGTGCCGGTCGTCGAGATCGTGCCGGCGCCGTGGACCCGTGCCGAGGCGGTCGAGCGGGCGACGACGCTGATGGAGGCGGTTGGGCAGGTGCCGGTGCTGGTGCGCCGCGAGGTCGCCGGCTTCGTCCTCAACCGCCTGCAGGGCGCGCTGCTCCGGGAGGCGTGGGCGCTCTACGAGGAGGGCTATGCGAGCCTCGAGGACATCGACAAGACGGTGTCGGCCGGTCTCGGACGCAGGTGGTCGTTCATGGGCCCGTTCGAGACGATCGACCTCAACGCGCCGGGCGGCATCAGCGACTATGCCGAACGGCTCGGCGGACTCTATCTGGACATTGCCCGGCAACGCTCCGACCCGCAGCCCTGGAGCCGCAACCTGATCGCCCGCGCCGACGCCGAACGGCGCGGCGCGCTGCCCAAGGAGAGCCTCGGCGAGCGCACCAAGTGGCGCGACCGGCGGCTGATGGCGCTGTCGGCGTTCATGGCCAGGAGCCGGGAGGCGGAGGGCGAATGACCGGCGACACCCCCCTGTCGCGCTATTCGCTCGACGGCCGCACCGCGCTGGTGACCGGCGCGGGCCGGGGCATCGGGCGGGCCTGCGCGCTGGCCCTTGCGCGCTCCGGCGCCGACGTCGCGCTGATGTCGCGCTCGCGCGACGAGTTGGAATCGCTGGCCTCCGAGGTCAAAGCGACCGGCCGACGGGCGCATGTCCTGGTGGCCGACGTCTGCGACAAGGCAGCGGTCGATGCCGCCATCTCGGGCCTGCCGCGGCTCGACGTGCTGGTCAACAATGCCGGCACCAACGTTCCGCAGGAATTTCTCGACGTCGACGAGGAGACCTTCGACAGGGTCACCTCGATCAACATCCGGGCGGCGTTCTTCACCGCCCAGGCGGCGGCGCGGCGGATGGTCGCCGCCGGCGCCGGCGCGATCGTCAACATGAGCTCGCAGGCCGGCCACGTCGCGCTGGTCAGGCGCACGGTCTACTGCACCACCAAGTTCGCCATCGAGGGCCTGACCAAGGCGATGGCCGTCGACCTGCGCGGCACCGGCGTCCGGGTCAATGCCGTGGCGCCGACCTTCGTCGAGACGCCGATGACGAAGCCCTTCCTGTCCGATCCGGACTTTCGCGCCTACGTCGACGCCAACCTGCTGACCACCCGGCTGGCCGGCGTCGACGACGTTGCCGACGCCGTGCTGTTCCTCAGCTGCGATGCCTCGGGGATGGTGACCGGGACGAGCCTGCTCGTCGACGGCGGCTGGACGGCGCACTGACCGGCAGCTCGGCCGGGTCGCCCGACGCGGGCAGACTGACCGGGCGCTGGCGGATCGGCTCGACGCCGGCCCGTGCGACGAGGTCGGGCAGGGCGGCCAGGATGACTTCGCGGAATGCGGATGCCACGGGACTGCGCACCGCGCCGCGACGCTCGAGCAGCCCGACGGTGCGCTGCGCCTCGCCGTCGCGCAGCTCCAGCGCGGCAGCGCCTTCCGGCAGACCGACGGTCGCCAGCGCCGGCAGCAGCGTGATGCCGAGACCCGCCCGCGCCAGCGCCACGAGCGAGGTGACGTTGTGGACCGTCAGCGACGCGCGCGCCGCCTTCGCCCGATAGCCGGCCGACTGGATCGCCTCCGAGGCGCCGTTGCGGATCAGCGTTTCGCCGGCGAGGTCGGACCAGCGCAGCGGCGAGGGCCTGGCGCACAGCGGCGAACCCTCCGCGCACACGACCTTGAAGCGGTCGCGGAACAGCGGCGTGAACTCGGTGAGGGCATCTGATACCGGCTCGCCGGCAAGCCCCAGATCGGCCTGGTCGGCCTCGACCATCGCCTGGACGCTGCGGCTGTCGATGTCGAACAGCTCGACCTCGAGCCCCGGCCGCTCGGCGACGAACCGCGGCAGCAGCGCCGGCAGCAGATGGGTCGCGACCGACGGCACCGCGGCGACGCTGAGGCGGCCGATGCGGTTCTGGGCATAGGCGCGGATGCGGGCGATGGACTTGTCGTAGCTGCGCAACTGCACCTGTGCGGTGTCGAGGATGAAGCGGCCGAGCGCCGTCAGGCTGCTCTTGCGGTCGGTGGCAAACAGCGGCCCGCCGACCTCCTCCTCGAGCTGCTTCAGCGTCATCGAGATGGCCGAGGCGGTGCGGCCCAGGCGGTCGGCGGCGTCCTTGATGTTGCCGACCTCGGCGACGGTGATGAAGACGCGCAGCGCTTCCAGCTTGATCATGCCCGCTCCACTTCAGGAATCCTGAAATTGGTAACAGATATTTCTGTTTGATTGAAGCGGCGGCTTCGCCGAGGTTGTCCCGCACGGAGCACCGAATGACAGCCACCTTTGCAAACCTGATCGCGGGCGAATGGACGCCGGGCGGCGAGACCGTCGCGAATATCAATCCCTCGGATCTCTCCGACATCGTCGGCGCCTACGCGCAGGCGACGCCGGCCCAGCTCGACGATGCGGTATCGGCGGCGCGGGCGGCGCTGCCGGCCTGCCGTGAACTCGGCCTCGAAGCGCGCCAGGCGGCGCTCGATGCGATCGGCCGCGAGCTGATGGCGCGGGCCGAGGAGCTCGGCACGCTGCTGTCGCGCGAGGAGGGCAAGCCGCTCGCCGAGGGCCGGGGCGAGGTCTATCGCGCCGGCCAGTTCTTCAGCTATTACGCCGCCGAAGTACTGCGCCAGCTCGGCGAGACCGCCGACTCGGTGCGCCCGGGCGTCGAGATCGACGTGCGCCGCGAGCCGATGGGGGTCGTCGCGGTGATTTCTCCCTGGAATTTCCCGGTTGCCACCGCGAGCTGGAAGATCGCCCCGGCGCTCGCCTTCGGCAACGCGGTGATCTGGAAGCCGGCGAACGAAACGCCGGCCTCGGCCTGGGCGCTGGCCGAGATCGTCTCCCGTTCGGGCCTGCCGGACGGCGCCTTTCAGCTCCTGATGGGTCCCGGTTCCGGCATCGGCAGCGGCCTGGCCGGCCACCGCGGCGTCGACGCCGTCACCTTCACCGGATCATACGAGGTCGGCTGCCGGGTGGCGCTCGCCGCGGCGGCGAACCTGACCAGGTTCCAGCTCGAGCTCGGCTCCAAGAACGCGCTGGTCGTCATGGACGACGCGGACCTGCAACTCGCCGTCGACGCCGCGATAGCCGGCGGCTATTCCGGCACCGGCCAGAAATGCACCGCCTCATCGCGCCTGCTCGTCCACGAGGCCGTGCACGACGCGTTCGTCGACAGGCTGTCGTCCGCGCTGTCGGCGCTCACGGTCGGGCACGCCCTGCACGAGGACACCCGGATCGGTCCGGTGATCAGCGCCGGCCAGCTTGCCGCCAACCTCGACTGGATCGACAGGGCGCGGGCCGACGGCGCGGACGTCGTCACCGGCGGCGGGCGGCTGTCGCTGCAACACGAGGGCCACTACATGGCCCCGACGCTGCTGGCCGGCACCACCAACGACATGGACGTCAACCGCGCCGAACTGTTCGCGCCGATCGCCGCGGTGCAGAAGATCGGCTCCTGCGCGGAGGCCCTCGCGATCGCCAACGATACCGACTACGGCCTCGTCGCCGGCATCTTCACGAAGTCGCTCGCCCACGCCACCCATTTCCGCCGCAACGTCGAGACCGGCTGCGTCACCGTCAACCTGCCGACCGCCGGCACCGACTACCACGTGCCGTTCGGCGGCCGGAAGAACTCGAGCTTCGGGCCGGGCGAGCAGGGCCGGGCGGCAGCGGAGTTCTATACCCAGGTCAAGACCTCCTACATTCGCGCCGGTGAGCCCGAGTGAGTATGGTGCCGGATACCGTGACCATGGACCCCGCGATCATAGACTGCCTCCAGTACGCCAACTGGTCGGAGAAGATCTTCCGCCAGATGCGGGCCGGCGGCCTCGATGCCGTGCATGCGACGATCGCCTATCACGAGTCGTTCCGCGAGACGGTGCTCAACGTCGAGGCCTGGAACCGCCGGTTCGAGCGCCACCCCGACCTGATCGTCCGCGGCCTGACCGGCGACGACGTTCGGCGCGCCCGCGCCGAGGGACGCACGGCGATCGTGTTCGGCCTGCAGAACCCCTCGCCGATCGAGGACGACATCGGTCTCGTGGAGATCTGCCACGCGCTCGGCGTCCGCTTCATGCAGCTCACCTACAACAACCAGTCGCTGCTGGCGACCGGCTGCTACGAGGACGAGGATACCGGCGTCACCCGCTTCGGCCGCCAGGTCATCGCGGAGATGAACCGCGTCGGCATGGTCGTCGACATGAGCCACTCCGCCGAGCGCTCGACGCTGGAGGCGATCGACCTCTCGTCGCGCCCGATCGCCATAACCCACGCCAACCCGGCCTGGTGGCATCCCGCGCGCCGCAACAAGTCCGACGCGGTGCTGCGGGCGCTGACGGACAGGGGCGGCATGCTCGGCTTCTCGCTCTACCCGCACCACCTGAAGGACGGCTCCGGCTGCACGCTGCGGGTCTTCTGCGAGATGATCGCCGAGACGGCCGGGCGCTACGGCAGCGAGCATCTGGGCATCGGCTCCGACCTCTGCCAGGACCAGCCCGACAGCGTCGTGGAATGGATGCGCAACGGCCGCTGGTCGAAGGTCACCGACTACGGCGAGGGCTCCGCCGCGGCGCCGGGCTTCCCGGACCAGCCCGGCTGGTTCCGCGACAACCGGGATTTCCCGACGCTTGCCGAGGGCCTGCGCGCGGTCGGCTTCTCGGAAGCCGAGACGGCCGGCATCATGGGCGGCAACTGGCTGAGGTTCTACGACGCCTCGTTCGGGCCCGAGACCGCATGACCGCGGCGGCCCATCGCGACGACCGGGCGGCGCCGAGGCCGCCGGACGAGGTGATGCGGCTTGCCCGGATGGGCGCCTTCTTCCCGACGAGGCTGAGCTTCATGCGGACCCTGCTGCGCCGCCTGTCGGCGGAGCGCGCCGTCGTGCACCGCGCCGTCTGGGAGATCGACGACGCGGGCTTCGGCCGCGCCGTCTACTCGGTGCCGCTCGGCGGCCACACCTACTCGCTGGTCGCCTTCTCGACCCCGCTGGCGCCGGAGGATCGCACCGATCGCGTCATCGCCGAGGCGTGGGACACGAGCTACGTGCTCTACGACGGCGTGCCGGCGCCCGGCGACCTCGACCGGCTGCAGGCGAATGCGCCGCGCCAGGAGGCCGGGCGCTTTTCCGCGACCGACCTCGTGCTGTGCCGCGCCAACCGGTCGGTGCGGCTGTTCGAGCATGTCGCCGACTGCCTGTCGCGCGGCGTCCAGCCGCCCGCCGACGTGATCAACGCGACCGGCTACCTGATGCGCACCACCGCCGTCTACGGCAACGGCAAGTTCGGCATCGCCGACCGCGCCCGCATCGAGACCCGGCCCGGCCTGTCCGGCCCCTTTGCCGCCGAGATGCTCGCCGTCTGGCTGGTGCGCGGCTTCACGATCGATCTGGTCGAGCACATCGCCCGCAGCCGCGCGCCGGACAGCTTCGTTCCGCTCGACCGCGCCCTGAAGCGGCATCTGGGCATCGGCAACGCCACCGGCCTCGGCATGGCGCCGTTCCTCGTCAGCCATCCGATCCTGCTCGACCGCTGGATGACGGCGCGGGAAACGGCGCTCGCGCGGGTGCGCGCGGTCCCTCACGCCTCGCCCGAGGCCCGCGACAAGGCCGAGGAGCTGATCGCCCGCGTCCGCCGGCACCTCGACCAGTGGCGCGTCGCCGACGCGCGGCAGTCCCGGCGCATCGAGGTCCTGCGGCGCGAGGTTGCCGATCTCGCCGCGCTGGCGACGCGGGACTGGCTCGCCGGGCCTTTTCCCTGGGACCGGCTCGTGGCCGCGTCGATGCGGCACTCGCTCGAATGCCAGGAACTCGTCGTCTCGCTGGTGCTCGAGCCGAACGGCGCGCTGGTCGACGACCTGGCCGACACGATGGCGAGCGCCGGGCGGCCTCGGCTGCGGCCGGAGATGCCGGTGGCCGCCCTGACTGACCTCGTTGACAGCCGCTTCGCCTGGGCGCTCGGCATCGACTTCGAGGACCGGGAGGCGACGGATCGGTTCTGGTATGTCTCCGAGGAGAAGCTCGAGCCGCGGCTCGGCAGCCGCCACCAGGAGCCGGGCGCCGACAAGGAAATGCCGCTCGATATTGCCCGCCAGGTCCAGGCGTTGCGCCGCGAACTTGCCGCCGCTCCGGCGTCGCAGACCGTGGCGGAGTTCCTGCTTGCCCGTCCCGCCCATCGCCATGCGGTGCGGCGCGTGCAGACGGCCGCTGACCACCCCTATGCCGAGATCCGCGACAACCTGATCGCCGCCGATTGCCTGCCGATCGACATGCTGCGCTGCAAGCTCTCCTTCTTCGGCGCCGCCAAGTTCGACCCGAAATCGGACCGGTGGACCCGCATCACCATGTTCCAGGGCGCGCCGCTGCTCGACGAGATCGCCACGCCGCTCGCCGACGACTGGTGGCTGTCGGCGCTGGAGGGCCTGTGATGCGCCGCTCGCTCAACGAGATCGAGGTGGCGCTGCGGAAGGCCGCCGTCGGCGCGGGCTTACCGTTCGGACAGGCCGAGGACATCGGCGAGGCCGGCGCCTGGCTTTGCGCACACGGGCATGACGGGATCGGCGCCTGTCTGGCCGCCCTCGGCGGCAGTCGTCCCGAAGCGGCCGCGGCGATCCGTCTGGACGGTACCTCGACCGTCCCCGAGGCGCGCGTCGCCTGGACCGGTCCCTCCGCGCTCGACCTGCTGCTGGCCGACGAAGAGCTCGCGGAAATCGCGTTCACGGGCATCGACGCGCCGCTGCTGCTCGCCGGCTGCGCGGGGGTGGCGGCCGCAGCCGGGGGGACCTGCTTCGACCTGCGGTTCCCGACCGGATGCACCGTCTCGATCGGGCCCGGAGGCCTCGCCGTTTCGGGCCCGCTGCCGCCGGCGGGCGCGGATGCGGTGCTGACCCGCAGAGGTCATGCCGGCTCGCGCCCGCGGACGCCGCAGACCTCGCCCGCCGAAGGAGCCGAAGTCGGCGAGGCGGCGTGGGTGGAGGTGCTCGCCCTTGCCGCGCTGACATACGTGCCCGCCAGCGAGGCCTCGCGCGCCACCGGCGCAGGCGCCGGCGATATCGACAACGACTGAGACGGGGAAGCCATGTCCGCAACGACGATGACGCTGGCGGAGATCGAGGCTCTGGCGCGCGACGCGCTGGAGGTCGCCGGCGCAAGTCCCGGCAACGCCGCATCGGTAGCCCGTTCGACGCGGCTCGCAGAACGCGACGGCATCCGCAGCCACGGCCTGCTCTACGTCCCGATCTACGCCGAACACGTGAGATGCGGCAAGGTCGACGGACGGGCGGTTCCCGGCGTCGAGCAGACGCGGCCCGGCGCCGTGCGCGTCGATGCGAAATCCGGCTTCGCCCATCCCGCCATCGATGAGGGATGGCCGGCCTTCACGGCTGCGGCGCGCGACTGCGGCGTGGCGGCGATGACGGTGCGCAACTCCTACAACTGCGGCGTGCTCGGCCATCACGCCGAGCGTCTCGCCGGGGACGGACTGGTCGGGCTGTGCTTCACGCACGCACCCGCCTCGATCGCGCCGGTCGGCGGCTCGGTGCCGGTGATCGGCACCAATCCCTTCGCCCTCGCGGTGCCGGACGGCTGCGGCGGCGCGGCGCTGGTGATCGACCAGTCTGCCAGCGTCGTGGCGAAATCCGAGATCATGATGCGCGCCCGTGCGGGCGAGCCGATCGAGCCGCACTGGGCGCTCGACGATCGGGGGCGGCCGACGACCGACGCCGACCTGGCGCTGAAGGGATCGATGGCGCCGTCCGGCGGCTACAAGGGCTTCGGCGTCGGCCTGATGGTGGAGGTGCTCGCCTCCTGCCTCGCCGGCGCCGTGTCCAGCCGCGAGGCGAGCCCCTTCTCCGGAACCGCCGGCGGTCCGCCCGGGACCGGCCAGTGCTTCGTCGCCTTCGACCCCGGCGCCTATGGCGCGGCCGGGTTCCAGGTCGCCATCGATGCCCTCGTGGATGCGATTTCGGGACAGCCGGGAGCCCGCGTGCCGGGCGCCCGCAGACGGGCGAAACGGGAGCGGATCGAGCGCGACGGTGTCAGCGTCGACCAGGCGCTGATCGACAAAATCCGAGGCGTCGCCTGAGCGCGGGTTCAGGAAAACTGAAATAAAGCTAAGTTATTCCTGTTTGCCTGAAATTTGCACTTACCCCATGCTTCGCGTTAGGACCAGAGGGGTCGGCAGCCTTGCCGGCATGTTTCAAGCTCAGTAACAGGGAGCTTTCATATGAAAGTTTTGAACTCGACCATCGTCGCCGCGGCGGCATCGGTCGTCATGACCGTAGGGATTTCGGCGCCTGCCTCGGCCACCGAGTGCGGTACGGACGACGAGATCACCATTGCGGAAATGACCTGGCTCTCCGCCAGCACGCTGGCCCGCGTGACGGAGAAGATCCTCGCCGACGGCTACGGCTGCAACGCCTCCGTGGTGCCCGGCGACACCGTGCCGACGGCCACCTCGATGCTGACCAAGAGCGAGCCGGACATCGCGCCCGAGATGTGGGTCTCCACCGCCCAGTCGATCTGGGACCAGATGATGGAGAAGGGCAACGTCTACAAGGCCGGCGACATCTTCTCCAAGGGCGGCGAAGAGGGCTGGTGGATTCCGGACTACGTCGCCGAGGAGCATCCGGAGATCAAGTCGATCACCGATCTCAAGGACAACGCCAAGGTCTTTGCCGACATGTCCAACCCGGACATGGGCCGGCTCTACGGCTGCCCGCCCGGCTGGGGCTGCGAGATCATCACCAACAACCTGTTCGACGCTCTCGACCTCGGCGAGACGTTCGAACTGTTCTCCCCGGGTTCCGGCGAGAACCTGAAGGCCTCCATCGCCCGTCAGGTGGCCCGCAAGAAGCCGATCGTCGGCTACTACTGGGGTCCGACCGCGGTGATCGGCAAGTACAACCTCGTCCGGCTCGACATGCCCGAATATGACGCCGCGAAATTCAAGTGCCTGACCGACAAGGACTGCGAGGATCCGCAGGTCACCGGCTGGGCCGTCGGCGAGGTCGCCGTGGCCGCCGTCAGCGATCTCAAGGAGAAGGCGCCGAACGTCGCCGAGTTCCTGTCCAAGATGCAGGTGCCGAACGACGAGATCAGCGCCGTCCTGGCCTGGGGCGACGAGAACAGCGCCAGCCCCGAGGAGGTCGCCGAATACTTCCTCAAGAACAACGAGGATGTCTGGACCGCGTGGGTGCCGGACGACGTGGCCGAAAAAGTGAAGGCGTCGCTCTGACGACCCCGACGTCGGATCCTCTGATCTGACCCGGAAGGGACGGGCGCGGCAAGCGTCCGTCCCTCCGGCAATCGGGAACGGTCCGGCCATTCGAATCGATCCCGTGACGACGGGCCCCTGACGCGAATTCGGATGGCGAGCGATGGCTGACACCTTTCCCGAACTGATCGACACCCGCGCCCTGCGGATCGCGCTTGACGACGGCTTCACCTGGATCGTCGCCCACTACGGGGAAGCGCTGGAGATCGCCTTCCTGCCGGTGCTGCGGGCGCTGCTGGCGACGGAAGACTTCCTGCAGTGGCTGCCGTGGTATGTCGTGCTGATCGCGCTCAGCGTCTTGACCTATCTCGCCTCGCAAAGCTGGAAGGCGGCGCTCGGCACCGCCGTCATGCTGTTCATCATCGGTCTGCTCGGGATCTGGGAACCGGCCATGGCGACGATCGCGCTGATGATCATCGCCACCCTGCTCGCCGTCCTGATCGGGATCCCGATCGGCGTCGCGATGTCGCGGTCCGACACCATGCAGTCAATGACGCTTCCGGTGCTCGACATCATGCAGACGATGCCGATCTTCGTGTACCTGATCCCCTTCGTCATGCTGTTCGGCCCGGGCAAGATCCCGGCGCTGCTGGCGACCATCGTGTTCGCCATCCCGCCGGTCATCCGCCTCACCAATCTCGGCATCCGCCACGTCGACGCGGAGGTGATCGAGGCCGTGACCGCCTTCGGCGCGACGCCGCGCCAGCGGCTGTTCACCGCGCAGATACCGCTTGCGATGCCCACCATCATGGCCGGCATCAACCAGACCACCATGATGGCCCTGTCGATGGTCGTCATCGCCTCGATGATCGGCGCCGGCGGGCTCGGCTACCAGGTGCTGCAGGGAATCCAGCGCCTCGAGGTCAGCCGCGGCCTGTTCGCCGGCCTCGGCATCGTCTTCCTGGCCATCATCTTCGACCGCATCGCACAGTCCTACGGACGGCGCATGCAGCAGCACCTCAACATCGGGTCCTGAAGCGATGGAGACCGGCACGGCCGATATCGGCAAGACCAGCACCGGCAGGACCAGCACCGGGGACATCAAGATCGCGGTGCGCAACATCTACAAGGTGTTCGGGTCGGATCCCCAGTCCGTCATGGACGTGGTCCGGGCGGGGATCAGCAAGAGCGACCTGCTCGACCAGACCGGCCACGTCATCGGCATCCGCGACGTCTCGCTCGACATCAAGGCCGGCGAGACCTTCGTCGTCATGGGCCTGTCGGGGTCCGGGAAGTCGACGCTGATCCGCCACTTCAACCGGCTGATCGAGCCGACCTCCGGCCAGATCCTGGTCGACGGCGCCGACGTGCTGGCGCTGAGCGCGGCGGAGCTGCGCGACTTCCGCCGCCACAAGGTGTCGATGGTGTTCCAGCGCTTCGCGCTTTTACCGCACAAGACGGTGCTGGAGAACGTCGCCTACGGCCTCGTCATCGGCGGCATGCGCAAGACCGAGGCGCGGCAGAAGGCGATGCAGCAGATCGAGCTGGTCGGGCTCGACGGTTTCGAGCACCAGTATCCCAAGCAGCTCTCCGGCGGGATGCAGCAGCGTGTCGGCCTTGCCCGCGCGCTGGCCACCGAATCAGAGGTCATGCTGATGGACGAGGCGTTCAGCGCGCTCGATCCGCTGATCCGCAACGACATGCAGGACCAGCTCAAGAACCTGCAGTCGCGCCTGCACAAGACCATCGTCTTCATCACCCACGACCTCGACGAGGCGCTGCGCATCGGCGACACGATCGCGATCCTCAAGGACGGCGAGCTGCGCCAGGTGGGACCCGGGCCCGAAATCCTGCTCAACCCCGCCGACGACTACGTCGACCGCTTCGTCCGCGACGTCAACCGCGCCCGGGTGGTGACGGTCGGCTCGATCGCCGAGCCGGCCGCAGCCCTTGCCGCACGCGAGGCGACGGCCGCGCGCTGCGGCGAACTGCTCGAGACGAACGCCGCCGTCGTTCTGACCGAGGAGGGCAAGCCGCGCCATCTGCTGACGCGCGAGACGGCGGCGAACGGGCTCGAGGAGATCCTGCGCGACATCTCCGCGCTTCCCGAAGCCGCCGCAATCGACCGGCACGCGACCCTGGAGGAGAGCTTCCCGCTGCTCACCGGCCCGGCCGACCGGGTGGTGGTCACCAACGCGCAGTCCGAGCCTGTCGGAGCGGTCGCCCGGAAGGCGGTCCTGGAAGCGATGGTGCGGCACGACCGCTGACGGTCCGGCAAGAGACCGAGGCTGCCCGACAACGGACGCAAACGGTGCCGATCAGGCGGCGCACCAGTCGCGGACCAGCCGGTTGAAGCCGGCCGGCTGCTCGCGGAAGGTATAGTGTCCCGCATTGTTGAAGACGTGCATCTCGGTGTCTTCCGTGCGCGCCGCCAGTCGCTGGTAGAGCGGCAGTCCGACCTCCGCCAGCGGCGCCGACGGGTCGTTGCGGCCCCAGACGACGAGCGTGCGCACCGGCATGCCGCTGTCGTCGATCCTTCCAAGAACCTCGGCCCGCGCCCGCTCGATGCTGGGCTGGAACACTGCCTTGCTCACCCCGCCGCGCATCCGCTTCAGGGCCTCCTGCTGGCCCGGCAGGCGGGCGATCTCCAGGTACCGGTCCAGGTAGGCCTCGGTGACGTGCGCGGTCGAGTGGGAGTTCAGTTCGGCCTCGACCATCAGGTCCTCGCGGGAATTGACGCCGTTCGGCGTCCTGCGGTCGACCTCGGCGTAGAAATGCATCGAATGCAGGCGCGGATCCGCAGGGTCGGGCGCGAGCGTGGCGCTGTCGATGATCACCGCGCTCCGCCCGCAGCCGGGCCGCTGAAGCAGCGCCGACGCCACCACCAGGCCGCCGCGCGAATGTCCTACCAGATGGGCGTTTGCGGGCACGCCCGCTGCCTTCAGCCAGCCCAGGAAGTGCCGCAGCACCGCGTCGTAGGTGTAGTCCTCGTCGCGGCTGGGAATGCCCGTGTGACCCTGGCCGAACTTGTCGAGCGCGAAGACGTGAAAGTCGCGGGAGAGCTTGGCGAGGTTCAGGCTCCATGTGTCCAGCGCGTCGGCGAAGCCGATGTCGCCGCCATGGACGAGGACGAGCGGATCGCCGCTGCCGTCCTCGTAGTAGCGCGTCGGGACCCCGTCCACATCGACCCACCGAAGCTTGTCCGGATCGATCCTGTCGATGATCGCTGCGCCATTCGTCGCCATCGTTCTTTCTCCGGCCCGCGGGTGGTGGCATGAAAAGGCACAAAGTCACAATCGTCAACAAAATCTCCAGATCAGATAAGAATTTTGTACGGCAGCCGAATTTGGTACAATCGGACGCGCAGGACGGTGCGGATCTCTCCGGACCGGCTTGCAATGGCGCGGCCGGACCGGGTCTGCGAACGGCGCTCGTTCAAAAACTTGTAATCGTGCCGAAAATAGAAATGATGGGGCGCCAGGCGGCGCAGCCGAGCAGCGGGAGAAAACGACATGGGTCGAATTTGGGATCGGTTCCTGACCGAAAGGGACCAGCAGGTGCTCACCGCTGCGGGCTACGGCACCCGGGCCGGCTTCGGCAAGCGGCCGGCCCTGCTGATCGTCGACGTCAGCTACGGATTCACCGGCGACCGGCCGGAGCCGATCCTCGACTCGATCAAGCGCTGGAACAATTCCTGCGGCGAAGAGAGCTGGGCGGCCGTCGAGGTGATCGGCAGGCTGGCCGACTCGTTCCGCGCCAGGCGCCTTCCGGTGATCTATTCGACCGGCGTGGCGCGCGACGACAACTGGGATGCCGGCAGCTGGGGCTGGAAGAACAACCGCGTCGACGAGACCGTTCCTCCGGCCAAGGGGGCGCGGGGAACCAACGAGATCGTCGACGAGATCGCGCCGCAGCCGCAGGATATCGTCGTCTACAAGCAGAAGCCCAGCGCCTTCTTCGGCACCAACCTGACGAGCTACCTCAACCTGCTCGACTGCGACAGCCTGATCGTGACCGGCTGCACCACCAGCGGCTGCGTCCGCGCCACCGTCATCGACGCCTTCAGCCTGAACGTGAGATGCACCGTCGTCGAGGACGGCTGCTTCGACCGCTGCCAGTCGAGCCACGCGGTGACCCTGTTCGACCTGCACTGCAAGTATGCGGACGTGCTGACGGGTGCGGAGATCGAGCCGTATATCGAGGGACTTCCGGACGACCTGTTCGAGAACCTGCCCGGCCGATGACCGGCGCGAAGCGTGCCATGCCGGTGGCCGGGCCGGAATAGCCCGATGTCCGGGCGCAGGGCCTACGACTACATCATCGTCGGCGCCGGATCGGCCGGGTGCGTGCTGGCAGACCGCCTCTCGGCCGACGGCGACGCCTCGGTGCTGCTCGTCGAGGCCGGCGGCTGGGACCGGGACCCGTGGATCAGGATCCCGATCGGATGGGGCCGGATCATGCAGCGCCGGCTGCACGACTGGGGCTACGATGCCGAACCGGATCCCGGCGTCGGCGGGCGCACGATGGAGTGCATGCGCGGGCGAGTCGTCGGCGGTTCCTCGTCGATCAACGCGATGGCCTATGTCCGCGGCAATCGCGGCGACTACGAAAGGTGGGCGGGATACGGCCTGCCGGCACTGGCCTATGACAGCGTGCTGCCGGTGTTCAAGCGCCAGGAGCACTGGCAGGACGGCGAGAGCGCCTATCGCGGCGGCGGCGGTGGGCTGTTCACGACGCGAGCGAGTTACGGCGACCCGCTGGTTGCCGCCTGCCTCGAGGCCGCCGAGCGGGCCGGACATCCCTATACGGACGACTACAACGCCGAGCAGCAGGAAGGCTTCGCGGTCCTGCAGTCGACGATCGGCCGCGGCCGCCGCTGCAGCGCCGCGGACGCCTTCCTGCGGCCCGCGCTGCGGCGGCAGAACCTGCATGTCCTGACGGGGGCGCTGGCGACCGGCATCGGCTTTCAGGGGGACCGCGCGGTCTCCGTCTCGGTGGTGCGATCGGACCTGCTGGAGACGATCCGCGCCGAGCGCGAGATCGTGCTGTGCGCGGGCGCCATCAATTCGCCGCAGCTGCTGATGCTGTCGGGCATCGGCGACCCCGCCGAACTGCACCGCCTCGGGATCGAGACGCGGGTGGCGCTGCCCGGCGTCGGCGCGAACCTGCAGGACCATGCGACCGTCGCGGTGGAGTTCGCGCGCGCAGCACCGGGCCCGTTCGTCCAACACATGCGCGCCGATCGCATCGCGGCCAGCCTGGCGCAGGCCTATCTGACGGGCAGCGGCTTCGCCACCGACCTGCCGAGCGGCTGGACCGCGTTCCTGCGCACCGCCTCCGCCGGCCCGCTGCCGAACCTGCAGCTGATCTTCCGCGCCGTGCCGCTGGCGGCCGCGCCGTGGTTTCCAGGCGTACGCAAGCCGTTTGCCGACGGGTTCGCGATCCGGGCCGTGCTGCTGCGGCCGGAAAGCCGCGGCAGCATCGCCCTGCGCTCCGCCAATCCGCGCGACAAGGTCGTCATCCGCCAGAACCTGCTCCAGGCCGACAGCGACAGGCGGACCGTCAAGGAGGGGCTCGGGATCGTGCGGGACCTGGCGAACCAGTCCGCGCTGAAAGCCTATATCGGTCGCGAGATCGCGCCGGGACCGGGCAACTGGAGCGATGCCGGGCTGAACGATCACGTCGCCCGCTCGGCGGCAACGGCCCACCATCCCGCCGGCACCTGCCGGATCGGCGGCGGCGAAGAGGAGAGCCTCGTGCTCGACCCCCGGTTCCGCGTTCGCGGGACACGGTCGCTGCGCGTCGTCGATGCCTCGGCGTTCCCGGATCTGGTTGGCGGAAACATCAATGCGGCGGTTATGATGCTCGCCGACAGGGCGGCGGACGAAATTCTCGGGACCGTTGCGCAGGCGGGGACTCCGGCAATGAGAAATGTCTCCTAAAGTGGGATAATTGCCACCAGTTTTCCCAAGTTAAAAATTTGTACAAAAAATTTGACTGACCTCCGGCTGTTGCCTATCGTTCGTCTGATCAGATTTCGAGCTTGGCTGCTTTTCGGGCAGCAATGACGAAGAAGGGGAACGCAAAAATGAAGCTCTTCAAATCGATCCTTGTGGCCGCGACGCTGGTGCTTCCGGCACTGCCCGCGGCGGCCAAGGAATACCGGCTCCTGTCAAGCTGGGACGGCAACTACGCCTACAATCCCTACATCCTCGATCCGTTCGTCGAGCAGCTGAAGGAGGCGACCGACGGGCGCATCTCGATCTCGGTCAGCGGTCCGGAGACCGTGCCGCCGTTCGAGCAGCTCGAGCCGGTCGGATCGGGTGTGTTCCAGTTCCTCTTCACGCATGGCGCCTATCATGCCGGCACCACGCCGATCATGCTCGCCGCCGACGCGCTTCATGGCGATCTCGACGCGGTGCGCGAGTCCGGCATTTTCGACGAGCTGGACAAGATCTACCAGAAGTACAACCTCAAGCTCGTGATGCTGCCGATCACGCCGGAGGGCGCCTACCACATCCTGCTGCGCGAGCCGGTCAACGACAACGGCGACCTGGAAGGCCGCAAGATCCGCGGCAGCCTGTCCTACAAGGGCGTCGTCGAGATGCTCGGCGCGGTGCTGGTGGTGATGCCGCCGTCGGAGATCTACACCGGCCTGGAGAAGGGCGTCATTGACGGCGCCGCCTGGCCGATCATCGGCGCGCTCGACTACAAGTGGTACGAGGTCGCTCCCTATCTCCTGCGCCCGGGCTTCGGCGTGAACTACGAGCCGATCTTCATGAACCTCGATGCGTGGAACGCGCTGAGCGAGGAAGACCAGAAGGCGGTGATGGACGTCTCCGCGAAGATCGAGGACTCCTGGTACAAGGATGCCCCCGAGGTCTGGAAGAAGGAAGAGGACGAGCTCAAGGCCCGCGGCATGAAGGTCACGGAGATGGGCGATAAGCAGAAGGCGGAGCTGGGCAACGCCTGGGCCGCCGCGCTCTGGACCATGGCCGAGGAAAAGGATCCGGAAGCCGCCAAGCAGATCCGCGACTTCGCCCGCAGCAAGGGCCTGACCGACTGATGTCAGCCGAACGGCGCCTTTCGTGGCCGGCACGCGTGCATGATGGCATCACGCTGGTCGGCTACCTGGGCGCCGTGATCTGCCTGATCGTCATCGTCTTCTCGTATTCCTACGAGGTGGGGGCCCGGTATCTCTTCTCGGCTCCCACCACCTGGGCCTCCTCCCTTGTCTCCTACATGCTGGTGCTGATGGTGTTCCTCGCAATGCCGGAGCTGACGCGGGCGCGGAGCCACATCTTCATCACCATCGTCCTGGATTCCATGCCCGAGCGGCGCGCCCTCTGGTTCCAGCGCGTCTCGTTCCTCGTCGCCGCGTTCGCCTGCCTGCTGGCCGCCTGGTTCTGCTTCGACGCGACCGCCCAGCAATATGTCCGTGGCATCTCGACCGTGAACGAATGGGGCGTGCCCAAGTGGCTCCTGACCTGGGCCATTCCCTACGGGCTGGCATCGACCAGCATCTACTTTCTCCGGCATGTCGCCACCATGACCTCCTATCAGCCGTCCGAGGCCATCTAGATGGACTGGTGGATGACGCTGCTGCTCGGCATGGCAGTGCTGCTCACGCTGCTGTTCGTGGGAATGCCGATCTTCGTCGCCTTCCTGATCCTCAACGTTGCCGGCGTGTTCTGGCTGATCGGCCCGTCCGGCTTCGGCATGTTCGCCAACTCCATCTACACGACGGCGTCGACCGGCAGCCTGGCGGCCGTCCCGCTGTTCATTCTGATGGGCGAGGTGCTGTTCCGGTCCGGCGCCATGGAGGTGCTGCTGACGTCGCTCGACCGGCTGGTCGGCAACATCCGCGGACGCCAGTACGTATTGTGCATTCTGCTCTCGGCGATCTGCGGCGCGCTGGCCGGCGCGGCGATGGCGGTCGCCGGCCTGCTGGGCAGATCACTCTATCCGACCATGCAGCAGCGCGGCTACGATGAGCGGCTGTCGGCGGGAACGATCCTGGGCGGCGCCAGCCTCGACCCGATCATCCCGCCCAGCGTGCTCGCCATCATCATCGCGTCGCTGGCGAAGGTGTCGACGGGAAAGCTGCTGATGGCCGGACTGGTTCCGGGCCTGGTGCTGATGGTCATGTTCCTGATCTACGTGCTGGTCCGGGTGAAGCTGAAGCCGTCGCTTGCGCCCGACCTGTCGGAGGACCTGCGGAACCCCGACACCAAGGGCAGCGCCCTGGTCGCCTTCCTGAAGATGCTGCCGGTTTCGCTGATCTTCCTGACCGTGGTCGGCTTCATCATGATGGGCGTCGCCACGCCCACGGAGGCGGCGGCGACCGGTGTGATCGGATCGCTGATCCTGGCGGCGGCTTATGGCGGGCTCAATCTGGAGATGCTGCGTCTGTCGCTGTTCTCCGGCGTCCGGGTCGCCGGCATCATGCTGGCGATCATGGCCTGCGCGACGATGTTCAGCCAGCTGCTGATCTTCTCCGGCGCGCTGGGACAGCTCGGCGACTTCGTCCTGCATCTCGACCTGTCCTTCTACCTGATGCTGCTGGTGCTGCTCGGCCTGCCGTTCCTGCTGTTCATGTTCCTGGACCAGGTTTCGGTGCTGATGGTGCTCGTTCCGCTCTACCAGCCGATCATCCAGCACTACGAATACGACCCGATCTGGTTCTGGGCGCTGGTGCTGATCGTCGCGACCGTCGGCGGCATCACCCCGCCGTTCGGCTACACGCTCTATGCCTTCAAGAGCGCCGTGCCGACGGTGGAGACGAAACTGCTGTTCTCGGCGGCCTGGCCGTTCGTCTGGATCATCGTCGCCGGGATGGCGCTGATGGCGGTGTTCCCCGAACTGATCACCTTTGTACCCAACATGATGCGCGGATAGCGGCCACTGGCCCCCGGAGCACCGACAGCAGTCGCCGCAGGTAGCAGCAATGCAGCAGATCCGATTTGTCGATACCACGGTACGTGACGGCCAGCAGAGCCTCTGGGCGACCAACATGCGCACGGAGATGATGCTTCCGGCGCTCGAGCATCTCGATCGCGCCGGCTTCGAGTCGATCGAGATCCACGCCAACAGCTTCGAGAAGAAGATGGTGCGGGAGCTTCTCGAGAACCCGTTCGACCGCCTGCGCCAGGCCCGCGCCATCGTGCAGAACACGCCGCTGCGGATCATCCGCGGCCGCTACCTGACCTCCTTCCAGATCGCGCCGCGCTGCCTGGAGGAGATGTGGTACGAGCTGCTCGGCGCCTACGACATCCAGGAAGTGCGCACGTCGGACTCCTCCCACACGGTCGAGCACTGGAAGTGGCACGTGGAGACCGCCCGCAAGTCGGGCGTCGACACGATCCTCAACCTGATCTTCTCGATCTCGCCGCGCCACACCGACGAGTACTACGCCGAGAAGACCCGGCAGGCGGCCGCCCTTCGTCCCTACCGGATCTGCCTGAAGGACCCCGGCGCGCTGCTGACGCCCGAGCGCCTGCAGACGCTGGTCCCGGCCGTGCTGAAGAATGCCGGCGACATCACGGTGGAGTTCCACACCCATTGCAACACGGGCCTCGGCGGCCTGTGCACGCTTGAGGCGATCAAGCTCGGCATCGGCACCGTGAACACGGCCGTGCCGCCGATGGCGCACGGCTCTTCGAATCCCTCGACGTTCGAGGTCGCCCGCAACGCCCGCACGCTCGGCTACGAGACGGTTCTCGACGAAACCTGCCTGCCGCCGGTCGAGGCGCACCTGCGCGCGGTCGCCGCGCGCGAGGGCCTGCCCGTCGGCGAGCCGCTGCCCTACGACGCCGCCCACTACATCCACCAGGTGCCCGGGGGCATGATCTCCAACCTGCGCTTCCAGCTCGGCAATGCGGGCCTTGCGGAGAAGCTCCCGGAAGTCCTCGAGGAGATCGGGCGCGTGCGGGCGGATTTCGGCTACCCGATCATGGTCACACCGTACTCCCAGTTCATGGGCGCCCAGGCGGTGATGAACGTCATCGCCGGCGAACGCTACAAGACGGTCTCCGACGAGATCGTGCAGTACGCCCTCGGCTTCTGGGGCGCCGACGAGCGCGACGCCATCGAACCCGACATCCGCGACCGCGTGCTGGACCGGCCGCGCGCCCGCCAGATCGCCAAGCACCCGCCCGAGGAGATCACGCGCGAGGAGCTTCGCAGGCGCCACGGCGGACCGGGCGTCTCGGACGAGGAGATGATGCTGCGGATCTTCACCGACGAGGACTCCGTGGCGCGGATGCGGGCGGCCGCCGGGGCGCCGGCCGCGGCACGCTCCGGCGGCGGCATCGAGGGCCTGCTAGACATGCTGTCGCGCCACGAGCGGGTCGGCTACGTCCGAATCGAGACCGAGGGACTGAATCTGGAACTGAAGGCGAACCGGCCGTCCGGCGCTCGCAAGTCAGGGGAGACCGTGCAGTGACCAGCAAGTTCGACACGCTGAGCGAGGCGGATATCGCCAGGATCGGCCAGCTCGTCGAGGCGCTCGACAAGTCGGGCTTCGACTACCTGACGCTGGAACTGGCCGATTTCAGGATCACGGTCGGCACCGGCGCGGCGGTTCCCGACGGCGTGGCGGCGGCACCGCCGTCCCCGGCCGCTCCGGTCGCCGCGAAGGCCCCCGTCAGCGCTGCGCCGCAGGCCACCGCGCCGGCAGCCGGGGCCGCGCCCGCACCCGCCGCCGAGCCGGTGGAGGAGGGGCTGGTCGACGTCGTCGCGACGACGATGGGCCGCTTCTATTCGAGGCCCGATCCGAAGTCCGATCCGTTCGTGACCGTCGGGTCGGAGGTGACGCCGGAGAGTTCCGTCGGCCTGATCGAGGTCATGAAGCTCTTCAATGCGGTCACAGCCGGAGTGACGGGCACCGTCGCGCAGATCTGCGTGGAGGACGCCCAGTTCGTCGAGTACGGGCAGGTGCTCTGCCGCATCCGGCCCTCCGCGTGAGCGCGTCTCCCGCGAGATGACCATCAGGCGCGTCTTCATCGCCAATCGCGGCGAGATCGCGGTGCGCATCATCCGGGCCTGCCAGGGGCTCGGCATCGAGAGCGTGCTTGCGGTCTCGGAAGCAGATCGCGACAGCCTCGGCGCGCGGATCGCCGACCGCGCCGTCTGCGTCGGCCCGGCCTCCGCAACCGAAAGCTACCTGATCGCGAAGAACATGGTGGCTGCGGCGGTCGGCACCGACTGCGACGCCCTGCATCCGGGCTACGGCTTCCTCGCCGAGTCCCCGGACCTCGCCCAGCTCTGCGCCGACAACGGCGTCACCTTCGTCGGCCCGAGCCCCGAGCAGATCCGGCGCATGGGCAACAAGATCGAGGCGCGGCGGCTGGCGGAAGAGTTTGACATCCCGACGCTGCCGGGATCGACGCGGGTCGGCAGCTACGAGGAGGCCAGCGCGGTCGTCGCGGAAACGGGCCTGCCGGTGATGATCAAGGCTGCCGCCGGCGGCGGCGGCAAGGGCATGCGGATCGTCACCGGGACCGGCCAGCTGAGGGACGAGTTCGCCCGTGCCGCCTCCGAAGCCGGCGCGGCCTTCGGCGACTCGACGCTGTACGTGGAGAAGTTCATCGCCAACGCCCGGCACGTCGAGGTCCAGGTGCTGGCCGACAGCCACGGCAACGTCATTCATCTCGGCGAGCGCGACTGCTCGCTGCAGCGCCGGCACCAGAAGATGGTCGAGGAGGCGCCGGCCCCGAACCTGCCGGAGGCGCTGCGCGATAAGATCCGCGAGGCGGCGGTGCGGCTGGCGAGCCGGTTCGGCTACCGGAACGCCGGCACCGTCGAGTTCATCCTCGACCAGGACGAGGGCCGCTTCTACTTCCTGGAAATGAACACCCGCATCCAGGTCGAGCATCCCGTCACCGAGATGATCACCGGCATCGACCTCGTCGAGGAGCAGTTCCGGGTGGCGGCCGGCAAGACGCTGCGCTTTGCCCAAGACGACATCGTCTTCCGCGGCCACGCGATCGAATGCCGGGTCAACGCCGAGATGCCGGAAGAGGGCTTCCGGCCGAGCCCCGGACGGATCTCGGTATGGCAGCCGCCGCAGGCCCCCTACATCCGCCTCGATAGCCACTGCCACGAGGGCTATCTGGTACCGATGTTCTACGACTCGATGATCGCCAAGCTGATCGTCTACGGGACGGACCGCGCTGAAGCGATCGACCGCATGACACGGGCGATCGACCGGTTCCACATCGAGGGGCCCGCCACCACGCTCGCCTTCCAGAAACGTCTGATCTGCGAGCCGGCGTTCCGGGACGGCACCATGAACACCGGCCTCGTCGACCGGATGCTGGCCGGCAATCGGGAAGGGAAACAGCCGTGAACTGCTGCGTCACCGACCAGTCGGTCATCGTCACCGGGGCCGCCAGCGGTATCGGCAAGGCCTGCGCGACATACCTCCTCGGCGGCGGCAACCGCGTCCTTGCCGCGGACCTGCGTGAGGAGGATCTCGCCGCCGCGTTTCCCCAGCCTCCCAATAACCTGCGCACCGTCGCGGCCGACATTTCGGATGCGGATGCCTGCGCCCGGATCGTCGAGACGGCGGTCGAGGCGTTCGGAGCCGTCGACGCCCTGATGCACTGGGCCGGGCGGCACTCGATCAAGTCGTGGGACCAGCTCACGGCAGATGACTTCGACAGCCTGCTCCGCGTCAACGTCACCGGTTCGTTCCTGATGGCGCAGGCTGCGGCGCGCCGGATGGCCGGCCAGGCGACCGGCGGCGCCATCGTGCTGACCGGATCGACGGCCGTGATCCACGCCCCGATCGGCGGCTCGGCCGGCAACGGCGGGCCGCTCTACGTCACCTCGAAGGCGGCGATCACCGGGATGGTGCGCTCGCTCGCCCGCGCGCTCGGCCCCTCCAACATCCGCGTCAACGGCGTCGCGCCCGGTGTCACCGAGACGCCGATGATCTCCAACTACGCGCAGGAGACGCGCGAGCTGCAGGTCAAGACCTCGCCGCTCGGACGCATCGGCTCGGCTGCAGAGGTCGCGGAGGCCGGATGCATGCTGATCAGCCCGGCGTCGCGCTACGTGTCGGGGGAGATGATCATCGTCAACGGTGCGACGGCCTTCGGATAGGTCCGGCAGTTCAGGGGAGACAGCAATGAAGGTCGGTAAGCAGGATGCGGCGCTGAGCGCCATCTGCACGTCGGACACCCACACCATCAACGTGCGCGGCAAGGAGTTGAGCGCGGACCTGATCGGCAATGTCGATTTCACCAGCTACTTCTTCTTCCTCGTCACAGGCGAGATGCCGGACGACAGGCAGAAGGCGATGCTCGACGCTGTCCTGGTGGCGATCGCCGAGCACGGCCTGGTGCCGAGCAACCAGGCGGCGCGTATGACGCTCGCTGCCGCCCCCGATGCGCTGCAGGGCGCCGTCGCCGCCGGCCTGCTCGGCTGCGGATCTGTAGTGCTGGGCAGCACGGAAGCCTGCGGACGGTTCCTCGCCGAAGTCCTCGAGAGTGCGAAGGCGTCCGGCGAGCCTGTCGAGGAGGCGGCGCGGACGGCGCTCCAGGACCTGCGCGACCGCCGCCTGCCGGTGCCGGGCTTCGGCCATCCCCAGCACAAGGACGGCGATCCGCGCGCGATCCGGCTGCTGGCGCTCGCCCGCGAGCGCGGCGTCGCGGGCGCCTATGTCGGTCTGGTCGAGACCATGTCGAGGCTCGTGGCCGGCATCTGGGGCCGGTCGCTGCCGCTCAACGTCTCCGGCGCGATCCCCGCCGTCATGCTCGACGCCGGCTTCCCGGTGACCGTCCTCAAGGGCATCCCGATCCTCGCCCGCACCGCGAGCCTGATCGCCCATCTGAACGAGGAGATGAGCCGCTCCATCGGCTTCATCCTCGCCGGCAACGCCGCCGAAACGATCGGCTACGACGGCCCGGCGCTGGCCGGGGCGGGAGAGCGCTGACATGGTGAAGGTGCTCGAAGGCATCCGCGTCGTCGAACAGGGCAGCTTCATCACCGGCCCCGCCGCCGGCATGTTCCTCGCCGATCTCGGCGCCGACGTCATCAAGGTTGAGCGGCCGGGCTCCGGCGATCCCTTCCGGGCCTTCCGGGGCGGGCTCTACAGCCCGGTGTTCCAGGCCTACAACCGCAACAAGCGCTCTATCGCGCTCGACACCACCGAGGCCGGCGATCGCGCCATCTTCGACGACCTGATCGCCACGGCCGACGTCTTCATCCACAACTTCCGGCCAGGCGGCGCCGAGAAGCTCGGCGTCGGCGCCGAGCGGCTGCGCGCCCTGAATCCGCGCCTGATCTACTGCGCGATCAGCGGCTTCGGGAAGAGCGGGCCCTACGAGAAGCGTCCCGCCTACGACACCGTTGCGCAGGCCGCCAGCGGCTATCTCGGCCTTCTGGTCAACCCGGAGAACCCGCGCGTGGTCGGTCCGGCGATCGCCGACGCGGTGACCGGCTTCTATGCGGCCTACGGCGTGCTCGGAGCGCTACACGAGCGCCACGCCACCGGCACCGGCCGCCTCGTCGACGTGTCGATGCTGGAGGCCATGTGCCACTTCAACATCGACGCCTTCACCAACTACTTCGTGATTGGCGACGTGATGGGCCCCTACAGCCGGCCGCGCGCCTCGCAGTCCTACGTTATGGCCTGCGCCGACGGGAAATGGGTCGCCCTGCACATGTCGTCGCCGGAAAAGTTCTGGCGCGGGCTCGCCAAGGTGATCGAGCGGCCGAACCTGTTCGACGATCCCCGCTTCGCCGACCGTGCGGCGCGCATCGAGAACCACGAGGCGCTGATCGCGACGCTCACCGAGGAGTTCGTCAAGCGCCCGCGGGCGGAGTGGTGCGCGTTGCTCGAAGCGGAGGACGTGCCCTACGCGCCGATGTACCGGACCGACGAGGTGCTGCAGGACCCGCAGGTGCGGCACCTGGAGATCGAGACTGTCGCCGAGCATCCGACCGAGGGGCCGTTCCGCTCGGTGCGCAGCCCGGTCACCTACGACGACGACCGGGTGCCGCTCGCCGAGGCGCCGCCGACGCTCGACGAGCATCGCGCCGCGATCCTGGCGGAGATCGGCCGGTAGCGCCGCCTCTCGGCCGGTACGTTAATTCAGGGGTGTAGGATCGCCCGGCCGGTGACCTTGCGGCCGAGCAGGTCCTCCAGCGCGCGGGCGTAGTCGGCCAGCGGATAGGCCTGGACGGGAGCCGGTCTGATCCGGCCGGCGACGCAGAGGGCGAAGATGTCCTCGAAGCACTCGTTCATCAGCTCCGGCATCCGCTTGCGGTAGTCGCTGACCTGGACGCCGCTGACCTCGATGTTCTTCAGGAGCAGGTAGTTCGCCTTGACCTCCGGGATGCGGCCGGAGGCAAAGCCGATCACCACCAGCCGTCCGCGCCAGGCAACCGCGCGGAGCGCCGCATCGAAGAAGTCGCCGCCGAGCGGATCGAGCACGATGTCCGCGCCGGCGCCGCCGGTCAGGGCATGGACCTGCTCGCGCAGGCCGTTGCGCAGATCGGGCACCGACAGGTCGACGATCTCGTCGGCGCCGGCCTGCCGGACGATATCCGTCTTCTGCGGCGAGGTGACGCCGGCCAGCACCCGCGCGCCCTTCGCCTTGGCGAGCTGGATCGCGGCAAGCCCGACCGCCCCGGTCGCGCCCAGCACGAGCACCGTGTCGCCCGCGGCAAGCCGCGCCCGGTCGGTGAGCGTCACCCAGGCGGTGTCGTAGGCAAGCGACACCGAGGCGGCGTCATCGAAGGAGAGGCCGTCGGGCAGCCGGAAGCACTGGCTCTCCGGCACGCAGACAAATTCGGCGTAGCCGCCGTGCTCGGCCATGGTCAGCAGGCGGTCGCCGGGGCTGAACCGCGTCACGCCGGCGCCGACCGCGTCGACGGTGCCGACCGGCAGCTTGCCGGGCGAGAAGGGGCGCTCGGGGAGGAACTGGTACTTGCCCTCCATCACCAGCGTGTCGACGAAGTTGGCGGCGACGGCTGCGACCCGGATCCGCACCTCGCCGTCCTTCGGCTCGGGAACCGGCATGTCCTCGAGCTTCGCCGTGCCGAGCGGCCCGAACTCGCGGACGACGATCGCCTTCATCGTGGTCATGTCCGCCGCTTCGCTCATTCCGCGGCGCTCTTCCAGCGGATCGGCTCGGGCTGCAACTCGCCGCTCTCGATCGACGGCATCAGGGCGCGCTTCAGCACCTTGCCGCTGGCCCCGAGCGGGATCTCGTCGACCTGCAGGAAGTACTCCGGCATGTCGTACTTCGACAGTCCCTCGTCATGGAGATGGCCGAGCAGTCCAAGAGGCTCCACCGTTTCGCCCTTCTTCGGCATCACGACGATGCAGACCCGCTCGCCGAGGCGCTCGTCCTTGACCGGCACGGCGGCGGCGCGCTCGACTGCGGGGTGGCGCATCGCAAGCGCCTCGATGGTCGCGGGATGGATGTTATGGCCGCCGCGGATGATGACGTCCTTGATGCGGCCGGTGATCTGCAGGTAGCCGTCCGCGTCGAGGCGGCCGAGGTCGCCGGTCATGAACCAGCCGTCGCGGTTGAACGATTTCTCGGTGTTCGCCTGGTCGTCGAAATAGCCGAGCATGAGGCTGCCGCCGCGGCCGCCGATCTGGCCGATCTCGCCGACCGGCAATTCCTTGTCCTGGTCTTCGGCGCAGAAGATCCGCACCTCGTATCCCGGGCAGACCCGCCCGGACGTGGCGACGATCTTCTCCGGCGGGTCGCCCGGCAGCGTGTAGTGGTGCGAGCACGCCTCGGTCATGCCGTAGCCGCTCTGCGGAATGATGTCGTAGGACAGCAGCCGTTCGACCACCGCGGAGGGGGCTGCGGCCCCCGAAATGCGGAATCCGCGCAACGCCGGCAGGTTCGCGCCGCCCTGCGCCTCGATCTCGGCGAGCAGGTCCATGGCGTGCGCCGGGACGCCGAAGACGAAGGTGGTCCCGGTCTCGCGCAGGCGCGTCAGCAGGCTCGCGCCGCGCGGCAGGTCGTGCAGCACGATCTCGCCGCCCGCCTGCAAGGTGAGCACCAGTGCGCCGAAGCCGAGGTTGTGGCTCAGCGGGCTCAGCGTATAGGTCACGGACTGCGGCCCAAACGACCAGTCCGCGGCAAGCGCGCGGGCGTTGGACAGGAGCGTGTTGTTGGAGTGCATCACGCCTTTCGGCTCGCCGGTCGTGCCGGAGGTGAAGGCGAGATAGACTACGTCGTCCGGCCAGTCCTCCGCGTCCGGTATCGATGCGTCCTTGCCCGATGCATCCGGGTCGGACTTTTGCGCGGCGCCGAGCGCACGGGCGATATCGGCGGCCGAGCGCGGACGCGGTGCATCGAGGCGGCAGATCTTCTGCACATGCCCGAGTTCGCCGGCACGCGCGAAGACGTCCTTGCGGTCGGCATCGGCCCCGTATCCCGCTTCGGCGTAGAGCGCCCGCGCCGTAGAGCGTTCGAGCAGCGTCGCGATCTCGTCGACGGTATGATTGCGGTGTAGCGACGGGCACAGGACGTAGCCCTGCCGCGAGCAGGCCAGCAGAAGCGGGGCAAGCTCGACCCGGCTGGACATCCAGGCGGCGACGCGGTCGCCGGGCCGCAGGCCCGACGCGTGCAGGTCCGCGGCGATCCCCGCGGCGAGATCGAGCAGTTCGCCGTAGGTCAGCGCCGCCGAGCTGTCGCGGATCGCGACCTTCTCAGCCGAAGCCTCGGCGCGGGCGGCGGCGCGGTCGTAGATGGTCTCGTCCTTCCACACGCCGGACCCGTAGAACTGCTTGAGGAGACCGTCCGTCAGGCGGGTGAGCAAGTTCTGACCGCCGAAGCGAGATGGACGATCCATGCGACCCATGTGCGGGCCTCCTCCCATTACAGCACTGCAAATTCCGACGGTTTCTTGAAGCCCATTATAGTTCCAAAATCAACATTTTTCCCAAATTATTTATATACGTCAGTGGGAGGCCGGATTTTTGAAAGGTGTAACGTGGGGCATTAGCGCTTCCCGAATCCGGCGCCATCGCCGATAATCCGGGGATTGTGCCGATCCGGGGGAGGGTCGGCCGCGGCGGCGCACGCGTGGCGCCGCCAGCGCGGACAATGGAAAAAATCGAGACGTTTCGAACGGGAGGGGGCGCAATGTCTGTGCGTTACGATGAAATCGGCCAGCGCCTGCGCGCGTTTCGCCTGGGGTCCGGGATGAGCGCCGACGACATCGCCAAGCGAATCGGCATCTCCCGGACGGCAGTCTACCGCTTCGAAAAGGGGGAGGTCGTCAAAATCGAGACGCTGTCCAGCCTCGCCGACCTGCTTGGCGTCTCGCTGCCCACCCTGCTGGGCGTGGAGATCGAGTACATCTCCTCGGCCGTCACCTATTTCGAGCGCCTGCGACAACTGGAAGCCGTGGCCGACCGGATCATCGTGCTCGCCGGGCCGATCTCCTTCCTGCTCGCCTCCGACGAGTTCCGCTCGTCGCTGCGGGACCTGCTGCGCGAGAGCATCGCCGACAACGACGAGCACAAGGACAAGCTGCTCGCCGACATCGAGCGGATCATCGAGATCCTCGAGGAGCGGCGGAAGAACTACGAGGAGCGCCGGCCCGCGATCGTCAACCTGATGTCGGCGCTGGATATCGAACGGCTTCTCCGCTCCGGCTTCGTCGGCCGGCCCTTCGTCTCGGATCACGACATCCGCAAGCGCCAGCAGCGCGCCCAGTCGGAGGTCGCGCATTTCGCCAGGCTGATGGAGGAAGAGCCGATCGGCACGCAGATCGGGCTCGTGACCGGAACGCTGCCGCACACCGGGTTCCAGATCTTCCGCAGCGGCGACCGCAAGACGCTGTCGGTCAGCCCGTTCCGCCTCGGCGAACAGCCGAACATCAAGCTGGGCGTGGCGATGATCACCGAGAACGAGGAAGCCGTGTCGCTGCACGAGACCGTCGTCGACGAGATGTGGCGCACTGCGCTGAAGGGCCGCGAGGCCGCCCGGTATCTCCGCGACCTGATGGCCTCGGTGGGCAAGAACGCGAACTGAGGCGGTTTGGACCGGGCCTCCGCTCCGCCCGGATCGGACCTGTTCCGGGTGACGCAGCGGACCGGCACGCCAGTCGATGAAGCCGGATCCCCGGCAAAGTGACCGGTCGCCGTGGTGCGGGAAAACGAACTTTGTCCCAAATTTGGTAATTCTCTTGCGCTGCGTTTCAAATTCTGGTCTGAATTGGTTGCGTGCCGGCGAGGACCGAACTTGTGGTCCTGCCTGCCATGCCCAGGCCGACGAAAAGATCGGCGCCTGCATCACCGGTTTCAGAAGAGAAGGGGAATATCGATGAAGAAGGTCATGTTCGCGACCGCCGTCGGCATCGCGCTTTCCGCGGTCCAGCCGGCGACGGCGCAAGAGGTGAACGAATCCGTGTGCGGCGCAAGTCCGGGGGGCCTGTGGTCGCTGGTCGGTACCGGTCTCGACGCCGCCGTGAAGGCAGAGTATCCGGGTTCGACGATCACCTATCAGACGTCCAGCGGCGGTCTCGCCAACATTCCGCAGGTCATGAACGGCGTCTGCCTGTTCGGAATGGCGAATGATGGCGACCTGGTGTTCGCCGCGAAAGGTATCGAGCCGTTCAAGGCGCCCGTCGAGGGCCTGACCGCGGTGGCCGTCCTGTACGACTGGGCGCCGGTGTGGTGGATCGCGCGGAAGGACTTTGCCGAGGAGTACGGCATCGAAGACCTCAACGATCTGGTCGAGAAGAAGCCGCCGGTCCGGCTGGTGTTCAACCGGCGCGGGCTATTGACCTCCGCCATCACCGAAAGCACGCTCGAGGCGCTCGGCGTCTCGCTCGAGGACGTAGAGTCCTGGGGCGGATCGATCCAGTACCAGGCGTCCAACGAGCAGACCGGCCTGATGAAGGACGGCCGCGTCGACATGCTCGCCAACACGCTGTTCGAAGGGCACCGCTCGCTCGCCGAGATGGGCGAGTCGGTCGATCTCAAGCTGATCGGCGTTCCGGACGACGCGGCCCAAGCCGTGATCGAGGAATACGGACTGCAGCCGTGGACGATCTCGGCCGACGCCAATCCGTGGGGAGATGACGACGTCAAGACCGTCACCACGAGCATCATCCTGTTCACCAAGGCCGACACCCCTGACGATGTCGTCTACGAGGTGACGAAGTCGATGATCGAGCATCCCGACAAGATGGGCGCAGTCTCCGACGCCATGAAGCGGTTCTCCCCTGAGGGGATGGTCGCGCAGGACGCCGCTCCGTTCCATCCGGGCGCCATCAAGGCGTACAAGGAAGCCGGCTTGATGTGAGGCCAGCCGTTGCGGAACCGCTCCGGTCCGACGCCGGCCGTTTCCTGGCGGCCGGCGTGACCGGGGCTTCCGCGACTGCCAGCGCGGGGCATAGGTCATGGTGAAGTTCGCCCGTTTGGCGGTCACGACGGGGGTGCGCAGGAAGCTGGACGGTCGGCTTGGCCAGATCGTCAAGCTGTTCGCCGTCGCGACGGCCGCCTACACCATCTACGCCGCGACCCTGTCGACCTGGGACGTCCTGGCGCGCACGATCGTCTTCCTGACGCTGATGCTGACGATGCTGTTTCTCGTCGTCGGCGCACGCGAGAACTCTAATGCGGACAGGCCGTCCGACTTCGACCTCGCCCTGTCGGGACTGAGCCTTGCCTGTCTGATCTTCTTTGCCATCGAGATGGATGCGATCGCCCAGCGGATCACCCTGTTCGATCCGCTCACGCCGGCATACTGGTTCTTCGGCTACCTCTTGCTGTTCCTGGCCGTGGAAGCCGCGCGACGGACCGTCGGGATCGGCCTCACCGCCATCGTCCTGATCATCGTCGCCTACAACCTGTGGGGCCACAATTTCGACGGGCCGCTCAGGCACGGCTACATCAGCTTCGGGCATTTCCTCGACATCTCCGTCTTCACCACCGACGGCATCTTCGGAGTTCCCGTCCAGGTCACGGCGACCTACGCCTTCCTGTTCGTGATGTTCGGCACGTTGCTGGAGCGGGCCGGCGGCGGGCAGTTCTTCTTCGACCTGGCGGCATCGCTGACCGGCAGGCGGCCGGGCGGTCCGGCCAAGGTGGCCGTCTTCTCCTCCGGCCTGTTCGGCATGATGTCGGGCAGCCCCACGGCGGACGTGGTGACCACGGGGTCGGTGACCATCCCGGTGATGCGCAGGCTCGGCTACAGCCCGACGCTCGCCGGCGGAGTCGAGGTCGCCGCTTCGACCGGCGGCAGCATCCTTCCGCCGGTCATGGGCGCGGCCGTGTTCATCATGGCCGAGTACACCGGCATCTCCTATCTCGAGATCGTGGTGGCGAGCATCATTCCCGCCATCCTGTACTATCTGTGCGTGTTCCTGCAGGTCGACTTCAGGTCCCGCAAGCTCGGGCTGCTGGGCCTCGACGAGAGCCAGTTGCCGAGCATCGCGGCGACCATACGCACAGGCTGGCTGTTCACCCTGCCGCTGGTGGCGCTGACCGTGGCGCTGCTCCAGCACTACACCCCGACATATGTCGCGCTGTTCGGGCTGATCACGATCCTGGCGATATGGGTCGTGCGGTGGCGGACGTTCTCGCTGCGGTCGCTGTATGACGGGATCGCCCAGACGACTATCAGCATGGTGGCGGTGACCGGCGCCTGCGCGGCGGCGGGAATGGTGATCGGCGGCATCACGATGACGGGCCTCGCCGGCAAGGTCTCGGAACTGCTGATCCTCATAGGCGGCGCCAACATCGTCCTGACGCTGCTGATCTGCGCGGGGATGACGATCCTGCTCGGCATGGGAATGCCTACGCCTGCGGCGTATGCTCTCGCCGCCGCCCTGCTGGCCCCGACGCTCGTCGGCGACTACGGCTTCTCGGTGATGCAGGCGAACCTGTTCCTGCTCTACTTCTCCGTGCTCTCGGCGATGACGCCGCCGGTGGCGGTCGCGGCCTATGCCGCTTCCGCGATCGCGGACGCGAATCCGATCTCGATCGCGGCGGCGGCCTGCCGGCTCGCCGTCGCCGCCTTCGTGCTGCCGTTCGCCTTCATGTTCGACCCGGGCATCCTGCTGCTCGACACGGTACCGGCGATCGTGCTGGCGGTGCTGACCACGGCAACGGCCGTCGTGCTGATCTCCGTTGCCGCGGAAGGATTCTTCCGCGAGAAGGTCGGCACACCGGCACGCATTGCGCTTGCGGCGTGTGCGCTGGCCCTGCTGGGCCCGAACGTGGAGCTTATTCTGGCCGGTCTCGTCGTCGGCGCGATCGGCATAGTCATGGCCTATCGCGACCACATGTCGGCGCGGTCGGAGAGCGTGCGGAGGTCGACAGTTGGCTGAACGTGTCGCGCAGGCGTCCCGGCGGGCCGGCCGCTACATCGGCCGGCCGGTCACCCGCCTCGAGGATCCACCGCTGGTCACCGGGCGCGCCCGCTTCGTCGGCGACGTCAACTTCCCGAGGCAGCTGCACGCCCGGATCGTCCGCTCGTCGCATGCCAAGGGCCGCATCGTCTCGATCGACGCCGATGAGGCCCGCGCGGTGCCCGGCGTGGTGGCCGTGTGGACGGCCGCGGATATGGCGGACGTCCCCAACATTCCGTTCCGCGCCACTGCCATCAAGGGCCTGACGCCGTATACCCAGCCGCCGCTGGCGCGCGACTACGTGCGCTTCGTGGGAGAGCCTGTCGCCGTCGTAATCGCCGACGACGCCTATGTCGCCGAGGATGCCGCAGAACTGGTCTTCGCCGACATCGAGGAGCTGGATCCCTATCTTGACGCGACGGCGGATCCCGGCGAGTTCGCCCCCGGCCTCGGCTGCGAGCCGGTGGTGATCGAGAAGGGCTACGGCGACACCGACGCGGCGTTCGATGCAGCGCACGCGGTCGTCGAACTCGAGCTGTCGACCGGCCGGCACTCCGCCGTGCCGATGGAACCGAGGGGACTGCTCGCCCGCTTCGATGAATCGCGCGGCGTGCTCGAACTGTACGGGGCGGCAAAGCGCCCGCACTGGAACCGCGACCAGCTCGCCGAACTGTTCTCCATGAGCCCGGCCGACATCGAGCTGTTCGAGAACAGCGTCGGCGGCGGCTTCGGGGTTCGCGGCGAGCTCTATCCCGAGGACCTCATCCTGTGCCACGCGGCGCTGACGCTCCGGCGGCCGGTGAAGTGGATCGAGGATCGCCGCGAGCACCTGCTGTCGGCCAACCAGTCGCGCGAGCAGACGCACCGTATCCGGGCCGCCGTCGACGCGGAGGGGCGCATCCTGGCGATCGACGAGTGCCTGTTCCACGACCAGGGCGCCTATGTGCGCACGCATGGCGCGCGCGTCGCCGACATGACGATCGGGCTGCTGCTCGGCCCCTACCGCGTCCCTGCCTACAGGGCGCGGGCCCACTACCGGCTGACCAACAAGACGCCGGCCGCGACCTATCGGGCGCCGGGCCGCTTCGAGGGCACCTTCGTCCGCGAGCGGCTGATCGAGGCGATCGGCCGGAATCTGGGCATAGACGCCCTGCAGGTCCGCCGCGTGAACCTGCTGGCCAGCTCCGACATGCCGTACGAGCGCGGGCTGAGCGCGCTTGAGACCGAGGTGGTCCTCGATTCCGGCGACTACGAAGGCCTGCTCGACAAGGCGCTCGACTTCGTCGGCTGGAACGATCTGCAGGACGAGGCGGAACGTCGCCGGGCCGCCGGCGAGGCGGTCGGCGTCGGTCTGGGCATGTTCGTCGAGAAGAGCGGCCTCGGCCCCTCCGAGGTGGTGGACGTCTCCGTCCAAACCGACGGCTCGGTCCGCGTCGTGACCGGCGCGGCCTCGGTCGGCCAGGGCATGGAAACCGTCATCGCACAGATCTGCGCGGAGACGCTCGGCGTCGACTACCGCCGCATCCGGGTGCTGCACGGCGACACCAACCTCATTCCCTTCGGCTTCGGCGCCCATGCCTCGCGGGTCACCGTCATGACGGGCGAGGCGGCGCGGCGGGCCTGCGAGACGGTGCGCGACAAGGCCCTCGACCTGGCGGCCGAGCTGCTGCAGATGGACAGGGACAAGCTCTCCATAGAGGAGGGCACGGTCGGCGCATCGGAGGGCGAGGGGCCGTCGATCTCGCTCGGCGAACTGGCGCGCAACCTGACGCCCGCGTCCACCGTGCGCGGCGACCGCGAGCCGGGCCTGTCGGCGACCGGCTGGTTCCACAACAAGCACATGAACTATCCCTACGGCATCCACGTCGCCAAGGTCCGCGTCGACCGCGAGACGGGCCACGTCGAGGTCGAGAGGTATGCCGTCATCTATGACATCGGCCGGGCCGTCAATCCGGCCCTGGTCGAGGGGCAGATCGTCGGCGGCCTGGCGCAGGGGCTCGGCGGCGCGCTGTACGAGGAGTTCGTCTACGACGACACCGGGCAGCCGCTCTCGGTGACGCTCGCCGACTACCAGATGGTGACGGCCACCGAAATGCCCCCGGTCGACGTGCTGATCCTCGAGGATGCGCCGAGCCCGCTCAATCCGCTCGGCATCAAGGGGGCGGGCGAAGCCGGAGTGAATGCGGCCGGCGCGGCGATCGCTTCAGCGGTCGACGACGCGCTGCAGATGCCCGGCCTGGTGCGTCGCCTGCCGATCACGCCGCAGTCCCTGCGCAAGCAGCTTCTGACGGAGAACGCGGGTGAGTAACGAAGCGGAGACGAAGGTCTTCGGACGTCGCGTCCGGCGGCTCGAGGACAGGGCCCTCGTCACCGGCAAGGGCCGGTATCTCGACGACATCCAGCCGGCCGGTTGCCTTGCGGCAGCCTTCGTGCGCAGCCCGCACGCCCACGCAGCGATCCAGTCCATCGACGCGAGCGAGGCGCTGGAGATGCCGGGCGTGCGCGGCGTCTACACGATGGAGGACCTGGCCCCGTTCCTGACCGGCCGACGGCTGGTCGTCGGGCTTCCGAGCGCCGCGATCAGGCTGCAGGTCGACCGCCCCGTGCTGGCCGACGGAGAGGTCGTGCATGTCGGCGAGCCGATCGCGATCGTGATCGCCGACACCCGCTCGCAGGCCGAGGATGCGGCCGAGGCGTTGTTCGTCGATTTCGACCCGCTGCCGGTCGTTTCCGACTGCAGGGACGCACTGCGCGACGGCGCGCCGACGGTTCATCGCGACGGGCCGCACAATTGCCTGGCGACGTTCGGCTTCTCCTTCGGCGATGTCGACGCCGCCTTCTCCACCGCGACCCACACGGTCAGCGGCACCTACGAGGTCCATCGCGGCGGCGCCCATTCGATCGAAGGGCGCGGTGTCGTCGCCATGCCCGATCCGGTTCCCGACCGATCGACCGACCGGCTGCTGGTATGGAGCTCGACGCAGACGCCGCTGGCGCTGAAGAAGGTGCTCTGCCAGCTCCTCGACCGCGACGACGACGGTGTGAGGGTACACACCCCGGACCTCGGCGGCGGGTTCGGGCCGAAGCTCGTCACCTATCCCGAGGAGGTGGCGGTCGCCGCCGTCGCATCGATGATCGCCAGGCCCGTCAAGTGGGTGGAGGACCGGCAGGAGCATTTCGTCGCCACCGCGCAGGAGCGCGACCAGGTCTGGGACATGGCGATGGCGGTCGACGCGGAGGGGCGCATCCTCGGCATCCGCGGGACGCTGCTCCACGATCACGGCGCCTACACCGCCCGCGGTCTCAACATCGCCTACGGCTCCGGCGTGACGGTGCCGCTGCCCTACAATGTCGGTGCCTACGGGATCGACATCTCCGTTGTGCTGACCAACAAGGTGCCGACGGCGCCGATCCGCGGTGCCGGCCAGCCGCAGGCCGCCTTCGTCATGGAGCGGCTGCTCGACAAGGCCGCCGCCGCCGTCGGTATCGACCGGGCCGAGATCCGCCGGCGCAACCTGGTGCGCGCCGACCAGATGCCCTGCGAGAAGCCGCTCAAGCTGAGGGGCGGCGGCAACATCGTTCTGGACAGCGGCGACTATCCCGCCACGATGGAAAGTGCGCTGAAGCGGGTCGACTGGGACGGATTCGCCGCGCGCCGGCAGGCGTCGCGCGAAAAGGGCCTGCTGCGCGGCATCGGGCTTGCCAACTACGTCGAGGGCACCGGCCGGGGTCCCTACGAAAGCGTCAAGGTCGAGATCAGCCGCAACGGGCGGATCCAGGCGACGACGGGCGCCGCGGCCATGGGCCAGGGCACCGAGACGATGATCGCCCAGATCGTCGCCGAACAGCTCGGCGGCGAGCTCTCGCTCGTCTCTGTACGGACCGGCGACACCGACAATCCGCTCGGCTTCGGCGGGTTCAATTCGCGCCAGACCGTCGTCGCCGGCGCCTCGGCGCACGCGGCCGCCATCAAGGTGCGCGACAGCATGCTGAAGCTGGCCGGTCACTTGCTGGAGACGAGCCCGGACGATCTCGAGGTTCTGCCCGGCCGCGTCGCGCTCAAGGGGGTCGGCGATCGTCATGTCACCTTCGCCGATCTCGCCAGTGCGTCCCTGGGCCTGCCGGGATATCCGCTGCCGGGTATCGAGACACCGGGCCTGTCGGCCCGCGAAAGCGTGGTGATCAACGACATGGCCTACACCAACGGCACCGCCGTCGCCGAGGTCGAAGTCGACCCGGACACGGGCTCGGTCGAGGTGCTGGACTTCACCTTCGCGCACGATTGCGGACGCATGGTCAATCCGGACCTCGTCGACGGCCAGATCGTCGGCGCCGTCGCGCACGGACTGGGAAACGCGCTGTTCGAGCACATGCTGTTCGACCAGGAAGCGCAGCCGCTTACGACGACATTCGCGGACTATCTGATGGTGACTGCAGCCGAGATGCCGACGGTCGAGATCCTCCACACGGAATCGCCGAGCCCCCTAAACGCGCTCGGCGTCAAGGGCGTGGGAGAGTCCGGCGTCATCCCGATTACGCCGGCGGTCGCCTCGGCAATCGACGACGCGCTGTCGGAATTCGGCGTGCACATCGCCCGGGCGCCGGTCTCACCGCAGGCGGTGCGGGCCGAGATCCTGCAAGCCCAGAGCGGGGGGCAGGCCTCGTGAGCGATCGCGCTTCGCCTGCCGCCGGTCTCGACGATCTCGTCGCCGCCCACCGCATCCTCGTGCGCGAAGGCGTGCTCGATGCGTTCGGCCACGTGAGCCTGCGCGATCCTCAGGAACCCGACAGCTTCTGGCTGGCCTCCGCGTTGCCGCCGAGCGTGGTGGGCCGCCGCGACATGATCCGTTTCGGCATCGACGGCGAGCCGCGCGAGCAGGTCGACTTGCCGTTGTTCGCCGAGCGCTTCATCCACTCGGCGATCTATGCCGCCAGGCCGGACGTCCAGTCGATCTGCCACCATCACGCCCCGTCGATCCTGCCGTTCTGCCTGTCGGACACGCCGCTGGTCGCGGTCAGCCAGACCGGCGCCTTCATCGGCGAGCGGGCGCCGATCTGGGACAGCGCACGGGAGTTCGGTCCGACGCGGATGGTCGTCGACACGCCCGCCCAGGCCGCGTCACTTGCCGGCGCGCTGGGAGGCCAATCGCTGGTCCTGATGCGCGGCCACGGCGCGACGGTTGCCGGACGCTCGGTAAAGGACGTGGTGTTCAAGTCGATCTACGCCTGCCGCGACGCGGACTTCCAGCGCGCGGCACTTGCAATGGGGCCGGTCACACCCCTGTCGGCCGGAGAGATTGCATTGGGCAGGACACCGGGAGATCCGGCGCTGGAGCGCTGCTGGATCCATTGGAACGCGGTCGCCGGACCGGAAGGCGGCGGGCCCGGACACAAGGACAAGAAAGAAGGACAAGAGCCATGAAGGCGGCACCCTTCACGCTGCACCGGCCGGCTACGGTCGAGGAGGCGGTCTCCCTGATGGCGCGATATGCCGAGGACGGCGGACTTGTGCTCGCCGGCGGCCAGAGCCTGACGCCGATGATGGCGCTTCGGGTCGCCTATCCGCCGCATCTCGTCGACATCAACAACGTCGCCGGCCTCGATTCCCTGACCGCCGGCGAGGGATATTTCGGCATCGGCGCGACGGTGCGCCATGCGCGCTTCCACCGCCCGGTGCCGGAGGCCGGGAGACTGGGCGAGGTGCTGGCGACGGTCGTGAGGCACATCGCCCACTATCCGATCCGCCAGCGCGGCACGTTCTGCGGCAGCCTCGCCCACGCGGATCCAGCCTCCGAATGGTGTCTCGTCGCCGCCACCCTCGATGCCGACCTCCGCCTCGTCGGCGAAGGCGGCGAGCGGCTCGTGCCGGTATCCGAATTCATCGACGGCGCCATGTCGACGGTACGCGAGCCCGAAGAGATTCTCGTCGAGGCGCGTCTGCCGCTGCTGGCAAAGGAAGTCCGCTTCGGCTTCTACGAGTTCAACCGCCGCGCCGGCGACTTCGCGCTCGGCATGGCACTCGTCGTCTACGACCTCGACGGCGGAGTCATGCGGAACGTGCGCGTCGGCCTCGGCGGCATCGAGGAGAAGGCGCGGCGGATAGGCGTCGCCGAAGCCGCCCTCGAAGGCCAGGCGGCCTCGGCGGAGGCTTTCGCTGCGGCGGCGGCGGCAACCGTCGACGATGTCGAGGCAATGGAAGACGCGACGACGTCGCAAGCCTACCGGCGCGATCTGTCCGGCGTCGTCGTGCGCCGGGCTCTGGAAGCCAGCCTCGACACGGACACACGCGGAACCGAGTGAGCGATCAATGGACAAGCAATCCCTGCAACTGACCGTCAACGGCGAAGCCCACGACATCCGCGTCGAGCACCGCAAGACGCTGGCCGACGCCATACGCGACGACTGCGGCCTCACCGGAACGCATGTCGGCTGCGAGCACGGGGTGTGCGGCGCCTGCACCGTGATGGTGGACAGCCGGCCGGTGCGCTCCTGCCTCATGTTTGCGCACCAGGCGGCGGGATGCGATATCCGCACTGTGGAATCGCTCGCCGACGGCGACGACCTGCATCCGCTGCAGCAGGCCTTCATCGACAATCATGCGCTGCAATGCGGATTCTGCACGCCGGGGTTCCTGATGCTGGTGGCCGGAGCCTATGAGAACGATCCCGACATCGAGGATTCCGAACTGGTCGAGCTGCTCTCCTCCAATCTGTGCCGCTGCACCGGCTACCAGAACATCATCAAGGCGGTGCGTTCGGTCTCCGGGCAGCTGAAGGCCAGGACGACCGAGAAAGCCTAGGATCAGGAGGTCGCCATGGCGCTGATCGAGTTGAAGACCCACGACCGGTATCCCTACAGCCCGATCCCGGAACGGCCGGATTTCAGCTGGCCCGACGGCAAGCGGCTGGCGGTCTGCGTCTGCAACAACATCGAGGTGTTCAGCTTCCTGTCCGGCCTGGGCAGCGACAGCGCCTCCCTGACGGCGCCTCAGACGACGCGCAACTATGCGTGGCGGGACTACGGCAACCGGGTCGGGCAATGGTACCTGTTCGATCTGCTCGACGAATACGGCCTGCCGGCCTCGCACAATTTCAACTCCCTGCTGTTCGACGCCTGCCCGCAGATCGCCGACCGGATCATCGCCCGCGGCGACGAGTTCGTCGGCCACGGCCGTACCAATGCCGAACGCCAGGACGTTCTCGACGAGGCCGGCGAGCGTGCCCTCATCGCGGAATCCACCAGGGCGATCGCCGACTACTCCGGCACGCCGCCCCAGGGCTGGCTCGGGCCCTACCTGGCGCAGACGCCGGCCACGCTCGATCTGTTGAAGGAGGCAGGCTATCGCTACGTTCTGGATTGGCCGGCCGACGACCAGCCCTTCTGGATGCGCACCCGGTCGGGTCCGCTGCTGTCGGTTCCCTATTCGATCGAACTCAACGATTCCCCCTCGATGGTGTTCCGCCAGGAAAGCGCCATGTCGTTCGAGCGGATGATCGTCGACCAGTTCGACGAGATGCTGCTGCAGTCGCGCAAACATTCGTTAGTGTTCACGGTGGTACTCCATCCCTTCGTGATCGGTATCCCGTTCCGGCTCCGCGCCCTTCGCCGGGCGCTCGCCCACATCATGGGGCACCGGCAGGATATCTGGGTCGCGACACCGGGGCAGGTTGCCGAGCACTACGCGCAAGTCATGCCTCCGCCGCAGGATGGTGCGTAGGCTGGGAGCATGTTCGAGGAAGAGGTGAGGTGGCTTCGGCGCAATGGTCGTTGCCGATGCCGTCCCTGAGGCTGCTGCCGGCGCCGCTGCTGGCGGTGAACCTGTCCGCGTTCTTCAGCCTCGGCCTGCTGCAGATGGTCGCCATGGCGACGCCGATGTGGGGCAGCCATCTCGGCCTGTCGGCGGCGCTGATCGGGCTGGCGGCGGGCTGCCGCTCTATTTCCCCGTTCGTCTACGCCATCCATATCGGGTCGCTGCTGGATATCGTCGGGGTGCGGCGGCTGCTGATCTTCTTTTCGCTGCAGTGCGCGGTGCTGCCGCTGCTGTATCCGCTGCTGCCCGCGAACGGGCCGTTCCTGATCCTGCAGGTGTTCCTCGGTCTGGCATCCGCGACCGCCTGGATCGCTTCCCAGACGGCGATCGCCCGGACCGCCGGCGGCGATGCGCGAAAAACCGGCTGGTTCTCCTTCTTCGCGTCGGCGGGGACGGTGATCGGCCCGCTGGCGCTCGGATTGATATGGTCGTGGCTTGGACCAAACAGCGGATACTACCTGATGGCCGCGTGGGGCGGGGCCATGTTCGCCGTGAGCCTCACCATTCCGGCCCGCAAGGACATCGTCCGCCCGAAGCTGCGTTTCGGCCACTTCATCCCGCGATTCCGGATCTACGCACTGGCGATCGCCAGCCTGAAGCGGCCGGTCATGGCGTTCGTGATGGCCTGCACGTTCATCCGGCTCGGCGGGGTCGGGATGGTCGAATCGTTCTTCCCGGTGCTGGTCCAGGAGCGCGGGCTTTCGGCGGCAACCGTCGGCATACTGTTCGCGATCGGCAATTTCGCCGGATCGCCGTCCTCGCTGCTGGCCAACCGGTGGGTGCTGATCTGCGGCTCCGCGCGCATGGCGCTGATCCTCAGCGTTGCCGTGTCGACGGCATGTCTCGTCGCCGTTCCGTTCCTGTCGCAGGTGTGGCTGTTGACGGTCGCCATGGCCGGCTACGGGTTCGGCGTCGGCATCTCGATGCCGGTGATCTTCGCGCTGCTCTCGCAGGACGTGGCACCGGAACAGCAGGGCATGACGGCAGGCATCCGTACGACCGCGAACCGGCTCGCCGCGTTCGTCGTGCCGGTCGCGGTCGGGCTGCTCGCCGAGTTCGCCGGCGTCTCGACGGCCTTCTGGATGGCGGGGCTCGTGCTTCTGGTGGCGCTGTTCGGTATCGCCGCCACGGTCGGCCGGCGCATTTGAGTTCGGGCCGACGAAGGAAACGGAGGTAGAGGATGGCGCACGGCTTGAAGCCGAAGATCGCGGTGATCGGCTGCGGCGGCACGATCTCGACAATCGCCGAGCATCCGCTGGACTTCATCGAATATCCCGAGACCGGCAGGAAGATGGAGACTGCCGAAGTCGTCGAGCGGATGGGTGACCTCGCCGCGTTCGTGGAGCTCGAGCCGGTCCGGTTCCGCGCCGTCGGCAGCAGCGCGGTCGGTCCGACCGAATGGCTCGAACTCACCAGGATGATCGACGCCTATCCCGTCGCACGGCCGGACATCGACGGCGTGGTCATCCTGCACGGAACGGCGACCCTCGAGGAAACCGCCTATTTCCTCAATCTGGCCTTGTCGACGTCGTTGCCGGTGGTGCTGGTGGGCGCGCAGCGGCCGTTCAACGCCGCGAGTTCAGATGCTCAGGTCAACCTGATCTCCGCCCTGCGGACCGTGATCGATCCCAAGGTCGCCGGCTGCGGCGTTCTGGTCGTCCTGAACGACGAGATCCATCAGGCCCGTGACGTCACCAAGACCTCGACCTATCGGCTCAACGCATTCGTCAGTCCGGGAGCGGGACCGATCGGTGTGGTCGACGCCGATCGCGTGACGGTCAACCGGCGCCCGGTTCGCGCGAATACCCGGGAAACGCCCTTCAGGATCGAGGCGGAGGTGGCGACGTTGCCGCGGGTGGATATCGCCTATGCCTACGCGGGAGCCGATGCGGTGGCCGTGCGGGCCCTGATCGAAGCCGGGGCGCAAGGCATCGTCTCTGCGGGCTTCGCGCCAGGCATGCCCACTCCGGGCGAGCGCGCGGCACTGGAAGAGGCGGCGCGCAGCGGCGTCGCGGTGGTCCAGGCGACCCGCGTCGGCTCCGGCCGGGTCGCGCGGCGCTCGTATCTCCGCGACCGCGGCTGGATCGCCGCGGGCGATCTCAATCCGCAGAAGGCGCGGATCCTGCTGATGCTGGCCCTCTCCGTGACCCGCGACGTCGAGGCGATACAGGGCTTCTTCGACTCGTACTAGCCGGCTGCAAACCGGCTGGCGCCCGCGAATGAAGATCGAACCTCGATATTCGTTGCGCACGCCGGTTGCATGCGATTGTATACATCTGTATGCATTTCGGCAGGCCGCGTCTCTGGCGACCCTGAACGGTCGGCCCCGGTGCGGCGCCAGATCAATCCGAGACGTCGATGAAACCGAGCGCAACATCCTATGACGTGCTTGTCGCCGGAGGCGGCAATGCCGCGCTGTGTGCCGCCATCACCGCGGCGCGCGCCGGCGCGCGCGTCATCGTCGTCGAAAAGGCGGACAAGGACGCGCGCGGTGGAAACACCCGCCATACGCGCAACATGCGGGTCGCTCACGACGAGGGCAACGGCATCCTGACCGGTCCCTACCACTCCGAGGAATATCTCGACGACCTGAAGCGCGTCACCAAGGGCAACTCCGACTGGGAACTCGCGGAACTCGCGATCGAGAAGTCGAAGGAGCTCTGGGATTTCCTGGAGGCGCAGGGCGTCCGGTTCCAGCCGTCGCTCGGCGGCACGCTGTCGCTCGGCCGCACCAACGCCTTCTTCCTGGGCGGCGGGCGCTCCATGCTGAACGCGCTCTATCGCGCGGCGGAGGATCTCGGCGTGGAAGTCCTCTACGAAACCGAGGTGGTCGACGTGGAGATCGCCGACGGCTTCTTCACCGGTGCGACCCTGTCCGACGCGCAGGGACGGTTTCCGCTGTCGGCCCGCGCCTTCGTCGCCGCGGCCGGCGGCTTCGAGGCCAACATCGAGTGGCTGAAGGAGGCCTGGGGCCCGGCGGCGGAGAACTTCCTGATCCGCGGAACGCCGAACAATACCGGCACGCTGTTGAGGCTGCTGATGGACAAGGGCGTGGAGATTACCGGCGACCCGCAGCAGTGCCATGCCGTGGCGATCGACGGCCGCGCGCCGAAGTTCGACGGCGGCATCGTCACGCGGCTCGACTGCGTCCCGTTCGGCGTCGTCCTGAACGCCGACGGCGAGCGGTTCTACGACGAGGGCGAGGATTTCTGGCCGAAGCGCTACGCCATCTGGGGACGGCTCGTGGCCGCCCAGCCCGACCAGATCGGCCACGTGCTGATCGATTCGAAGGCGATCAACCTGTTCATGCCGTCGGTCTTCCCGCCGGCCCGCGCCGATACGCTGGAGGAACTCGCCGAAACCGTGGGGCTCGATCCCGCGGCGACGCGCCGGACGGTCGACGCCTTCAACGCCGCCTGCGTCCCCGGCAGCTTCGACCACACGGTCCATGACGACTGCCGGACCGAGGGTCTGACGCCGCCGAAGAGCCACTGGGCACGCCCGATCGACACCCCGCCGTTCTACGCCTATTCGCTGCGGCCCGGCATCACCTTCACGTATCTCAGCGTACGGGTGAACGCCGAAGGCCGGATCCTCATGGCGGACGGACGGCCCTCCGCGAACATGTTCGCCGCCGGCGAGATCATGGCGGGAAACGTGCTCGGTGAAGGGTACCTGGCGGGAATCGGCATGATGATCGGCAGCGTGTTCGGGCGCATCGCCGGCAAGGGAGCCGCAAGCTATGTCCGCAATTGATCTCGCCGCGCTGGCCAGTGCCGATCAGCAGGAGGTGCAGCGGCAGATGGGCGTCTGCAACGCTTGCCGCTACTGCGAGGGACTGTGCGCGGTGTTCCCGGCGATGGAACTCCGTCGGACCTTCACGGCCGGAGACGTCGATTACCTCTCCAACCTCTGCCACAACTGCGGCGCCTGCTACTACGACTGCCAGTACGCGCCGCCGCATCCCTTCGCGATCAACGTGCCGGTGGCGATGGCCAACCTGCGCGAGGAGACCTATGCGCGCTACGTCTGGCCGTCCGCCCTGGCGCCAGTCTTCGAGCGCAACGGATTGTGGGTGGCGATTGCGTCTGCGGTGGGCGTTGCGGCATTCATCGGCGGGGCGATGCTGCTGAACGACCCCGGCGTCTTCTTCGGGGTCCACGTCGGCGAGGGGGCGTTCTACCGGATCATGCCCCACAATGTGATGGTGGCGCTGTTTGGCACCGTGTTCGTCTACGCCATGGCTGCCATAGCCGTGGGGGTGGTGCGGTTCTGGAATGCCGCCGGTCCGGTCACGGGTCTGTCGATGCGGTCGCTCTGGCAGGCGATGCACGACGCCGGCAGCCTGCGCTATCTCGACGGCGGGGGCATGGGCTGCATGAACGAAAGCGAGCGGCCCGAAGACCGGCGCAAGCTCTACCACCACCTTACGTTCTACGGCTTTGCGCTGTGCTTCGCCTCGACGGCGAGCGGCACGGTATTCCACTATTTCGGCTGGGAGGCCCCGTATCCTCTCTGGCACCCCACGGTGCTGCTCGGGCTCGTCGGGGGTCTCGGCCTCGTCGTCGGGCCGATCGGCCTGCTCGCTGCGAAGTCCCGCCGCGACGGTCGGATCGAGGCGCGTTCCAGCGGGATGGGAACCGCGTTCATCTGGATGCTGCTGCTCACCAGCGTCACCGGCCTTGCGCTGCTGGCGCTGCGTGCGACCCCGCTCATGGGGCTGCTGCTTGCCGTGCACCTGGGCGTGGTGTTTGCTTTGTTCCTCTCCTTTCCCTATGGCAAGTTCGTGCACGGGTTCTATCGCTTCGCGGCCCTGGTGCGGCACGCCCACGAGCAGCGCGCCGCGGGCCATGTTCCCGCAGCGAAGGACCTGCCGAAGGCGGCGTGACGACGCGCGCCTGCCCGGTCGACAGGAAACCGGCCCATGACGGGTGACGCCACGATCCCGGACGCCGCAGCGAGACCCCGCGACGGGCACGAGGCCTACTCCTCGCGGGCGGAGTTCGTCTACCGGACGATCCTGAACGACATCAAGGCCGGCCGCCTCGCCCCGGGAGAGCGCCTGCGCGAGGTCGAACTTGCCGATCGTCTCGCCGTCAGCCGGACGCCGATCCGCGAGGCGATCCGCCGGCTGGCGGAAAACGGTCTGGTGTCTCACGGAACCGGCGGCGGCCTCGCCGTCGCGGTGCTGGACCTGGCCCAGATGAAGGAGCTGTACGACGTCCGCGCGGTGCTGGAAGGTGCGGCCGCCGGCTTCGCCGCCCAGCACGCCTCGGGCGACGACGTGGAGCGGATGCGGATTCTGGCGGAGCGCTGCCGCGACGCGTCGACGTCCGAAGAGGCGGCTGCCTGCAACGAGGATCTTCATCGGATCCTGCACGCGGCCTCCCACAACCGTTACCTGACAATGCTGCAGGCACAGTTCTCCAACTGGCTCGCGCTCTTGTCGGGGACGACCTTCTCGCGGCCGGGCCGGGGCGCCACGGCCTATCAGGAACACTGCCGGATCATCGACGCGATCGCGGCGCGCGACGGACAGGCCGCACAGGATGCGGCGATTGCCCATATCCGCAGCGCCTACCGCATCCGGATAGGCTGAGCCGCGGGGCGCCTCAGGCCGACTTCATTTGCGGCCGCGACGCACTCTCGACTTCTTTCAGCATCTCGATCCACGGCCGGATGTAGTGGCCATGGTCGTGCCATGTGCGGCCCGATACCAGGTTGCCGTCGATCACGCACGGCTCGTTCACGAAGATGCCGCCGCACACCTCCAGGTCGAACTGGCATTTGGGAACGGTGGCCATCCGCCGGCCGCGCACCCGGTCGGCGCGGGCGGGGATTTCGACGCCATGGCAGACGCAGGCGATCGGCTTGCCGGTGTCGAAGAACTGCTGGGTTATGCGGATCAGGTCGGGATCGTCGCGAATGTATTCCGGGGCGCGGCCGCCGGAGAAGAAGATCGATGCATACTCCGTCTCGTCGACGTCCGAGAAGGCGATGTCGGCGTCGATCGTGTAGCCTTCCCATTCCTTGGTGATCGTCCAGCCGGGTTTCACTTCGTGGCAGACCATCTGGTAGAGGCGCTTCTCGGGTGCGGCGACGACGGGGACATATCCCTCCTCCTGCAGGCGCAGGTGCGGGTAGAGCGTGTCGACGGTCTCCGTTGCGTCCCCGATGATGATCAGGACCTTCAGCGGATCGGTGTTCTCGGGCATGCCGGTTCCTCCGGACGGGGTCAAGCGAAGGCGGTCTTGTTTCGGATGTATTCGAGCCGGTAGAGCGCCGGGGCGTTGATCTCCGCAGCGCCGGCCGCAGTCAGTCTCGCGTCGGAGAAGGCGGTCTCCCGCATCTCGTCGACGATGTCGGCGGTGCCGCCTTCGACCATGAGTGTCCAGCCGGGAATGCCCGTGCTGCCGTCGCGTCCCTCTTTTTCCTTGGTCATGATCGCGCTGACGGCCGCGTCGGTCTGGCAGAGGTGCACGCCGGTGATTCCGTGACGGGTCGAAAGCGGCGCCAGGACCTTTGTGATCATGTTCTCCGAAAACGCCGCGGGGTCCCCGGTCTCGAGCTGGATCGAGTAGAGGTGTCCGCCGATTCCGGGACCGGCCGAGTACACGACACGCTGGACCGACCTGGAGACGTTGCGGAAGTGTTGCGTGGCGCGGGATGTCCACGGGGTCGGATTGTTCAGCCTGTTCAGATAGTCCTGCCCGCCGAGGGTTTCTATCGAGATGGCTTCGTAGAGCGTGAAATACTCCGGCGACCCGTGCTCGGCGATATAGCGGCGGCCGCGCGCGAAACCCGGAATGCCGACGCGTTCGGGCATGTGCTCCTGGGTGTGCCAGGCATAGAAGTCCTGCAGACCCTCCGGCGCGATGTCATGCCAGATGACCACCGCGCCTTCACCGGCCAGGCTCATCGAACCTTCCCCGAAGAGTGGCTGTCACGCGCTGACAAGCTTGGGCCCCTTTCTGCCGCCGTGCAGGACGCCGCGCGCCAGGAATATCTGGGTGATGCTCTCGACTGCCGCGATGAAATCGGGATCCTTGCGCCCCTCCAGACCGCGCGGACGCGGCATGTCGAGGTCGACGATCCGTTCGATCTTCCCCGGCCGCGGCGACATCACGACGACGCGATCGGCAAGAAGCACCGCCTCGTCGATGGAGTGCGTGATGAACAGCACCGTCTTGCGGCTGGCCAGCCACAGCTCCTCGAGGTCGATGCGCATCTGTTCGCGGGTCAGCGCATCGAGCGCTCCGAACGGTTCGTCCATGAGCAGCACCGGTGGCTCGTGTATCAGGGCGCGGACGATGGCCACGCGCTGCTGCATGCCGCCGGACAGTTCATGCGGGAACCGGTTCTCGAACCCTTCCAGCCCGACTGCGGCCAGAAGCCCCTTGGCCCGGTCGACCAGTCCGGGATCTTTGCGGTGCCGCATCTCGGTCTGCAGCAGCACGTTCTTCAGTATGGTCCGCCATTCCAGCAGGATCGGTTTCTGAAACACGATCCCGAGATTGGTGTAGGGGCCGTCGACGGTTTCGCCGCCGATCACGACTCGCCCGCTGGAGGGCGGCAGCAATCCGGCGACGAGCCGCATCAGGGTGCTCTTGCCGCAACCCGACGGACCGACGATCGCGACGAACTCCCCGGCCCCTATTGTCAGTTCCACGCCGTCGAGGGCGTGGGTCTCCATCCTGCCGCGCCGAAAGGTCTTCGACGCGCCGTCTATCGCTATTTCCGTCCCCCCTTCGGGCGCGGAAGCCGCTTCCGCGGCCTCGCGCCCGACCACCGAGAACGCCCGTTGTGCGTTGGCCGTCATTGCTGGGGAAGGAACTCGTTCGTGTAGAAGCTGTCCGCGGACCGGTCGGTGTCCAGTTCGCGATATTCCTTCATCAGGTCGAGCGTCCGCTGCCAGTCTTCGGCGGCCGCATAGCCGATGCCGCCGTCTTTCGAGGCAGGCGTATGCAAGAGGTCGAGGTCGACCATCAGCTGGCCCTTGAGCGCCTCGGGGCTGACGTCGGGCTTGGCCGCGACCGCGGCGGCGATGGCAGCGTCGGGATCCTTGACGCCTTCCTCGAAGGAGCGGCGCATGGCCTTGACGAAGCGCCTGATCAGGTCGGGATTGTCCTCGATCGTGTCCTCGTGGGCGATCACGGTTATTCCGACCGTCGGCACGCCGACGTCGGCGAAGTTCATGGCGGCCGCCTCGACGCCCTTCTCCTCGATCTGGAAGAACTGCGCATCGGCGGAGCCCAGCAGGGCGTCGGCCTTCTTCTCGAGCACCGACACGACCTTGCCGGCCGGATCGACGAAGACCATTTCGATCGAGCTTTCATCGAGGCCGTTGGCGGCGATGACGGCCGGGAAAAGCTGCGTGAGCGAATCGCCCGCAGTCACCGCGAGTCTCTTGCCCTCGAGATCCTTCGGCGTGGTGATGCCGGCGTCCTTGCGGCTGATCACGCCGTAGGGCGAGATGTTCATCGGCGACATCACCGCCTTGATCGGAATGCCCTTGGAGGCGGCAAGGATCATCGTGCCGGCATCGGCGAGGCCGAACGTGTCGTCCTTGGCACCGACGACCTGGGTCGCCACGCCGGAGCCGCGTCCTTCGTTGATCGTAAGATTGATGCCCTCGTCGGCGAAATAGCCGCGCTCGACGCCGAGATAGATCGGTGCGTGGAAGCCGACGAGATACCAGTTCAACCGGATGGACGCGTCGTCGGCAGCGCTGGCCGATCCGGCGACGAAGCCGGTCAGGGCCATGGCGGCCGCCAGGCCCATAATAGTATGTCTGGTCATTTCCGTTCCTCCCTCTTCGCGAACCGATTGTTTGAAGTCCGGTTCGATCCTTGGTTCATTGACGGCGCTTCGCAGGAAGGCGCCGATTCAGTAGTCGTTGTCGCGGTCAGACGCCTCCCGCATCCATGGCGCTCGCCCGGCGCGACACGTGCCAGGGGATGACGAGCATCTCGAGAAGCTCGACCGCGTAATAGACGATCAGGCCGACGATCGAGAGAACGACAATGGTTGCGAACACCATGGGCGTTTCCAGGTCGCCGTTGTAGCGCAGAAGCAGGTAGCCGAGCCCCTTGTCCGAGGCCACGAACTCGGCGACGACGGCTGCCGTCGCCGACAGCGCCGCCGCCACCTTCAAACCGGTGAAGATCGAGGGCATCGCATGCGGCAGCTGTATCTTCCGGAAGGTCGTCCAGCCTTTCGCGCCCGTCGAGCGCGCCAGTTCCATCACTTCGTCGTCGATCGACTTGAAGCCCGCGATGGCGGCCACGACGATCGGGAAGAACGACAGCAGGAAGACGAGCAGCAGCTTCGGCGTGAAACCGAATCCGAACCAGATGATGAACAGCGGGGCGATCGCGATCTTCGGCACGATCTGCAGGAAGACGATAAGCGGATAGAAGGCCTGCTCGATGAACCGCGAGTAGGCGATCATGATCGCCATGGGAATCGAAACCACTACCGCGGCGAGATATCCGGCGACTATCTCCCCGGTTGTGACCCAGGTATGCTGGAGGACATAGGCCCAGCGCTCGGAGAACTCGCTCCACACCAGGCTCGGCGGCGGCAGCAGGTAGGTGGGCACGTCGAACAGCCGGACGCCGACTTCCCAGATCACGAACAGGGTCACGAAGCTGATCAGCACGTAGCGCAGGCTCGTCAGCCAGCGAAAGCGCTCGGACAAGGTCAGTTCGCCCTGCCGGGGGTCGACTGCCGCTGTATCGGTCATGCGGATTTCCTGACGTTGTGGAACGAGTCCGGGTTCGGGGCCAGCGGCTGGTAGCGCCGGATCGGCCACAGCTCGCTCAGCCGTTTCGCGACGTTCACGACGTCGGGTGCAATCTCGTCGAGACGCTGGCGGGTCTGTCTGGTGATCGGCCCCGCCACGCTGACGGTACCGACGCAGTCCTCGGCGGGATTGGATGCCGGAATCGCGGCGGCGACCGCGGCGATGCCGGGTTCGCCCTCTTCATAGGCGATGCCGTAGCCCCGCTTGCGGGTCGTCTCGAGTTCCTTGAGGAGTTCGGCCATCGACGAGATCGCGTTCTGGCCGAGTTCGGCGCGGTCGCCGAAGCCCAGGCTCGCGACGATGCCGACTGCCCGGTCGTCCGACATAGTGGCCAGGCGCGCCTTGCCGGATGCCGTGGCCGGCTGCACGACGTGCCGGCCCAGATTCCCGTCGTACCGCAAGCCGTACCGGGCGCCCTGCGCCTGGGCGACCCAGGTCATCGTGTCGCCGTCCACCATGGCGATACGGGCCAGTTCGCCGGTTCTTGCCGCCAGTTCGTCGAGCTCGGGCTGGCAGATGTCGGTCAGGCCGGTCTTCGACAGAAAGCGGAATCCCAGCACCGACAGCCGCATCGTGAGGCGATAGCGCTGGCTCGCCGCGTCCCGTTCCATGTAGCCGCGCTCAACCAGCTGGGAAACGAGTCGATGCGTCGCGCTCTTCGGCAGGCCCAGCTGCAAGGCGACTTCGCCGAGGGCCAAACCTTCGGGATTCTCGATCAAAAGCTCGAGGATATCCAAGGTGCGATCGATCTGTTGCGACATTCTTGACGTCGTTTCCGGAACGTGGTTCCAATTTGGAACGCTGTTCCAGTTTCTTTTTCACCGGTCCGGATGTCAAGCAGTGACGTTACGGACCCACAAGGCGGGCGGAACACCGGCCGCCACAATCCGGGAGCAATCGCTTATGGAGCTTGCCGCAGAAGTGGGAGGCGGACAAGGATCGTTGTCCGGCGTCCGGTTGTCGGCCGATGTCGGCGGGACCTTTACCGATACCGCCGTCTTCGACCCGAGAAACGGCGAGATCCGCTACGGCAAGACGCTGACGACGCCAAGAGTCCTGATCGAGGGCGTCAGGACCGGCGTCGAAAAGGCCGATACGCAGTTCGCAGATACCGCGCTGTTCCTGCACGGGACGACGGTGGCCATCAACACCGTGCTGGAGCGATCGGGTGCGCGTACCGCGATCCTGACGACGAGGGGATTCCGGGACATCTACGAAATCGGCCGCGTCAACCGGCCCGATGCATACAACCTGTTCTTCCGCAAGCACGAGCCGCTGGTCAGCCGTGCCCTGCGCTTCGAAGTCGACGAGAGGCTGTCGTCGGACGGCGACGTCCTGGTGCCGCTGAACGAGGATCAGGTCGGGCGGATCGCGGAGGCGCTTGCCGAGATGGGGATCGAGGCGATCGCCATCCTCTTCCTGCATTCCTACCGCGATCCGCGGCACGAGATACGTGCCCGGGAGATCGTCGCGCAGCGATGCCCCGGCGTGTTCGTGACGGCGAGCCACGAACTGTCGCAGGAGTACCGCGAGTTCGAACGGACCTCGACCGTCGCGGCCAACGCCTATGTCGGGCCGCGCGTGAAGTCGTATCTGAACGGATTCACCGACTTCCTCGACAGCAGCGGCTTTCCCGGATCCTTCCTCGTGGTCCAGTCCACCGGCGGCCTCTACACCGCCGACCGGGCCCGCAGCGAATGCATCCGCATGCTCGAATCGGGCCCGGCTGCCGGCCTCATCGGTTCCCGGGCGCTGTGCCGCCAGATGGAACTGCCGAACGCCATCGCGTTCGACATGGGCGGGACGACGGCCAAGGCCGGCGTCATCCACGACTACGAGGTGCTGATGACCGGCTCGTCGATGATCGGGGGCTACGAGACGGGCCTTCCCGTCCAGATCCCGATGATCGACATCCAGGAGGTCGGCACCGGCGGCGGCAGCATCGCCCGGCTGACGCCGGGCGGCGGCCTTCGCGTCGGCCCGCGCAGCGCCGGCGCCGATCCGGGGCCGATCTGCTACGGCCTCGGCGGGAGCGAGCCCACGGTGACCGACGCTAACCTGCTGCTCGGGCGGCTGAGCGCCACCCAGTTCCTCGGCGGCGAGATGCCCCTCGATACGCAAGCCGCGGAGCGCGGTCTTAAGGAGAAGGTCGCCGATCCGCTCGCCCTGACGGTGACGGAGGCGGCCGAAGGGATCCTGCGGATCGCCACCACGACGATGGCGCATGTGGTCCGCCGCGTGACCACCGAGCGGGGCCTCGATGCGGCCGACTTCAGCATGTTCGCCTACGGCGGCGCCGGTCCGCTGCACGCCACGATGGTCGCCCGCGAACTGCAGATCGACCGCGTCATCATTCCCAATTCGCCCGGACATTTCTCGGCCTTCGGCATGCTCATGTCCGACTTCCGGCACGACGAGGTGCGGTCGTGGTTCCGCCAGCTCAGGACGATCGAGTTCGACGACATGGAAGCGATCTTCGCGGACATGGAGGAGGCCGGACGCAAGGCGATCGAGACGGGCGGCGTGTCGATGGCGGGCGTCGCCGTCTCCCGTGCCGCCGACATGCGCTATGTCGGCCAGGAACACGCCGTGACCGCGGATCTGCCGGCGGCCCTGTTCGAGACCCAGGACATGCAGGGGATCAAGGCGGCGTTCGATGCCGTGCACGCGGTCCGCTACGGCTACTCGTCGCCGGACGAGCCCGCCGAGATCGTCAGCCTGCGCAGTTCCGTCAGCGGCGTGATGGCCAAGCCGGCCCAGACCGCCATCGGCGCCGGCGCGGAAGACCCGCCGCCGGCGGCGCTTCGGGAGACCAGGCCCGTGTTCTTCGGATCCGCGGGGGCCTATGTCGACACGCCGGTCTTCGAGCGCTCGGCCCTGCTGGCGGGAAACCGGATCGCCGGACCCGCGCTCGTCGAGGAATACGCCTCGACCACCGTCATCCATCCCGGCGACCTGCTGTCGGTCGACCGGCACGGCAACCTTGTCATCGTAATCGGACGGGCCGCATCATGAACGAGCATCGCGTCGACGCCTCCCCGCACGCTGCGCTGAAGCACGATCCGGTCACCACCGAGATCGTCCGCAACGGCCTGATCGCCGCCACGGAGGAGATGAAGCAGAACCTGATGCGGACCGCCTACAACATGATCATCTACGAGGCGCTCGACTTCACGGTGGGCGTGTTCGACCGCGACGGCAATGTGCTGTCGATCGGCATCGGCCTGCCGATGTTCATTCGCGGCATCTCGGAGACCATCAAGGCGAAGATCGCGCATTTCGGCATCGACGGGATCCATCCTGGCGACGTCCTCCTGACCAACGACGCCTACATCACCGGCAGCCATCTCAACCACATGACCTTCACGGTGCCGGTGTTTCACGACGACGAGATCGTCGGATTCGCCGGCTGCATGGCACACTGGCAGGACGTCGGCGGCACCTTGGACGGCATGACCACCGACATCTATTCCGAGGGGCTGCAGATGCCCATCGTGAAGATGTACCGGCGCGGCGAGATCAACCAGGACATCGTCGACATCATCGAGATGAACGTCCGCCTGCCGGAACGTGCGATGGGCGACATGCGCGCCCAGATCGCCGCCGTGCGGTCCGGCGAGCGGCACATGACGAACCTGTTTAGGAAGCACGGTCGCGACCGCGTCCTGGGGGCGATCGCCGCGATCATGGACCATTCGGAAGCGCTGGTCAGGGAGCGCGTCCGCGCCATTCCCGACGGCACCTACGAAGCGGAATCGTTCATGGACGACGACGGGGTGGATCTCGGCAGGCGGGTCCCGATCCGGGTCAAGGTGATCGTCGCCGGCGACAGGATGACCATCGATCTCACCGATGTCAGCAAGCAGGTGCGCGGCTTCTACAATTCCGGGACGACCGCGGGCCTGTCGTGCTGCCAGGTCGCCTTCAAGTGCCTGACGTCGGCGCTCGATTTCCCGCTCAACGACGGCAGCTTCCGGCCGCTCGACATCATCCTGCCGCCAGGCCGCGTGGTCAGCGCCCAGAAGCCCGCCCCGATGCGCTGGTGGATGACGTTCCCGATGACCATCGTCGACACCGTGTTCAAGGCGCTGCAGCCGGCGATCCCCGACAAGGTCATCGCCGCCCATCACGCCGACCTGGTCGTCGCGCTCGTCAACGGCTACCAGCCGAAAGACGGCAAGCTGTTCATCTACACCGGCGGCCTGATCGGGGGCGGCTGGGGCGCGAAGTCGTCGGAGGACGGCGTCTGCACGACAATCGCCATCAATGACGGCGATACCCACAACGGTCCCTCCGAGCAGGTCGAGGTGAAGTATCCGCTGCTGGTCGAACGCTACGGCCTCTACGAGGATTCCGGCGGGCCCGGGACTTTCCGAGGCGGCCTCGGCGCCGTCTACACGGTGCGGGCGCGTGGCGACATCATGCTGAATGCGCAGATCGAGCGCGTCATCTCCAGACCGTGGGGGCTTGCCGGCGGACTCTCGGGCGCTGGCAATCAGGTCACGGTGCAGCATGCCGGCGGAGACGAAGACTACTTCCCGTCCGGCAAGGTGCTGTCGCGGCGGATCAGGGGCGGCGACAGCTTCACCCTGCGCTCGGGCGGGGGCGGCGGCTACGGGTCGCCGCTCGACCGGGATCCGTCCCGCGTCGAGGACGACGTCATCCATGGCTACGTGTCGCGCGAGAAGGCGGAGACCGTTTACGGGGTCGTGTTCTCGGAGGACGGCGAAACGATCGATCTGGAGGCGACCGCGAGCAGGCGCGCCGAACTACGCGATGCCGGCAGGCCGACGGACGAGGACGGCATGACCCTGTACGGGCAGAAGGCCCAGGAGGCGGCCGAGAAGGCCGCGGCTCAGCAGGCGGCGCGACAGCGGCACGACCACGATCATCACCATCACGGCCATTCCCATGACCTGATACGCGACAAGGACGACTACGAGCTTCGCCTGCAACTGGCGCTGGCGCGCCGCTGCTGCTGACGGGGCGGACCCGGGCGGAGGGCATTGGGGCCCCGGCTCCCGGCCGGGGCCCGGACTAGAAATAGGTGCGCTCGCCGATCGGCGTCTCCTCGATCCGGGCGAGCAGCATCTGCAGCAGGGCCTGTTCGGCGCGGTTCATCCGCGACTTCGGGTTCCAGACCACGTAGACGTCGATTGCCGGCGGGTCGTCGTATGGCGGCAGCCGCCACAGCAGCCCGTCCTCGATGTCGCGGCGCATGACGTGCAGCGGCAACGGCCCCACTCCTAGGCCCGCCACGATCATCCGGCGCACCTCTTCGAGATTCGCAGATGTCGCCACGACCCGCTCGTCCAGGTCTGCCTTGGCGCGCATGAGGGTGACGGGCCGCAGTGCGTCGGTCATCTGGTCCGTGACGAAGCTCACCGACGACTGGCCGGCGAGATCGGGCATGGTCAGCCCCTGGACGCCGTAGAGCGGATGGGTCGGGCCGCAGAACAATCCGAAGAACTCCCGGTACAGGCGGCGGTATTCCAGCTTCGGACTGCGTTCGCGCACGAGGCACAGGCTCAGCGACGCGCGCTGGGTGAGCACCGCTGCGACGGCCTCCCGGCTCGCCATGACGTTCAGTGACAGCGTCGCGCGCGGGTGCGCGGTGTGGAACGCCGTCAACGCGTCGTCGAACAGGGGGCAGACGACGTGGCTTGCCAGGACCACCCGCACGTGACCCTGGATCTCGTCGGCGACCTCCCGCATCAGCGTGTTCAGGCGGAGGATCGATCCATGAATGTCGATTGCCTCGCGATGGAGGAGCTGGCCGGCTTCGGTCAGCTTGAAACGGCCCGGCGATCGGTCGATCAGCCGCCGGCCCAGCCTGTCTTCGAGGCGCTTGAGTGCATTCGAGACGGTCGGCTGCTTCAGCCGCAGCCGTTCGGCGGCTTCGGTGACGCTGCTGGATTCCGCCAGCACGACGAACGTACGCAGCAGATTCCAGTCCAGGTCACGGGCGAGCCGTTCGGAGGAGTCCCGGTATGCCACGCCCACCATTCTCGACGTCTATAATGAAGATTGCAACTATCTATTTGAGGAATACCGCGGGCCCTGACACGGTTGACTCTGCGGGAAGCGATAGAGGGAACCCCCAATGACGGTAGAGGCGCGCGAAGCGCGGCAGCCCTGGATACTGCTGTCGCCGGCGCTCGCTACGATCGCGCTGCTGCTCTTCGTGCCGTTGCTGTTCATCGTCGTCTATTCGTTCTGGCTGCGCACCGCGACCGGAGCAGATCAGGTCGGCTTCCATCTGGACAACTGGCGGGAGGCGCTGACCGATCCGTTCTACCGGGACATCCTGCTGAGCACCCTGAGGATCGCCGCGATCACCACGTTGCTGTGCGCGGTGATGGGATATCCGGCGGCCTATTTCATTGCCCGCTCGCGCGGCAACAAGATGCTGCTGCTGCTGCTCCTGATGCTGCCGTTCTGGATCAGCTACATCATCCGGACGATGTCGTGGATCAACATCCTCGGCGTGTCGGGAGCGATCAATTCGACCCTGATCGCGCTGGGTGTGATCACAGAGCCGATCCAGATGCTCTACAACGAGACCACCGTCATTCTCGGTCTCGTCCATTTCCTGCTGCCGTTCATGGTTCTCAACGTCTACGTCAGCCTGGAAGGAATCGACGAGACGCTTGAGGATGCGGCCTGCTCGCTCGGGGCGACGCGGTGGAACAGCTTCCTCGAAGTCACCCTGCCGCTGTCGCTGCCCGGTCTGGCGGCAGGCGGCCTGCTGTGCTTCGTGCTGGCGGCGGGAACCTACATCACGCCGCTCGTCCTCGGCGGGCCGACCGACGCGATGTTCGCAAATCTCGTCTTCGAGGCGATCATCACGCAACTCGACTGGCCGCTCGGATCGGCGTTGTCGCTGATGCTGCTGGCCGTGCTCGGCGTGCTGGTGCTGGTCTACAACCACTTCCTCGGCATGGCGCAACTGATGAAGGGGCTGGGCTGATGGGCTGGTCCCTCGTTCGCCTGTGGGCGGTCCTCGTCTACGTCTTCCTGTTCCTTCCGGTCGCGGTGGTGGTCCTGCTGAGCTTCAACGCGAGCCAGTTCGGCAGCTTCCCGATGACGGGGGTCTCGCTGCGCTGGTTCGTGGAACTCGCCAACAACGACGCGATCCTGCGGGCGTTCCGCACCTCGCTCCTTCTCGGCGCGCTGACCGCGCTGATCTCGACGACCCTCGGTGTCCTCGCCAGCGTGGCACTGGTCCGCTACAAGGTGCCGGGCAGCAACCTGATCTCTACGGTCCTGATCGCGCCGATCCTCGTTCCGGAGGTCGTGCTCGCCGTCGCGCTGCTGCTGTTCCTCAACTTCCTGTCGATCCCCAAGAGCTTCCCGCTGCTGCTGATGGGGCACGTGATCTTCACCCTGCCGTTCGTGGTGCTCGTGGTGCAGGCCCGTCTCGTCGGCATCCGCCGCGACATGGAGGAAGCGGCGATGAGCCTCGGCGCCAGCCCGATCCAGACCTTCTTCGAGATCACGCTGCCGCTGCTCGCGCCTGCCGTCTTTGCAGGCATGCTGTTCGCCTTCACCATCAGCTTCGACGACATCACGGGGACGATGTTCTGGAAGCCCGGCGGCGTCGAGACGGTTCCCACCCAGATCTTCGCGATGCTGCGCAACTCGATCTCTCCGGAGATCAATGCGCTCGGTACCGTGATGATCCTTCTCACGGTCGGGTTGCCGCTGGTCGGTCTGGCGATCGCCCGGCAAATGGCCGCCCGACGCGGCGGATAGAGCCGCCAAACAACCTTCCATGAGGAAAAAGGAGCCACAAATGGACGATACGAAGCGGTACGAGCGACTTCGCGAGCGCTACCTCAACGGCGATCTCGACCGCCGGAAATTCCTCGGCCTGCTGGGGGCGGCCGGGCTTGCATACGGTGTGCAGATGCCCTTCGCCGGACGGGCGCTGGCGGCTGTCGAGGAGGTTCGGTTCGATGGCTGGGGCGGGGTCGTTTCCGAGGCGTTCCGGAAGTATGCCTTCGACCCCTATACCGCAAAGACCGGCGTCAAGGTTGTCGACGGCACCTTTGGCGGCGGCGACGAATACCTTTCCCGGGTGAAGGCGAGCCAGCCCGGCGAGTACAACATCGCCCACCTCTCCGGCGTCTTCGACTATGCCCGCTACACCAGCCTGGGCCTGGGATCGAAGCTCGACGAAAGCAGGATCCCGAACCTCGAATACGTGATCCCGAAGCTCACCGACGTGTTCCGCAAGGTGACGGACGGCTCGCTGTCGTGCGTGCCCTATGACTACGGGACGACCGGGCTTGCCTATAACCGCAAGTACATCTCCGACGACGAGATGAAGGAGAAGGGCGCCAGGATCCTCATCGATGAGAAATACAAGGGCAAGATCGGCGGCTGGGCCGACTGGCGCACGAGGATCTGGTACGCCTCCCTGCAGACCGACCAGGATCCCAACAACGCCACCGACATGGACGCTGTGTGGAACGCGGTGCGCGAGAACCGGGATCTCCTGCTGAAGTACTGGACGTCGGGAGCCGAACTCATGAGCCTGTTGGCGGAAGAGGAGATCTACGTGACCGAAGGCTGGTCCGGCCGCATCTACGCCCTTCAGGAGCAGGGTCATGACATCGGGTACATGGATCCCCCCAACGGCTTCGGCTGGCAGGAATGCCTGTTCGTGATCAAGGGCTCCCCGATGGCCGAATGCGAGGAGCTTCTCAACTTCATGCTTGCGCCCGAGACCTCGATTGCCGTGGCCGAGGGACAGAATTACCCGCCGGCTCTCGACCCGCAGAAGGTCGACCTCGGCGACAAGATCCCGAAGCTTCCCGCCTTCGATCCGACCGGCACCCTGTCCGGGCTGACCTTCGCCGACCCGGCCTACTGGAACGGCCACGAGCAGGCATGGTCGAAAGAGTTCGGCCGGATCCAGAAGGGCTACTAGCCGAACCGGCCGGGAATGCGCGGCACAGGCGGCCGCGCATTCCGGTCTCCCCAGCAGTCAAAGTCGGAGCGTCCCCGTGAGTGCGGTCACCCTAACTGACATCGTCAAGCGCTTCGGCAGCTTCACCGCCCTGCACCGGATGTCGATGGAGATCGCCGAGGGCAATTTCGTCACGCTGCTGGGGCCGTCCGGCTGCGGCAAGACGACGACGCTCAGGATGATCGCCGGGCTGCTGGACCCCACCGAGGGAGAGATCCGAATCAAGGGGCGGCGGATGAACGAGGTGCCGATCCACAAGCGAAACCTCGGCCTCGTTTTCCAGAACTACGCGCTCTTTCCCCACAAGACGATCGCCGAGAACGTCGCCTTCGGCCTGAAGTACCGCAGCGTGCCGAAGGCAGAGGCGGCCAGACGCGTCAGCGAGACGCTGGAACTCGTCCAGCTTCCCCATGTCGGCGACCGCTATCCCAAGCAGCTCTCCGGGGGTCAGCAGCAGCGGATCGCGCTTGCCCGTGCCCTCGTCATCGAGCCCGACGTCCTGCTGCTGGACGAGCCGCTGTCGGCGCTCGACGCCAACCTGCGCGAGGACATGCGGGTGGAACTGAAGCGCATCCAGCATCGCATCGGGGTCACCACGGTCTTCGTCACGCACGATCAGTCGGAGGCATTGGCGATGTCAGACCTGGTCGTGGTGATGTCGGACGGGCGGGTGGAACAGATCGGCGCGCCCGAGGAAGTGTACAACACGCCGGAGACCGAGTTCGTCGCCCGTTTCCTCGGCGCGGCCAATATCGTCGAGGCGCGCAGCCTGGGCGCCGACGGCGGCAGCATCGGCATCGAGGCGCCGGATTTCGGACGCCTGGAGATTCCGCGCGAGCGGGCGCCGAAACTGAACGGCGCCGGACCGGCGAAACTCGTGATCCGGGCGGAGAAGCTGCACCTGGCGCTGCCCGACGCGACGACCGAGGGCATGGTCTCGGCGCCGGGAGTGGTCGAGACCGTCGACTATCAGGGCCAGGCGGCCCGGTACTTCGTGCGGGTCGGGGATCGGCAGTTGCAGGCGGTCAACATGATCGACGAACGGCCCTTCGCCGAAGGCACGGCGGTGTCGGTGCAGTTGCGCCCGCGCGACTGCGCGGCGCTTCCCGTCGGCGGCAAGCCTGGCTGACGGCTCTCGGTCCATCTTCCATATGATGGAAGGTGATCGCGCGCCCTGTTCTTTTGCCGTCTGGCGGGCACGGATATTGTCCGGATCGAAACCTAGTCCTTCGCAGCGATCCGGGTGGGCGACGTGTACAACGACATCGAATACCGCATCGACGGTCCCGTCGCCTACGTACTCCATGCCCGGCCGGAGGCGCGCAATGCGGAATCCAAGCGCCTGCTCGACGAGATGGACGCCGCGCTGGCCCAGGCGGTCGCGGACGAGGCGGTCCGCGTCATCGTGCTGGGCGGGCAGGGCGATCACTTCTCGGCCGGGCACGACCTGAAGGAAGCCGAGCGGGAGCGCCAGGACTTCACCGTCGAACAGCGCTGGGCCTACGAGGAACGGCGCTACTTCGACTATGCGCTGCGGATCTGGGACTGCCCGAAGCCGACGATCGCCCGGGTCCAGGGTGCCTGCATCGCCGGCGCCTTCATGGTCGCCAACATGTGCGACCTGATCGTCGCCTCAGATGACGCCTTCTTCGCCGATCCGGTCGGACGCACCCTGTCGGCCGCGGCCGTCGAGGTGCTCGTCCATCCCTGGGTGATGGGGCTGCGGCGCGCCAAGGAGTTCCTCTACACCGGCGACCGGATGACCGCGGACGAGGCGCTGTCGATCGGCATGGTCAACCGGGTCGTGCCGCGCGCCGACCTGGACGCCGAGACGCAGGCTTTCGCCGAGAAGATCGCCGGCACGCCGCCGTTCGCGCTGAAGCTCATCAAGCGCTCGCTGAACCGGACCTTCGACGCCCAGGGCTTCCGCACCGCGCTCGCCGCCCACTTCGACACGCACCAGCTCTCGCACGTCACGGACGAGTTCGCCCGGATGCGCGGCAGCGGCCTGTCGGGGGCGATCGGGCGGGGCCGGACGTGACGGCCGCGCCGCCCTTCCTCTTCGAGGCCGACGACGAATGCTTCCGCGCCGGGCTGCGCGCATGGCTGGCCGCCGAGCTGCCGCGCGTCGCCGGCGCCCGGCTCGGCACCGCCGACCTGCACGGCCTCGAATTCCGCAAGGCCTGGGAAGACCACCTGTGCCGGTCCGGCCTGTCGGGCCTCGGCTGGCCGCGCGACCACGGCGGCCACGCGCTGTCGCTGACCCGCCAGGCGATTTTCCACGAGGAGTGCGCCCGCGCGGGAACGCCGCTCGCCGTCAACATGATCGGCCACGGGATCGTCGCGCCGACCCTGATCGCATTCGGGTCCGAGGCCCAGAAAGCCCGCTTCCTGCCGCCGATCCTCGACAACTCGGAGGTCTGGTGCCAGGGCTATTCGGAGCCCGGCGCAGGCTCCGATCTCGCCGCACTGTCGACCCGGGCCGAACGGCGCGGAGAGGTGTACGTCGTCAACGGCCAGAAGATCTGGACGAGCTTCGCCAACCTGGCCGACTGGTGCCTGCTGCTGGCGCGCACCGGAGCGGGCGCCTCGCCGCGCGCCGGAATATCGGTCCTGCTGGTCGACATGCGCCTCAAGGGCGTCACGGTTCGGCCGATCCGCCAGATCACCGGCGAGGCCGACTACAACGAGGTCTTCCTCGACGATGTCGAGGTGCCGGCCGACTGCCTGCTGGGAGAGCAGGACGCCGGCTGGAAGATCGCCATGGCGGCGGCGAACTACGAACGCAGCACCTACTTCGTGCCCCGCATCGTGCGCATGCAGGCGGAGATGGAGGCGCTCGTCGCGCTGGCCGCCGGGACCGTGCGCGAGGGACAGCGGATGCTCGACGATCCGGCCGTCCGTTCGGCGATCACCGATCTCAGCCTTAACATCCACGCGCTGCGGCTCTATGCCGACAGCATCCTGGAAATGGCCGAGCAGGGCGTGCCGCCGGGCGTCGACGGCTCCTCGGTGAAGCTCCTGTGGAGCGAGAACCATCAGCGCCTGATGGAGGTGGCGATCGACATCCTCGGCCCGCAGGCGGCGCTGGGCCCGCAGGAGAGTTCCGCCGTCGCCGAGGGGCGCTGGAACCGCGACTTTCTGTGGACCCGCGCCGAGACGATTCTCGCCGGCACCTCGGAAGTCCACCGCAACATCATCGCCGAGCGCGGACTGGGGCTGCCGCGATGATCGCCGAGCCGCCGGCCTTCGCCGATGCGATGGTCCGCTCCGCCGTCGCCAGCGCCCTGGCCGAGGTGGCGCCGACACCCGAATCGGATTTCGCCAGTGTCGCAGAGACCCATTGGCAGCTCGCGGTCCGGATGGGCTGGACCGCGACGATGATCGCCGAATCGAACGGCGGCCTCGGCCTCGGCCTCGGCTACGTCGCGGATGTCTGCGAGGAGGCCGGACGCAACCTGTTCTGCGGCCCGCTGCTGGAGACGGCGGTGCTGCTTCCCTTGGTCGCCCGCGAGACCGGCGCACTGTCGGACCTGTTGCCCGGGATCGTGTCCGGGGATGTGCGGGCGGCCTATGCGGAAGCGGGCTTCGACGATCACCCCGCTGCGCTCTCGCTGTCGCCCGTGGAGCACGCCGCCGGGGCGACGCACGTATGCCATCTTGAAGAGCGGGCCGGGAGCCTGCGCGTGGCCATCATTGAGGCGGACAATGCGGCATTCACCGACCTGCAGGCGATGGATCCGTCTGCATCGGTGGCACGGGTCGACGTTGCGGACCGTTCGGCCTGCCTGGGCTTCGTGCTCGATGCGCCCGCCGCGGAGCGCGTCCTGACTGCACTGCACGTCGCCGTCGCAGCCGATCTGCTCGGCGTCGGCGAGGCGGCGCTCTCCCGGACGGTGGAGCATGTGCGCGAGCGCAGGCAGTTCGGACAGCCGATCGGCGCCTTCCAGGCGATCAAGCACCGCCTCGCCGATGTCTACACGGCGCTCCGCGCGGCGCGGCTGTCCATCGCCTGCGCCGTCGGCGCGTCGGGAACATTCCGCGATGCCCGCATCGCCCGGGTCCTGGCGGCGGATGCCGCGCTCAGGGCGACGTCGGCTGCGATCCAGCTTCACGGCGGATCGGGATTTTCGTGGGAGATCGACGCGCACCTCTTCCTGAAGCGGGCGCGGCGTCTTGGCGCCCGCAATGGCGGCACCTCCCGGCTGCGCCGCGCCAGCGGCGACGACTACATCGATCGCGCCATTTCGGCAGCGCCGTAGCGCGGCGGTCAGGCCCTGACGGCCAGGTGCCGGTCCGCCAGCTCGCGCATCTTCGCCACGGCGGCGCTGCGGCGCGGCTCGGCGAAGTTCGCAGCTTCCGTGGCACCGGAGACCGCGACGTGCGCCGGTCCGCCCAGCGTCGACAAGGCAAGGCCGAACCCGACGATTCCCGGCGTTACCGGGCTGCGCCGCACCACGTATCCGTCGCGCCGCGCCGCCTCCAGGTGCTCGCGGAACCGGCTGCCGGTGGTGCGCACGAAGCGTCCGTAGACCGGCGCGTTGGCGGCGATGATGCGTTCGGCCTCGTCCTCCGGCAGCGCCGCGAGCAGCGCCATGCCGCCAACCCCCACCCCGAGGGGCAGGCGGTCGCCGATCTTCAGCGTCGGGCACTTGTGGTTGGCGCCGGCGTCCACCCGGTCCACGCAGATGCTGTCGAGGCCGCTGCGCAACAGGAGGTAGATCGTCGCCTGGGTCACCGAGGCGAGTTCCTCGACCAGCGGACGGAACCTCGCCGCGTCCCGCGTTATCTGATTCGTGGACAGGCCCAGTTCATAGGCGAAGCGGCCGAGAGTGTACCGGTGCTGTGATTCGTCCTGGGCGATGACGCCATGCTCGACCAGCCGCTTGAGGATCCGGCGTGCCGTCGGTGCCGGAAGCCCGGACTCCTTCGCCAGATCGGTAAGCCGCGCACCCTTCGGGCAATAGGTCGCCACCAGCCGCACGAGTGAGACCGTGCGGTCGATCATCTGGGTGCCCTGGCCCGGCGTTGCCTGAACCTCGGTCATCGCTTCTCTCCCAGGCTGACGGGGATCTGACGTCCCCTGCGCATGCCTCGCGTTGCTCGGTAGGTCGAATCCCGTTGCTCCGGGTCCGGGACGGGATTGACGCTTCCGCGTCTCATCGTACAATGTGTCGAAAGATCGATGCAATTGTCGAAGTTCTGGAGAGCCAGCGGCAAAGGTGCGAATTGCGCCGTCGCCTGCCGGTCCTGCAGAAGAAATCCGGACCATGCGCCGGAGAGAGCCGCTCTCTCCGGTCGTATTTGTTTTTGTCCGGAAGAATTGTTTTCACATAGTGGAGTACAAAACCGCTCGGCCGGGCAGTTCTGATTTCCTACCGTCTGCAAATCCTCCATAAACGACGGAGTTCCGATCCGGACGCGAGCGAACGTCCGGCTACAAAAATGGGAGGATTACATGAAGCGTTCATGCGCTGTCTTCGCAAACGCGGTTTCGGCATCCGTACTCGCACTCGTGGCTTTGTCGGTTCCCGCCAGCGCGGCGACCTTCGAGGAGATTCTCGAAGGCGCCAGGAACGAAGGCCAGCTGTTCGTTCTGGTCTCCAGTCCCGGCAAGCCCGAGACTCACAAGGCGGTCGCCGATGCCTTCAACGAGAGGTTCGGCCTCGACACGCAGATCGAATGGACGGCCACGAACCCCGTCCAGACGGGGACCAAGCTGATTGCCGAACAGGGCGGCGCCGGATTCGTCGACGTCATCGGGGCGGGTGGCAACCAGGAGATGGCGGCGCTCGTCGAGCGTGACATTCTCAAGCCGTATCCCTGGAAGGAGACGTTCGGCGGCGAACTGGACAATATCGGCGCTGCCGTGGATCCCGTCATCGACGACCTCAAGGGCGACGGTTTGCTGATCGCACACAATGTTTACGGGCTGGGCTGGAACCCGGACCTTATCTCCGAAGACGAACTGCCTGACAGCTATGCCGATCTCATGGATCCGGAATGGAAGGGTCGGTTTGCCGTCAACGCCTATTCGCTCAACCCGGTCGACTACTACTCCTTCGATCTCGGCGACGAGAAGACGATGGAAATGGCGAAGGGCATCCTGGACAACGAGCCGATCCTGGAACGCGGCACCGGCGCCGTCACCCGGGCGATCTCCGTCGGTCAGGCGCCTGTCGGCATTTCCTCGTTCCATCAGGCCGGCCGCGTCGAGAACGTGAATTTCAAGCTGTTCGACGACTATGTCCCGGTCGGCGTGTTGCACGTCTACGTCCCGGAGAACGCCCCGAACCCGAACACGGCTCGGCTGTTCGCCGCCTGGTTCGCGACCGACGGCATCAAGATTGTCAACGAAATCGAGCCGCTTCCCCGGATCGGCGAAGGTTCCGACCTCGACAAGATGCTCGAGGACGTGAAGGCCGGCGGCGGCAAGGTGCTGACCGAGACGTCGCTGGAAGACACCGGTCATGCGGCCGAAATGCGCAACAAGATTGCCGATCAGATGACGCAATAGCTGGCGGCACCCCTTCTGCGCGGCCGTCTCGGATGGCCGCGCAGTTGCCACACTCGCATCGAGCGCTTTCACTTGAACCATCTGATGTGAGCCTGGCTTCGGCCGGATATCGCGATGACCGGCGGTTGGCGGATCTGTGATGCTTGAACTCGACAGCCTAGAAAAGACCTTCCCCGGCTCGCACGGCCGCCAGGCGACCAGGGCGCTGGACGGGGTTTCCTTCACTGTCGAGGAAGGGGCCTTCTTCACCCTGCTGGGACCCAGCGGTTGCGGCAAGACCACTACGCTTCAGTGCATCGCCGGCCTGGAAGTGCCCGACAGCGGAACGATCCGCATGGGCGAGACCACCGTCTTCAGCGACCGCGACCGGATCATGGTGCCAGCCAACAAGCGGCGGCTCGGCATGGTGTTCCAGTCCTACGCGATCTGGCCGCACATGACGGTCTTCGAGAACGTCGCCTTTCCGCTGCAGCGCGGCAGCCAGCGTACGTCGGGCGCCAACGTGCGCAAGGAGGTGGCAGCGGCGCTGGAGATGGTCGAACTCGGCCATCTCGCGGACCGGCCGGCGCCGATGCTGAGCGGCGGCCAGCAGCAGCGCGTCGCACTCGCCAGGGCGCTCGTCCATCATCCGCGCATCCTGCTACTGGACGAACCGCTGTCGAACCTCGATGCCCGGTTGCGCGACTCGATGCGCACCGAAATTCGCAACCTGGTCAAGTCGGTGGGCATAACGACGATCTTCGTCACGCACGACCAGGTCGAGGCGGTCGGCATGTCCGATCAGATCGTCCTGATGCGTGACGGGGCGATCGTCCAGCAAGGCGCGCCGCGTGATATCTACCTGCGGCCGAACAGCGTCTTCACCGCCGATTTCATGGGCCGCAGCAATCTGGTGCCCGGCCGGCTGCTGGCCGCCGGCCCGGAGGCTCGCATCGAGACGCCGTTCGGAACGCTCCTCGGCAACTCGGCCCCGGGCCTGACGCCCGGCGATCCGGCCGTCGCCGTCATCCGGCCCCAGGCCGTCGAGATCCTGGCCAAGGGCCAGCCGCCGACCGACAATTCGTTCTCCGCCCGTGTCGTATCGCTCAATTTCCTGGGCAACGTCGTCGAGACGGAGGTGGAGGCGGGCGGCCAGTCGCTGCTGCTGATGCTGAGCCCGTATGTCCAGCACGGCGTCGGCGATGAACTCCTCCTCTATGTCCCGGCGGAGCGTTGCATGATCGTGCCGCCGGAAGCCCCGGCCCGGACGACGGTCGCACCATGACCGCCATCGATCTGCAGCCCGCCGGTCGACCGACGTCGCGCGTCAATCAGCAGAACGTCACTCTCGTGGCGCTGCTCGTCATCGTCGGCGTCCTGGTGCTCGGACCCGTCTTCATCCTCATTCGGACGTCCTTTGCGCCGGCCGGCACAATGCCGCTGGAGACTTGGCAATTCAGCCTCGAGCACTACAGGGAACTGCTGACAAGCCCGACCACATGGAAGCTGGTTCGCAACACGCTCGTATATGCGTTGTGTTCCATGGGGATCGGCGTCGCCATCGCAACGGGCATCGCCTGGTGTACCGAACGCACCGACATGCCGGGGCGTTTCGTCGTCCGCGTGCTGATGTTCTCCTGGATGGCGGTTCCCGCCCTGGTCGTCGGCTTCGGGTGGATACTGCTCATCAACCCCGGCAACGGCGCCCTGAACGTGCTCTACCGCGAGCTGCTTGGCGTGCGCGGCATCCTGTTTCCGCTCTATTCGTTCTGGGCCTTGACCATCATCACGGCATTCGCGGTGGTGCCCACCGCCTATGTCATGATCTCGGGGCTGTTGCGGAACATGGACCCGCAACTCGAGCAGGCCGCCCGCGTCCACGGCGGCGGCGGCTGGACGGTGATCCGGCGCGTCACGCTGCCGCTGATCGTGCCGGGCCTGTTCTCGATCGGCATCTACATGTTCATGGCGGTGGTCCAGACCTTCGACCTGCCGCTGATCATCGGCCTGACGGCACGGTTTCCGGTTCTGTCGACCCGCGTGTTCCTGCTGTCCTCGCCCGACAACGGATTGCCGAACTATGGCTTCGCCGCCGCCTTCGGCGTCCTCCTGCTAGTCATTGCCTCGGGACTGATGTGGGCCTACCTCAGGGCGACCAGTGCGGGCGAGCGGTTTCGCGTCGTCACCGGCAAGGCGTTCCGGCCGCGCCGCATCAAGCTCGGAACCTGGATGCCCGTCGCGCTCGGCTTCGTCGCGCTCTACTGCCTCGTCATGGCGCTGCCGCTGCTGATGCTGCTCTGGGTCAGCCTCAACACCGCCTTCGTCATGCCGAGCCTGGAGGCAGTGTCCGGACTGACGCTGGAGGTCTACAGCCGCGTTATCGCCAACCCGGTGACCATGCGGGCGGCCACGAACACGATTGTCCTTGTAGTCTCGAGCGCCACCGCGGTGATGGTGGTCTCGACGCTGGTGGGCTGGTTCACCACGCGCTCCGACAGCCGCATCGGCAAGGCCCTCGACGCGCTGTCCTTTGCGCCGATGGCGATACCGCCGATCGTGCTGGTGCTGGCGATCGTGCTGATCTACCTGCGCACGCCGGTCTACGGAACGATCTGGGTGATCGTCATCGCCCATTCGACGATCTTCCTCGCGTTCGGTGTGCGCACGATGAGCAGCGCGCTCATCCAACTGCATACCGAACTGCAGGATGCCGCCCTGGTGAGCGGCGCAAGCTGGCTGACCTCGCTGCGGACCATCACGCTGCCGCTGGTCTGGCCGCAGTTCGTCAATGGCTGGCTGTGGGTGTTCGCGCACAGCGCCCGCGACCTCACCGCGCCGCTGATGCTGCTGTCGACGACGAACGTGGTCGCCGCCTCGGCGCTGTGGAACATGTGGCAGTTCCCGGACCTGCCGGGCACCGCGGCGCTGTCGATCATGCTGATGCTGGCGCTGCTGGTGATCGTCGTGCCGTTCCAGATCTACACGGCGCGCCGGCTGGAGGCGCACTAGGGCATGCGCGGGTGCAGGCGACGGATTCGAGGCTTGGCGCGCCCGGTCGGCGCGGACGGATTGCCGGCGCGGCCGGCGGCAAGAACATGAGTATGGACGTGGACGTGCAACAACCGAGATACTACTGGCAGGCCCTCGACTGGGACGCGCTGACGAGGGCTTACCCGCCGCCCGGCCGGTTCGAGGCGTCGACGGGGCGCATGTCGTCGGACGAAATGCGCGCTCTGCAGAACGATCGATTCCTGGCTCGCGTCGCCGACGCCTGGAAGCTGCCGTTCTACCGCAACCGATGGGCGGCGGCGGGCCTCGAACCCGGCGATGTCCGCGGCCTCGACGACATCGAGAAGATCCCGCCGTTCACCAGTGACGACCTGAAGGATGCCATCGACCGCGCTCCGCCCTTCGGCGACCACCAGCCTTCCTCGCCGGAATTCTTCGCCGACACCCATGTCCGCATCCTGACCAGCGGCGGCACCACCGGCCTGCCGCGCGTTACGCTGTTCGATGCCGTCGCCCTGGAGGTTCAGGCGATCCAGAGCGCGCGGGCCTTCTGGGTGCAGGGGCTCCGGCCGTCCGACGTCATCCAGATCACCTACACCAACTCGCTCGCGAACGCCGGCTGGTGCACCTTCAACGGCGCGTTCCACTGGGTCGGCGCAACGCCGATGACCGCCGGTTCCGGCGTCGTCACGTCCAGCGAGCGGCAGCTCGCCTACGCCCGGGCGTGGGGAACGACGGCCTGGTTCACCCGAGCCGAATATCTCGCCCGCCTCGCCGAGGTCGCCGGCGATACCGGCTTCGACCTGCACCAGCTCAAGACGAGGCAGATCCATTCGCATATCGGCCCGGACGCCGACGGATCGCGGCGCCGGGCGCTGGAAGAGGCCTGGAACGCGCCCGTCTACGACAACTACGGCACCCACGAGATCGGCGAGATCGCCTTCGAGTGCCGCGAGAAGTCGGGCATGCATCTCAGCGAGGACACGGTCTACATCGAGATCGCCGACATCGCGACCGGCGCCATCCTGCCGCATGGCGAGACCGGCAACCTGATCGCCACCAGCCTCTACCGCAGCGTCCCGCCGATCATCCGCTTCAACATGCGCGACCTGCTCGCACTGCATGATCGCGAGGAATGCCCCTGCGGCCTCCACACCCACAAGCTCTCGAATTTCCGGGGGCGCAGCGACGAGATGGTGAAGCTGCGGGGCACCAACGTCTACCCGCTGGCGTGCATGGAGGCGGTGTCGCGCGACCCGCGCACCAACGGCGAGTACATCTGCGTCGTGTCCAATGTGGGCGAGGGCCTGTCGAAGCGCGAGCATTTCGTCGTCCGCGTCGAGCGCAAGTCGGCCGGCGTCGACGCGGAGGCGCTGAGGACAGACATGGAAGCCGCGCTGCACCGCGACCTCGGCGTCCGCGTCGACGTCGAAATCGCCGACCCGGGCGCACTGGCCGTCTATACGGGCCTCGGCACGCAGAACAAGGCAAAACGCCTTCTCGATCTCAGAAAGTGACGGCACCCGACAACATGAGCAAACGAATAGACTTCAGCGAAATGGTGGCGCTGATCGGCGCCGACGACCTCGTCGCCTTCGGCGGCGGCGGCTTGCAGCGCAAGCCGGTCGCGGCCGCAGCAGCGATCGCGAGATCCAACCTTTCAGGACTCGACGTCGCCTCCTTCCTTGGCGGGCCGGAGGTCGATCTGCTCATAGGCATGAAGAAGATCAGGCGGCTCCACTTCGCCTTCGTCGGCTTCGACATGTTCGGCCTGGCGCCGAATTTTCGCGCCGCCCGCCAGCGCGGCGAGCTGGAGATCGTCGAATATTCCGAAGGACTGATGATGACGGCCTACGAGGCCGCGGCGAAGCGGCTGCCCTTCCTCCCGTCGCGTTTCGGGCTCGGCACGGATCTCGTCGGCACGTCGACCAGCGTCTTTCGGCAGTTTTCCTGCCCGCTCACCGGCGAGCAGCTGCTGGCCGTGCCGCCGCTGGCGCCGGACCTGGCGATCGTGCACGTCAACGAGGCCGACGAGGCGGGCAACGCGCTGATCCACAGCGACGCGTTTGCCGACATGCTGCTCGTCCAGGCGGCTTCCAAGGTCGTCCTTACCGCCGAACGCATCGTTGCGGAAATCCCGAGCGAACGGCGCGGCCGGTCGACCTTCGTGTCGCGGCTCTGGGTCGATCACGTCATCGAAGCGCCGGGCGGCGGCGGCTTCTCGGCGGTGTTTCCGGATTACCGCTTCGATCTGCCGAAGATCCTCGACTACCAGAAGAACGCCACCGACGAGGCGTGGCTCTCCCAGCACATAGCGATGGCCTGATGACCGACACCGCCTACACCCTCGAAGAGCTGCTAATTGCCCGGATGTCGAAGGAGTATCGCGGCGGCCGCCTCGGTGTCGGTGCGACGATCCTGTCGGACCTGTCGGCGCGTCTCGCCAAGACCCTCTACGTGCCGGATCTGTTCCTGACGACCTCCTCGCGCGCCGCTGCGGACCCCGAGGTCCATGCGAAGGCGCTGTCGGAGGAATGGACGCTCGATGCGACGGCGAAGATGTCGCTCGACTGGGAGCAGATGTTCCGCATGATCGCGCAGCACAAGCTGCAGATCTGGATCGGGGCGGTGCAGCTAGACCGAACCGGCGGATCGAACATCTCCGTCATCGGAGACTGGCAGCGCCCGCGCGCCCAGCTGATCGGTGCTCGCGGCATTCCCGACGACCTGTGGGGCTGCGAGCGGCTGAACTACCATATCCGAACCCATTCGCCGAAGAGCTTCGTGGAGAAGGTCGACTTCATCTGCGGCTTCGGCCGCAGTCCGCTCGAGAGCAGCGGATCCGCGCATCCCGCCAGGCCGGGGGTGGTAATCTCCGATCTGGGTGTCTTCGACTACGGCGGACCGGAGGGCACCATGCAGGTGGTGTCGCTCCATCCCGGCGTGTCATTCGCGACCGTGCAGGAGCGTACCGGCTTCGACCTGCCGGATCCCGGTCCGGACGTCGCAGTCACCGCCGCCCCGACCTCCGAGGAACTGCGGGTCATCCGCGAGGTCATCGATCCGGAGGGCCTCCGGCGGCTTGAGAGCACGGAGGGAGGGCCGAAGCTGATGCTGGAACTTTGGGAGCGCGAGCTCGCCGGCCAGGCCGTCGCATAGGAGGAAAAGGTCCCGTGCTCGTCGCCGACAACGTTACCACCGAACTGCACCGCAAGATCTCCGGCAACGTCCCGGTCGGCGGGCAGCGGCTCGCGCGGGCCTTTGCAAGGCACGGGGTGAGGGTGGCGTTCGGCCAGAGCATTCCCTCGATCTTCCACCTCGTCGCCCCGGCCCACGGAATCATCCAGGCCGTATACCGTACCGAGAATGCGGGAGGGGCGATGGCCGACGCGTACGCGCGCGTGTCCAACCGTATCGCTCTGGTCACCGCCCAGAACGGCCCCGCCGCAACGCTGCTGGTGGCGCCGCTGGCGGAGGCGCTGAAGGCCTCGGTTCCTGTCGTCGCGCTGGTGCAGGAGGTGACGCCGGATATCGCCGACCGCAACGCCTTCCAGGAGCTCGATCATTCCGCGCTCTTCTCCGGCGTGGCCAAGTGGATCCGGCGGATAGACGATGTCGATCGCATCGACGACTATGTCGACCTGGCCGTCACCACGGCGACGACCGGCCGGCCGGGACCTGTCGTGCTGCTGGTCCCCGGTCACATCCTGTCGGCCACCGCCAGGTCCGACTCCGGTCGGGGCTCCGCCCTTGGCACGTTTCCCCTGGATCGCGTCGCGCCCGATGCCGAGAACGTACACCGGGCGGCGAAGCTGATCGCCGGCGCCCGGCGCCCGCTGGTGATCGCCGGCGGCGGCGTGCATCTGTCGGCTGCGCAGGCGGCGCTGGCCGAACTGCAGGATCGCCACCACCTTCCCGTCGCCACCACCCTGATGGGCAAGGGAGCGGTGGCCGAGGACCATCCATTGTCGCTCGGCGTTATCGGCTACTTCATGGGCGACGGCGCGCGTACCGAGAAGCTGCACGAGTTCGTTCAGGCAGCCGACGTGATTGTCCTGATCGGCAACCGGACCAACCAGAACGGCACCGATTCCTGGCGGCTGTATCCGCGCGAGGCGGCCTGCATACACCTCGACATCGACGGCCAGGAGATCGGTCGCAACTATGAGGCGCTTCGCCTAGTCGGCGATGCGGGTGCGGGGATCGCCGCACTGTCCGGTGCGCTCGACCGGCTGGATCTCGCCGATCGCATCGAAAGCCGCGCAGGCTTCGAGGCGGAGATCGCAGCTGCCGTCGATCACTTCAGGACTAGGTTCGCCGAACTGAGCGAGACCGGGTCGGCCGTGCGCCCGGAGAGCGTGATGCGTGAACTGGACCGCGTGCTCACACCGGAAACGACGGTCGTCTCGGATGCGAGCTATGCGTCGATCTGGACCGGCAATTTCCTGACCGCCAGGCGGCCCGGCATGCGCTTCATCTCGCCGCGCGGCCTGGCGGGTCTGGGGTGGGGCCTTCCGATGGCGATCGGTGCGAAGATTGCCCGACCCAACGACCCGGTGGTCTGCGTCACCGGCGACGGCGGTTTCGCTCATTGCTGGGCCGAACTGGAGACGGCGGTCAGGATGGAGCTGTCGATACCGGTGATCGTGCTGAACAACCAGATCCTGGGCTACCAGAAGGACGCCGAGGACATGATCTTCGGCGCCCATACCGAAGCGTGCCATTTCGCGCCGGTCGATCATGCCGTGATCGCGACGGGGTGCGGGGCGAGGGGAATACGTGTCACCGACCCCGGCGACCTGCCCGACGCCCTCGCGGAGGCGCTCGCGCATCCGGGACCGACGGTCATGGACGTGATAACCGATCCGCACGCCCGGCCGCCGCTGACGTTCTACCGCGGCCGGTTCCGCGACGCGCCGTGATCGCATAGGATTTCACGAGGGCTGGCCCGATGAATGTTGGCGGTTTCGGTTTGTGCGCGACGAGTCCTTGCGGGCCTGCCGTTCGGCCTGATCGGAAGGAAAGGGCCTCGACGTGACCAACACCACCGAAACGCTTCCGGAGATCGAAGACGCGGCGCGTCGCACTCCGCCGAAATCCCGTCGCGGGGCCAACAATACGCGCAAGGAGCTGGTGCGCGAACGGCTGCTCGAAAAATCGGCAGAACTGTTCTGCGCGAACGGCTTCTCCAAGACGAGCATCAACGACATCGCCGATTCCCTGTCTCTGAAGCGCTCTTCGGTCTACCACTACTTCCAGAACAAGGAAGAGATCATCAGGGAGTTGTTCATCGAGGAATACGAGCGCCGGTGCTCGCAGCTGCTCGACCTGTTCGAGCGTGAGGACCTCACCGCTCTCGAGCGGCTCGTGCTGGCGGTGGAGGGCGCCATCACGCAGCGCCTCAAGGGTGGCAGCCGCTTCCTTGTGTTCGACCGGCTCGAGGCGGACGTGCCGGAAGACCTGCGCGTCAGCTACAATCGCAGCCGACGGCAGATCCTCGACCTCTACACCCGACTGATCACCGAGGGAATCGAAGCCGACCAGTTTCGCGCCGTGGACCCCCAACTCACCGCATTCGCTGTCATCGGCATGTCGAACTGGACGGCGCTGTGGTACTCGCCGGGCGGCAGGATGAGTCCGAACGAGATTGCAAAGGCGCTCGTCAATCTGCTGGTAAGGGGCATCGAAAAGCGCGACGGCGATCGCGAGGAGCCTCATTCGATCGCATCGGCGATAGGGATCCTCCGCGAGGACCTGGCAAGCCTCGAACGCCTCGCCGGCATGAACAAGAGCTAGCGGAATGAGCGGGGAGGTTCCCGCATCGGCCGACGTCATCGTGGTGGGCTGCGGCGCCGCGGGGCTGAGCGCCGCGATCGAAGCGGCGGACCTGGGGGCGGATGTCCTCGTCCTGGAATCGCAACCCGCTCCCGCGGGCAGCACGCGCCTGTCGGCCGGCTACGCCGTCTTCTGCGAGACCGATCTCCAGCCCGGCCCGGCAAACGAACTCTACGAAGACCTGCTTCACGCTCACCACGGCGATCATGACGAGGCCCTGGCGCTGAAATACGTCGAAGCAGCGCCGTCCGCCTATCGCCGGCTGGTGGACCTCGGCGTGACGTTTGCGGGGACGTTCCAGTTCGCGCACATGCGGCGGCCGTGGGCGCACGAGATCGAGAGTGTGGATCTGCATGGGGGCGCCGAGCTCGGCCTTCGTCTCGAACGGGCCGCGCGTGAGAGAGGAATACGCATCCTCACGTCGGTACGCGCCAGGCGGCTGATCTGTGACGAGAGCGGGCGCGTCGTCGGCGTCAATGTAGAACGGACCGGCGGTGCGCCCGAAATCGGCGCATCTACGGGTGTGGTGCTGGCGAGCGGCGGTTTTACACGCAACACCCGTCTCATCGGCAACTACGGGGCGCCCGGCACCGAGTCGATTCTCCCGATCACGGGGGCGGGTTCATTGGGTGACGGGCTCGTGATGGCGCTCGCGCGCGGCGCAGATACCGCATACATGGCCGCCGGCGTTGCTCCGACAGGTCCCGCCGATCCCAGAACCGGCAAGGGTGCGATGCTGATCTATTCCGGGGCGGTTATCCTCAACCGTTCGGGCAGGCGGTTCTGTGACGAGTCCGGGCTCTACAACGACATTTCGTGGGCCGGTCTGAAGCAGCCCGGAACCCAGATCTTCCAGATATACGACGCCGCCATCCGGCAAGCGCATCGCGATACGATGCTGGGCCGCACGCTCAAGGGATATGACGAGTTCCAGGCTGGCTCGCTGACGGAGTTGATGCACTTGCTCGAAGCCGACAGCGGCCTCGACGCTGACGCGGCGCTGGAGAGCATCGAGCGCTACAATGGCCATGTCGACGCGGGTGTGGATCCCGACTTCGGCCGCAACCACCTGGTCGGACATTCGGGAACGCCCCGAAAAATTGCGGCCCCGCCCTACTACGGGATTGTCACGGTTCCGGGGACGACGCACTTCAACGGCGGCCTGAAGATCGACCCGGAGATGCGGGTCATCGACGTCTTCGGGCATCCCATCGCCGGACTGTTTGCTGCGGGGGAGGTGACCGGAGGCTTCCACGGACGCGGCTACCTGTCGGGAACGCATGTGGGAATGGCCCTGATCTTCGGGCAGCTGGCGGGCCGCAACGTCTGTGGCGCGGGCTCACCCTGAACGGAATGATCAGGCGGCCGCTTCCGGCTCCTCGGCCTCATCAACTTCCTCTTCCAGCCGACGGGTGCCGGCCAGAAACTCGCCAAGTCCCTCGAGGTCTTCCACGTGGTCGCAGAAAACCTTCAGGATGACCAGCAGGGGTACCGCGATCAGGACCCCGACGACTCCCCAGACGAATCCCCAAAGGGACACCGACAACAGGATGACCACCGGATTGAGTTCGAGGCGGCGCCCGAGAATTGCGGGCGTGATGAAATTGCCCTCCAGGGCCGTGATGCCCAGATAGACGAGCGGCGCGATGGCGGCGTGCGCCAGGGACTCGAAGGTAACGATCGCGACGGCGGCGGATACGAGGACGCCTACGGCCGATCCGATGTAGGGCAGGAAATTCAATAGCCCGGCGGCGATGCCCCACAGTACGGGGCTCGGCATGCCGATCAGCCACATCGCCGTACCTACCGCAAAGCCGAGACAGGTGTTAATCGCCGCAACCGTCAGAAGATATCGGGAGACAATCCGCTCGACATCATAGGCGATACGCAGCGCTCTCTTCTTGTCGCTGAGGCGCGGCAGGATCTTCACGACCTTCTCGTAGAACAGCGAACTGTAGGCGAGCATGTAAAGCGTCAGCCCGAAGGTCACCAGAATCGTTGCGGCAAATCCCGCGATATGGTTTGCCGCGCGGTTGAGGAGGCCCGGCTGCCGGACGACGACCTCCTGCACGCTCGGATCATTGGACTCCGCCAGTTTCTGGACCTCTTCCCCCGCTTCGTTCATCGCCTCCATCGGACCGCGGATGCTCTCGAGCCGGTTGCGCAACTCGGACCCGATACGCGGTGCGTCGTCCACCCAATCCATGACGGGCTGGGTGAGGGTCAGCGATCCTACCAGCGCAATGATCGCGAGGCCGAACACCAGCACGCTGGCTGTTATACCTGAGGGGATGCCGCGGCGACTTGCCGAACGCACGATCGGGCTGAGCGTCAGAGACAGCACCATCGCGATCGCGATCGGCATGAACAGCCCCTGTCCGAAGTAGACTCCGAACAAGACGGCCGCCGCGGCAATGATGAAAAGGCAGGCCCTGACGGAGCCTGCCAGCTGGACGACCACTTGACGCGGAGGATCCGCACGGTCCCGCTCCGAAAATACGGGGTCCGACACTCCCGACTGCGGTCGATTGTGCATGTTTGCCTCGAAGGATGACGTTCGTTTCTAACGCACGGACGAGCTTTGGAGTTCCCGCAGGACCCAAGTATTGCCCGGCCTGCTTCAAGTGCATGATTTTGTCGGACCCTCGGGAACCTGCAGACCTCGCGAACGTTTGTTCGAGCAGGACGATCGCAGCGGAAGTCGTTGCCGATCGGGCACTGTTCTATCACAGCGACTGAGGATGCGCGTGCAGCGGAGCGGGAGTTCGTTGTTTTCCCGCCAGCGAATGCGCCGGAAAGGAGACACATGAATTGGGATCAGATCGAGGGCCAGTGGAAGCAGTTCACCGGCAAGGTTCAGACCCAGTGGGGCAAGCTCACCAATGACGACATGGATGTCATCGACGGCAACCGTCAGCAGTTGGTCGGCAAGATCCAGGAGCGCTACGGCGTCGAGAAAGCCGAGGCCGAGCGTCAGGTCGATACCTGGCTGAGCCATCACTGAATCCGTGGCAGTGCCGGCATTTGCCGGCACTGCCACGCAGTATTGAGTCTGATGCGTCGCTCGGTTGACGCTCGATCCTAGAAGGCCCGTCGGAGAGCTTCCCCGGGCCGTTTCCCACGACGATTCCCACGGAGGCCCGCCATGACGCTTGGCACCATTCTCGTCATCATCCTCATTCTCATTCTGATCGGCTCGCTCCCGACCTGGCCGTACAGTCGCGGATGGGGCTACGCACCGGGCGGCATACTCGGCACCATCCTGGTCATCGTCCTGATCCTCGTATTGCTCGGTCACATCTGACGACCTGCAGAGACCACCACACCATCAAGGAACAGGGAGGCCGATATGGCCATGAACAACCTCAACGACCTGTTCGTGCATTTCGTGCGCGACATGTATTACGCCGAGAAGCAGATCCTGAAGACGCTGCCGAAGATGGCTCGCAAGGCCGATTCCGAGCAGCTCGCTGCGGCATTCGAATCCCACCGCGAGGAAACGGAAGGCCACATCGAAAACCTCGAGAAGGTTTTCGAGATTCTTGACCTGAAGCCTCGGGGTGTCACCTGCGACGCCATCCTAGGCATTCTCGAGGAAGGCAAGGAGATCATGGAAGAGGCCGGCGACAAGGACACCCGGGATGCGGGCATGATCGCCGCCGCGCAGGCGGTCGAGCACTACGAGATCAATCGCTACGGCACGCTGGTCGCCTGGGCGAAGCGGCTCGGGATGAACGACGCTGCCCGGCTGTTGCAGGCCAATCTCGACCAGGAGTACGCCGCCGACGAAAAGCTCTCGAAGCTGGCCGAGGGTTCGCTGAACAAGCAGGCTGCCTGATCGAAATCCAGCCTCAAGTTCAAAGGCGCCGGACGTGTTCCGGCGCCTTTCACGTGGAGCCCTAGAGGAAGGGCCTCGGGCCTTCCTCGTGCTCCTGGGCCTGGGCTATTTCGATCAGCTTCGACTTGTCGAGCACCTCCACCGTGCGCTCTTCCACCGAAATGCAGCCGTTGGCCCTAAGCTTCTTGAGAGTCTTGTTGGTATGGACCAGCGAAAGGCCCAGCGTATCGGCAAGATGCTGCTGAGTGACCGGGAGGTCGAGCCTGTTCCCGGAGGCGAGGCCTACCGACAAGGCCCGCTTGTAGAGATGCCAGATCACGAAGGCGACGCGCTCGATCGCGGTGCGTCTGCCGACCGTCAGTAGATGCTCGTCCAGCAGGCGCTCTTCCCGGGACGCCAGCCACGTCACGTCGAACGCGAGCGTCGGGTGGCGGGTGTAGAGCGTCCAGAGCTTGTCGCGGGGAAACACGCACATCATCATTTCGGTCAGCGCCTCGACGCCATGGCTCATGACCTCGAAAACCGAGCTCTGCAAACCGATGAAGTCGCCCGGCATGACATAATTCAATATCTGTCGACGTCCGTCCGGGAGCGTCTTGTACCGGAAGCCCCACCCCTCCAGTACGGTATACAGATGAGGGCTGTTGGATTCCTCGAGAACAATCGGTGCGCCCGGGTTGACCGTCAGTTCGCCCTGTTTGAACTCGTGAAGGAACTCCACTTCCTTCTCCGTGAAGTCCCGGAAACACTCGAGATCCCTGAGCGGGCATTTGCTGCAGGGAATTCGAATCGAAACGTCTCTAGCGGCCAAATTGCCTCCTATCAGGTATGTCTTTTTTCAATGACAACCGTGCAGATCGGGGTCCATGATAGGAAACAAACTATCCCTTTGGCGATGGCTGAAATGCCGCCCCGATTCGGGGCGGCAGGAGAGAGATGCGTGTCAGGACAAGCCTCGCGCGCTGCACTGTTCCTTATGGACAATGAAGCGCTCGCATTGGAATTGCAGGGGAAATTACGCTCCAGCGGACCTGGCTGGACCGTCATGCTGACCCGCGCTGTCGACGCGGCCAGGGCGGCCCTGTTTGCCGGCCGCGTGGACCTGGCTGTCCTCGTCCCGGGGCCTGGGGCGAAAGTCGCGATCGATGAATTGATCGCCGCCTTGCATGCTGCAAGAACTCCGACAATTCTGGTGTCAGACCATGATGAGGGTCAAGCCGACATACCCGCCCATTTCGTTCGGCTGTCATATCCCGTTGACGCGGATCGATTGACATCCGCGCTCCTGTCCTTTCTGACAGTTCCTGCGCCCGTTTCTCCATCTCATGCCTCGTAAGCATGAGTTTTCCAGCCGACTGCCCACTATAGCCCATTATACTGTATCGTGGATGCTCGCTGGTTTCGCCGGACAGACCGTGTTCGCCGAGCAGCTGGCTCTGCCATTCATGGTACACTTGAGGTGGTGAATGGATAGAATTCTCCAGTATTTGTCCGGCCAGGCGAATTTCGCGACGCTGCACGTGATATCAGATGCAGGTATCGCAGCGGCGTACTTTGCCATTTCCATCGGAATTCTTGTTTTTGCCAGCAGACGCAGAGATCTGGTCGGTGAAGCGCGGCATCTTGCGATCCTCTTCTCCGCGTTCATCGCACTCTGCGGACTGACCCACCTCGCAGCCGTGATTGCTCCCTGGCATCCTTATGAAGGACTCGAGGTTCTGCTGAACGCCCTCGCCGCGATCGTGTCGGTCGTCACCGCCCTCTTCGCCTGGCGGCTGATGCCGCGACTCGTCGCCATGCCGTCGGCAGGGCATGTCGAGCAGATCAACCAGCGGCTGATCGAAGAAGCTGCGGCGCGGGAGCATGCCTATTCGGAACTGGACGAGGCACGGCGCAACCTCGAGCGCCAGGTTGCGGAGCGCACCAGGGAGCTGGCCGAAGTGCGGCAACTCTTCGAGGCTGCAACGCGAGGCGCACGGATAACCGTCTACTCCCAGGACCGGGACCTGAGGTACACGTGGATCCACAACCCGTGGCTTGGATTGGCGGAAGAGGAAATCGTCGGCAGGTCGGACGACGAAATTATGCCTGAGCCGGCAAGGTCGTCCATCGCCGAGCACAAACGTCGCGTGATCGAGACGGGACAATCGGAGACGTTCGAAGTCGAAATACCGGATGGCGACGTTGCAGCCTGGTTCCGGGTTGATGCGACGCCATTGATCGATGCCGATGGCCGTGTCGACGGTATCGCCTGCACCGCAATCGAGATTACGCGGTCGAAACGCCTGGAAGCGATGCGGACCGACCTGAGCGGGCGGCTCTCGGAGTCGGTGCAGCGCTTCAATGTGGCGCTTCGGTCGAGCGACATCTTCGTGTTCGCGCAGGATACAGACCTCCGTTACACCTGGTCGAACACGAGCGAGACCCAGATGGGACCCGTGGTCGGCAAGACCGACGAGGAACTGCTGAGCGAGCCCGATCTGTCCCGGGTGGTGGAACTGAAGAAGGACGCGATGCTCGCCAAGGAGCCGCGCTCGGGAGAGATCCGTATAGACAGCGGTGACGAGGTCCGGTGGTACGATCTGTTCATCGAACCGAACATCTCCAGTGAGGGCGAAGTCACGGGCATAACGTGCGCGGCGGTCGACATTACCGAGTCAAAGCGCAACGAAGATCAGATGCGTCTCGTGATGAGGGAGCTGACCCATCGCTCCAAGAATCTGCTCGCAGTGGTCCAGGCGATTGCCCGGCAGACGGCGCAGCAGGCCGACACCGTGCCGGAATTCGTGAACGGATTTGGCGAAAGACTGCGCGCGCTCGCAGGAGCGCAGGATCTGCTGGTGGCCGAAAACTGGGTCGGCGCACGACTCGACCACCTGATCCGTGGTCAGATCGGCCACTACATGCCGAAGGACAAGTCGCGCGTCGTCGTCGAAGGACCAGAGATCACCCTTACTCCCGAAGCGACCCAGGTGCTTGCCCTCGCGCTCCACGAGCTTGCCACCAACGCGGCGAAGTATGGAGCCTTGTCCAATGATTCCGGTGTGGTGACGGTCAAGTGGTCGGTGACCGGTGACAAGGACAGCCGCAATCTGCGCCTGACGTGGGAAGAGGAGGGCGGGCCAGCAGTCCAGCCGCCGACGCATCGCGGCTTCGGGCGTATCGTCGTCGAGCAGAACGTGGCGCGCTCCTTGGATGCCGACGTCGATCTGACGTTTCCTCCCGACGGGGTGAAGCTCCGGTTCGTCATCCCGCTGGAGCAGCTCAATCCGTCAGCTCGAGCCTGACGCGTCCTGCCCGTCGGAATCGGTGTCAGTATCGCCTTGCCGTTTCCTTGCAGCGATTGCCAGGGATTCGATCTCGTCGCGGTCGTCGTCATTGCTCACCTCGCGGCGGGCGTCTTCGACAATGAGATCGAGGTGCTTCTCCAGGAGGGGGACGTGCGATGATTGTGCTATGGCGATAAGGCGTCCGATGGAACGGATCAGTCGCAGCGTCACCGTCACGTTGCCGGCCGCGGCGCGGCGCAGGGGATGCAGTGCCGTACCGACGAGGGAATTCACGGAAACCCCGTCAAACCAGAGTCTGGCCTTGCCATCGCTGTCCTTTGACAGCGGCGGCGGGGCGAAGCCGCTCACCGGAAGCGCCAGCGCGGCGGACAATTGGTCAATGCAGGCGATCGCGGTGTAACTGTCGTTGACGCCGGGCGAAAGCGCCCGCATGGCGATCTCGACCAGAAGATGGACGGAGAACTCGGCATCGGAATCCGCGGTGCGATGTCGTTCCAGAAACACCGCCGTGCGGATCGCTTCGGCAAGGCCGCCGATGTCCTCGGGTCCCGTAACGACTGCGATCTCCTGACCGGCGATGACGAAGTCGCCATGCCGCACGTTCATTTCGACGAAGGCGTCAACATCCTTCGCAGCGGCGCAAATCGACTGCGCATCGAGTGCGGTGACGTAGCCGTCCGATGCGCTTTTTACCGAAGTCTTCTCGCCCGACCCGCGCAGTTCCTCAATCGGCGTGTGTTCGGTCGCTTCGTGCGTGGCTATGCTTTCGAGCGCGGCGAGCAACTGCGACGACACGCGCCCGATCTCGTTGTCGATGGAAACGCGCTCGGCCACGGAGCGGATGAAGATGATCAGGGAGGTCAGCGTGGCCCCGGTCAACAGCAGGGCGCCGAATGTCGCCACGCGGGGCACGTCGTCTACGTCGATGCGGCTGAGCACGATGACGGCGTAGACGAAGGTGCCCACCAACATGCCGGCGGTGATCTGCGTGGTCCGGTCGCTCGTGAAGCGTTCAATCAGCCGGGGGCCGATATTGCCGGCAGCGAGGGTGAAGACGATCAGTGTAAGGGAGTAGACGAGGCTGAGCACCGTCATCATCGAGCCGGCGATGACGGACAGGAGCGTTCGCGCGGTATCCGGATTGATCGGCGGCAATATGCTGCCATAGCGCTCCAGGACGCCGTACTGTCCGAAATCGATTCGCAACGCGACGATACCCAGCACGAAGGCCAGGACCGCGAAGGCGGCGGGAACCGCGACGAAGCTTCTGACCAGCCGGGTCCAGGGACGCAGCAGGAACCCTGTCAGCGAGGTGCTGGAACTAGGCATCGCAGGACGTCGATCAGCTTCGCCGCATCGACGGGCTTCTGCAGTATGGGCACGCCATCGCCGTAGCGCTGCACCAGTTCCGATGTCTGGTATCCGGTGCAAAGTATGAACGGGACGGCGAGTCTGTGCAGTTTCTCGGCGATCGGGGCGCTCGTCTCGCCGCGTCCGAGGTTGACGTCGAGAACGCCCGCGTCGGGTTTGTCGGATTCCAGCAGGGCCAGCGCTGCCTCGACATCGGCTGCCGGCCCGACCACGCGATAGCCCGCGTCGAGCAACACGGTCTCGAACTCCATGGCGATCATGAATTCATCCTCGAGAATGAGAACGCTCATCGGTTCGCTCATGCCGAGACCCCTTCCGCAAGACGCTCCCGGAAATGAATGCTGGCGGTCATCGGCCTTACCCTCTCCCACGGGATCTCAATTCTGCAGCTCACGCCGTCGGGCGCGAAGTCCAGATGCGTCCTTCCGTCCAGGTCATAGGTGATGCTGCGTTCAAGGAGCAGGGAACCGAAGCCGCGATGATCCGGTATGGAGACCTTCGGTCCTTCGCTCTCCCACCAATTGAACACCAGCATGCGGTCCCTGTCGTCTCCTTCGAGCGACCACTCGATATCCAGCCGCCCTTCGGGCACGGACAACGCCCCGTACTTGATCGCGTTGGTGCCGAGTTCGTGGATGGCCAGGGCAAGCGCGAGAGCTCCTTTCGGATTTACCCTGATGGGCGGGCCGCTCACCGTAACCGACCGGCCCTCCTCGAAGGGCTGTATCTCCTGCAGGATGACCGTGCGAAGATCCGCGCCGAGCCAGCGCTCGCGTGCCAGCAGGTCGTGTGCGCGTGCCATGGTGGTGATACGGCCGAGCAGCGCACTCTCGAACGAGCCGACCGAATTATGGCTGCGCGCGGTGCGGCGCACGACGCCTTGAACCACCTGCAGGGTGTTCTTCATGCGGTGGTCGAGTTCCCGCATGAGCAGGCGTTCCGTCTCCGCTGCCTCGACCCGCTCGGACACGTCGAGGGCGGACACAACGAGGTGGGTGATGTCGCCTCGCTCACCGGCAATGGGCCTGACCGCCACGTCGTACACCGTCTGACCGAGCTCCGTTTCGGTGGATAGAACGTCGAGCCTGCGTTCCTCGCCCGCAGAGGCTCGCAGGATGGCCAGATGCAAAGCATCCTTGTTACCGGGGTCGTCGTCCCAAAGCGGCAAGTCCTCCAGCGGTTTGCCGACGAGATCCTCGACGCTGTTGCTGGAGGCGTCCAACGCCGCGCGATTGGCGGTGATCAGCAGGCCGTTCGGATCGGTCATGAACACGAGCGGCACCAGCCCGTCCAGCGTCCGGCGAAGCCGCGTCTCCGCCGATTTGAGGTCGCGACCGCGCCGCGCCGCTGTCGAGTAGCCCACGACGGCGGCAGCGGCGCCGAGACCCGCGAGCAAGACAAGTGTCATCAGGCCGTATCCGCGGGCATAGTCGGAGACGTCCGGCTTCCCGCTCATGCGAAAGCGCCACAGCCGGCCGGAGTGATTTTGCTCGCTGACGACCAGAAACGGCTGGGAATCGTCGTTCACGTTGGGAAAGTCGACAGGGGCGCCTCCGGCAATATCAAGCGGGCCGATATCGATGCTCAGGTCCTGTATCTCAGGCGCGGCAGCCCTCGCCAGCGAGATCAGGAGCTTCAGCTCCACGCTTCCGCTGACGATGCCTACGACCTCGCCGTCGACGACGACCGGCTTGTAGAAGATCACCCCACGCACCGGGTCCTCGCCGCTCGAAACGAATGTCACGACGTCGGTGGACGTCCCGAGGCGGGTCTCGATCGCCATGTCCAGGGGAAACCTGCGAGTGGGATTGGAGCGGATGTCGAAGCCGTAGGTCGAACCGGCTTCGGCAAAGAAATATGTTGCAGCAACCGGAAAGTACGCGTCGGCCTCGGCGGCCCGCACCGGCTTGCCGTCCTGAATGGTCCAGATGCCGTTCGGGCTCTTGCCGCTGCGGATGAGTTCCCGTTCGAACTCCGCGCGTTCGGAACTGAGGACCCGCGGCTGGTAGACGATCGCGCGAAGCCCCGCAACGGGTCCGATCCCCTCGACGAACCGCGCCAGTTCCTCTTCGGTCAGCGCCGGGTTATCGGCATACAGGCCCTGTACTGCGCGCACCGTCAGGAGCGCACGATCGAGAACGAGATCGACATTGGCGAGCGCCGCCTTCGCAGATGCCGAGAAGGCATCCACCTGGCTTTGCCGCCACGTCATGAAGGCAAAAGCCGACGCGGCGACCGCAACAATCACGATCACCAATGCCGCGATCCGGCTTTGCGCAGCAGTCATACTCAAATACCCGTACCCTTGGCATTTGAAACGCCGGACTGGAGTGTGGCGTTCCAGGACAGATCAAATTCCATGAACAACGATGCTCGTTATATGGCCTTCCCGATAGCCTTCGTTCGCTGAAGCGGCGTTCCCTTTGCGCGGGCACAACTCGTGTGTGCGTAAGTGGTCACGACAACCGGCCGAGGACCGGACTTTCTCGTCCGGCCGAGGTGCAGTCGCGATGCGCGATGCGGTGAGCGCGCCAGCGCGGCGCCACTGCATCTCGATGTAGAATTCATTTTCCTGGAAGCAGCTGACAGAACCGGACCGGTGGCCACACGGATTATCCTCGAGCAGTGGCGATCAGGCGACCGACCGTGTCGTAGTGGGGGAGCTCACTATCGGTTGGGACGTGCCGTCGGGGCCAAACTCGGCGACCGATTCCAGCGCCAGGATTTCCGCCAGCCGCTGCCGCGCACGGTTTACGCGGCTTTTCACGGTGCCTACCGCGCAATCGCAGATCTCCGCAGCCTCGTCATACGACATGCCCGATGCCCCGATCAGAACGAGGGCTTCGCGCTGGTCCGGGGGCAGCTTGTCGAGGGCAACCCGAAAATCCTTGAAATCCATGTGGCCGGACTGGGCGGGATGGGTGGCGAGCTTTGCTGCCATTGCCCCGTCGGCATCCTCCACCTCGCGGCGACGCTTGCGCAGTTCCGAATAGAAGGCATTGCGCAGGATGGTGAACAGCCACGCCCTCATGTTGGTGCCGACCTCGAAACTGTCGAGATTGCTCCAGGCCTTTACCAGAGCCTCCTGGACGAGGTCGTCGGCCCGATCGGCGCTTCCGCAAAGGGACATGGCAAATGCCCGAAGATTGGGTATGTGCTCAAGGAGTTCCTTGCGGGGGTTCATTCCTTGGACTCCCCTCGCGCGGCCTTCTTCTCGGAGACACGGTCCAGTTCCTGGAGCAGTTCGACGAGGCGATCCGGGATGGGCTCGGTCAGAAAGGAGTCGTACATCGACTTCAGCTGGGTGCCGATGTGAGCCTGCAGACGCTCGTCCAGGGCAGCGCTGCCGGGTGGATTAGGGTTCTGTTGGTTCACGTTGCGCTCGCTTTTCTGATTGCTGGACATGAATGCTCCCAAGCCTGTCGGTCCCCGTCCGGCGGCCAACACCTCCGCAATCAAACGTGAGCGGGCGCGGTTGGTTCCCTGTCGTCGAAAAAAATTTCCTTTGGCAGGGAACCCGATATGTTTTCGGGCGTTAAAGAACGGATAAACACGGCCTTGCAAGGGAGTAAGTATGTCGTTTGCTATGACGATTGCGCCGCATCTTCCGTATTTGCGGCGCTTCGCCCGCGCACTCACGGGCACGCAAGCCGGCGGTGATGCCTATGTCGCGGCCTGTCTGGAAGCGATCATTGCCGATCAGACCATTTTCGACGAGTCCTTGGAACCGCGTGTCGCGCTCTACCGGGTCCTGATCGGAATATGGGACACCATCGATATCAATCATCGCGATGGCGGTCCGGCGACCCCCTTCGAACGCAATCTCGATGCGATCATGCCGCGGGCCCGGCAAGCGTTCCTGCTGACGACCGTCGAAGAGTTTTCGATCTCCCAGGCCGCGGAGATCCTGAACACCGACGAGGATGAGGTCCGCTCCCTGATCGACGAGGCCGGTCGCGAGATCGCCACGCAGGTCTCGACCAACGTCCTCATCATCGAGGACGAGGCGATGATCGCGATGGATCTGGAAGCTCTGGTAACCGGGCTCGGCCACGAGGTTTCCGGCCTCGCCCGCACCCATCGCGAGGCAATCGCCGCTGCACGGAAGCGGCGGCCCGGCCTGGTGCTGGCCGACATCCAGCTCGCGGACGGAAGTTCGGGGCTCGAAGCGGTCAACGAAATGCTCGACGAGATCGACGTGCCGGTGATCTTCATCACCGCGTATCCCGAGCGCCTTCTGACCGGCGAGCGTCCGGAGCCGGCCTTCCTCATCACCAAGCCTTTCCAGACGGACACCGTCAAGGCCATCATCAGCCAGGCTCTCTTCTTCGATACCCGGGCAGGCACCCAGCAGAAAGCTGCGGTGTGACTTGTTTCCGACCGGTCCAGACGGACGGGCTACACGGGCGCTGCGGCGCCCGTTTCTTTTTGTGGGACGGAAACAAAGGAAACGATTCTCGTCGTGCGACGTTCACGAGTAAGCACGGCACAATAAATGAAAGGAGAGCAGGATGCTGTACTGGGCCCTTGTGTTTCTCGTAGTGGCCATCATCGCCGGTGCATTTGGCTTTGGCGGTGTTGCGGGTGCGTCAGCTGGAATCGCGCAGATTCTGTTTTTCATCTTTTTGATCGCACTTGTGGTCTCCGTGGTGATGCATCTCGTGCGCAGAGCCTAACGTAGCGCCCTTGCCAAGACGGCCGGTTGCCCAAATGCGCGACCGGCCGTTTTCCGGGCAACGGCATTTCATTGAACCTACAGGAACAGGACTGATGGCACAGAAGCCCACTGAACGACCCAACCCGGCGAAGAATGTGAACGACGCCGCAGTCGGAGACGAAGAGGCCGCCAAACAGGCGGCGCGACTGCGTGCGCGCATCGACCAGTTGGCTATTGGCGATCGCGCGGTCTACGATGAAGATTCACAACCCGACAACAAGTAAGGGGAGGGGCATCCGATGGGTATAGAAGTTGGTGGCCTGTTTGGCCTGATCATCCTTATCCTGGATATTTATGCGATCGTGAAGATCGTTGGTTCGGGTGCCTCGACGGGCGCCAAGGTGCTGTGGATCCTGTTGATCCTGATCCTGCCCATCGTCGGCTTCATCCTCTGGCTGCTGTTCGGCCCGTCGCGTCCTGCGACCGCGGCGTCCATGTGAACCTCTCCGGGAGCCTCCGATGATCGACAACATGCCGCAAACGCCTATCGACACCTCGGGAAACGCAGCACGCGGCACCTATGCCCATCCCCGGGACGTCGTGGGAGATCCGGCGCTGTCGAACGTCGAGAAACGTCAGATTCTCAACGAATGGGCAGAGGCGGCCAGAGCCGAAAATCGGGCTTCGGGTAAGGGCGAGTCCGATGTGGCTGACGACGATCTCGAGGCCATCGAGCAGGCCCTACAGATGCTGTGAGTATGGCACCGCCAGGTTGAGGTTGTGCCATCCTGAATGCAGAGCCTTCGCAGGGTTTTGCCTGACCTGAGCAGCGGTGGCCGCCAACCTGACGCGCCAACGCTTCCCGGACGCTAACGGCCAAAGCCGTCCCTCCAGTCCCAGTCAATCACAACCCCCGACGCCGGCGCCGGGGGCCGGGGCTGTGCGCGAAGAAACGGGATCCCCGAGAATCCGCAATGTTCGGCCTTCCTCGGAACTGTCGGCCTCGCGCAACGTTGTTAGCGAACAATGCGAGGCATGTCCGATATCACAATGAGGAGCCCCAGATGACAATCGACGGGAATGCACGTGCCGGCCTTCATGAAGGGGCCGGTCACCGTGCAGACGATGACTTGGCAGGTGAGGAGGACCTTCTGAAAGAAGGCGCCCGTCGAGCCAAGGAGGGAGCTCGACACGCGTATGAGGCGGCGACCGAAGAAACACAGCGTGTCGGCGAATTCGTCCGCGAGCAGGCAGGCGCGCTTGTCGAAAGGCAGAAGTCCGGGCTCGCTCGTGGCGTCGCGGAGATCGCGCGCCATATCCGCAAGTCCTCGGAGGGGCTGATCGACCAGCCCAATATCGAAGACCTGGTGATGCGGACGGCGGATCAGGTCGATGCCGCGGCCACTTCCATAGAGCGGAAATCGACTGGAGAACTTTATAGCGACGCAGAGGACCTCTGCCGGCGTTACCCCGTGACGGTTGCGACATGCGCGGTCGTGCTGGGCGCATTGGTTTCGCGTTCGCTGAAGTCGCCGCCCCGATACGAACGTTGAGGGGAGTCGTCCGATGACCATTCAGGGCAACATTCCCCGCGATCCCGCCGAGCCCAAGCCCGCACTGAATGCTCTGCTGGGCGAGGCGCTCCGAAACGGAGCGGATCTCATAAATACAGAAATGGCTCTCTTGCGAGCGGAACTTGCCTCGAACATCCGGCAGGTCGCCCTCGGGCTGGCGTTGTTCCTGTTTTCCGCCGTCTTCGTGATCATCGCCCTGGGGCTGGCGATCGATGCCCTGGTGGTGTGGCTCACGCCCGTACTCGGGTCGCCCGCGAACGCAGCCATCGCCTGTGCCGCCGGCGCGGCGCTGATCGCACTGCTGCTCTTTTTCGTCGGCTACCGGAAAGTGCGGGTCGACACGCTGTATCCGGAAAGGACCGCCTCGTCGATCCGCAGCGATGCGCAGATGCTCAAGAGGAAGGTCACGTCATGACCGACGCCCCCAGCGCGCTGGCGCGCGACGCCGAAGTGTCCCGTGCCCGGCTCGATCTCACGATCGATCGAATAGAGCAGCGACTGACGCCGCTTGGCTTGGCCGATGAGGCCGTTGGTCTCGTCCGGCGCTCCACGTATCGGCCGGCCCTCGAAAAAGGGCTCAGTGCGGCGCGCCGCAACCCGCTTCCCGTGCTGCTCATCGCCGCAGGAGCGGGGCTTTTCGCCTGGCGGCTGATGAACGAGCGGAATGACGGTGCCGCCCGTCCGAGAGGCCGCGATGGTGCCGCATCGCCGAACGGTTTCGACGGAAGAGGTTCCCCAGCGCCCCACAACTATGAACCGCCTAAGACAAACCAAGGAGATCTGATATGAACACGACGACATCCCCGGACAAATCCAAGACCACCGCGTCGCCTACGCCTACGCCGACCCGGCCTGCGGGAACGACGGCCTCGGCCGGCCCGGTCCGGCATGATCCATCCTCTAGCGAGGACTCCCGTGGCAAAGGCTCAAGCACCATGGACACCCTTGCCGACCGTGCATCCGAAACGGCCGAGGGGGTTCGCCACGCTGTCGAGGACGGCTATCGCCGGACCGTGGAAGGCGCGAGCGAGGCTTACGAGGCCGCCGCGGACACGGTCGACAGAGGCTATCGCCAGGCGCGCGCAGGCGTCGAGAGCACCTATCGTCGCGCCGACTGGCAGACCCGCCGGGCGGGTGCCGAGGTTTCCCGGTACGTGAACGACAACCCGGTCATGGTCGGTGTCATCGGCTTCGCCGGCGGCCTGCTCCTCGGAGCCCTGTTGCCCTGGGGCCGGCGCAGCAACGGCGGCGGCAATGAAAGCTATGCCAACCGGTATCGCGAGGCGGCCTACTCGCAGGGCGACCACCACCGCAGCGGCTACAGCGGCGGTTATGGTCCCTATCCGTTCACGGAAGATCGTCCCGGCGACTACCGCTGATCGAGATTACGAAACGCCGGTTTGCCTGACCGAACCTGTTCCGGGCGGAGCGAAATGACCTGGAGATGTATCCGGGCCGCTCCGCCCCTGCTTCTGTCAGGACCCGAGAATCGAAGCACTAAACGCATCTGGTAGGATCGCATGACGACAGCCGGAAATCCGGATGCGAGTTCCGCGGAACTTGACCAGCGCGTCCAGCAACTGCGTGCGCACGAACCAGGCCGGGGCCGGTCAGCTCGCAGCGTGACGGAAATACCGCTTTCAGGTTGGCGCGACATCATCATGCGTGTGAGCCGCGAGGTCGGTGAAGACCGGGCGGCGCTCGTCGCCGCCGGCGTGACGTTCTACGTCGTTTTGGCGATGTTCCCCGGGATGATCGTGATCATATCGGTCTACGGTCTGGTCTCGGACGCGTCGTCGATCGGCGAAACACTCAGCCTGCTGCGCGGCTTTGCTCCCCCTTCGGCGATCGACATGATCGGCGACGAACTGGCTCGCATCACCGGCAACCGGGCCGACAGTCTCGGCCTGGCGGCGATCGGGGCGCTCGTGCTGACCCTGTGGAGCGCCAACGGTGCCATGAAGGCGCTGTTCATCGCCATGAACGTCGCCTACGACGAGCCGGAAAAGCGGGGCTTCTTCATTCGGACCGTTTACACGCTCGGGTTTACGGTGGCCGGCATCGTCCTGCTGGTGATCATTCTCAACATCATCGTCCTCGTCCCCGTTGCCGTGGAGTACCTCGGCCTGACCGGGTTTGCGAGAGCGGCAACCACGGTGCTGCCGCTGCTGTTGCTCTTCTGCCTCCTCCTCGCGTCGATTTCCGTATTGTACCGATACGGGGCGAGTCGGCGGCCGCCCAAGCTGCGCTGGATCAGTGTCGGCGCGGTAGCCGCGGCTGTCTTCATCGTGATCGGCTCGGCTGCCTTCTCCCTCTATCTGTCCAATTGGGGCGACTACGGTGCCACGTACGGATCGCTCGGCACCGCGATCGCGCTGATGATGTGGATCTATCTCGCGACGTTCATCGTTCTGGTTGGCGCGGAGCTCAATTCCGAGATCGAGCACCAGACGGCGCAGGACACCACCGTGGGACCGGACCGCCCGATGGGCGAGCGCGAGGCGTTTGTCGCAGATACGGTGGGGGAAAAAGCCTAGCGTATCCGCACCGTGCGTGGATGGCACCGGACATCCCGCTTGTGGCACCGCGGACAAGTATGATTATCTTGGCGTCGAGCCGGAAATCGGCAGTTTCGCCCGGTCACCAGTGACGCTGACCGGCAATGGCATGGGAGCCCGCACGCGCAATCGCGCGCAGCGGGCTTTTTGCGTTTCAGCTTGGTGCAACACGACCAGAGCAACCGCATGGACATCGACGGCTACCGGATATCGGAACAACCCTACTACCTGGCCTCCGGCAACGAGGTCGCCCTGTACGAAGCAGCCTACGCGGACCGCATGCCGATGATGCTCAAGGGGCCGACCGGATGCGGCAAGACCCGGTTCATCGAGCATATGGCCTGGAAGCTCCAGAGGCCGCTCATCACGGTGGCCTGTCACGAGGACATGACGGCGTCGGACCTCGTGGGCCGCTACCTCCTCGACGAGACAGGGACCGTCTGGCATGACGGGCCGCTGACGATCGCCGTGCGATGCGGCGCGATCTGCTATCTGGACGAGATCGTCGAGGCACGGCAGGACACCACCGTGGTCATCCATCCGCTGACCGACGAGCGCCGCCTGCTGCCGCTCGAAAAGAAGAACGAGCTGGTCAGGGCGCATCCCGATTTCCAGCTCGTGATCTCCTACAATCCCGGCTACCAGAGCGCCATCAAGGACCTCAAGGAATCGACCAAGCAGCGCTTCGGCGCGATCGATTTCGACTATCCCGAAAAGCCGCTTGAGGCGGCCATCGTCGCACACGAAGCGAAGATCGACACGGCGCTTGCCGAAAGCCTCGTCGACATCGCGGCGCGGTCGCGCAACCTGCGCGGCAGCGGCCTCGACGAGGGCGCCTCGACGCGCATGCTGATCTATGCAGCGCGGCTGATCTCGCGGGGCATCCCGATCCTGGAAGCCTGCGAGGTGGCGCTGATCACGCCCGTTACCGACGATGCCGATATACGCGATGCGCTGCGCTCGGCCGTCGCTGCCTGTCTGCAATAGGCGATGGCCGATCGCGTCCGCCCCGCACTTCGCATCATCGAGACGCCGCCGGATACGGCGGTCACGCGACTGCACCGCCTGATCCGCCATCGGCCCAATCTGCATGCGGTATTTCACGAGCTTTGGCGTCGCTTCGAGCGCACCGTCTCCCCGGCCGACCGCGAAATCTGGGCTGACGCCTCGCTCCTGCTGTTCAATGCCAATGCGGGGCCTGCCTGCCTGCTGGCCTATTGGCGCGCCAGCCTGGGATCGGTCGACAGCCTCGGTGCGGGCGGGTTGGCGCAAGCCGCGGCCATCGGGCGCGACATCTGTTGCGAGGCGGGCGCATCGGCCGCGACCGCCGCGTTTTCCGTCCTTCCGGACGTGGTGTCGAAGTCCGGCCCGGCCGGCTCGATAGCCTGGATGCGAGCGGTCGCCTTGGCCGCCGGACCGGCACCGGAGTGTGTTGCGGAGATCCTCGCGCGAACCCACCTGCTGCTCGCGGAGCTTACGCCCGCCGAACTGCAGGGCTGGGTAGCGACCGGGCTGAAGATCGGCGGCCGGGAGCGGCAACGACGGATTGCCTATTTCACCCTGGAAGATCCGATCGCGCGCCGGATTCTCTACAGCCGCCGCGATGGCGTGACGCTCGCCGATGTCGAGCGGCAGCTCAAGGCCTACTTGAAGGCGCTCTGGAACATCGGACCGCCGGTCCGCAGCCTCGATGCGGCAGACGCGGCGGCGCCCGCTCGTCGGGTGCGGATCGCAGGCGGCATTCTACTGGTGCCGGAGGTGTTTCGGGGCGTGCCGGAATATCAGGCTCGCGATCTCTTTCGCGCCGCCTTCGCGCATGCCGGTGCGCATCTCGTCCATACCCGCGAAAGGTTCAAGGTCGATCAGCTCAAGCCTATGCAGATCGCGCTGATCAACGTGATCGAGGACGCACGGGTCGAACGCCAGGCGATGGCGGAGTTTCCCGGGCTGCGTAGCCTCTGGATACCGTATCATGTGGCGATCCCTGGAAGTGCGCAGACCGCTCCGGCCCTGTTCGCGCGGCTGGCGCGGGCACTGATCGATCCCGACTACGCTGATGACGACGGCTGGGTGCGCAAGGGTCGGTCGCTTTTCGAGGACGCCTTCGCCCTTCGGCCGCACGACCAGACCCTGTCGCGCGAAATTGGCGGGCTGCTCGGCAACGATCTCGGCCAGCTCCGCATCCAGTTCAATGCCCGGGCGTACGTGGTCGAGCCGGCCTATCGCGACGACGGGCTCGGCCTGTGGGATTTCGGCGAAGAGGCCGATGCCGACCCGGAGACGATCGAGATGATGGTCGATTCGGTGAGGCTCGAGCAGCAGGAGGCGGAAACCGACGGCGACCGGCAGGAAGAGGCTCCAGAGGCGGCGACGGCGAACCGCGCCCGGACGAGCGACGTGCCAGCCGAGGACGGGATTGCCGTTGCGACCTATCCCGAGTGGGACAGCGCCGCCGGCCTCGAACGCACCGACTGGGTGACGGTTCGCGATTATGCGGTGAAGCCCGGGAGGCCGGGGACGATGAACGAACTGCTGGCGGAGCAGGCGGACATCGCCAACCGGGTGACGGCGCTGGTGCGCTCCCTGAAGGTCGGTCGGCCGCAACGGCTCAAGCGCCGGCCCGAAGGCGAGCAACTGGATCTGGATGCCACCATCGAGGCGGAAATCTCCCGGCGTGTCGGCGAGATGCCCGACACGCGAATCCACCAGACGAAGGCGCGCCGTCACCGTGATGTCGCGACGATGATCCTGCTGGATGTTTCGAAATCGACGGAGGACCGTGTCCCCGGATCGGACCGCACCGTGCTCGACATGGAGCGCGTGGCGACCGCGGTCCTCGGCGAAGCGATGTCGGCGCTGGGAGATCCGTTTGCGATCTGGGCCTTTGCCTCCGACCGCCGCGAAGACGTCCGGATCATCCGCGTGAAGGATTTCGCCGAGCCGTACTCGCCGCGTGTCGGAGACCGGCTGGCCGGTCTCAGGTCCGGCCTCTCGACACGGCTCGGCACGGCGATCCGCCATGCCGGCACCGAGCTTTCCAGCCAACGCAGCTTCCGACGACTGATGATCGTGTTGACCGATGGAGAACCGTCGGACGTCGACGTCCGCGATTCGCAATACCTTACGGAGGACTGCCGGCGGGCGGTTCTGGCGGCGCGTGGACGCGGTCTGGACATCTTCTGCGTCGGGCTGGATCCGGCCGGCCACGGATCGGGCTCGACGATCTTCGGCCGCGGCAACTACATTCCGATCAACCGCCTCGCCGATCTGCCGGCGCGGCTGGCCGCACTCTATTTCAGGCTGGCCGTGCGCTGAGGGACATACAGATGCGGACGGCGCCGCAACCCCTCACCCGGCCGGGCGCAGCCGACCTCTCCCGGTGGGAGAGGTGTTGCTCCGAGCCTGCCGCCACCTCTCCCCGGCGGGGAGAGGTCGGGCCGTTGACCCGGGTGAGGGGGGCTCGAACGGTGACCCGTTTCGATGCTACTTGCGGCGTCTGCTCGGCGGTGTGCCGAAGCGGGCGGCGAAGACCGTGTCGAACACCCGCTCCAGCGCCCGCGTCAGCGACACGCCTCCATCGGCGAGGATCCGCATGCCGATACCCGCGCCGTTCGGGAGCTCCGAGGCGCCGCACAGGGTGCCCGGTCCGGCAAGCGCCGTCTCCAGGACCTCGGGCGGAAGCCCCGATGTGTCGAACCCGGCGGCAAAGACGCTGGCGGATGCGCTGAAGCCGCCGTGCGGCGAGACCGCTCCCGCGAGATCGGCACCTTCTATGCGCGTCCGATCGATGGCCAATCGGGCTCCGTCCTGGTCCATAATCTCCACGACACTGCGGTAGAGGCCGAAGGGACGCTGCCGGCCGCCCGGGTCGTGGCTGAGGAAGGCGTCGGTGACCAGGGCCGCCGATCCCCGGCCGAGCCGCACGGTTACGAACTGCTCGATCGCTGCGCCGGGAAACAGGATCAGCGGGTCCGTCGCGAACGCCATGAACGAATTCTCCCCGACGTCGATGTGAATGACCTGCCGGGCAGGCGCCCCGCGCGTATCGTGGACGACGGTCGAGGCCTGGCTGGTGATGTGGATACCGGTATCGCCGGCGGCTTCGATATCGATAGCGAGGTCGTCGCCTGAATAGATGCCTCCGGACGCCGACTGCAGGTAGAGCGTCGCCAGATGCGCGGGCTCCGCCTCCAGATGGAACGGCCGCGTGACGTGGAACGGATAGCCCACCTGCTGGCGGGCGAGGAATGTGCGGTCCTGCGTCCGGGCGAATGCGAACGAGGCGCGTCCCTTCCGGCCGGGGGCCGGCGCCACGGTGTCCATCGCCGCGACGGTTGCCGTCATTTCAGCATCAGCACATCGTGCGCTATCGCATCGGCGACGGCATCGACACCTTCCCCCGTGCGGCAGTTGGTGAAGACGAGCGGCTTGCCGGCGCGCACTTCGGCCGCCTCGCGTCCCATCGCCTCTATGTCGACGCCGACATGCGGGGCGAGATCGGCCTTGTTGATGACCAGCAGATCGGCCTGGAGGATGCCCGGCCCTCGCTTGCGCGGAATATCGTCACCGCCGGCGACGTCGATCACGAAGATCCACCAGTCGACGAGGTCCAGTGAAAAGGTGGAGGCGAGATTGTCGCCGCCCGATTCGATGATGATCAGATCGAGGCCCGGCAGACTGGCTTCCAGATCGTCGGCTGCGGCGATGTTGAGAGTGGGGTCCTCCCGGATCACCGTGTGCGGACAGGCGCCGGCTTCCACCGCGGCGACGCGGGCGGGATCGATCAGGCCGCTGCGCTTCAGCCGCTCGGCGTCCTCGCGGGTGACGAGATCGTTGGTAACCACGGCAAGCGATATGCCGCGCTGCGACAGGACCGGGATCAGTTTCTCGATCAGCGCCGTCTTGCCGGATCCGACCGGGCCGCCGATGCCGATGCGGGCGGCGCCTGCCGCCTCCGCTTGCCCGTCAAGCGAGCGGCTCGATGCCTCATTCATCCGGTCACCTCATCATGTAGCGTTGGGCGAGCGGCAGTTCGCTTGCCGGCTCGCAGGTTGCCAGTTCTCCGTCGACGAAGACCTCGAAGGTCTGCGCATCGACGCGGATCTCCGGCAGCGCAGAGTTGTGCAGCATGTCCTGCTTGCCGAGGCCGCGCGTCCCTCGGGCCGGCAGCAGCGGCTTGGTCAGTCCGAGCGTGACCGACAGGCCCGCATCGATTGCGCGGGGATTGACGAAGCAGGCCGACAGCGTCTGACCGGCGCGACCGAAGGCGCCCCATTGCGGGCGCATGATCAGCGGCTCGCAGGTCATCAGCGAGGCGGCGCTGTCGCCCATCGCACCCCAGGCGATGAAGCCGCCCTTGATGACGAGTTCCGGCTTGATGCCGAAGAAGGCCGGCCGCCACACCACTATGTCGGCCATCTTGCCGTCCTCGAGCGAGCCGACATGGTCGTGGATGCCGAAGGTCCGGGCGGCGTTGATCGTGTACTTGGCGATGTAGCGCTTGATCCGCTCGTTGTCGCCGAAGGTCTGCTCCTCGGGCAGGCGGCCGCGCTGGTCCTTCATCTTGGAGGCGAGCTGCCAGGTACGGCAGATCACCTCGTTGATCCGGCCCATGCCCTGGCTGTCGGACCCGAGCATCGAGATCGCGCCGATGTCGTGCAGGACGTCCTCGGCGGCGATCGTCTGGGCGCGGATGCGGCTTTCGGCAAAGGCGACGTCCTCGGGGATCGCCGGATTGAGGTGATGGCACACCATCGTCATGTCGAGGTGCTCGTCGAAGGTGTTGACCGTATAGGGATTGGTCGGATTGGTCGACGAGGGCAGGCAATTGGCGACGCCGGCGACCGAAATGATGTCCGGCGCATGGCCGCCGCCGGCCCCCTCGGTATGGTACATGTGGATCGTCCGTCCGCCGATCGCGGCCAGAGTGTCCTCCACGAATCCGGATTCGTTCAGCGTGTCGGTGTGGAGCTGGACCTGGAAGTCGAGGTCGTCGGCGACCGCCAGGCAGGTGTCGATCGCGGCCGGCATCGAGCCCCAATCCTCGTGCAGCTTCAGGCCGAGGCAGCCGGTCTCGATCTGCTCCACCAGCGAAGCCGGCTTGTGCGAGTTGCCGCGGCCGAGGAAGCCGAAATTGATCGGCCAGGCCTCGGAGGCTTGCAGCATCTTCCCGACGTTGAACGGTCCGCCGGAGTCGATGCCGACCGTGATCGGCCCCAGCGATCCGCCCAGCATCGTCGTGATGCCCGACGCGATGGCGTGCTCGCAGAGCTGGGCGGAATCGAAATGAACGTGCACGTCGAGCGCGCCGGCCGTGGCGATCAGGCCCTCGCAGTCGCGCACGGTCGTGGCCGCGGAGACGATCAGCCGCTCGTCTACGCCGTCCATGATGCCGGGATTGCCGGCCTTGCCGATGCCGACGATCTTGCCGTCGCGGATGCCGAGGTCGCCCTTGACGATGCCGACGACCGGATCGATCACCATGACGTTGCACAGCAGCATGTCGAGGGCGCCGTCGGCGCTGGTGTGGCCGGCCACCAATCCCATGCCGTCGCGTAGCGTCTTGCCGCCGCCGTGCAGGCACTCGTCGCCGTAGGTCGCGTAGTCCTTCTCCACGACGGCGATCAGCGACGTGTCGCCAAGCCGGACGCCGTCGCCGGTGGTCGGGCCGTACATGGCGGCGTAGTCCTTGCGGCTGATCGTGGCCATCGCTATGCCCCCTTGAATCCGGCGGCCCGGGCGCGCTCGAGAGCGGCCGATTTCCGGTCTTCGCCGTCGATCGGTCCGTCCGTCAGGCGATGCAGACCGGAGACCTCCCGCGTGCCGCCGAACCCGACCAGCGTCACCTCCTTCGACTGCCCGGGCTCGAATCGGACCGCTGTCCCCGCAGCGATGTCGAGGCGCATGCCGAAGGCTGCGGCCCGATCGAACTCGAGCGCTTTGTTGACCTCGAAGAAATGGTAGTGGCTGCCGATCTGAACGGGCCGGTCGCCGGTATTGACGACGCTGAGCGTGGCCAGCGGACGGCCGGGGTTGAGCTCGATGTCTCCCTCCCCGGCAAGGACCTCGCCGGGCACGCGCGACGGACTCGCCCCGCCGGGTACCGGGCGGATCGGATCATGCAGGGTGACGAGCTTCGTGCCGTCGGGAAACGTACCCTCTACCTGCAGCATGTGCAGCATCTCCGGCACGCCCTCCATCACGTCGGCGCTGGTCAGAATGGTCGCCCCGTACGACATCAGCTCGGCCACCGACCGGCCCTCGCGGGCGCCTTCGAGGATCTCGTCGGAAATGATGGCGACGGCTTCCGGATAGTTCAGCTTCAGACCCTTGGCGCGGCGCTTCCGGGCGAGTTCGGCTGCCGTATAGATCGTCAGGCGTTCGAGTTCGGTCGGTGTGAGGAGCACGTCGTTTCCTTGTCAGGCGTCCAGGACGGGGGGACGGCGATCGATCCACGGGCGGGCCGCCTCGAAGGCGGCGGACGCCCGCAGCACGAGCGGATCGTCGAGATGCCGGCCGACGATCTGCAGGCCGACCGGCAGGCCACCGTCGGTCCAGCCGGCCGGAATGGAGGCCGCAGGTTGGCCGGTCAGGTTCATCGGGAAGGTGAAGGCCAGCCATTGGAACGGCGCCACCATCCGCCCGTCGATCTTTTCCGGTCCCTGGATGTGGACCGGGAAGGGCGGCACTGCGAGCGTCGGCGTCAGCAGCAGGTCGTAGTTCTGCATGAACCGCCACATCTTGTTGTTGACGGCCTTGCGGACCATGACGGCGTCCGTCAGTTCCTCGGCGGTCCATGGCCGGCGAATGAAGTCGAGCAGGTGCGGCGTCATCCGGTCGCCGTACTCATCGGCCATCCTGCGCAGGCCTTTCAGGTCGGATTCGAGCGCGACGATGCCCCAGAACGCGCCATACGGGTCCTCCCAGCCGGGATGGGCTTCCTCGACGGTGCAGCCGAGATCGGATTCGAACACCTTCGCCGCGGCCGTGACGATCTCGCGGACCTCCGGGTCGACCGCGGCGTAGCCCCAGTCGATGCTCAGGGCCACCTTCTTGCCGCGGATGTCGCCCTTGATCGTCTCGAGCCAGTCGAAGGACGGCTCGGGCAGCGAATGCCGATCTCGCGGGTCGGGGCCGGCGATGACCGACATCATCAGCGCCGCGTCGGCCACGGTGCGGCTCATCGGGCCTATGTGCTCGAGGCTCTCCCAGCTCGAGACACCGGGATAGCGTTCGTCCTTGGTGCCGGGATAGAGCGGCACGCGTCCCATTGAGGCCTTCAGACCGTAAAGGCCGCTGTGCGCCGAGGGAATCCGGATCGAGCCGCCGCCGTCGCTGCCGAGCGCGAAGGGGCACATGCCCGATGCCACCGCCGCGCCGGATCCGGCGCTGGACCCCCCGGGTGTCATGTCGAGGTTCCAGGGATTTCGCGTCGTCTCGAAGACGGGATTGTGGCCGACGCCGCTGTAGCCGAACTCCGGCACGTTGGTCTTGCCGAGGATCACGCAGCCCGCGTCCTTCAGCCGCTCGACGACGATATCGTCCTCGTCGGGGACAAAGTCTTCGTAGGCGAACGATCCGGAGACGGTCTTGATCCCCGCCGTGCAGATCAGGTCCTTGACCCCGACCGGCACACCGGCGAACGGCCCGACCGGATCGCCGGCCGCGATGGCCGCGTCGATCGACTTCGCCGTATCGAGAGCGAGCTCCGGCGTCGGCGTGCAGAAGGCGTGGAGCTTCGGCTCCAGCGCCGTCATGCGCGCCAGGTGCGCTTCGGTCACCTCCACCGCCGACACGGTGCGCTCGCGCACGTGCCGGGCGATCGCCGTGGCATCCATGCTGCAGATATCGTCAGTCCGGGACATAGCATGCTCCTGTGACACCGATGGCCGGGCGCCCGGCCGAGCCTTCCTCCGCTAGGCGGCGAGCAACTCCTTCAGCATGTCGTCGAGCGCCTTGACGTCGACCGGGTTGGTGCCCGGTCCGCCGGCGAAGTGGCCCCAGACTGACTCGATCGGCCGGAACTCCGCGTTCGGCATGTTGGCGACCTCGTTCTCGCTGTCCTCCGGCGGGAAATAGAGATCCGTCCTGCCGGGCATGACGAACGTCTTGGCTTTGATTGCGCCGAGGGCCTTCTCGAAATCGCCGCCGTAGAGCTCGTTGTCGCTGATGTCGCCGTTCTGCCAGGTCCACAGCATGGTCAGAAGGTTGTTTGCGTCCTTGGGCAGGAAGAAGCCTTCCCAGAAGGCGACCAGGAAATCCTCGAGTGAGGAAAAGCCGAGCGTCTCGATGTCGAGCTTCTGCCTGTAGAACGCCTGCGAGAAACCCCACCCGGCATACACTCGCGCTGCGGCCCGCAATCCCTTTGCCGGCTTTTCATCGTACCAGCCGTTGTTCCAGGCAGCGTCCGCCGTGAGTGCCGCCTTGACGCCTTCCAGGAAGACGAAGTTGTGCCGGGAGCACTTGGCCGAGCCGCAGAACGGCGCCAGCTTGTCCATCATGTCGGGATACATCGCGCCCCAGTGGAAGGTCTGGAGGGCGCCCATCGACCATCCGACCACCATCACGATGTGCTCGATCCCGAACTTCTCGGTGATCAGCCTGTGCTGCGCCTTGACGTTGTCATAGGCGGTCACCTGCGGGAACCGCGGCCCGTTGTACGGCTCCGGGTAGTTCGAGGGCGACGACGACAGGCCGTTGCCCAGCATGTTGGGAATGATGATGAAGTACTTCGAGGGATCGAGCGCCATTCCCTCGCCGACCAGCCATTCGTTGTCATAGTGCTGGCCGGAGTACCAGGTCGGATAGACGATGACGTTGTCCTTCGCCGGACTCAGCGTTCCAAACGTCTTGTAGGCCAGCTTGCAGTCCCTCAGCGTCGCGCCACGCTGCAGCGCGAAGTCGCCCAGATCGAAGATCTCGTAGTCCATCGCTTTTCGTTTCCTCGTTGGTGGAGACCCGCCCCCATGGGGGCGGGTCAGCGCAGGTGTTCCCGTCAGGTGGTCTGGGGCTGGCGCGCCACGACCAGCGAGAGGCCCCAGTAGGCGACGGCGGCGACGACGGCGGCCGAAATGGCGGTGGACAGGTGCGGCATCGTTTCCTCGACGATGAACGCGACGATCGAACCGATGGCCCAGGCGCCGAACGCCGTCCCCCGCCAGTCGGTCGTGGCGGTCGCACCGCGGCGCAGGACATACTGGTCGACCAGGATGATCGCACCGATCGGCGGCACCAGGATGCCTAGGAGCGAGAGCCACTGGATGAAGAACGCCCAGACGTTGCCGGCGGCGACGGCGATGCCGATGACGCCGAGGATGACGGCGAGCAGGCGCATGTGGCTTCCCACGATGCGCGACCAGCCCGTCGCCGCGTTGTACAGGCAGTGCGAGCACACCGAGCCGAGGTTGATGTAGAGGAACAGGAACGCCAGCACGCTCAGCCAGGTGAGCTGCATGGAGTTCATGTAGCCGAACATGTTGTCGGTTCCGAACGGGTTGGCGTCGGGAACCGCCAGCGCCGCGGTCATCACGCCGCCGACCAGCATCGCCACCAGGTTGGCGAATGGAAAGGCGCTGAACGTCGCGATCAGCGAACTCGGCGTGTCCTTTGCCCACCGGTTGAAGTCGGCCGTCACCGTGCCGGCATCGATGAACAGTGCGATGACCACGGTGAGCCCGATGCCCATCGACATGCTCGCGACACCGTTGTTGCCGGCATAGGAGTAGATCGCCTCCCAACTCGAGGTCGAGGCCGCGTGGCCGGCGACCCACAGGCCGAGGACGACGAACAGCGGCACGGAGATCGTGCCGATCCAGTGGAGGCCTCTCACGCCGACGAATGTGATCGCGATGTAGAGAACGCCCGCGATGATCGTCATCAGCACGTAGTTCAGGCCATATGTGCTGGAAACGAGTGCGCCGGTAATGCCGGTCTGGACCGCGTACCAGCCAAGAAGCAGCGTCGAAAGCAGGCCCGACGCCAGCATGTAGCCCTTGTTGCCGAAGACGACGCTGGCGATCAGCGCGAAGTTCATGCCGGTCCGGTTGCCCAGTACGCCGAGCGCCCCGACATAGGCGAACATGATCGCGTTTCCGACGATCATGGCGATCAGCGCGTTCCGGAAGCCCATGCCGAGGACGAGAATGGATCCGGTCATTGCCCCGGTGATGATCATCGGGAAGCCGATCCATACCATCGTCACCGATAACAGGCTGCGGCGCGCACTGGGCGGAACCGGTTCATGTTCGTATTCATGGCCGAGGATCGCGTCGACGTGCTCCTCTACCTCTTCTACCTCGTGCGCGATCGAACTTTCATTTCGGGTGGACATTCCAAGTCTCCTTTGTTTCGCGAGAGCTTGCGGCTGCCGTCCCAATTGCATCCCCGCCCCTTGGAAGATTTCTCGAAGCTCCGGGCTTCGGTGTTCGTGCCTCGTCTGTTCCGCCGCCGGTCGTGATCGATGCCGTGGCTGGTTGTCTTAGTTGGCAAATAACCGTGACTCCTGCCGCGCGTGGCGCATCGCCGCGATGTCGGCCAATGGGGTGTAACTCTCGATGTCGGCATCCCTCGGCACCGGCCGCTCCACCGCGGCCGCGATCTCCGGGCGCAGTTCGGCCAGGACGCGCTGCGCATCGATCGCTCCCGTCAGACCCAGGCGGACCGCCGCCTGGATCATCGCGGCGGCGAACTGGTAGCCCGACACGGCGGCTGCTTCGGCCTCGCCGACGCCGAGCGTGGACCAGACCAGGCCCTGCATGGCGAGGAGGTGGCCGTGGCCACGACCCTGTCGGATGCGGGCGCGATAGGCGGTCGCGGCCGCTACTCCCAGGCGAGCATGGGTTGCTAGGAACGCAGCGCCGTTGCGCCGGGATCCCGAGCGCAGCGGTTCCGGCAGCGTCACAGCCTCGATCTCGGCATCGATCTCCGAGATTGCCTCCAGGTCGCCGCCGGTGCGGTGGGCGCGGATCAGGGCGATCCGATCGGCGCTGGCCCAGCGCAGCCGGATCTGCGTGCGCAGAAAGCTTTCAAGGCCGGCGAGCTCCGGCCGCCCGGCAAGCGCCGCATATCCCTCCAGACCCTGCGAGAAGGCAAAGCCGCCGCTTGGAAATGCGCTGTCTGCGTGTTGAAGGACGAGGAGCAGTGCATCTTCGTTGCCCATCGTCTCACGGCTCCCCCGGTTCGGGGCCGACGGGCGAGACGCGGCCCGCCTCGATCAGCGGCGCGATGCGTGCGAGGTAGCCTTCCACCGGACCTTCCAGCGCCACCAGCAGATCGCCGCCGTCGAAGCGGACCCGCCAGTGCAGATTGCCGGCGCTGTAGCCGAGCTCCAGCGCGTCGGCCGCCGTGGCCGGTCTGAGGCGCAGCCAGCGCTCCTCCAGAACGCGCAGTACGATGGCGCGGTCGTCGCCGAGCGACAGCACCGCGCCATCGAAAAGCGATTGCGACCGCGGGATCGCGATGGCGCAGTCGGTGCCGCGGTCGGTCGTCACGCGCAGCCGCTTGCGGGCGGTGTCTGCCGTCGGCAGCCGCACGTACTCGACGGCATCGTGATGCTCCAGATGATGTATCCGGTCCGACAGGCCCGGATCGAGCCTGCTGCCGACGACGGAATCGATGCGCACCATGCCGGTTCACCCCGCGAGGACTGCGTCCAGATCAGTAGGAGTGGCGGGACCAGACGGTGCGCCCCGCCACTCGGGCCGCAACTCCTAGCGGTGTGCGACCTTTTCCGTCGGGATCCCCTCGATCGGGCATTCCTCGGTGCCGACGGACGAGCGGGTGATCTGCTCGACCATCTCGCGGGTCCCTTCCGGGTCGGTGACCCAGTTCTTGTAGAACTCGAAGGGGCAGACGGCGTGTCCCTGGATCTCGTCGCCGGAATTGATCGTGCCCGTGTAGCCGCGGTGCATGAGCTTGAAGAGATGGTTCTGCGACTGCATGTTCCTGCGCGCATCGCGGATCAGGTTGAGCGACAGCTGGGCGTACTGGATGCCCATGTCCTCCTCGCCGCACTCGCCAAGCGTCCGGCCATCGAAGCCGACGATCGCCGAGTGGCCGAAATAGGAGTAGACGCCGTCGAAGCCGGCGGCGTTGGCAACCGCGACGTAGACGTTGTTGGCCCAGGCCATCGCCTTGGCCATCACCACCTGCTGGTCCTTGGCCGGGTACATATAGCCCTGGCAGCGCACGATCAGTTCGGCGCCGCGCATGGCGCAGTCGCGCCAGATCTCCGGGTAGTTGCCGTCGTCGCAGATGATCAGGCTGATCTTCATGCCCTTCGGGCCGTCGGAGACGTAGGTGCAGTTGCCCGGATACCAGCCCTCGATCGGCACCCACGGCATGATCTTGCGGTACTTCTGGACGATCTCGCCCCTGTCGTTCATCAGGATGAGCGTGTTGTAGGGCGCCTTGTTGGGATGCTCCTCGTGGCGCTCGCCGGTCAGGGAGAAGACGCCCCAGACCTTCGCCTTGCGGCAGGCCTCGGCAAATATCTCGGTCTCCTCGCCGGGGATCGTCGCGGCGGTCTCGTACATCTCCTTGGGGTCGTACATGATCCCGTGGGTCGAGTACTCCGGGAAGATCACCAGATCCATGCCCGGCAGGCCGCGCTTCATGCCGACCAGCATGTCGGCGATCTTTCGGGCATTCTCGAGAACCTCGGCCTTGGTGTGCAGCCGCGGCATCTTGTAGTTCACGACGGCTACGCCGACGGTATCGTTGGAGGAGGAAATATCACCGTGCAGCATCTTAGACTCCCTTGACGCATTGCCCTAAGTGGCAGCGCCTTGTGCGGCGCGGCCGGTTGTCGGTTCACACGGCGAGATGCCGGTGGACCAGTTCGTCGGTCAGCTCGCCGATGCCGCCGGACGCCACCACCTGGCCCTTCTCCATCATGGCGAAGCGCTGGGCGGCACGGCGCGCGAAGGCGACGTTCTGCTCGACGAGAATGACGGTCAGTTCCATCTCCTTGTTCAGGCGGATGATGATGTTCTCGATTTCCTCGACGATGTTCGGCTGGATGCCCTCGGTCGGCTCGTCGAGCAGCAGCACCTTCGGCTCGGCGGCCAGGGCCCGGGCGATCGCGAGCTGTTGCTGCTGGCCGCCGGACAGGACCCCGCCCGGCCGATCGAGGTTGTCGATCAGATAGGGAAACAGCTCGGGCACCAGATCCGGCACGACGTGCCTGCGGTCCGGTCGCGCGAACGAGCCCATCAGGATGTTCTCGCGGATGGTGAAGTCCGGGACGATCTCGCGGCCCTGCGGCACGTAGGCGATGCCGGACCTGGCACGCCGGTAGGTCGGGGCCGTGCCGATCTCGACGTCGCCGAGGCTGATGCTGCCGGTCATCCGGTCGGTGAGGCCCATCAGGGTCTTCAGCAGGGTGGTCTTGCCGGTGCCGTTGCGGCCGAGGATCGCCACGAAGCTGGCGTCGGGGACCTGCAGCGAGACGCCGTGCAGGATGTGGCTGCGGCCGTAGTAGCTGTCGACGTTGGAGAGCGTCAGCATGCCGGGCGCCTCACGACACGATTCCGTGGGAACCGAGATAGGCGCGGCGAACCTTCTCGTCGGTCTCGATCTGGGCGATCGATCCTTCCGCCAGCACCTGGCCGAGATGCATGACGGTAATCCGCTCGGCGATCTCGCGAACGAAGGTCATGTCGTGCTCGACGACGAGGATCGTGTGGCGGCCGCGCAACTCGTTGATCAGTCGCGCCGTCTTCTGCGTCTCGGCCTGGGTCATGCCGGCCGTCGGCTCGTCGAGCAGCAGGATCTTGGGGTCCTGCACCATCAGCATGCCGAGTTCGAGCCACTGGGTCTGGCCGTGCGACAGGATCGCGGCGGGAAGTCCCTCCTCCTCGGCGAGGCCGACCAGTTCGAGCGTCGCATCGACCTTGTCCCTGGACGGCCTGGGAAAGCCGAAGCCGAGATTGGCGAAGACGCTCGGGCTCGGGCAGCTCGCCACCTCGAGGTTGCGGCGCACCGTCAAGTCCTTGAAGACGCTGGGTATCTGGAACTTGCGGCCGACGCCCGCCCGAGCGATTGCGTGCTCCGACTTGTTGGTGATCTCGTCCTCGTAGAGATAGACGTGGCCGGAGGTCGATTCCGTCTTGCCGCTGATCAGGTCCATCAGCGTGGTCTTGCCGGCGCCGTTGGCGCCGATCAGCACGCGGAGTTCGCCTTCGTCGACGATCATCGACACGCCGTCGACGGCCCGGAAGCCGGAGAACTCGACCCCGATATTGTCGATGGTGAGGGCTGCGGTTGCCATGCCTGCCTCCCTCACTCCGCCGGCTGGACGCCGTCGGCGGCCGCTTCGACGTCTTCGCGGCTGCGCAGTCCGAGGCGCACCAGCGCCCAGTCGGCGACGTCGCTCGCGAAGCCGGCCAGGCCGCGCGGCAGGAACACCACGACGAGGACGAAGATCAGGCCGATGATCGCCTTCCAGGCCTCGACGAAGGCCTCGGTCTCCGAGACCGTCGCCTCGATGGTGTTGATCAGGATCGCCCCGATGCAGGCCCCCAGCAGCGAGGCGCGACCGCCGACGGCCGCCCAGACCACCATGGTGATCGAGAAGGTGAGGTCCATGAAGGTCGGCGAGGCGAATTCGGCGACGATGACGTAGAGCATGCCCGCGAAGCCGGCGATCGCCGCCGACACGGAGAAGAAGAAGATCTGGTAGACGGGAACGTCGAAGCCGAGATAGCGCGCCCGGCTGTCGGAGTCGCGGATCGCCTGCAGGATCAGGCCGGCGCGGGTCTCGGTGAGCAGGCGGACCCCGACCAGCAGCACCGAAAGCGAGATGGCGACGAGATAGTACGTCTCGACCATGTAGGGATCGAACTCGAAGCCGGCGACGGTGAACCAGCCGAGGTCGGTGAGCCCGTTGAAGCCGTTGGTCACGGGCTGGGCGTCTATCACAACCAGCCGCACCAGCAGCACCAGGGCCAGCGTGATGATCGATACGAAGACGCCCGAAACGCGCTTCCTGAAGATGATCGTGCCGACGATCGCGGCGACCACGACCGGCAGCACGATGCCCATCGCGACGCCGAACCATTGCGCCTGGAACGGGATCCACAGGAACGAGCCCTTGTTGATGCAGCACAGGTCGGTCAGCGCGCCGGGCTCGGCGTTCCACAGCATGAAGTCGGGAACGGGCGTGTCGGAGCCCTGCTGCAGCGAGGTGTAGCTGGCCAGCTTCAGCGACATCGCCAGCATGTAGGCGCCGATCCCGAAGAACAGGCCCTGACCGAGATTGAGGATGCCGGCATAGCCCCACGACAGGGCGATGGCGATGCCGAGCATCCCGTAGACGAGGTACTTGGCGAAGCGGTTCAGCCAGAATTCGTCGAAGAAGTACGGCGCCAGCAGGATCCCGGCGATGAAGACGGCGTAGGCCAGATAGTCCAGGCGTCGTTTGGTGATGATGGGCTTGGCGATCATCGTCTCACCGGCCCTTGAAGGAGAACAGGCCTTGGGGCTTCAGGACGATGACCATGATCACGACCCCGAACACGACGGCCCTGGCGAGAATGTCGTTGGTGACGGAGGCGACGACGCCGTTGATCTCGCCGAGGATGCCCGCCGAAGCCACCGAACCCAGCAGGCTGCCGACGCCGCCCATCACCACCACCATGAACCCGTCGACGACCATCGACGTGCCCATGTCGGGAAACACGGTCTTGAAGCCGGACATCATCACGCCGGCGACCCCGGCGAGACCGGACCCGTAGGCGAAGGTAAGGGCGTTCACCCGGTCGACGTCGATGCCGCAGGCCGCCGCCATCGACGGATTGCGGATGATCGCGCGGACCTGCGTGCCGATCGGTGTGCGGTACATCAGGTACCAGGTGAGCAGCGTCAGGACCGCCGTCACCAGGATGATGAACGTGCGGTAGGTGTTGATTTCGACGGCCCCGATCGAGAACGCGCCCTGCAGGAAGTCGGGCACGGTGACGTTCTGAAGGCCCGGTCCCAGCCCTTCGACGTGGATGCCGAAGAAGGACAGCCCGAATTCCAGCCGCACCGCCTGCTGGATCAGGATCGCCACGCCCCAGGTCGCCAGCAGCGTGTCGAGCAATCGGCCGTACAGGCGCTTGACCACGATCCTCTCGATCAGCCAGCCGAGCAGCGCGGTCACGATGAAGGCCAGCAGGATCGAGGGAATCAGGCCGATTCCGAGCCAGATCGCCGACATGACGGTCGTATACGCACCGATCATCACCATCTCGCCATGCGCCATGTTGATGACGCCCATGGCGCCGTAGGTGATGGCGAGGCCGAGGGCGACGAGCAGCAGGATCGATCCGAGGCTGAGGCCTATGAACAGGACGTCGATCATCGCATTCCCGGGTGTTCTCAGGAGCCGCCGCGCGGGGGCGTGCCCCGCGCAGCGAACATCCCGTCAGCCTTTGAGCTTGGAGGTATCGAGGCCCTTTTCGGTGCAGAACAGGGTGTCCTCGGTCTCGCCGTAGGCGACGTAGGGCAGGGGACGGATCGGCTCGCCGTAGTCGTCGACGATCTTGCCCTGGCCGTCCGGCAGCCACTCGGCGATGCGCGGGGTGAGAAACGTGTGAAGGTTCTCCGGATCGATCTTCACGTGGCCGTTCGGCGCATCGTATTCCTGGCCCATCACGCCGGCGCGGATCGCCTCCGGCGTCGCCTCGCCGGCCTTCTCGAGCGCCTGCTTCCACAGGTAGACCTGGAAGTAGGAGGACTCCAGCGCATGGTGCGTCACCGCCTTCGGGTCGTTGACGAACATGCGGTACCGCTCGATGAAGGCCTTGTTCAGGTCGGTGTCGATCGCCTGGAAGTAGGGGAAGGAGGTGTAGCTCCCGACCGCATATTCCGGCCCCATCGCGGCGATCTCGATCTCCGAGGTCACTGTCGCGCAGATCGGCAGCTTGTCGTGCGTGAGGCCCTGGTTCTTGAACTCGCGGTAGAAGGCAACGACGGAGTCGCCGACGACGTTGGACAGCACGACGTCGCAACCCGACGACTTGATCTTGTTGACCATGGCGCCCCATTCGGAATGGCCGAGTTCCAGATACTCGTCCGCCACCCACTCGGCGCCGTTGCCTTCGATCAGGATCTTGCAGACCTTGGCCATCTCGCGCGGATAGATGTAGTTCGATCCGACGATGAAGAACTTCTTCTTGCCGAGGTTCTCGATGATCCAGGGAATGAAGTTGGAAAGCTGCTGGTTGGGAACGGCGCCGGTGTAGACGACGTTCTTCGAGCACTCGAACCCTTCGTAGTAGGTGGGGTAGAAGTACAGGTTCCTGCGCTTCTCGAAGACGGGAAGGACCGCCTTGCGGCTGGCCGAGGTGTAGGACCCGAACACCGTCGGCACCTTGTCGCTGATGACGAGCTTCGAAGCCTTCTCGTTGTAAGTCTTCGGGTCGGAGGCGCCGTCCTCGACGATGGGATTGATCTGCTTGCCGAGCACCCCGCCGGAGTCGTTGATCTCCTGGATCGCCATGAGCGTGGCGTCGGACAGGGACTTCTCGATGATCGACAGGCCGCCGGTCTGAGAGAACAGCACGCCGACGTCGACGGTGTCGGCGGCCAGTGCGGTGCGGTGAAAGAAGTAGGGTGTCACCAGCGCGCCTGCGGCGCCGGCTGCGGTCGACTTGAGAAAGTCGCGACGGTTGATAGCCATGGTTCTAGAACCTCCCGTTCTGAGTGGCGCCGCTCGCCGCTGTTTCGACCGGCGCATGAAATCCCCTCGGACCGACAGCGCGCAGCCGTCGGAACCAGCCGTTCCCGAAGTTTCCTCCGTGCACCGCAGCGGCCCGCTGCGGTGTTCATCTGGTTTGCTTGGATCGCGCCGACTCCCCTGTCGGCGCGGTGGACGAGGCACAAAAAAACCCGCCAGGTTCGCATGAACCTGTCGGGCTGCTTCGCCTTGCCGACCCAACACCACTGGTGGAGCGGCGGACGTGGCTGCCGGCAAATCGTTGCCTAACTGCTAGCCACGACTAAATTCTAACCACGCTTCGGACCGAAGTTCAAGAGGTTTTGGGGGTTCAGGAGATCGTGGGCATTGATGATCGCCAGCGCCATCTCGTCCATGGGCACACGCTTGGACATCGCCTGCTTGCGGATCGTCTGGTAGGCCTCCTCCTCGCTGAGGCCCTGCCGTTCCATGAGGATCGATTTCGCCTTCTGGATCTTCTGGACGCCGGCCAGCTTGCGTTCCACCTTGGCCAGGCGCTTCCCGTGTTCCGCTCTCTCCAGCCAGAGGCTGCGGGCAATCGTCAGATTGGTGAGGAGGCCGAAGGGGCGGACGGGGCGTTCGACGACAGCCAGCGCGCCGATCTCGAGGACCATCTGCAGGGTGCTCGGGTTCTCGTAGTCCACCATGGCGATCAGGGTGGGCGGCACCCCGTCGTAGCTGCGTGCAAAGCGCAGGACGAGGTCGCGGCTCTCCTGCTCGACGACCAGCATGACGATGTCGCAATGCGACGGGATCCGGTCCGGCACCGGCCATTGCGCCTCGACACGGCAGCCGATGCGGCGCAGATGTTCCGTCAGGCTGCGTCCCTCCGCGTCGGCGGGGTGGACGACGAGGACGTTCAATCCCTTGAGGTCGCGCAGGATCTGCATGGCCATCAGGGTGCTTTCCTCAACGGGTCGCGGTGACCGCCTCGGCGAGCCACCATTCGTCGAGGCTCGGGGTCAGGAAATACGGGTCGGGCTTGGCGCGCACACCGGGATTCCAGATGATCTCGAAGCGTCGGTCCGGGCCGACGCGGGCGACCCGCGGCCAGAGCCAGGTGTGATTGTTGTCGGGGTCGATTTTGACAGTGCCCTGCGGCGCCTGGAACTCGCTGCCGCGCAGCGGTTCGAGCAAGGCGGCGGGGCGATCGGTGCCTGCCGCGGCCAGCGCGTTCGCCGCCAGATGGACCTGGAAATAAGCGGCTTCCGCGCAGGCCGTGACCGGTGATTCCGCTCCGAAGCGGGACTTGAAGGCGGCGACGAAGCCGCGGCTTGCCGGCGTGTCGAGGACCTCGAAATAGGGAGCGGCCGTGATGTGTCCCTCCGCCGTTTCCGCCGACATTTCGGCGATCTCCGCCTCGCTCGTGGTCAGGCTGGCGATCGGCATTCTCGCCGGATCGAAGCCCGCCCGTCGGTAGGCCTCATAGAACATCGCGGTGGCCGATCCGACGACGGTTGAGAAAATCACGTCCGGCTTGTGTTTCTCGATCTCGCGGATGACGCGGTCGAAGTGCTCGGTCTGCGCCGACAGCGGAACGTAGATCTCGTCCAGCACCTTGCCGCGCGACTGGACGATCAGGTCGCTCATGATGCGGTTCGACTCGTAGGGGTAGATGTAGTTGGAGCCGACGAAAAGGAACCGGTTTCCGTAGGTATCCAGCAGGTGCCGGGCCAGCGGGACCGAATTCTGGTTCGGCGCCGCGCCGGTGTAGATGCAGTTCTTTGAATACTCGAACCCCTCGTAGAGCGTCGGGTAGAACAGCAGCCCGTCGCGGGCCTCGACCACCGGGAGCACGGCCTTGCGGGTGCTCGACATGTAGCAGCCGAAGACGATGCGGACGCCGTCCGAGATCAACAGTTTCTCGGCGAGGGCGCGGAACCGCTTGGGGTTGGACTGCGGGTCGTAGACGACCGGCGACAGGGGCTTTCCGAGGATTCCGCCGGCGGCGTTGATCTCCTCGATGGCAAGGATCGTGGCATTGAGCTGCGTGCGCTCTATCGCGGCGGTGACGCCGCTTTGCGAGAACAGGACGCCGACCGGCCATCCGTCGGCACTCCCCGTCTTCGCAGGCTGCACACCGTCGACCGCCATGAATCGCCTCTCCAAAAAAAAACGGCTCCGCCCCCAACCGGGGGTCCGAGAGCCGCCTTGCCCTTATTCCGGAAGCGAATTCGGTTCCGGATTGCCGCAGCTTATAATCCCCGGTCGGGCGAACGCAACGGAGAAGGCGCGGCCGCGGCCACGCAATCAGCCGATCGGCTCGCCGGTGCGCAATCGGCGGGCCGCGCCGAGAGACGCGCTGCTGGTGGTCGCGGCGTAGATCCTCAGGGCGTCGCTGACATGACGCCGGCGCGATTCGGGCTGCCAGGACCGTGCCGTCGGTGTGCCGTGAGCATGCCGTCGCTGCGCCAGGACAGTGTCAGGCACGGCCAGCGTGATCGTCCGTGCCGGGATGTCGATGGAGATCGTATCGCCGTCCTCGACCAGCGCGATCAGGCCGCCCTCCGCCGCCTCCGGCGAGATGTGTCCGACCGACAGGCCGGCCGAGGCGCCGGAGAAGCGGCCGTCGGTGACCAGGGCGCAGCAGCGGTCGAGTTTCCGCGCCCGCAGGTAGGAGGTCGGGTAGAGCATCTCCTGCATGCCGGGCCCGCCCCTGGGGCCTTCGTAGCGCACGACGACGACGTCGCCGGGCGCGACGTTGCCGGAGAGGATCGCGCTCGATGCGTCCTCCTGGGATTCGAAGATGCGGGCGGGGCCGAAGAAGGTCTCGAGGCCCTCGGGCACGGCTGCGGTCTTCACCACCGCGCCGTCGGGGGCGAGATTGCCGCGCAGCACGGCGAGGCCGCCGTCGGCGCGGTAGGCGTGCTCGCCCGAGCGGATGCAGCCGTCCTTGCGGTCGAGGTCGAGATCTTCGGCGAACCGCGCCTGGCTGAACGGCTGCTTCGTGCGCCGGCCGCCGGGCGCGGCCCGGTAGAAGCGGCGGACCTCCCCGGACGCGCCGCCGCGGACGTCCCAGGCTTCGATCGTCTCGCCGATCGTGCGGCCGGTGACGGTTGCCTGGTCGCGGCGGACGAGGCCGAGCCGGTCGAGTTCGCCGAGGATCGCCATGATGCCGCCGGCGCGGTGGACGTCCTCGATGTGGTAGCGGTCGGTCGACGGGGCGACCTTGCACAGGGTCGGCACCTTGCGCGACAGCCGGTCGACGTCGTCCAGCGTGAAGCCGATGCCGCCCTCGATGGCGATCGCCAGGGCGTGCAGCACCGTGTTCGTCGAGCCGCCCATGGCGATGTCGAGGGCCATGGCGTTCTCGAACGCGCGCAGCGAGGCGATCTCGCGCGGGCAGGTGGCGTCCTCGCCGTCGCGATAGTGGCGCAGCGCCAGGTCGACGATCGTGCGGCCGGCCGCCTCGAACAGGCCGCGCCGGAGCTCGTGGGTGGCAAGCAGCGTGCCGTTGCCTGGCAGCGCCAGCCCGAGCGCCTCGGCGAGGCAGTTCATCGAGTTGGCGCTGAACATGCCCGAGCAGGAGCCGCAGGTCGGGCAGGCCTGCTGCTCGTAGGCGTCGAGGTCGGCATCCGAAAGCGCGGCGTCGGCGGTGCCGGCCATGATGTCGGCAAGGCCGATGCGCTTCTCCTCGCCGCCGATCACGACCTTGCCCGCCTCCATCGGGCCGCCCGAGACGAACACCGTCGGCACGTTCAGCCGCATCGCCCCGACCATCATGCCCGGGGTGATCTTGTCGCAATTGGAGATGCAGACCATGGCGTCGGCGCAATGGGCGTTGACGACGTACTCCATGCTGTCGGCGATCAGCTCGCGCGAGGGCAGGCTGTAGAGCATGCCGCCGTGACCCATGGCGATGCCGTCGTCGATGGCGATGGTGTTGAACTCCTTGGCGATCCCGCCGGCGGCCTCGATCTCGGCGGCGACGATACGGCCGACGTCGCGCAGCGAGACGTGGCCGGGGACGAACTCGCTGAACGAATTGACGACGGCGACGATGGGCTTGCCGAAGTCGCCGTCGCGCACCCCCGTCGCCCGCCACAGGCTGCGCGCGGCTGCCATGTTGCGGCCGTGGGTGACGGTCCGCGAGCGCAGCGGGCGCGCCCATTTCCGGGGTTCGGGTTTCGGCTGTTCCATGACTCTCCTCACGGCGTGCGCGTCTGCCGGCCTCCCTTCGAGGGACGGCAGCGGATCGGGGAAGCATCCCGATAGCACTCGGCAAAAGATCACAATAATGAATTGTTTTGAGTTAACCGATCACGCATCATGATTGGATGCGGCGCAACATCGACACCGACCTGCTGCGGACCTTCATCGCGGTGGTGGACCAGGACGGATTCATCCGGGCGGGGCAGGCGCTCGGCCGCTCGCAGTCGGCGGTCAGCATGCAGATGCGGCGGCTCGAGGAGGCCGTCGGGTCGGCCCTGTTCAGGCGGGCCGGGCGGAAGATGCAGCTGACGCCTGCCGGCGAGACGCTGCTCGGCTATGCGCGCCGGCTGGTGGCGCTGCACGACGAGGCGCTCGACGTGGTGCAGGACCGGCAGGTGTCGGGCAGCGTCAGCCTCGCGGTGATGGGCGACTACGCGACCAACGTGCTGCCGAACGTGCTTGCCACCTTCATCGAGCAATATCCCGACATCGCCGTCGACGTGACGACCGGCTTCTCCTACGAACTGATCCATCACCTCGGCGAGCGCTTCGAACTGGTCCTGTCGACCCAGGCCGAGGGTGCGCGCAAGGGCGAGGTGCTGCGCAGCGAGCCGACACGCTGGGCCTTCGCCGCCGATCGCGAGCTGCCGGGGGGCGAGGTGCTGCCGCTCGCCCTGCTGCCGCCCGGCAACATGTTCCGCGAATGGGCGCTGCAGGCGCTCGACAGGGCCGGCCGGCCGTGGCGGATCATGTTCACCTCGACCAGCATCGCCACGGTCGAGGCGGCCGCCGAGGCCGGCATCGCACTGACCGTGGTCAAGGAGGGTTCGGCGCGTCCGGGTCTGCGCCTGATCGGTCGGCGCGAGGGCCTGCCGGAGCTTCCCCGCTCCGAGATCGCTATCCACCGGGCGCCTGGCCGCCTGTCGAAGGCGGCGCAGACGCTGTCGGACTTCATTTCGGACGCGCTGTCGAACTGAGCGATGGCGGCGGCTTCCACGCCGCCCCGGCGGCTGCGCCGGGTCCTTGCGCTGGATCCCCGCTTCCGCGGGGATGAGCGGAAACACACTACGTGCCGTGTGGCCCCTGGGTCCCGGCTCGGGGGCCGGGACGTAGGCTGTGGTGTGGTGAAGCACTTGCAGGAAATACTGAATACGTCCCGGGCTTGACCCGGGATCCAGCGCAACGGCCGGCCGAAGGCGCCGCTTTTCTGACGCGCAACCGGGGCCGCGCAGCTCTGCTGCAGCGCATTATTGACGGTCCGAAGGTGCGCCGGTATATCTTAATCAGAAACACTGTTTCATAATAGGAAACAACGGAGGAAGCGATGAAGCTGTTCCAGGGACTGGTTGCCGGCACCCTCGCGCTGGCCGCGATGAGTTCCGCCGCGGCGGCGGCGGAGTACGAATTCAAGATCGGGCACGCGGCGTCCAGCCGGCATGCCTTCAATACCGGCGTCGAGATGTTCGCCGAGGCCGTTGCCGAGAAGACCGGCGGCAAGGTCGCGGTCGAGGTGGTCGGCGACAGGGCGCTGGGCGACGACAAGCAGCTGCTCGAGGGCGTGCAGCTCGGCACCATCGACGGCGCGCTGGTTTCCGCGCCGACCTTCCCGCTGGCGGCCGGGGCGGCCGGCTTCGATGCCCTGCAGCTGCCCTTCGTGGTCACGTCCTACGACGACATGGCCGCGGTGCTCGCCGGTCCGGTCGGGCAGAAGCTGCTCGACAGCCTGTCGGAGAAGGGCATGAAGGGCCTGTCGTTCTACGAGGCCGGCCAGCGCCACTTCCTCAGCCGCGAGAAGCCGGTCAAGTCGCTCGCCGACTTCGAGGGCCTGAAGACGCGCATAGTGCCGATCCCGCTGCACAAGGCGACCTGGGAAGCGGTCGGCACCAATCCCGTCGGCATGCCCTACGGCGAGGTCTACTCGGGCCTGGAAACGGGCGTCATCGACGCCGTCGAGATCAACCTGTCGTCGGTGGAATCGGAGAACCTGTTCCAGAACGCCAAGGAGGTGACGCTCACCGGACACTACTTCTGGCCGGGCGTGCTGGTGATCAACAAGGCCAAGTTCGATGCGCTGCCGGAAGACATCCAGGCGGCGATGATCGAGGCCGGCCGCGAGACCATCGCCAGGCAGTACGAGTTCGTGAAGACCGACGAGGCGCGCGTCGCCGAGGCGCTGAAGGAGAAGGGCGTCACGATCAACCAGCTCGACGACCTGAAGGCGATGCAGGACAAGACGGCGCCGGTCGTCGAGGAATGGTCCGGCAAGGACCCGGTCATCGTCGAGTTCATCGACGCCGTCCGCAAGGGGTCGTGACGATGGGTGGCCGGAACGCCGGCGGCCCGCAGGCCTATCGCTGGGAAGACCTGCCCCGGGAGGACGTGCGTCCCGGGGTCTCCCGGGCCGGCTTCCGGGGCAACCAGGCGATGATGGTGATGAACTGGCTGGAGCCTGGGATGGAGGTGCGCCCGCACAGCCATCCCGAGGAGCAGCTGGTGATGGTGGTACAGGGCCGGATGCGCTTCTATATCGGCGACGACACCGTCGACGTGGAGCAGGGCGGGATCGTCCGGATCCCGCCGAACGTCACCCATTGCGGCGAGGTGTTGGGCGAGGAGACCGTCCTCAACCTCGACGTCTTCTCGCCGCTCCGGCAGGACTACCTTCATCTGGTGACGTACCAGAAGGACAATTTCGAGCCCGTGTGAGGTATCCCACTAGCGGACGCCTGCGGGGCATCGAGCCCCGCCAGGCGTTACCCCTCTCCCCGACCCTCTCCCGCAGGGGGAGAGGGGACGGATACGGCTACGTCGAAGAGCTGGTCGCCGATCGACAAATGGCGTGCGGACATCGGCCGGTTCGGACCGGATGGAGCGGGCTGGCTTACGGTGACTGCACCGGTCGCCACTGACGAGTCTGGCAGGCTGGGTCCCGGATCAGGTCCGGGACATGGGCAAGAGTTCGTGGCGCAGGTCACGCCACACGAAAGGCCGACGCCCCGGACGTGATCCGGGGCCCAGTCGGGCGGCACCCAGTCGGGCACCGATGGCGGTGCCCGACTGGGTGCCGGATATTGGAAGGTGCGGCGGGGCCGCGCGGAACAGGGACGACTGGAGACGATGCCGGAGGCAATGACTGCACTCGCCCGCGCCTACCGGATGCTGATGGTCGCCGTGCTCGGCGCCATGATGGCGATCCTGTTCGCGGTGATGTGCATCCAGGTGTTCTTCCGCTACGGCCTCAACGATTCGCTGATCTGGGCGGAGGAGGTCTGCCGCTACCTGCTGATCTGGGTGTCGTTCCTGGCCTGCGGCGTCGCCTGGCAACGCGGCGAGATCGCCGCGATGCGCATCCTGGTCGAGGCCGTGCCGGCGCGCGCGGCGGCGGCGCTGGCGCTCGTGGCGGATGCCGCCGTGCTGGTGCTGCTCGGCTTCCTGATCGTCTACGGCTGGCGCTACGCGGTGTTCTCTGGCGGCCAGACGATGCCGGCGGCCGACTTCATCTGGATCGACGTGCTGGGCGGCGAGGGATCGGCGAACATGTCGCTGTTCTGGGTCTACGTGGCGATCCCGGTCGGCGCCGCCCTGCTCGGCCTCCACATCGCCGTGCATCTGGCCGGCTGCGCGGCCTCGCTCGCCAGCGGCACGGCGCCGGCGTTTCCCGGCGGACCGGAGGACATGGCGTGATCTTCTACCTGTCCGGCTTCGCGGCGTTCCTGCTGATCGGCGTCCCGGTCGCGCTGGCGCTCGGGCTCGCCTCGCTCACCTACCTTTTCCTGACCGGCAACACGCACCTGCTGATCGCCTTCCCGCAGCGGATGATCGCAGGCGTCGACCAGTTCGTTCTGCTGACGATCCCGTTCTTCCTGCTGGCCGGCAACTTCATGAACGCCGGCGGCATCACCGAGGAGATCGTCAAGCTCGCCCAGACGCTGGTGGGGCGGGTGCGCGGCGGGCTTGCCGCGGTCACGGTGGTCGCCAGCATGATGTTCTCCGGCGTCAGCGGCGCGGCGACGGCGGAGGCCTCGGCGCTGGGCAGCGTGCTGATACCGGCGATGAAGCGCGACGGCTACGACGCGCGCTACGCCGCCGCGCTGGTCGCCACCTCCTCGATCCTCGGCCCGCTGGTGCCGCCGTCGCTGGCGCTGATCCTCTACGGCGTGCTCACCGGCACCTCGATCGGCGACCTGTTCATCGCCGGCATCGGACCGGCGATCGTCCTGTGCCTGGCGCTGATCGTCTACGTGCTGATCAAGGCGCAGCGTGAGGGCCATCCGGTGTCGCCGGTGCTGGACCGCGCGGCGCGGCGCCGCTCGTTCATCCGCGGCGCGCCGGCGCTGCTGCTGCCCGTCATCATCGTCGGCGGCATCCGCTCCGGCGTCTTCACGCCGACCGAGGCGGCGGCGATCGCCGCGCTCTACGCACTGCTGCTGTCGGTGTTCCTCTACCGGACGATGGGCTTCGGCTCGTTCTGGACGGCGCTCTACGAGACCGCGACGCTGTCGGCCGGCATCATGCTGATCGTCGCCATGGCCTCGATGACGGCCTTCGTGCTCGGCTTCGAGAACGTGCCGAAGCACATCGCCGTGGCGATGATGTCGATGACCACCGAGCCGGCCCTGCTGCTGCTGCTGATCAATGCGCTGCTGCTGATGCTCGGCCTGTTCCTGGAGCCGCTGGCGGCGCTGATCCTGGTGATGCCGATCCTCAGCGAGGTGATCCGCACGATCGGGCTCGATCCGGTGCAGTTCGGGGTGATGGTGGTGCTCAACCTGATGATCGGCATGATCACGCCGCCGGTCGGCCTGTGCCTGTTCATCGTCAGCGCCATCGGCCGGGTGCCGATCGAGGGGGTTAGCCGGGCGGCGCTGCCGATGATCGCGATCTGCGTCGCCGTGCTGGTGCTGGTCGCCTTCGTGCCGGAGGTGACGCTGTTCCTGCCGAGCCTGGTGGCGGAGTGAGGGCCGCACGATGAGCGACGACAGGCAGCCGGCCGGCATCCAGTCCCTGAAGCACGCCTTCGACGTCATCGAGGAGATGGCGGCGATCGGCGAGCCGGTCGGCGTCACCGAGCTCGCCAAGGCGCTCGGCATCCCGAAGACCAGGACGTTCCGCTACCTGCGCACGCTGAAGACGCTGGGCTACGTCTCGCAGGACGATTCGACCGAGAAGTACCGGCTGACGCTGAGGCTGTTCCATCTCGGCCAGGCGGTGGCCGATTCGACCCGGCTGCTGACCGAGGCGCGCGCCGCGATGGTGCAGCTTCGCAAGGAGACCGGGCAGACCGCGACGCTGTCGGTGATCGAGAGCGGCGGCGTGCGGGTGCTCGACATCGTGCGCGCGCAGTCGCCGGTGCAGATCGTGACGCGGCCGGGCGCGTTGCTCGAGTTCCATTCCTCGGCGCAGGGCCGGGTGGCGCTCGCCTTCGGGGCGCCGGGCCTGTGGAAGACGGTTCGCGGCAGGCAGCTGTCGAAGTGGACGCCGCACACCAATACCGATCTCGGCGTGCTGGAGGCCGAGGTCGCCAAGGCGCGCGAGCGCGGCTGGGCGACGGCGCCCGAGCAGGTGCTGGTCGGCGTCAACGCCCTGGCGGCGCCGATCTTCGACGCCAGCCGCGAGCTCATCGCCACCATCACCGTTGCCGGCTCGCTGCAGCACGTGCCGGCCGAACCGCCCGAACATCTTCGCGCCTCCGTGCTGCAGGCGGCGCGCCGCATTTCCGAAAATCTGGGTTGCACGGAGTATCCTGTATGACGCGTTACGCGCTGGCGGTCGACATCGGCGGAACCTTCACCGACGTCGTCCTGGTCTCTGGGGACGGGACCAGTTTCGTCGACAAGACATTGACCACCCATCACGACCTGCTGGAGGGCTTCTTCCGCGGCGTCGACCTGGTGCTTGGCCGGGCCGGCATCACGCCCGCCGACGTCGACGACGTCATCGTCCATGCCACGACGATCGTCACCAATGCGCTGATCGAGCGGAAGGGGCCGCCGACCGCGCTGATCGTCACCGAGGGCTTCCGCGACGTGCTCTACATCCGCAACGAGCACCGCTACGACATGTACGATCCGCAGATCGAGTTCCCCGAGCCGCTGATCACCCGCGACCTGACTTTCCCCGTTTCAGAGCGCGTCTTCGCCGACGGCGAGGTGGGCCGGGCCGTCGACGAGGCCGAGGTGCGCGCGGTCGCCGCCGAGCTGAAGGCGAAGGGGGTGGAGTCGGTCGCCGTGTGCCTGCTCAATTCCTACAAGAACCCGGCCAACGAGGCGGTCGTCGGCCGCGTCCTGGCCGAGGAGATGCCGGAACTGTTCGTCTCGCTGTCGAGCGACATCGCGCCGCAGATGCGCGAGTACCTGCGCGCCTCGACCACCGCGATCAACGCCTTCACGGTGCCGATCACCCGGCCCTACCTGAACGCGCTGACGAAGGAGCTGGCGGCGCGCGGCTTCTCGCAGCTGCCGCTGATCATGCTGTCGAGCGGCGGCGTCGTCGGCGCCCCGACGGCGGGGCGCAATCCGGTGCGGATGATCGAGTCCGGCCCGGCGGCCGGCGCGCTGGTGGCGAGCTTCCTTGCCCGCCGCTTCGACATCCCCGACCTGATCTCCTTCGACATGGGCGGGACGACCGCCAAGGCCTGCCTGATCCTCGACTACGAGCCGCTGGTCAGCGGCGAGTTCGAGGTGGATCGCCGCTACAGGTTCAAGCCGGGCAGCGGCATGCCGATCACGGTGCCGTCGATCGACATGATCGAGATCGGCGCCGGCGGCGGCTCGATCGCCCGGGTCGACGCGCTCGGCCTGCTGAAGACGGGGCCCGACAGCGCCGGCTCCGACCCCGGCCCGGTGTGCTACGGGCGCGGCGGCACCGAGCCCTGCATCACCGACGCCGACGTGGTGCTCGGCATCCTCGATCCCGACAACTTCCTCGGCGGCGACATGAAGCTCGACGCGGCCGGCGCCCGGGCGGCGCTGGCGGAGCTCGGCGGTAAGCTCGGCGTATCGGCGGAGAAGGCGGCGCTCGGCGTCTTCGAGGTGGTCTGCGAGCAGATGGCGGCGGCGGCGCGGGCGCACGCGACCGACCGCGGCGTCGACTACCGCGGCCTGCCGATGCTGGCCTTCGGCGGCGCCGGCCCGGTGCATGCCTGCAAGGTCGCCGAACTGGTCGACGCCGGCATGGTGATCTATCCGCCGCTGGCCAGCGTGCTGTCGGCGTTCGGCACGCTGGTCACGCCGACCAAGATCGACCTGGTGCGCAGCGAGCTGGTGCGGCTCGAGGACATCGACTGGGCCGGGCTCGGCGGCACCCTCGACACGATGCTGGCGGAGGGCCGCTCGGCGCTGGTCGAGGCCGGCTTCGAGGCCGGCGCGGCGCAGTTCGGCTTCGCCGCCGACATGCGCTATGTCGGCCAGCAGTCGGAGATCACCGTCGCCTTCGACGACGACCCGCGCCGGATCGGCGATCCGCAGACGCTGCGGGAGACCTTCGAGGCGGCCTACGAGAAGGTCTACGCGCTGAGGCTCGCCGACATGCCGGTCGAGGTGGTGAGCTGGCGCGTGGTGGCGCAGGGCCGGGCGCCGACGCGCGAGGCGAAGGTCGCCTTCGCCGCCGAGCCGGCGCGGCCGAAGCGCACGCGCCCGGTGCATCTCGGCGAGACGCCGAGCCTGGTGCCCGTCTACGACCGCGGCGCGCTTGCGGCCGGCCAGACGATCGACGGCCCGGTGATCGTCGAGGAACGCGAGACCACGGTGTTCGTGCTGCCCGGCTGGAGCGTCAGCCTGCACGACAACGGCAGCCTGATCGCCCGCAAGAAGGAAGCCTGAGATGGGTTTGCCAAGGTCACTATCGCCTGAACCCCCTCACCCGGCGCTCCGCGCCGACCTCTCCCCATGGGAGAGGTGGACCTCCGAGCCTGCCGCAACCTCTCCCCGGCGGGGAGAGGTCGGGCCAAAGGCCCGGGTGAGGGGGCTTGGGCGTATCGGTTCAAGTACGAGGTAGTGGAATAATGGACGGCATCGAACTCGAGATCCTGTGGTCGAACGTCATTTCGATCGTGTCCGAGCAGGCCCGCGCGCTGCAGCGCGTGGCGTTCTCGCCGGTGGTGCGCGAGGCGGGCGATCTCGCCAACGCGATCTTCGACAAGCGGGCGCGGATGGTGGCGCAGGCGGTGACCGGCACGCCCGGCCACATCAACTCGCTGGGGGCGGCGGCGCGCAACCTGCTGGAGGTGATCCCGCCGGAGACCCTGAAGCCCGGCGACGTGCTGATCACCAACGATCCGTGGATGTCGGCGGGGCACTTCTTCGACATCACGGTGCTGACGCCGATCTTCCGGGGCTCGGAGATCATCGGCTACTGCGGCTCGACGATCCACCACACCGACATCGGCGGCTACGGCGTCGGCTCCGGGGCCCGCGACATCCACGAGGAGGGCCTGTGGATCCCGGTGCTCAAGCTCTACGAAGCCGGCAAACCGAACGAGACGCTGCACGCCATGCTGCGCCGCAACGTCAGGACGCCGGACGCGCTGTTCGGCGATCTCGGCGCGCAGGTCGCCAGCGGCAACATCGCCGCCGAGCGTCTCGAGATGATGTGCGCGCGCTACGGGCTCGCCGACATCGAGGAACTGGCCGACGAGATCATCGGCCGGTCCGAAGCCGCGACCCGCGAGGCGATCTCGAAGCTGCCGGGCGGCACCTGGCACGGGGAAAGCCGCTTCGACGTGCCGAGCGGCGAGATCATCACGCTGCACACCGCGGTGACGATCGATCCGGAGGCCGGCGACATCACCATCGACTTCGAGGGCTCGTCGGGACCAAGCCCGATCGGAATCAACGTGGTGCCCGCCTACACCCACGCCTACGCGACCTTCGCGGTGCGCTCGACGCTCAACCCGGAACTGCCCAACAACTACGGCAGCCTGGCGCCGATCAAGGTCGTGGCGCCCGACGAGTGCATCGTCAACGCCAAGTATCCCGCGCCGGTCAACGCCCGCCACGTGGTGGGCATGTACGTGCCGTTCCCGATCCTCAAGGCGCTCGCCCACGTCGCGCCGGACCAGGTGGTGGCCGAGGGCTCCGGCGCGGTCTGGACCATACAGATCCAGGGCCGCGACCGGGCCGGGCAGCCGTTCACCTCGTCGATGTTCAACTATTCCGGCGGCATGGGGGCGCGGGCGACCAAGGACGGCCTGTCGGCGATCTGCTACCCGACCGGGGTCGCGGCGGTGCCGACCGAGGTGCTGGAAGCGTCCTTTCCGATCGCCTTCACCTGCAAGGAACTCGAACTGGGCTCGGGCGGCGCCGGCAGGCGGCGCGGCGGCGACGGCCAGCGCATCGGCTACCGCATGCGCACCGGCTCGCCCTGGCTGCTGAACGCCATCCCGAGCCGCCTGAAGGAAGGCCCGGAGGGGCTGCTCGGCGGCGGCGGCGGCCGGGCCGGCCGCTTCGAGATCAACGGCAAGGCATTCTCAGAGGCCCGCAAGGTCGAGATGCAGCCGGACGACGAGGTGGTGATGATCACGCCGGGCGGCGGCGGCTACGGCGCCGCCTGACGGGACGCCGGCTCATCAGAAGTCGAGATACCTGATCTCGGCGTCGACCAGGATGCGCTGAGGCGGCTTGGCGGAGCCCTCGATGCGCTCCGACAGAAGCTGCCAGGCGCGTGCGGAGATCTCGTCGCTCGGCTGCGCGACGTGGGATATGCCCGGCACCACGACGTCCGCCCAGTCCGGGTTGTCGAGCGTCAGTACGGACATGCTGGCGGGATAGTCGATGCCCCGCCTGCGCAGCGACTTCAGCGTCCAGGCGGCGATCCGGCTGTTGGAGAGGATGATGCCGGTCGGCCTCGGTCCGGCGTCCAGCGCCGCGCCGAACTGGGCATCGAACTGGTGCTCGTGCGCACCACAGGCCAGCACCTCGAACCGCACGTCCTCGCCGGAATCCCGGATCGCCCGGCGCAGGCCTTCGATACGGAGCTGCGTGACGATCAGCGCCGGCCAGTGGACGAAGAACAGCAGGTGCCGGTGGCCGCGGCGGATGAACTCGCGCGCCACCTCGTACATGATCTTCTCGTGGTCGAGCGCGACCTGGTCGAACCGGTGCTCGTCCGGCATCAGGCGGTTGAGGATCACGGTGGGCACCCCCGACTTGTGAAGGTGGTCGAGCATGTCCTGGGGCTCGAGGCTCGGTACCAGCAGCAGGCCGTCGACGCGGAAATCGACGAGCTTGCGGATGCGCCGGAACTCCTTTCCCGGATCCTGCCGGCTGAGCACCTGCATGAGCTCGTAATTGGCGTCGGAGACGCGTTCCTCGAGCGCGTTCACGAGCTGCGAGAAGTTCGAGAAGATCGTGAACGGCACGCAGAGCCCGATCACCGACGAACTCTGCCGGCGCATGCCGCGGGCCAGCAGGTTCGAGGTGAAGCCGAGATCGTCGATCGCCTTCCTGATCCGCCGCGACCGCTCCTCGCTGACGAAACGCCCGTTGAGATAGTGCGAGACCGTGCCGACCGAGACGCCGGCCTCCAGCGCGACGTCCTTGATGCGGACCTTGCTGCGCTGGGCGGGCGGTTTGTGCGGGGCGTCGGTCATCGCGCTGGGTCTGGGCGGCGGGGCTGACAGGAAGGCGAATGGCCAGTCTTCGCGCCATTCCCGTTCGCCATCCTACAGCCTGGCTTGTCCCGGATGAAATCCTCGCTGGCCGTGCCGCGATGCCGGCTACAGGTGCAGGATCTCGCGGGCCTCCGCGATGCTGGCGACCGGGATGTTGAGCGCCTCGAACACGGTGGAGATGCGTTCGACCTGAGCGGCGTTGGACTTGAACGGGACGCCCGGCCTGTCCATCAGGTTGTCCTCCTGGCCGACGCGGACATGGGTGCCGAGCAGCCCGCCGGCGGCCGCGGTGCGGATGTTGGCGGTGCCGGTGCCGTGGATGAACAGTTCCAGGTCGTCGCCGAACAGGTTTCTCGCGGTCGTCTTCATGTGCACCAGATGCTCGACGTCGGACTGGATGCCGCCGAGGATTCCGGTCAGGAACTGCACGATGATCGGCTTCTTCACGTCATGCCGGCTGAGATGGTGCTCGAGGATGTAGAGGTGGCCGACGTCGTAGCATTCGAATTCCATGCCGATGTCGTTGTCGATCAGGATCTCCATCATCCGGTCGATCCTGGCGAACGAATTGTTGGTGACGATCTCGTAGCTCTTCGGCCCGAACGCCTCCTTCTCCCAGTCGAGATTGAATACCGAGACGCCCTGGTTCTTCGCCTTGCGGAACAGGCCGTAGTTCATCGACCCGACGATCACCGTGGCGATCTCCGGCCGCAGGTCCAGGACCGCCGAAAGGCGATCCTCGGCGGTCGACCCGAGCGACGCCGACATGTTGACGATGACGTCCGATCCCTCGCGGATCCCGGACACGATCTCGCGCCACACCCCGACGTCGTTGGTCGGCCGGCCGTCGTCCTCGCGAGCGTGCAGGTGCATGATGGCGGCGCCCGCCTTCACGGCGTCCAGCGACTGCTCGACGATCTGCTCCGGGGTCACCGGCAGGTGCGGCGACATCGACGGCGACAGCGACGCACCGGTGGCCGCGCAGGTGATGATGGTCTTGTGGGACGGCATGAAACAGTTCTCCTTGTGCGCGGCCGTCGAGGCAAGCCGCCTGTTGACGGTGTGCTAGACGGCCGAGCCGTAGCCGCTGGCGGCCGGTTCGAATGCGTAGCCGCCGCCGCGGCGGCGGATGTAGCCGGTATGCGGCGGGGCGAAGTGGCAGGACATGACGAGGGCGCCGCTGTCGGCTGCCTCGGCCAGGAAGCCGGCGCGCGTCCGCAGCGCCTCGTCCTGCAGCGTGCAGAAGGCGGTGTTCCAGTCCGGCCGGTAGATCTGCACGGGATGGTGCATGACGTCGGCGGAGAACACGCCGGTCTCGCCGCGCGATTCCAGCCAGTAGTTCAGCATCCCCGGCGTGTGGCCCGGCGCCTTCGAGACCCTCAGGAAGCCCAGCAGTTCGGTCTCGTCGGTGATGAAGTCGGCCAGGCCCGCCTCGAGGACGGGATCGACGCTGTCGGTGAAGGCGCCGTCTTCGACCGGGCTGTTCTCCTTGCGCAACTCCTGGAAGAAGTCGAAGTCGGTCTTCGGCATCAGGTAGCGCGCATTCGGGAAGGTCGGCACCCAGCGGCCGTCCCTGAGCACGGTGTTCCAGCCGACGTGGTCGGGATGCATGTGGGTGTGAACGACGTGGGTGACCTTGTCCGGGGTCACGCCGGCTGCCGCCAGCCAGTGCAGGAAGAGCGAGTTCAGGTTCTTCATCCGCTCGGCTGAGCGCGGCTTGTGGTTGCCGACGCCGGTGTCGATCAGCACGACCTTGTCGGCCGTCTCCACGAGCCAGATCTGGATGGCGATCACCAGCCGGTCGTTCTCCCGATAGTAGTGGCCGGGCGGCAGCTCGGGCAGGATCGCCTCGAACGCCCCCCGGTCGAACTTCGGATACAGGAACTCCGGATCGTGGGTCGGGCCGTGGTACTCGACGAGGCTGGAGACCCTGACGTCGCCGATCTTCCATCTGTGCAGCATGTCGTCTTCCCTGTGTGGCTATCGGCCGCCGGTCGCGTGGCCCGGCACGGTTTCGCAGAAGCCGGCAATCGCGGCGGCGACGGGACCGGGCGTGATCTGAGCCGAGTGGTGGCCGCTTTCGATGGTGGCGAAGCTTGCGCCGGCAATGCGGGCGGCGATGCCTTCGACATAGGCCGGCGGGCGCAGCGGATCGTCGGTGCAGCCGACGCACAGCGTCGGACAGCGGATCGCCGACAGGACCGGCGCGATGTCGAGCAGCGCCAGCATCCGGAACGTTGCCGCAAAGCTCGCCGGATCGTTGCCGAGCCAGCGCCCGCAGAAGCGTGCGAAATCCGCCTCGCGGCCGGCCCGGAAGCGCTCCGGGAAGCCGGTGTCGAACGAGTTGCGGGCAATCGATCGCAGCCCGTTGGCCTGGATGGCGTCGGCGGCGACAAGGCGGTCGGCCCGCGTCTCGGGCGGCACGCCGACGGAGGGGCTGAACAGCACCAGGCCGGCGACGCGGTCCGGATACCAGGCGGCGAAACCCGCCGACAGCGCCGCGCCGACGGCGATCCCGGCGACGACGGCGGGTTCGTCGAGCCCGAGCGCGTCGAGCAGCGCCTTCAGGTCGTCGGCGAGTTCCTCGAGCGTGATCGCTCCCGTGATCTTTTCCGACTGCCCGTAGCCGCGGAAGTCGAAGCGCAGGACGCGGAAGCGATCGGTGAAGGCGGGAACCACCTCGTCCCAGGTCTCGATGCTGCCGCCCATCTCGTGGACGAGAACCAGCAGCGGGCCGCCGTCCCCTTCCAGCCGGTAGCGCAGGCTGCGCGTGCCGAGGTCCATCCACTCGTCGGTCATGGGGCGGCCACTCCGCGGTCCGACGCCCGTCCATACCCCCACGCGCTGTCATGACCGGACGTGTTCCGGGCATCCATACCCGCAAGCGCAGGGGGCATGGATTGCCGGGACAGGCCCGGCAACGACAGTGGGAATTGATGGACGGACAGGGGGCTATGCATTGGTCCGGATCACTCAGAAGAACTTCCAGATGTCGGTCCTGCGGGTCTCCTCGTTCGACCCGTAGAACACGACCTCGCCGGTATTGATGATCAGCACGTCGTCGACGATCTTCATCGCCGAAGCGATCTTGTGCTCGATCAGGATGGCGGAGACGCCGAGCTCCCGGCAGATCCGGGAGATCTGCGCGAAGAGATGCTCGACCAGGTCGGGCTGCAGGCCGACGGAGGGTTCCTCCAGCAGCAGGCAGCGCGGCGAGCCGATGATCGCAAGCCCCAGCGCCAGCATCTGCTGCTGGCCGCCGCTCATGTTGCCGGCCAGCGCCTGGCGGCGCTCGGCAAGCGCGGGAAACAGCTCCAGCACCTGGCTGGCGGTGATGGCGCCGCCGTCCCGTCCCGGGTTTGCGGCGCTGACCACGGCGAGGTTCTCCTCCACGGTCAGCTCGGGAAACACGCCGCGGCCCTCGGGCAGCAGCCGCAGGCCGTGCTCGACGCGCTCGGTGACCGGCAGGCGCTCGAGGTTGTGCCCGTCCAGGGTGATCGTTCCCGACGAGACCGGGATCAGGCCGAGCAGCGACTTGAGGATGGTCGACTTGCCGGCGCCGTTGTGGCCGAACAGGGCCATGATCCTGCCCGGCTCGATGGTGAAGGAGATTTCCGCGACCACCGAGCGGTCGCCGTATCCCGACGTGACGCGATCGACGACCAGGGTCATGCCGCCGTCTCCCCGAGGGCGCCGCCGAAATAGATCTCGATGAGCTTCCTGTCGGCCAGCACGGTGTCCGGATCGCCGCAGGCAAGCACGCGGCCCTGGTGCATGAAGACGACGTCGTCGGAGATCCGCCGGACGATCTGGGTGTTGTGCTCGACGACCAGCAGCGTCTTGCCGAGGCTGCGCAGCCGGTCGATCATCTCGACCATGGTGTCGAGCGCCTTGGCGCTGAGGCCGGAGGTCGGCTCGTCGAGCAGCAGCAGTTCGGAATCGGTCGCCAGCACGCGGGCGACGCAGAGCAGCTTCTGCTGGCCGAAGCTGATCTGGCTGGCGAGGTCGCCGGCCTTGTGGTCGAGGCCGACGATCTTCAAAAGGTCCATCGCCTGCTCGGTCTTGCGGCGCACGACGGCGTTGGAGAAGTACGGCCGCAGGATCGCGGTGGCCGGGTTGTTGCCGGTCTCGTCGGCGAGGCAGACGATGACGTTGTCGACGACCGTCAGCTCGTCGAAGATCCTGAGGTTCTGGAAGGTGCGGGCGATGCCGCGCTTGACGATCTCGCGCCGGTCGAGGCGGGTGATCGGCTGGCCCTCGAAGACGACCTGGCCGGAGGTCGGCCGGAGCAGGCCGGTGATCACGTCGAACAGGGTGGTCTTGCCGGCGCCGTTGGGTCCGACCAGGCAGGTGGCCCGGTTCGGCGCGACGGAGAAGCTGCAGCCGTCGAGCGCCTTGAGGCCGCCGAAGCTCTTGGAGACGCCGTCGATATCGAGGAAGCCGGGCATCGTCAGATCCTCTTGCCGGCGATGCCCTGCGGGCGCAGCAGCATGAACAGCACCAGCAGCACGCCGTAGACGAACTGGCGGGCCGGGCCGAGCAGGCTCGAGGGCAGCTCGACGAGGGTCAGGAGCTGCGGGATCGCCAGCAGCACGAAGGGGCCGAGGATCGCGCCGCGCAGCGTACGGGCGCCGCCGACCACCAGCATCGTCAGGATCAGCACCGAGACGTGGATGTCGAAGGAGGTCGGGTCGGCGTAGCTCAGGAACGAGGCGAACAGGGCGCCGCCGAGCGCCGCGAAGGCACCCGACAGGGCCGCGGTGCCGAGCTTGGCGCGCAGCACGTTGCGGCCGGCGGCGGCGACCGCCGTCTCGTCGATGCGAATCGCGTGCAGGATGCGTCCGTAGGTCGAGCGGATCATCAGCCAGTAGATCAGCGACACGCCGGCGAGCAGGATCGTCGAGACGTAGATGAACTCGGTCGGCAGGTCGGCGGTGAAGCCGAACTGCTGCGGCGGCGGGATCGCCGGTATGCCGCTGGCGCCGCCTGTCACGTCGGACCAGTTGATGAACACGGCGGTGGCGACCAGCTGGATGCCGAACGAGGTCACCACGAAGTAGTCGCCGGCCAGCCGCAGCGAGGGCAGCGAGGTCAGGATCGAGAAGGCCGAGCAGATCAGGACGGCGATGGCGGTGGCGGTGACGAAGTCGATCCCCGCCATGGCGCACAGCGCGTAGGTGTAGGCGCCGATGCCCATCAGGGCTGCCTGCGAGACCGAGAAGATGCCGATGATGCCGACCAGCAGGTTGGTCGAGATCGACATGATGGCGAAGATCTCGGCGAGGATGACGTAGCTGAGCAGGAAGTTCATGGCCGGTCCTCAGCTCGCTCTCTGGACGCGGGTGCGGAACAGCCCGGTCGGCTTGATCAGGATGAAGGCGATGAAGATCGTGTAGGTGAAGGCGAGCGACCAGCGGCCGGGCAGGTAGAGGATCGACACGTTCAGCACCATCGAGATGACGATCGCCAGCACGAAGGCGCCGATCAGGCTGCCGATGCCGCCGGCGATGACCGCGATGACGGCCGACAGCAGCACCAGGATCGAGGTGTAGGGCTGGATCGCCTGGTCGACGCCGGTCAGGATGGCGGGCACCGCGACGAGGCCGGAGGCGATCGCCAGGACGATGACGAAGACCCGGTTGGGGCGCAGGCGGGTGACCTCGGCGAGGCTCGGGTTGGAGGCCACCGCGCGGATCCGCTGGCCGAGCAGGGTGGACGAGGAGAACCACATCAGGCCGGCCAGGATCAGCAGGCTGGTCACCACGACGGCGATCTGCGGATAGCTGAGGAACACCGTGCCGACCATCGCCATCTCCAGCCGCCACGGCAGGTCGAACTGCAGGATGTTCGGGCTGAACGCCATCGCCACGATGTTCTGCAGCACCGCCAGCAGGCCGAGCGCGGCGATCAGCATGACCAGCGGCGAGGCGTGCCGCCGGGCGAGCGTCTCGTAGACGTATTTCTGGATCAGGGCGCCGACGGCGGCACAGCTTAGGATGCTGATCGCCGCCGCCGGCAGGAACGGCAGCCCCTGCTGCAGCAGGTACCACGCCACATAGGCGCCGAACGTGTAGACGCCGGCATGGGCGACGTGGAACACGCCCGTCGTCGAGTAGACGTAGGCGAAGGTGATCGCGACGACGCCGACGGCGCAGCCGGTGACGAACCCGTCCGCCAGGATCTGAAGCAGGAGCATGGTGGCGCGTTACTTCGACGGGGTGTAGTCGATCTTGATGCGCTCTTTCTCGCCGTGCTGCATGATCTCGACCTCACGCTGCGCGGTGTTCGTCTCGAACGTGATGTCGGCGATGCCGGACTTGAACGTCTTGATCTCGAGCAGCGCGTCGCGGAGGTTCGGACCCGTCACCTCCTTGCCGGCCGTCAGGACATGGTCGATCAGCTGGATGAGGATGTTGGTCGAATTGAAGTACTCGCGCGAGAAGAAGCCCATTTCCTTGGTGTCGAACTTCTCGTTGAACTCCGCCTCGAGCTCCGGCGTGATGCCCGACTTGATGGCGGTGTGGTACCAGCCGACGGTCGAGGGGTAGCCGAAGAACGGCGTCGAGAAGGTGTTGCCGACGGCGACCGGGAAGTTCGGGATCTGGCCGACCTGCTCGGCGAAGGCTTCCTGGCCCTGCGTCACCGAGATGTAGACGAAGTCAGGCTTGGCCGCGGCGACCTTGAGCAGCACCGAGCGGAAGTTGGTCTGGCCGAACTCGACCGGCTCCTCGGTGATGATCTCGCCGCCCGCTTCGACGAAGACCTTCTTGAAGTCCTCGGCGCCGTCGATGCCTGCCGCCGCGTTCTCGTAGATGACGGCGGCCTTCTTGCCGAGCTTCTCGAGCGCGTACCTGGCGACCACCGCGGCCTCGTCGCGCACCAGCGGGATGGTGTTGAAGAGGAAGGGCGAGGCGTCCGCCAGCTTGTCCGACTGGGCGGCCGGATTGATGATCAGCACCTCGCGCCGGGTGCCGAGCGGGGCGATCGCGATCGAGATCGAGGAGTAGGCGGTCAGCGTCGCGGGAACGTCGTTCAGGTCGACCAGACGGTTGAAGGCGAGCACGCCCTGGTCGGGCTTGCCCTGGCTGTCCTCGAACAGAACCTTGATCTTGTGACCCTGGACGCCGCCGTCGGCATTGGCCCGGTCGACGGCGAAGGTCACGCCCTGCTGCTCCTGCAGGCCGATCGGTGCGGCCGGGCCGGTGAGCGGCAGGATGGCGCCGATCGTGATGTCGTGGTCCGCGGCCGCGGAGACCGACATGGCCAGCAGCAGTCCGCCGGCAGCGCACAACAATGGCTTCAGCTTGGCAAGCATGGTTAGTCCTCCCTTTGTGTCCGATTCCGTATTTTGAAACGGTTCAATCGGCATCTAAAGGGCCATTCCGGCGAATTGCAAGACCGAACGCGTTCGCATTGCGTACTTCCGTTCGGCGAGCGGTTGCCGGCTGCCGGCCGGTGAGGAGCGAGGAGCCGGGAAACAGGATCTTGAAATCCCCCAAATGCCGCGGCGCGGGGCATGACGGCATTCCGGTCGGACCGCAACCTCGTCGCGGGCCGTCTTCGGCACCCTGCCGCTCGAAGGACAGAACCCGGTACCGTCAGCAGCGGCCCGGCCGATCAAACCCTATCGCCCGAAACCGGCGCTGTAGGGCAGCCAGGTGGCAAGGCCCGGGAGGGCGATCAGCAGCGCCAGGCCGGCGATCAGCAGCAGCACGTAGGGAAAGGCGCCCCGCACCACCTCAGACAGGGGTGCGTCGGTGATACCCTTGATGACGAACAGGTTCATGCCGACCGGCGGCGTGATCAGCGCCAGTTCGAGATTGATCATCAGCAGCACGCCATACCAGATCGGGTCGATGCCGAGGGCCGTGAGTGTCGGCATCAGGATCGGCGTGGTGATCAGGATGATCGAGATCGTCTCGAGGAACATGCCCATCACGAAGATCAGCGCCATCACCACGAGGATGAAGCCGAGCGGTCCCAGTCCCAGATGGGCGACGGTCTCGGTGATGCCGACGGGCAGGCGGATGATGGTGATGGCGTGGCCGAATATGGCCGCGCCGGCGATGATCATGAACATCATCGCCGTGGTGCGCATCGTCCTGTAGGCGCAGGCGAACAGGTCGGAGATGCCGAAGTTCCGGTAGGCGATGACCGCGACGGCGAGCGCGTAGACCGAGCCGGCAGCCGCGGCCTCGGTGGCGGTGAAGACGCCGAGATAGATGCCGCCGAGCACCAGCGGCGGCGCGAGCACCGCCCAGATCGAGCGCCGGATCGCCACGGCGGTCCTGCGCCAGCCGGCCCACGGCGGCGCCTCGACGTCGCGGCCGGCGCTGACGATGCAGTAGACCGCGAAGACCAGCGCCATGATCAGGCCGGGCACCATGCCGGCCAGGAACAGCGCGCCGATCGAGACCTCCGAGACGATCGCGTAGAGGATCATCGGCCCGGACGGCGGGATCAGGATGCCGAGCGTACCGCCGGCGGCGATGACGCCGACCGCACGCCGCTCGGGATACCCGAAGCGCTTCATCTGCGGCACGGCGCTGGAGCCGATGCTGAGCGCGGTGGCGACCGAGGATCCCGAAATCGCGGCGAAGATCGTGCAGGAGACCACCGTCGCCACGCCAAGGCCGCCGCGGACATGGCCGATCGCCGTGTTCGCCATGTCGTAGAGATCGTCGATGACCCTGGCGCGGATCATCACCTGCGCCATGAACACGAACAGCGGGATGGCCGACAGGATCGGATTGTTCAGATGCGCGAAGACGGTGTCGGCGACGCTCGACACCCTGCCTTCGGCGAGCCAGAGGATGGCCAGTCCCGACAGGCTGAGCGCCGCGAAGATCGGCATGCCCGACAGCAGCAGAAGCAGCAGTCCGGCGAAGACGAGGACGATTGTCATGGCCGGTCCGTCACGTCCGCCTACGCGCGGCCCTGGCCGGCCAGTGCGTCGACGACCCGCACGGCCGCGGCCAGCATCAGCAGAACCGACCCGGCGAGCACCGGCAGCATCGGGATCCACATCGCCATTTCCAGGTGGCCGGAGGAATAGGAGCCGAAGTCGTAGGCAAACGAGATCGAGCCCCAGGCGCTCCAGCCGAGCGCGGCGGCGAAGACGATCACCGCGAGGTTGCCCCAAACCTCGAGCGCGCGGGCATGTCGGCCCGCCAGCCGGCCGGCGAGCAGGTCGATGGCGATATGGTCGCCGCGGCGCAGCGCCTCCGCGGCCCCCAGCATCACCATGGCGACGAGCAGGTAGCCGTTCAACTCGTCGCTCCACAGCAGCGGGGCGTTGAACACGTACCGCCGGACGACCGCGTAGGTGACGATCGCCAGGATGACGAGGAGCAGGACGGTGCTGAGCGCGCCGCAGATCCGGGCCATCCAGTCGACCAGGCGGCCCAGCAGGAAGGAGGCGGGGACCGCCTCACGGTCCCCGCCGGCGCCCTGGCGACCGTCGGCCCGGCGATCGGCGTCCATCACGGGCGTGGCGGCGTCAGATCTTGCCGACCAGGTCGATCAGCTTCTTGCTGTCGGGGTCCTCGGTGATGAACTTCTCGTCGAAGGCCGGCCGCATGACCTCCTCGAGCGCGGCGTTCTCCCCGGCCGAGTTGACATGGACCTGCACGCCCTTCTCCCGAAGCTGGTCGGGTGCCGCGTCGCCGGCGGCAACCGAGGCCTCGACCGCCCACTGCGCGGCCTTGTCGCCGGCAGTCTTCAGCGCCGCCTTCGATGTGTCGGACAGGCCGTCGTACCAGGCCGGATTGACGTAGCCGTGGAAGTAGACGCTCATCACCGGCACGACGGTGAAGTGGTCCTGCACCTCGTAGTAGTTGCGCGACACGGCGGCGGCCACGTCGGTGAGGCCGGCGTCGATCACGCCGGTCGCCAGCGCCTGATAGACCTCGGAGCCGGGCATTGCCGCCGGCGAGGCGCCCATTGCCGCAAGCGAGGCGTCGAAGGTCGGCGTCAGGCCGCGGATCTTGACGCCCTCGAAGTCCTCGGGGGCGACGAGGAAGGATCCGTTGTGGGTGAACACCGAGCTGTTGGTCGTGAACAGCCAGTTGACGTTGCGCACGCCCTTGTCGAGCAGCTTCTCGCCCAGGAAGGCGGCCGCCTCGGAATCGGGCCACTTCTTCCAGACCTCGATGTCGCCGAAGGCGAAGGGCGCCAGCGTGACGTTCATGATCGGCAGCGTCTTGCCCCACTGGAAGTTCACCGAGTAGGCGCATTCGATGTCGCCCTTGGCGACCGAGACGATGTTCTCGTTGGCGCCGACCAGGCTGTTCGCGCCGAAGACCTGCACGTCGATCTCGCCGCCCGATTCCTTCTCCACCTCCTCGGCCCACCGGTCGATGACCTGGGCGATATGGTGGGCCGGCGGCAGCTGATGGCTGCAGCGCATCTGGGTGGCGGCCTGGGCGAGCGTGGCGGTTGACGCCGCCAGCGCCAGTGTGGCGATGAACGCGACTGATTTGTGCATCGTTTCCTCCGGGTTTCTCTTTATCGAACTGGTTAGGCCGTGGCGCCGGCCGGTGCAACCCGCTTCATCGGCCGGTCCGGCTGCGCGTGCCGCGGGCACGCGCGATGTCGGCTTCGCTCATGCCGAGCGCGCCGAGCACGGCATCGGTATCCGCGCCGACGGCCGCGACGTCGCCGCCGCCGTCGAGCACCCGGCCGTCGACCTCGATGGGCAGCGTCGGCGCGCGGAACGCCTTGCCGTCGGGCATGCGCGAGGTCGCCAGCCCGCCCGCCCGCAGAACGTGGGGATCCTCGTACATGTCGCAGGGCCTGGCGATCGGCGAGAAGGGAATGCCCATCTCCTCGAAGCGGGCGGCCATGTCGTCGGCGGTGCGGGTCGCGATCGCCTCGGCGATGCGGGGAATCGTCCATGCGCGCGCGTCGATCTGGTCCATGCGCGTCTGCAGGCGCTCGTCACGCACGAGATCGTCGAGGCCGAGGAACTCGCACAGCAGGCGCCATTGCCCCTCGGTGACCGCGCCGACGAAGATCTGGCCGCCGTCGGCCGTGTCGAAGATGTCGTAGACCGGCCAGGAGAAGTCCCGCTCGGGCATCGGCGGCGGGTTCACCCCGTGCAGCTCGAACTGCACCATGTGCTGGGCGACCAGCATCAGGCAGTTCTCGAACAGGCCGATGCGGATGTCGCGGCCCTTGCCGGTCCGGTCCCTTTCCCTAAGGGCCAGCGAGATCGCCAGCGTTCCGAACAGGCCCGCCATGATGTCGTTGGCCGAGGAGCCGACCCTGAGCGGCCGGCCGGTGGGGCCGGTCATGTAGGCGAGGCCGGTCATCATCTGGACCACCTCGTCGAGCGCCGTGCGGTCCTGGTAGGGGCCGTGCAGGAAGCCCTTGTGGGAGGCGACGATCAGGCCGGGATAGAGCTCGTTGAGCTCGTGCAGGCCGGCGCCGATCTTCTCCAGCGTCGAATCGCGGAAGTTCTCCACGAACACGTCGGCGGTAGCGAGCAGCGCCTGCAGCGCCTCGCGGCCGGCATCCGTCTTCAGGTCGAGCTGCACGGACTTCTTGCCGCGGTTGAACAGCGGGAAGAAGGCGCTTCCCATGCCGCCGAGATCGCGGGTCTTGTCGCCTTCGGGCGGCTCCACCTTGATTACCTCGGCGCCGAGCAGCGCCAGGAACATGCCGCAGGACGGGCCCATGATCATGTGGCTCATCTCGACGACGCGAATTCCCTCAAGCGGCCTGAACGACCCTTCCATCCATACGTACCGACATTCTCGTTTTCTGCGGGCCGCACGGTAGCCGGGTTGAGGGCCGAGGCAAAGCCTCCGGTCACACCGCCGCGCAATCGCGGGTGGCGGCGAGCCGCCGCAGCGTCGAGGGCGTCATTCCGTAGCGGCGGCGGAAGCTGCGGGCGAAATGGCTCGGGTCCTGGAAGCCGGCTTCCAGCGCGACCTCGAGGATCGGCCGGTCGCCCGCCAGCAGCAGCGCCCGGCGGGCGCGGTGCAGCCGGCAGCGCAGCAGGTACTGGCCGAAGCTCTCGCCGGAACGGGCGAACAGGCGATGGACGTAGCGCACGGAGATGCGGAAACGGCCGGCCACCGCCGCCGGCGACATCCGCGCGTCGGCGCAGTTGTGCAGAACGAACCGGCGGATATGGGCGAGGTGCCTGTCGGCCAGCGTGTCGGCGCGGCCGTCGGCATAGCACAGGCCGAGCAGATGCATCAGGTGCTCGGCGTCGCCTGTCTCGTCCCCGGTCCCGGCATCCTCGCCTTGCAGGGTCGCGATCGCATGGTCGACGAGGGCCGCCGCGTAGACCTCGCCGCGGTCGAGCCGCCGGGCGACCGCCCGGGCCGGATCGATGCCGTGCCGGTCGAGCCAGGCGATCGGCACGTGCAGGCAGATCTGGCGGAACGGTCCCTCGAAGCGCATCGCGAAGGGCTGGCGCGCATCGAGCAGGGCGAACGAGCCGGGCACGAGCCGCGTCTCGATCTCGCGCTGCCTGACGACGCTGGTGCCGGCGATCTGGATGTTGACGAAGACGGCGTCGCAAGGGCGCTCGGCGACGTCCTCGCGGCGGCGCAGGACGATCTGCGGGCTCGCCGTGATCCGCGACAGCGACCCGCCCCTGCCGAGCGGCACGGCGCGGATGTCGCCGGCGAAGGGCCCGTCGCCCAGCCGCCCGTCCAGGCGCTCCGGCGACAGCCTGGTGAACGCCTGGCAGACGACCTCGCGCCAGTGCACGAACGCATCGTCGCGGCCGACGGCCGACCAGACCCGCGAACGGTCGACAACGCTCTCCATGGCGAAAGCGTGACACGTCGCCCCGACCTGTACAAGCGGCGGCGGACAGAGTGCACTCTGGGTCGATCGCAGGTCGCGCCTGGCCGCGCGCGCCGCACGGCGGCAGCTACCCTTCCGGGTTCCGATCCGCGGGGGGAGCCGATGGAAGCGAAGCTGCAGACGAGACTGACCGAGCGCTACGGCCTGTCGACGCCGATCGTCCAGGCCGGCATGGCGTTCGCGGGCATGACGCCGCCGATCGGCGTCGCGGTCAGCGAGGCCGGCGCGATGGGGTCGATCGCCGGCGTCGGCATCATCCCGCCCGAGGGCGTGCGGCAGCTCGTGCAGGGCGTGCGGGCGGGCACCTCGAGGCCGTTCCACGTCAACTTCATCACCTGCTACACGAGCGACGCGCATGTCGACCTGATGTGCGAGCTGCGGCCGGCGGCGGTGTCGTTTCATTGGGGACATCCCTCGGCGGACTGGATCGGCAAGCTGCACGGCGCCGGCATCGACGTGTGGGAACAGGTCGGCTCGGTCGCCGGCGCCGAGGCGGCGGTCGCCGACGGGATCGACCTCGTCGTCGCACAGGGCTCGGAGGCCGGCGGCCACAACTACGGCAGCGCGGGCACGATCGCGCTGACGCCGGCGGTGGTCGACGCGGTCGGCGACCGGGCGATGGTGCTCGCCGCCGGCGGCATCGCCGACGGCCGCGGCCTCGCCGCGGCCCTGATGCTCGGCGCCGACGGCGCCTGGATCGGGACCCGGTTCGTCGCCACCGCCGAAAGCGCCGCCGCCGCCGAGTACAAGCAGCGCCTGGTGGCGTCGGGGGCGTCGGACACCGCTCTCACGCACCTGTTCGGCCGCCATCATCCCGAGTTCAATCCGATCCGGGTGCTGCGCAACCAGGTCGTCGAGGAATGGAGCGGGCGGGTCGACGAGATCCCGGCGGACAATTCGGCCGAGCCGCTGATCGGCAGCATGGACCTGCTCGGCCAGCCGACCGAACTGCGCCGGTTCGCCAACCTCGTGCCGATGGCCGGGGCGACCGGCGACTTCGAGGAAATGGCGCTGCTGGCCGGCGAGGGCGTCGGCCTGGTGCATGACCTGCCGCCGGCCGGCGAGCTGGTCGCGCGGATGACGCGCGAGGCAGTCGCCGCGCTCGGTCGTCGCCGGTCCTGAGGCCGGGCAATGGCGACTGTCCTCGTCACCGGCGCGACAGGCCGGATCGGCTCCGCACTGCTGCCGTTGCTGGTTGAACGGGACCACCGCGTGCTGGCGGTCACGCGCCGGGCCGAGGCGGCCCCCGGGCTTGCGGCCGGCGGCGCCACGCCGATCGTCGCCGACATCGCCTCGCCGGACACGCTGCGCGGCGACCTGGGCGAGGCCGACGTGGTGTTCCTGGCGACCGCCGACGCGCCGGACCAGGACGTGGTGGAAATCGGGCTGATCGATGCCGCGGCCGCGGCCGGCCGTCCGTTCGTCGTCAAGCTGTCGGCGCAGTCGGCGGGCCTGACGCCGCCGCGCAGCTTCGGCAGGTTTCATCGGCGGGCCGAACTGGCGCTCGCCGCCAGCGGCCTCGACCATACGATCCTGCGGCCGACCTTCTTCCAGCAGTCGCTGCTGCTGTTTGCGCCCGACATCGCCGCCAGGAAACGGTTCGTGGCGCCGGCCGGCCGGGGCCGCATCGCGATGGTGGACCTGGAGGACGTCGCGCGGGCCGCGGCCGCCGCGATCGGAGACCGCTCGCATGCCGGCCGCACCTACACGCTGACCGGGCCGTCGGCCCGCAGCATGCAGGACGTCGCGGAGAAACTGTCGTCGCTTCTCGGCGCCAGGATCGGCTATACGAGCCCGCCGGGCTTCGTGGCGCGGCTGGTGCTGCCGTTCGCCACCGGGATGCCGCGCTGGAAGTCCAACCTGGTGGTCGACCTGTTCGCGGCGCTCAAGGCAGGCGCGCAGCAGGACGTCAGTGCCGATCTGGAAACGCTGACCGGGCGGCCGGGGACATCGCTCGACGCGTTTCTGGAGCAGCATGTCGAGGCCTTCCGGCCCTCCGCGGAGACGCTATGATGCCATCGCACCGATCCCCGGACCCGCTGCGCCGGCCGCTGCGGGGGATCGCCGCGGCGGTCCGGGAGGGCAGCCTCGATCCCGACGATCTCGCCGAACGGGCGCGCGCCGCAGCCGAAGCGGCGGCCGGCCTGAACGCCTTCACCGTCGTCGCATCCGGAGGCGCCGCGCAGCGCACCGGCCCGCTCGCCGGCGTGCCGTTCGCCGCCAAGGACGCGATCGCGACGCGCGACCTGCCGACCTGCGCCGCCTCGCCGGCGCTGGCAGGATGGACGGTCGGCGAGGACGCGGCGGCGATCCGCCTGCTCAGGGAGGCCGGCGCCACGCTGATCGGCAAGGCGAACATGCACGAACTGTCGTTCGGGGTGACCAGCAACAACGCCGCCTTCGGGCCGGTCCGCAACCCTTATGCAGGCGACCGGATCGCCGGCGGCTCGTCGGGCGGCAGCGCGGTCGCGGTCGCGGTCGGGGCGGCCGCCTTCGCGCTCGCCGCCGATACCGGCGGGTCGGCGCGCATCCCCGCCGCCCATTGCGGCCTGACCGGGTTCCGGCCGAGCTCCGGGCGCTGGCCGGACGCGGGGCTGATCAAGGTGTCGCCGACGCGCGACACGATCGGCGCGATCGTGCGCCATGCCGATGACGGGCTGCTCCTCGACGAGATCCTGACCGGCGACGGCGCGATGCCTTCCGTGCCGGCGCTCCGCGACCTGCGAATCGGCCTGCTGCGGGCCGGCGAGACCGACGACGTGGCCGCGGACCTCGCCGCGATCGTGAACGGCTTCGTCGACCGCCTGCGCAGCGCCGGCGCGGCAATCGTCGAGCTCGACGCATCGGCGCTGTTCGAACTCGAGGCGCAATGCGGCTTCCCGATCGCCCTGCACGAGGCGCGCATCGAGCTGATGGCGCTGGCCGGCGACCTCGGCATCGGCTTCGCCGAGTTTGCCGCAAGGATCGCCAGTCCGGACGTCCGGGCAATCGTCGGGGGTCTCGCCGAGTCCGGCGACCCGCAACTCTATGATACCGCGATTGCCGTCACGCGGCCGGCCCTGCAGCGCGCCTACGAGGATCTGTTCAAAGGCGTCGACGTGCTGGTCATGCCGGCAACGCCGCTGACGGCCGCACGGATCGGCGAGGACGACACCGTGACGCTGAACGGCCGGCAGGTGCCGACCTTCCCGACCTATGCGCGCCTGACCAGCCCGGCCAGCGTCGCCGGCGTGCCGTCGGTGTCGATCCCGGTCGGCCGGACGGCGGACGGCCTGCCGGTCGGGCTGCTTGTCGAGGGACGGGCCGGCTCGGACCGGGCACTGCTCGCGGCGGCCGGCGCGCTCGGGGCTGTCGCGGAGCCGATCCCCGACCCCTGATCCGCAGTCGGTTCAAGTCCGCCGTTGACATGACCGCCGCCGCCGCCGACGATTCCGCTCCAACGACACGGAGGCGGGAATGGCCGCGCAGAAGATCAATGTCCTGTTCGGCCGCGGCCATCTGGAGGTGACGGTTCCCGACGGCGTCGCGCCGACGGTGGTCCGCAAGATGCCGGTCGACAAGCTCGCCGATCCCTCCGGCGCGCTCCGCGCAGCCTTCGACGATCCGGTCGGTGCGCCGCCCCTCGACGAGCTCGCGCGCGGCCGGTCGAGCGCCTGCATCCTGATCTGCGACATCACCCGCCCGGTGCCGAACGGGCTGTTCCTGCGGCCGATGATCGAACGGATGATGGCCTCCGGCATCCCTGCCGAGGCGATCACGGTGCTGGTGGCGACCGGCCTGCACCGGCCCAACGAGGGCGCCGAACTCGCCGAACTGGTCGGCGATCCCTGGGTGCTCGACCACGTCCGCGTCGAGAACCATTTCGCGCGCGACGAGGCGGCCCATGTCGACTTCGGCCGCACCGCGACGCGCGGCACGCCGGTGAAGCTCGACCGGCGCTTCGTCGAGGCCGACCTGAAGATCGCCACGGGCCTCGTCGAGCCGCACTTCATGGCCGGCTGGTCGGGCGGCCGCAAGGTCGTCGCGCCGGGCATCGCCCATCACGAGACGATCCGCACCTTCCACTCGGCCCGGTTCATGGAGGACCCCCTGGCGATCCAGTGCAACCTCGCCGGCAATCCGCTGCACGAGGAGCAGCTGGAGATCGTCCGGATGCTGGGCGAGGTCTATGCGCTGAACACGGTGGTCGACGAGGACCGCGACCTGGTGTTCGTCAATTTCGGCGAGATCATCGAGAGCCATCTCGCCGCGACAGCCTTCGCCGAGGCCTCGACCCGGGTGGCGGTGCCGCGGCGGTTCGCGACCGTGGTGACGTCGGCGGCCGGCTATCCGCTCGACAAGACCTACTACCAGACGGTCAAGGGCATGGTGACGCCGCTCGACATCCTGGCGCCCGGCGGCACCCTGATCATCGCCTCGGAGATCTCCGAGGGCTTCGGCTCGCCCGAGTTCCGCGCCGCCCAGGACCGGCTGGTGGCGCTCGGTCCCGAGCGGTTCCTGAAGACGCTGGAGGCCAAGACGCTCGCCGACATCGACGAGTGGCAGTCGGAGATGCAGCTCAAGCCGATGCGGCTCGGCCGGATCGAGCTTTACACGACCGGGCTCGCGCCCGACGAGCGCGCCGCCACCGGCGTCTCGATCATCGCCGACATCGACCGGGCGATCGCCGACAGCGTCGCCCGCCACGGCGACCCGAACGTCGCCTTCGTGCCGGAGGGACCGTACGTGGTGCCGGTGCACGGGGAGTAGCGAGACTACACTCGCGGCCCGCCCTCGTGGTTCGTCGCAGAGGCCGCGCTGGGCCCCGGATCAGGTCCGGGGCGCAAGCTGCGGCGTGGGGTGGATGCCGTGCCCCATGCACGGATTATGTCCCGGACCTGATCCGGGACCCAGGGCGGCGGCTGCCGCGCGTGAACTGCGCGCCGGTCGCGGGCACCGACAGGTGCGCCGCCTCAGCCCCCCGCCAGCACCATCCGTGCCAGGGCGACGCGGTTGTCGACGCCGGTCTTGCGGTAGATCGACTGGATGTGGTTGCGGGCGGTTGCCGGGGAGATGCCGAGGTCGCGGGCGACCAGCTTGTGGGTGGCGCCGCGGGCGATCTCGCGGGCGATCTGCAGCTCGCGCGCGGTCAGGCAGTCGAGTGCGCCGGCACGGCGGACGGACATGCTGGACAGGCCCGAGAACCGCTGGCCGGCCAGCGGCTTGACGTCGACGACCAGGCCCAGATCGCCGAACACCGTGCGGCCGCTGAGCCTGGCGGCGGACTTCAGCGGGGCGGGGAGCACGTCGCCGCGGGCTTCCGGCCACAGGTCCGCGAAGGCCGACGACAGCGCCGCGCCGCCGATGAAGGCGCGGCCGGACTCGTCGGTCAGGAGGTCGACCCCGTCGCGGTCCGACACCGCCTCCAGCGCGCCGCGCTGGCGGGTCCGGGCGGCGGCGGCGAGATGGTCGACGCCGCAGGCCAGGAACTCGGTCTCCTCCGCCATCCAGTCGGGGGCATGGCCGCCGCCGCGATAGACGGAGAGGAAGAAGGCCGTGCGGCCCGGCGGGCGCTGTTCCATGGCGGTCGCCATCCGCGTCAGGTGATAGCGGTCGGCGAGCGCCACCATGCCGTCGGTCTGCAGGCGGCCCCTGCGCGCGTAGGTGGCCACCGAGGCCGGGCGGCGCAGGATGGCGCGGGCGAGCAGATCCTCGGCGCTGATCGTCTCCCAGAACGAGGAATAGTCCTGCGGCAGGTTGCTGGCGCTCGAGCAATGCACCACCACCTCGTCGGGGGCGATCTCGGCCCAGCCGCACCAGGCGGCGTCCACCTCGAGATGATCGAGCAGCCGGTTCACGCCCCAGTCGATCAGCGACAGGGAGTCGTGTTCGCTGCTGGCGTCGCGCAGCTCGCCGATGAAATTGCTGAACGTCGAGATTCCGACGGCCATTGCGTGCGCCCGATCCGGTAGCCGGAGGCTGTTCCCCTCCGAAACGCTACTCGTTCGGCGGAAACTGTCAACGCCAGTGCTTCTCGTCGCCGACAAAGGCCGAGCCCGGCAGCGGTCCCTCGCGGGTGAACGCGTCGAGGACGTTGCGCATGACGCGGGCGACGTTGTTGTCGCCGCCCTTGCAGGGAAGCGCCTGGCTCCAGGCGATCGAGCCGGCGGCGAAGACGGCGCCGTGATTGGGCGTGGTGAAGTAGATCATGTCGCCGCGCACCTGCGGGTCCTGCGTGCCGCCGCGGCCCGGGAAGGCATAGGTGACCTCCTCGCTGACCAGGGGGTAGTTGTCGGAGTGGCCGTGGCTGGCGGCGATCAGCAGCGTGTGCGGCGGCGTGCCGAGCGCCAGGTCGTAGCGGTCGAGCTCGATGCCGGCGGCGCCGTCCTGGGCGAGGCCGAAATCGCCGATCGGCTCGTACTCGCCGATGCCCTCGAAGATCCAGGCGGCGCGCTTGTGAAAGGAGTCCGGCATCCGCTCGAAGGGCTGGCTCTCGTCCATGCCCTCGGTGGTGAAGCCCAGGCCGACGATCTTCTGGGGGGCACGGCCGCGCGAGCGCCACAGGCCGGAGCGCTCGCCGGTCGAGGCGAGATAGCCCTCGCCGGCCTCCGCCTGCCAGGCGCGCGAGCCGGCGTCGAGCTTGCGCACCTCGATGCAGGCCGGATCGCCCTCGCACAGCGAGGTCACCCAGTAGTAGCCGTTGCCGCCGGTGTAGAGGACCCGGCCGCCGGAGGTCAGGTAGTCCTCCGTGGCGTCCATCATCTCCTCCGAGTAGTACTCGGGATGGGTGCCGTTGATGACGGCCTTGTAGGGTTTGAGGGCGTCCACGCCTTCGAAGTGCAGGTCGTGGTCGGTGATCACCTCGTAGTCGTAGCCGGACTGCTCCATCCACCAGATCAGCGACAGGTCGGCCGGCAGCGCCCAGGGGAAGGTCATGGCGGGCATCCGATATTTCGGCCGCATGTTGATGATCGGGCGCCGCCAGGACGAGTAGCAGACGCCGGCGCCGTCGGTGTGATGGTCGTAGGTCGACAGCCCGAACTCCTCGAGCTTCTTGAACTCGATGTCCTCCGGCACCAGCACCGGCGTGTGCGCGGTGATCGCCTGGGCGATGTTGGCCTCGAAGGACAGGTGCTCGTTGGCGTAGGCGAGGTAGGTGAAGGTGGGCAGCAGGACGGCGATCGGCGCCTTCGGCTTCGCCGCGCGGATGATGACGGGGATGTAGTCCTCCGCCCCGCCGGCGGTCAGTTTCAGGGCATAGACGCCGCTCTTCAGGTCCTCCGGCGGGTTCCAGGTGACCGTCGGCGTCCAGCGGCAGTCGGTCAGCGCGTCGTCGTGGAAGGCGACGCCGCCATACTGCTTCGGGTCGAGGCGGAAGCAATCCTCGCGGCCCTGCCAGTTCCAGCCGGTCATGGCGCGCACCGGGCGGTTGTGACCCTGCGCGTCCAGCTTGTGCGGGCCGGTGTCGACGATGACGTCGCCGATGCCGCGGTCGGTGTAGCCCTCGGTGGTGTCCCAGTAGGCGAGCATGCCCTCCTGAGGGACGGCGCCCCCGGCCATCGCCTCGGCCTCGTCACGGGAGATCGGGCGACCGTAGACGCCGCAGCGGTCGATCTTGCCGTTGTAGTTCAGGGCGACGAAGGCGCCGCGCCTGGGATTGTGCTCGCGGGCGCCGGCGAGCAGGAACGGCGCGTCCGCGTCAGCCGGCCGGACGCGCAGCGTCTCGGCGACGTGGCTGTCGTAGTCGTAGGGCGTGACCGGGCCGATATGGGAGTTCCAGCGGTTGATGACGCCGATCTGGTGAAGGCGGGCCTGTCCGGTGGCGGGATCGTAGCAGGCGGCGGCGAAGTACCAGACCTTCGGGACGAGTTCGGTTTCCGCCGTGACGTGGTCGACGGCGTCGCCGTCGCCGACCCAGAATTCGAGCTTTCCCTCCGGATTGATGCCGAGCCCGTAGCCTTTCGATTCGTTGACCGACCACGACCCCATGATCGCCTGACGCTGGTGGCCGGGCCTGGTCGGGCAGAAGAAGGCGTGCAGGGTGAGCGCGCCGGGGGCGGCGAGCACGCGTCCGGGATCGGCGACCTCGGCATAGGAGCCGACCTGCGTGTACTGGCGCGTCGCGCCGATCTCGGCCGGCACGTCGGAGGCGATCTCCTCCTCGACGAAGCCGGGGCCGAGCGGGTTCTCGTCGCCGTGGATCAGGCGGACGATCTGCGCCTTCAGGCGCGTCGCGCCTTCCGCCGACACCATGAAGTCGACCCTGCCGCCGGCGCGGGCGGCGAGCGGATCGGAGTAGCCGAAAATTCGGACGTCGGTCATGGGTCAATCATCCGGTGATTGGAACGGGCTGGCGTCGGGCGGATGCGGGCCGCCCTCGTGGTTCGAGACGCGGACTGCGTCCGCTCCTCACCATGAGGGCTGCGGTTTGGGCGTCTGGCGAGTGCAGGCGATGCGCGCGGTGCGTGACGCGATCGGGCGGCGGCGGGCTCGGCGATCGGGCACGGCAGGAGATGAGCCTCATGGTGAGGAGGGCGCGGATGCGCCCGTCTCGAACCACGAGGCGCGGGGGGAGGCCTGGATGATGCGGCGACGGCCTCGTCTGCCGCTCTGGGTCCCGGATCAAGTCCGGGACGTAGGCCTGCATTCTTTGCATCTGCATTTGCCATGCGACCGGCCGACGCCCCGGATCTGATCCGGGGCCCAGGCGGGCGGTGGCGGCAGGTGCCGATGGTCGAGCGACCCCCACGCTAGCTCTCCAGCAGGTCATTGACGCGCAGCAGGAAGACCGCGTGGTAGGCCTCCGACAGGCTCCTGTACTCCTTGTCGTCGACCACCCGCGGCGGGGCGCCGCGTTCGCCGGAGAAGGCGAGGATGCGGAACCGGTCCATCGAGCGCTCGACGCGCAGGATCGCGTACTTGTCGGGCATCTCGCCGCGGCGGAAGAAGTTCAGAACCCGCTCCAGCCGGTCGGTGTGCCTGCCGAGCGGCGCCCGCTTGTGCTCCTCGATCAGCTCCGGCGTGATGTAGGTCTTCAGTTCGTCGCGCAGGCGCTTGTTGAAGCGGCGGTAGTAGATCTCCTGCTTGTCGGCGATCTCGGTTGCCTCTTCCGGCATCACTTCGCCCCCCTTCTCCGTGCGAACGGCGCGGCGCTCGCTCTTCTTGCGGTTGCGGAAATTGCGGAACTGCTGGTGCGCGCCCATCAGGCCCTCGTGGGCGAAGATGGTGACGCCGCCCATGATCAGGGCGACCAGCACGATGCGCAGCGGCCCGAGCTCGACGAGGCCCCGGTCGATCAGGATGACGACGGCGGCGCCCAGCACCGCGCCCTCGGAGCGGCCGAGGCCGCCGATCACCATCATGGCGAACAGCAGGAGGAGCTGGTCGAGCGAGAAGATCGACGGCGAGATCGACCGGTAGTACATGGCGTAGAAGGCGCCGCAGACGCCGAGCGCCGCCGACGAGATCAGGAACACGTACATCCGCGCCCGGCGGAAATCGATGCCGCAGGCCTCGGAGAACGCTTCGTCCTCGCGCGCCGTCTTGGCGGCGCGCAGCAGCAGGCCGAGGCGCTCGGAGTTGACCAGCCGGAACACCAGCAGCGCGCCGAGCAGCAGCACGAAGGCGCCGGCGAAGCCGAGCATCAGTCCGGGGCGCTGCAGGAACCAGTCCTCGGGAATGAAGCTGCCGACCCGGTTGATCGATCCGTTGGTGGGGGCGAGCGGGCGCAGCTGGGTGACGAAGATCCGGCAGATCTCCGCCACGCCCATGGTCAGGAGCGCGTAGTAGAGCCCGTCGAGCCTCGTCGACGGCAGGGCGAGGATGCCGCCGATCAGCAGTCCCGCCAGCGGCCCGATCAGCAGCATCAGCGGCCACGGCACGCCGAGATATACGTTGGCGGCGGCCGCCGCGTAGCCGGACATGCCGACGACGGCGAGCGTCGCCAGCGAGAAGATGCCGGCGGTGCCGATGATCAGCGTCCACAGCACGTTGATCGCCGCGTACATGCAGAAGATCGACGCGACGTTGATCATCGAATTGGGCAGGAACGGCGTCACGACCAGCAGGGCGCCGAGCGACAGCGCCCACCACAGCGGCTTCTTGTCGACGAGCACCCGCTCGCGGGCGAGCGTGCGCGGGTTCTGGACGCCGCGCCATTTCAGCCAGTGGCGGCGGGTGAAGGGCAGCCGCGCGCGCGACCATTCCTTCGCACCGTCCGGCCTGATCCGGTAGTCGTGGTGGCGGCGGCCGACCTTGTAGAGCCTCTTGCGGGTGGCAGGCGTGTGCGGGCGCGCGTCCGTCATGACCTACTCCCGGGTCTCGTCTAGGAGGCCGCCGAGGCCGCGCGGACGGATCACCAGCACGGTGATGATGAAGGCGAACTGCACGAACATCACGTAGCGCTGGCCGAGGAAGGGGATGATGCCGGTAAAGGCCTCGATGAAGCCGATCAGCAGCGCGCCGAGGACGGCGCCCGGGACACTGCCGAGCCCGCCGAGCAGGGCGATGGTGAGGCCCTTGATCAGCGGGATCGCGCCGGCGGTCGGGCTGACGAAGATCGTCTGCGACAGGAGCACCGCCGCCATGCCCGCGAGCATGCCGGTGACCATCATGATCGGCAGGCCGGTGCGGCGCACCGAGACGCCGGACAAGGCCGCGCCCTCCGGGTTCTGCATCATCGCGCGGATCTCGAGGCCCTTGCGGCTGTGTCTGAGCCATTCCAGCACGACGAGCAGCAGGATCGCCGTGCACAGGATCGTGCCGGCCTGGTCGTAGCGGATCGACACCCCGAACACCTCGAAGCGGCCGAAGCCGAAGATCTTCGGCAGGCTGCGGCTGCGCGGGCCGAAGAAGAACAGCAGCGCCTGCACCGTGGCGATGTTGATCGCCAGCGTCACGATCAGGCTGCGCACGGCGAAGTTCGGCTTGTCGTGGATCGGCAGGAAGGCGAGCAGGTAGATCAGCGCGCCCATCAGTGCACCGACCAGGAGCGCGGCGCCGACGACGATGCCCGCCGTTGCCAGGGACGCCATCATGGTCTTGCCGAGCATCGCCAGGATGACCGGCTTCATCGCCTCGGAGGCGAGCCAGGCGCCGTAGCCGGCCACCGCGAAGGTCGCGCCGTGCGCCATGTTGATCATGCCGACGCTCGACCACAGGATCGAGATGCCGATCGCCATCAGGCCGTAGATGGCCGCCAGGTTGAGGGCGTAGACGATGATGCCGAGGTCCATCTGTGCTACCGGCTCCTCAACTCAGCGCCACATGGCCGACTTCGCCGCGCATCCGGCCGGCGTGCATGCCGATGATGCGGTCGACCCGGCCCGACAGGAGCGACACGTTCTGCTCGGCGATGATCATCGCGCGGCCTTCGATGGGCAGCGACCAGACGGCGTCCATGACGGCGCGCGAGATCTTCGGGGCGAGGCCCAGCGACGGCTCGTCGATCAGGTAGAGCTCGGCCTCGACCATCAGCATGCGGCCGAGCGAGACCATGCGCCGCTCGCCGCCCGACAGCTTGCCGACCAGGGAACTCTGGAGGGCCCGCAGCGGCGGGAATATCTCCATGATCCGCTCGCGGCGGCGCCTGCGCTCGCGCCAGGCAAGCTTCGTGTAGGCGCCGCAGTCGAGATGCTGCCTGACGGTCAGGCCGGGAAAGATCGCGTCGCCCTGTGGCGCCATCGCAACGCCCCGGCGCACGATGCCGGAGGTGCGGCGGCCGGCGCCGAGCGAGCGCGTCCCGCCGATCTCCTGGCCTTCCAGGCGTATCGAGCCCTGCTGCCAGCCGACCATGTGGGTGATGGCGCGGAACAGCGTCGTCTTGCCGTGGCCGTTGAGGCCGACGAGACCGATCCGCTCACCCGCCCTGACGGTCAGATCGACCTCGTGGAGGACGCGCAAAGGGCCGTAGCCGGCCGTCAGCCTGCGGATCTCGAGCAGCTCAGCCATGCGGTCTCCCGCGCGTGGGGCTCTCGCGCATCGGGCGCGCCCTCGAAATAGGCGGCGTGGACGCGGGGGTCCCTGAACACCTCTTCGGGCGCGCCGCGGGCGATCACCTCGCCGAGATCGAGGACGACGACGCGGTCGGCGATCGCCGACAGCAGTTCAAGCCGGTGCTCGATCAGGATGACGCCGATTTCGTACTCGTCGACGAGCCGGCGGATGATCATGTCGAGTTCGTCGATCTCGGTGTTGATCAGGCCGGACGCCGGTTCGTCCATCAGCAGCACCGAGGGCCGGCGCATGATCAGGCAGGCGAGCAGCAGCTTGCGCCTGTCGAAGGTGTCCAGCGTCCCGGCGGGACGCTCCCAGTCGACGTCGAGATGGGCGAGGCGGGCCGCCCATTCCGCGTCATGGGCGCTGAGATAGGGCCGGTAGGCCTTGCGGGTCGCCCGGAAGGTCTCGCCGACGGTGAGCGCGGCCGGGACTACGGGGCTCTGGAACGTGCGGGCCATGCCGAGCCGCGCCCGTTCGGGAAAGCTTGCCGAGGTCACGTCCCTGCCGGCCAGGCTGACGCGGCCGGCCTGCGCCGCGTAGCGCCCCGACAGGACCTCGAACAGGGAGGTCTTGCCGGCGCCGTTTGGGCCGACGAGGCCGAGGATCTCGCCCTGGCCGACCGCCAGGGAGACGTCCTGGAGGATGGACCTACCGCCGAGCGACAGGCTCACGCCTTCGCATCCGAACAAGGCCGCCGGGGTGGTCGCCACGGCGCCGCTTCGACGGTCGGCCGCCGGACTAGAGCTTGTCGACATCTGGGCTAGCGAGAGTGGACGGTACCGGGATTTCGGTGTGCCGGAGAGGGCGCTGCCTGCGCTCCCTCCCCCCTTGCGGGGGAGGGTCGGCGAGGGGGCGCGCCGCCCTCGGCGGCGCGTATGGCTGCGCCGGAACGAAGCGGCCACTCGAACTGCCGCGGGCGCCGCACGCTTCGCTTCGCTTGCGCTCGCTCCGCGCCCCACCCCCGACCCCTCCCCACAAGGGGGAGGGGAGGGCGGGAGAGCCCCGCAAGGGGGAGGGGAGGGGCGGAAAGCGACCGCCTCCGCGTGCCGCAGCCTGCGTCCCGCGTTGCCGGACCCCGGATCCCAGAGGCGCCAGGTTAACGGCCATTGGGGCTCCAACCTTTCGTTCGAAGGAGGGTGACGGCGCTGCCGCTGGCGTCTACGGACCTACATCCAGGGCGCCGGCTTGAACGGAACTTCGGCGTAAGGTTCCGGCGCGATGATCCGGTGTTCGTCGTCCTGCACCTGGAAGAACAGGTGGGCCTGGCCGGCTTCCGGGTCGTCGGTCATGTTGGGATAGCTGATCCCCGACTGGGTCTCGGCATCGAACTTGTAGAAGCCGTTGACGCCCCTGAACTCCATCGCGCGGATCGCGTCGCCGACGGCGTCGTAGTCCTTGGGGTCGCCGGCCTTCTCCCAGGCGTCCTTGAGCATGTAGACCGCGTCGTAGCCGCCGCCCGTGTAGACCATGCCCATCGTGCCGGGGTAGAGCGCCTTGTACTTCTCGCGGAACTCGGTGCCCTTCTCGTCGGCGTAGACGCCGTAGACGGTTCCCCAGATCATGCCTTCGGCGGCGCCGCCGGCGAGATCCAGGAATTCGGGTTGCGAGGGGCCGTACTGCAGGTAGACCAGCGAGCCCTCGACCGGATCGGAGGCGAACTGCTGGGCGAAGGCGGCGAGCTCGGCGGCGACCCAGTGGTCGATCATCAGGGCCGCGCAGTCGCTTTCATGCAACGCGCGAATGACCGGCGCCCAGTCCTGGACCGGAAACTGGATGTCGGTGATCGGACCCTGCTCCCACATCTCGGATTCGGCGATCGACTCCTGCGTCGCCTTGGAGATCTGCTGGGTGTATGCGATCTGCTCCTGGACGATGTGGACGCAGTTGTTCTTCGGCTCCCACTGGCCGCTCTCGACGAGGTCGGTGAGGAAGTTGATGAAGCCTGAGCCGTACCAGACCTCCGGCACGTCGAGCTGGAAGATGTTGCGGTACTTCTCGGGGTCGGCCTTCATCAGTTCGTTGTGCGAGGACTGCGTGTTGCCGTGCAGGTAGGGCACGCCGGAAGAGGCGGCGGCGTCCATCGCCGGCTGCGGGATCAGCACGAAGGCCGATGCGATGGCATCGACGCCCGCATCTGTGAGCGCCTGGATGCCGGCGACGGTGCCTTCCGGCGACAGGATGTCGGTGTCGACGACCTTGGTGGCGAGCTGCCTGCCGAGGACGCCGCCATTGGCGTTGATCTCGTCGATGGCCATCATGACGCCGTTCGTCCAGTCCTGGTGGTCGGCGACGCCGACGGGTCCGGACTGCGCGGCGGGCACGCCGATGACGATCTCGTCGGCAACCGTCGCCGATCCCGAGCCCACGCACAACGCGGTTGCGGCGACCGCCCCCATCAATGCCCTGCGGCTGAACTGCAGCTTCATGTCACGACCCTCCGGAATGGTGCGGACCGGTCGCACGGGCGGCGCCGATCATTGAATTCTGTATTCAGAAGACCAGAGAACGCAGGGTCATGAAAATGATGCAAATGCATCAGGCGGCGTGCCGTGGCCACGGCACGCCGCCTGCCGTGGAGGTTCCGATCAGGAGGTGAGCGCCAGGGCCTCGAGCTGGAGGTCGAGCCCGTCCTCGATGTGGCGGATCATCGCCGCCTGGGCCTTGTCTGGGTCCCCGCCTTCCATGGCGTCACACAGGGCCATGTGCTCGCCGAGCGATTTCGACAGGTCGACCTTCTCGATCGCCGCGAAAAGGTGGAACGACACGCCGCGGTTCCAGATGTTGTCGTACATCTCCAGCAGATAGCGGTTGCCTGTCTGTTCGACGATCGACCGGTGGATCGCCCGGTTGGCGTTGAAGTAGTCCGTGGCCGAGGTCGACTGGATCGCCTCCTCGCGCTCGATCACCCGCCGGATGGCGGCAATGCGTGCGGGATCCTCCAGTTCGGCGACGATCCGCGCGGACATGCCTTCGATCGCGGTGCGCGACTGATAGAGCTCGCGGACCTCCGCGGTACTGGTGGTGCGGATGGTGAAGCCGCCGCGGCCGGCGGTTTCAAGCACGCCTTCCTGCTCGAGGCGCAGCAGCGCCTCGCGCACGGGGGTGCGGCTGATCACGAATTCCCTGGCCAGCTTCTCCTGGACGATGCGCTCCTCCGGGCCGATGGCGCCCTTGTGGATGGCATCGAGAATCTGCCGGTAGACCTCGTCGGCCAGTCTCGACCGCTGGGTTTGTATCTGCCTGAACATTCCGGTAGTGGCTCTCCTTGAGGGGCTCTCCTCCGAATCTTCGCTCTGCCCCGCCATGCCGGCCCGCACACAGGCTACGGCACACGGGGATCGCCTATCGGCACAGGGGGCCCGTTCTCTGTATACTGTATTCGCTCGACCGTCGATCCGACCATTTATCTGGTGAAGACTCCGCTTGCGGTCAATCTGGATACTGAATACAGTATCCATGTCGGCGGAGGAGGAAGACCCCCATGTGCGGCATAGCAGGCAGGATTTTGACGGCGCCCGGCCGGGTCGGTGCCGACCTGGTCGATCTGATGGACGCGCAGGAACACCGCGGCGCGGACAGCACCGGCTTCGCGATCTACGGCATTCCGCGCGACGAGGGCTTCGTACTGCGCGGCATGGGGTTCGACAAGGCGCGGCTGTCTCCCGACATGGAGGACTTCCGGCTGATCCTGCGCGAGCACGGATCCGACCTGCTCGAGGAGCCGACCTTCGTCACCTCGGACGCCAGGCACTACAGCTTTCGCGCGGTGATCTCCGAGCCCAACGACCTGGCCCGCTGGATCAGGGACGCCGACGCGATCACCGACCGGCTCGAGGTGCAGTCCTGCGGCCGCTCGCTCGAGATCATCAAGGATACCGGCAGTTCGGCCGAAGTCGCCGACAAGCACGGCGTGCGCGACATGATCGGCACGCACGGGCTCGGCCATGCCCGGCTCGCCACCGAAAGCTCGGTGCTGCCGAACGCGAGCCACCCGTTCTGGGCGCGGCCGTTTCCCGACACCGCGATCGTCCACAACGGACAGATCACCAACTATTACACCTGGCGCGACCGGTTGCACCGGCTCGGCTACCGCTTCCTGACCCAGAACGACAGCGAGCTGATCGCCGTCTGGGTCTCGCACGAGATGAGCGAGGGGCTGACGCTGGAGCAGGCGCTGAAGAAGTCCATCAAGGACATCGACGGCGTCTTCACCTACATGATCGCGCGCGAGGACGGCATCGGCTTCGCCAAGGACCGCTACGCCATGAAGCCGCTGGTGGTGGTCTGGCAGGACGGCGCGTTCGCCGCCGCCACCGAGGAGCAGGCGGTGCGGCGCATCTATCCGGGCGAAAGCGAGGTCATCAACTACGACGGCCCCAGCATCACCGAGATCTGGGGCGTCGGCAACCGGAGCATGGCGGCGTGAGCGAGATCGTCATCGACGTCGGCAAGCGTCCGATCCGCGAGATCAACGAGGAAATCCAGGCGGCCTGCAAGACGGGCAGCCCGATCCGCGTCGTCAACACGCTGTCGCGGCACAATCTCGGCATCGGGCTGCCGCCGGGCGTGCGCATCCATTTCGAGGGCAGCGTCGGCTACTACTGCGGCGGCCTGAACACCGGCGCGACGGTGTCGATCGAACGCAATTGCGGCTGGGCGGTCGCCGAGGGGATGTCGGCCGGCCACGTGACGGTCGGCGGCTATGCCGGCATGTCCTGCGGCGCGGCGATGACGGGCGGACTGATCCACGTCAAGGGCGACAGCGGCCCGCGCTGCGGCGTCGCCATGAAGGCCGGCAACATCGTCGTCGAGGGCAAGATCGGCTACCAGTCGGGCTTCATGGCCCATCAGGGCAAGATCATCGCGCTCGGCGGGGCCGGCCACTCCTGCGCGGATGCGCTGTGGGCGGGCGAGGTCTGGGTCGCCGGCGAGATCGACAGCCTCGGCGTCGACGTCAACGTCGTCGAGCCGACGGCCGAGGAGGTCGCCGAGGTCGACGCGATCCTGGAGCCGCTCGGCCTGGTCGATTCCTCGCGAAACTGGCGCAAGATGATATCGGGTCAGCGCCTCTGGTACTTCCAAAGCCGGGATGCAGGCGCATGGCTGATGATCTGAACGACACGTACCAGTATCCCTTCGAGATGGCCGACGAGGCCGACATCAAGTTCCGGGACGGGGCCATTCCCGGCCGCCCCGCCGGCGTGCCGTCGTCCTACGAGGAGGGCGGCTCGACGCGCTGGACGCCGGACGCGATCGCCGAGGTGCACGCGCTCGCCCAGCTCGGCCGCTACCAGGTCCGCGGCTACAATACGTTCAACAAGCGTATGCCGACCTTCGACGACCTGACCTTCGTGCCGGCGACGATGACGCGGCTGCCGCTGGAAGGCTACCGCGAGGGCTGCGACACCACGACGGTGCTGGGCGCCGGCCGCGGCCTCGTTGAGAAGCCGCTGGAACTGAAGATCCCGATCTACATCGCCTCGATGTCGTTCGGCGCCCTGTCGGCGCCGGCCAAGGCGGCGCTCGGCTACGGCGCCTCGAAGGCCGGCACGATGACCTGCACCGGCGAGGGCGGCATGCTGGAGGAGGAGCGCGAGGCCTCGCAGACGCTGCTCTACCAGATGTCGCCGGCGCGCTACCGCATCGACCTCGACCACCTGCGCCGCGCCGACGCCCTCGAGCTGGTGGTCGGACAGGGCGCCAAGCCCGGCACCGGCGGCCTCCTGCTCGGCATGAAGGTCAGCGAGCGCATCTCGCGGATGCGCACCCTGCCGGTCGGCGTCGACCAGCGCTCGACCATCCGCCACCCCGACTTCCTCGGCGCCGACGACCTGGCGGTGAAGCTCGAGGAACTGAGGATCGCGACCAACTACCAGGTGCCGATCTTCGTCAAGATGGGCGCCACGCGGCCGCGCTACGACGTCGCCATCGCCGCCAAGGCGGGCGCCGACGTGGTGGTCGTCGACGGCGCCGAGGGTGGCACCGGCGCCTCGCCGGAGCTGCTGCTCAACCACACCGGCATCCCGACGATGAGCGCGATCCGGGCGGCGCGCGAATCGCTCGACGAGTGCGGCATGACCGGCAAGGTCAGCCTGGTCGCCGCCGGCGGCATCCGCTCCGGCGTCGACGCCGCCAAGTGCCTGGCGCTCGGCGCCGACGCGGTGATGATCGGCAATGGCGCGATGATCGCGCTCGGCTGCAACTCGCCGCGCTATCTCGATGACTATCGCAAGCTCGGCACCGCGCCCGGCGCCTGCCACCACTGCCACACCGGCCTGTGCCCGGTCGGCATCGCCACGCAGGATCCCGAACTCGAAAAGCGGATGCACGTCGCCGCCGGCGCCGAGCGGATCGCCCGCTACCTCGCCGCGATGACCATGGAGATCACCGCGCTCGCCAAGGCCTGCGGCAAGTCGTCGGTGCACAACCTCGAGGTGGAGGACCTGCGCGCCATGTCGTTCGAGGCCTCGGCCTTCACCGGCGTCAAGATGGCGGGTATCGACCGGCCGTTCGAGTGGTGAGCCGCTAGCGGAACGTCTCGCCTGGACCCGCAGCCCGTCCGGCTGCCTTCCTTGCAGGGCCTAGCCCGGCAATCCACCCGGCGCGCAGGGAGCGGAGACGTGGATGCCCGGAACAAGTCCGGGCATGACGACTGTGGGTATGGGCTCTCACGCGTCGAGATCCGATTGGTCCAGACATTCCTATCCGTCGTCATCCCGGAAACTGCGCAGCAGTTGTCCGGGATCGCTCCGAGCCGCAGCGCTGCGGCCCTTGGAGATCCCGGCTCGCGCTCCGCTTGGCCGGGATGACGTGGGTAGTTTGGTGTTCTTTACCGCCCCGACGGGCTTTCCGCCGGCGACAACTTGCGGCGGCCGGCGATCCTGAAGCGGTCGGCGGTGCCGTATTCCTTCAGGCCGACGCCGGCGACGAAATCGCCGAAGACGGGGCCGTGCTTGTAGAGGTGGCCGGAGCAGCCGCCGGCGAACAGCACGTTGGAGTGCTCGGGATGCCAGTCGACGATGAAGTGCGTGTCGGGCGTCAGGATGATCTGGTTGAACTTGGAATCGACGACGCGTTCGCCGACCAGGCCCGGCAGCCGCTTCTGGATGTAGCGGCGGGTGCGCGACAGGGTCTCGCGGCGGATCAGCCGCTCGTCGTTGTCGAGGTCGATCTTGTCGGGAATGACGACCGCCGCCTTGACGCCGCAGCCCTCCGAGGAGGGCAGGCCGAAGGAGCCCTCGCCGTGGTCGATCCAGCACGGCATGTTGGCCATGTCGAAGGCGGTGCTGCCGTCCGGGGTCGAGGTGTAAAGGACGTTGACGCCGACCACCGTGCTGATCGGCTTGATGGTGCGCGGGAACATCTCGCCCATCCATGGGCCCGAGGCCACGACGATCAGGTCCGCCTCCAGCGGCTTGCCGTCGAGGTGGAGCCGTTCGTGGGCATCGGTGGTGACGTGCCCGCGCGCAACCGTGCCGCCGGCCCGCTGGAACAGCTCGAGCCCCGCACGCACGCCGCGATGAGCCATGATCATCCCGGCTTCGGGCTCGTAGAGGGAATAGGCGATGGAACTGGTGTCGAACTGGGGAAACCGCAGCGCCGTCTCCTCCGCCGAAAAGCGGTAGTAGGGCACGCCGAGCTTGTCGAAGGTCTCCGCTGTCGCGTCCTCCCAGTGGCAGTGGCCGCGGGTCGCCAGGATCAGCGCGCCGCACTCGTAGTAGAGGGTCTGGCCGATCTCCGCCTGCAGCTCCATCCAGCGCAGGCGCGCTTCCCGCACCCAGCGCGTATAGAACTCGTCGCGGCCGTGGATTGCGCGGATGATGCGGTTATAGTCGGTGGACGAGGCGCGGGAATGGCCGGGTTCCCAGCGGTCGATGAGGGTGACGCGCTCGCCGCGGCGGGCCAGTTCGAGCGCCGTCATCACCCCGGCAACGCCCGCACCGACGACGATTGCTTCGCTTTTGCCCGGCACGGAACATTCCCCTTGCATCGGTATGATCTTTGAATACAGTATTCAATGAGGGGCGTCCGAACAAGGGCGATATCGCCAGGGACAGTTTCCAGTACAGGGGGAATCCGTTGAGTTCGAAGGATTTCAGCCTTCCGGAAGGCACGCATACGGTTGCCTTGGGCATGGGGGATGCCAACGGGATCATGCGCGGCAAGCGCATTCCCGCGAGCCACTGGCCGACGATCTGCGAAAGCGGCAACGCCCTGTCGATGGCGCTGCTGGCGATCGACATGACCTGCGACGTCTGGGACACGCCCTACGTCAACTTCGACAACGGCTACCCTGACATGCACATGTTTCCGGAGTCCAAGCCGGTATCGGTACCCTGGGAGGACGGCGTCGCCTTCTGCTTCGCCCGTGCCGAAGGCATGGACCACAAGCCGGTGCCGATCGACCCGCGCGGGGCGCTCATCAGCCAGGTCGAGCGCGCCGAGGCGATGGGCTACGACGTCGTCGTCGGGGCCGAGCTGGAATTCTACCTGCTGGACCCGGAGACGCTGCGGCCGCGCGACAAGGGCATCCAGGTCTACAGCATGGCGCGCGCCGCCGAGCTCGAGCACGTGCTGGGGCCGATCCGCCGCCAGATCAACGACATGGGCATCCCGATCGAGCAGTCGAATCCGGAATACGCCGCCGGCCAGGCCGAGGTGAACCTGCGCTACGGCAGCGCGCTGGAAGCGGCCGACCGGGTCGTCATGTTCCGCAACCTCGTCCGGGAACTGGCGATGCATCACGGCTACCTGGCGACGTTCATGGCCAAGCCCTTCATCGACCAGTCGGGCAACGGCTTCCACGCGCACTATTCGCTGCGCAAGGACGGCCGGAACGCCTTCGCCGAACAGGGCAAGCTCAACGCCACGGGCATGTCGTTCCTGGCCGGCCTGCAGAAGCGCATGGCGGAAACCGCGCTGGCGGCGGCGACGACGCCGAATGCCTACCGCCGCCGGCAGCCCTACACGTTCTGCCCGATCAATTCGTCCTGGGGCATGGACAACCGCACCGTCGGCATCCGCGTCATCGAGGGCTCGGACAGCTCCACCCGAGTGGAGAAGCGCGACGGCTCGGCCGACTGCAATCCCTACTACCTGATGGCCTGCGACATCGCCGCCGGCCTGGACGGCATCGAGCAGGGCCTGCAGCCGCCGCCGATGACAGAGGGCAACGGCTACGAGGCGGCCGACTGCGCGCCGATCCCCACCGACCTGGGCACCGCCGTCGAGCTGGCCAGGAACTCCGACTTCATGAACTCGGTGATCGGCGAGGATCGGCTGCTGATCCTCATCCAGCAGGCCGAACGCGAGCTCGAATTCATCGCCAACCAGGTGACCCCCGTCGAGACCGAACGATACCTGGGGAACTTCTGACATGCGGATCGCGCGCGTGACCGGCCATGTGACCGCAACCGTCAAGGACGTGTCCCTGGCGGCCATGCGGCTGCTCGTCACCGACATCGAGGACGGCCTCGGCAACGTGCTCGAACACGCGGTGGTCGCGGTCGACCATCTCGGTGCCGGACCGGGAGACATGGTGCTCGTGGTCACAGGATCCGCGGCCCGTCTGCCGGCCACCGTCGGCGGCATTCCCGTGGACGCCACGATCGTCGCGATCGTGGACGACATCAAGATCGGCGGCGCGTCCGCCCAGTCCCAGCCGGGTCCCTCCCGGACGGGCGCAACAAGGAGGAAGTAGAATGGCTCAGAAACCTGCGCCCGGCCAATCGGCGCTGGGCATGATCGAGACGCGCGGTCTCGTCGCCTCCATCGAGGCAGCCGACGCGATGGTCAAGGCGGCCAGCGTGACGATCGTCGGCCAGACCAAGTCGGGCGGCGGGCTCGTCTCCACCCTGATCCGCGGCGAGGTCGGCGCCGTCAAGGCAGCCACCGACGCCGGCGCGGTTGCCGCCAACAAGGTCGGCGAGGTCGTCGCGGTGCACGTCATTCCGCGTCCCCACGACGAGCTGGAAGCGATCATCGGCAAGCTCGGTGGCGGCGGCGGCGACTGAGCCGGCGCGCGACATCCGCCAAACCGTAAGCGCATGACATGAGCAGCGCCGACTTCGGGAAGTTCGCCGACTCGGTCACCGGCAGACGCAGCGATGGGGCCCTGTCCGCCGACGTGCCCGCCTACCAGCGCGTCACCGTGCTCGGCGGCGGCGCCGACGCGCGGCTGCTGGCGGCGCTCTGCCTGTCGGAAGGCGCCGACGTCACGCTGTTTTCGGCCTATGGCGCGGAGCTCGACCAGATCCGCCAGGCCGGCGGCATCACCATCCGCGGCGAGGGACCGGTCGGCACCTACCAGGTCGACCAGGCCGCCGTCCCGTCGGTGAAGACCACCGCGGAGCTGGACCGCGCGGTCAAGGGCGCCGAGCTGATCTTCCTGACCGGACCCGTCCACAAGCAGCGCACCTACGCCATGGTGCTTGCCGACCACCTCGCCGACGGCCAGACGCTGGTGCTGGCGCCGGGCCGGTCGCTCGGCGCCGTCGAGACGGCCTGGCTGCTGCGGGTCGGCGGCGTGCGCGCCGACGTGACGCTGATCGAGGTGCAGGGGCTGCCCTACTGGACCAATGCGCAGGGTTCGGTGCTGCACCTGACCCGCTGCGGTCCGGCGCCGGCCGCGGCCCTGCCGAGCGGCCGGGCGGGCGCGGTGGCCGGGCTGAAGCGCTTCTTCCCGAACCTCGTCGAGACCGAATCGATCGTGCAGAGCGGCTTCGCCGACGGCAGCGGTCTGGTCGAGGTGCCGGCGTTGCTGATCGGTGGTCCGGCCTGTCCGGACGGCCAGACGGACATTCCCGACGGCGCGAAGCGGCTGGCCGAGCGCGAGACGTTCCGCAGCCTGATCGGGCCGCGGCACGAGCAGGTCATCGCGGCGATGGCCGCCGAACGGCGCGCCGTCGCCTCGCGCTTCGGCGTGCGCGGCCTGCCGGACGACGATGCCTGGCTCGACGTCAATGCCGGCGAGGCCGTCGGGCCCGCTTCCAGGCCGATTCCCGATGAAGGCCATGCAGTCGCGCTGGTGCGCTGTGCGGTTGTCGGATCGCTCGTGCCGCTGGTGTCGGCGGCGCGGCTCGCCGGCATCTCCGTGCCCGTCACGGAGGCGATGGTGACGCTGGCCGGGGCTGCGCTCGGCGGCGATCTCGCCAGTGCCGGACGCCGGCTCGACGCGATCGGGGTGACGGCTGACACCATCGACGACGCGCGCCGGATCATCGACGCGATCGCCAAGGGAGAGCGCTGATGGATGCCGATCTCCGCTCGATCGCAGCCGCCCGCCGCACCGTCGAGGCGGCGTGGAACGCCTACCAGACGTTCCTCGGCGCCGATCCCGCGCTGATCGACCGGATGGTCGAGGCGATGGCGCGGGCTGTCGAGCCCGAGGCCCGGCGGCTCGGCCAGATGGCGGTCGAGGAGACCGGCTACGGCAACACCGAGGACAAGCGGGTCAAGAACCTGTTCAACGCCCTGTCGGTCGCCGACTGGCTGCGCGACGTCACGACATTGGGCGTGCTGTGGCGCGACGACGTCACCAAGGTCGCTGCGATCGGCGAGCCGATGGGCGTGGTCGCAGCCCTGATCCCGGTCACCAATCCCACCTCGACGATCATCTACAAGGTGCTGTCGGCGGTGAAGGCGGGCAACGCCATCGTCTGCGCGCCGCACCCGCGCGGCGTGCGCTGCGGTATGGAGACGGTCCGGATCATGGCGCAGGCGGCCGAGCAGCTCGGCGCGCCGAAGGGCCTGATCCAGTGCCTCGACGAGGTGACGATCCAGGGCACCGCCGAGCTGATGCGGCACCGGCGCACCTCGGTGATCATGGCGACCGGCGGTCCGGGCATGGTGCGGGCCGCCTACTCGTCGGGCAAGCCGACGATCGCGGTCGGCGCCGGCAACGTGCCCTGCTACGTGCACGCATCGAAGGCCGACGAGGTCGGCGAGGTGGCCGAGCAGATCCTGACGTCCAAGTGCTTCGACTACGGCACCGCCTGCGTCTCCGAGCAGGCGGTGATCGCCGACCGCAAGCTGGCCCGCGAGCTGCGCCAGGAGATGAAGATGCGCGGCGCCTATTTCTGCACGCCGGCGGAGGCGAACCGTCTGGCGGCGCGGATCTTCACGGAGTCCAACGCCATCCACCCGGATTTCGTCGGCCAGTCGGCGCAGGCGCTGGCGGACGCGGCGGGCTTCGACGTGCCGCCGCGCACCCGCGTGCTGGTGTCCGAGGAGACCGAGGTCGGCTGGTCGCGGCCATTGTCGGCGGAAAAGCTCAATCCGGTGCTCGCCTTCTACGAGGCCAGGGACACGGCGGAGGGCCTCGCCATCTCCGACAGGATCGTCAGGTTCGGCGGCTGGGGCCACTCCGCGGTGATCCATTGCGGCGATCCGGAGGTAGTGGCCGCGTTCAGCCGCGTGCCCGCGGGGCGCGTTCTGGTCAATACGCCGGCGATCATGGGCGGCATGGGCTTCTCGACCGACCTGGAGCCGAGCTTCATGCTCGGCACCGGCACCTGGTCCGGCTCGATCGTGTCGGACAACGTCACCGCGCTGCACCTCATCAACATCAAGCGCGTCGCCTACGAGAGCCGGCCGTGGCGCGACATCTACGACGTCTACGGCGCGTGAGTCCGGGGGAGAACGAGTTTGGCAAATCCGCAGAAACGGTCCCCGACGATCCGGGCGCTGGTGCAGATCGACAACCTGCAGCCCAAGTTCGCCGCCTATAACGGGGCGACGGTGCAGGGCTCGATCCCGCTGGCCGGCGACACGATCCTGATCGGCGAACTGGCGCCGGGCAACGAGGTGTTCTCGCTGATCGACGTGGCGCTGAAGGCGAGCCGGGTGGAATCGACCTCGCAGATCGTCGAGCGCGAGTTCGGCTTCTTCATCCTGCGCTCGCCCTCGAACGCCGAGGTGACCGCGGCGCGCGAGGCGATCCTCGCCGAGATCGGCCAGTCGATGTCCGACCGCCTGAAGCCGGCGATCGAATCGACGCAGATCATCACCTCCGTCGAGCCCTATCAGGCGCAGCTCCTCAACAAGTGGCGCAAGGGCACGCTGCTGGTGCCGGGCCGGACCCTCGGCATCGTCGAATGCGCGCCGGCCGCCTACATCGCGATCGCCGCCAACGAGGCGGAGAAGGCAGCCGACATAGACATCGTCGAGGTCAGGGCCGTCGGCCGCTTCGGGCGCCTGTTCATCACCGGCAGCGAGGATTCGGTGAAGACCGCCATCGAGGCGGCGGCGGTCGCCGTCAACGGCATCGAAGGCAAGGCGGCAGACTGATGGCGCGCGCGCCCGCTACCGGTGGTTCCGGCCGTCGCGGACGGCGGGTCATCGGCGCGGAGCACGTCAGCGAGGCGCATCAGCGCGGCCGCGTCGTCATCGAGGTGCTGCCCGGCGACATCGTCACCGCTCAGGCGCGCGAGTCGGCCGAACGGCTGAAGATCAGGCTCGTCGACGGGCCGCTGGAGAAGCCGGCGGTGGTGCGTACCGACGGCGCCACCGCGATGCGGCGCACGCTCTACCGGCGCTCGCCGAAATGGGTCGCGCCAAGGCCGCAGCACACCCGCAACGCCCGCCGCGTGAGGCGGCTCGCCCTGGTCGGGGCCGGCGGCGTCGGCGCCAATATCGGGCATCTGGCGGCAAATGCCGACATCGCCGACGAGATCGTCCTGATCGACATTGCGCCGGGCATGGCCGCCTCGGTGGCGCTCGACCTCAACCACGCATCCGGGGTCAGCCGGTCGCGGTCGCGGGCAACGGGCGGGACCGAGCTGTCGCGCGTCGCCGGCGCCGAGGTGATCGTGGTCACCGCCGGCCGGCCGCGCACGCCGGGCATGACCCGGGCGGACCTGCTCGACATCAACCGGCGCATCGTCCGCCAGGCCGGCGAGGCGATCCGCGCCCACGCCCCCGATGCAATCGTCATCGTCGTGACCAATCCCCTCGACGAGATGACGGTGGAGATGCTGCAGGCGACCGGGTTCCCGCGCGAACGGGTGCTCGGCATGGCCGGGACGCTGGACTCCAGCCGGTTCCGCAACGCGCTGGCGCTGGCGGCCGGAGTCCCGGTGTCCGACGTGGAGGCGATCACGCTCGGCAGCCACGGCGACGAGATGGCGCCGATCACCTCGCGCGCCCGCATCCGGGGACGGCACCTCGACCGGTTCCTGTCGCCGGACCAGATCGCCGCCTGCGTCAAGGATGCGGTGACCGGCGGGGGCCAGGTCGTGGCGCTGCGCAAGACCGGCTCGGCCGTGCTGGCGCCGGCGCACGCGTCGATCGAACTGATCGACCACATCCGCGGCGCCCGCGCCGGCGCGGTGCCGGCGTCGGTCATGCTGCGGGGGGAATACGGGATCGAGGGCGTCGTCCTCGGCGTCCCCTGCCACCTGGGCGCATCCGGACTGGTGGAGGTCGAGGAACTCGACCTGTCGGAGGCGGAGCTGGCGGCCCTGCGCGCGGCGGCAGACGCGATCCGCGCGCGGCTCGGCGGCGCGGCGACGGGGTAGGCGGAATGGTGCGGGCGACGGCAGCGGGAGGCGGGCGGTTCGAGCAGATCGGATCCTACTCCCGCGCCCTTCGCGTCGGTCCGTTTGTCTACGTGGCCGGCACCACGGCGATCGAGCCGAGCGGCAAGCTGCATGCGCCGGGCGACACCTACGCCCAGGCGATGTTCATCTTCAAGCGCATCGAGGCGGCGCTGCAGGATGTCGGGGCGGAAATGCGCCACGTCGTGCGCACCCGCGCGTTCCTGACCGACATGGCGGCGGGCGGCGGGGATTTCGTCCGCGCGCACGGCGAGACCTTCGCGGGAATCGCTCCCGTCACCAGCGGCGTGGAGGCCGGGCTGACGACGCCCGGAATGATGATCGAGATCGAGGTGGATGCCGTGATTCACGACCCGGACGGACGCATCGAACTGGGCTGAGGGGGGAGCGTTCCGAGGGGATTTTTATGGGGCGCCGGCAATTGACGTATAGGGCAGTGTATGCACTGAATACAGAATACAATAGGCGTCAATGATAACGAGCTCCGGTAACGGAAGGGGAACCGAAATGGGATGGACAATTCGCACGGTCGCCGCAGCGGCGGCGATCTCCGCGCTGGCGGCGACGGCCGCCCTTGCCGCAGATGACGGGCCGGTCAAGGTCGGCTTCATCGGGTCGCTGGCATCCGACACCGGCAGGAGCACCCTCCGCGGCGCCCAGATCGCCATCGACGAGCTGAACGAAGGCGGCGGCGTGCTCGGCGGCCGGCAGATCGAGCTCGTCACCGCCGACACCGGCGAGGACGTGACCGAAGGGATCAAGGCCTACGAATACCTGGCCGAGACCGAGAACGTGGACTTCATCGTGTCCGGCTCGATCGACGACGTGTCGCTGGGTTGGCTGCCGCGCATGGTCGAGTACAAGATCCCGACCCTCGACACCTGGACGTCCTATATCGGCATCATCGACAAGCTGGTCGAGGACTACGACGCCCACAAGATGTACTTCATGAACATCGCCTCCGACGAGGCTCTGGCGACGCTGTACGTCGACTTCGGCAAGGACGTGCTCAAGGACAAGATGGGTTGGAAGAGCGTCGTGATCCTCCAGGAGGACACCGCGTTTGGCAACGCCATCAACGGACTCGTCAGTGGCCTGCTCGCCCCGGAAGCGGGCATCGAGGTCGTCGACACCATCGTCTACGACACCCAGACGGTCGACTTCTCGCCGATCTTCTCCAAGGCCGTGGATAGCGGCGCCGACTTCATCTACCTGATCTCCTCCGTCAACGGTCAGGTCGTCGCCTCGCAGTACGTGAAGTTCCAGGTTCCGATGCCGATGACGGGCATTTCCGTGGCGGCGCTCGGACAGGAGTACTGGGAGGACACGGGCGGCGCCGGCGGCGGTATCTCCACGCTGAGCCCGATTCCCTCCGTCGGCTTCGCGCTCGATCCGAAGTCGCAGGAATTCGCCGACAAGTACATCGCCCGGTTCGGCGACGAACGGCCGAAGTTCCCTCACTTCAACGGCTTCAATGCCTACTGGGGCACGCTGCAGGCGTTCGCCGCGGCCGAAGAGGCCGGCGGTTTCGAACCGCTGGACGCCTGGGTCGCGGCCATGCAGGATCAGGACATGATCCTGGAGAAGGACGGCGAGCTGTGGCTGCGCTACGGCTTCTGGAAGCCGGACGAAGTCGAGCCGCGGACCGGACGCACCTATCCGCACAACCTGCGCTTCGACATCACGCCGCCCTACGAGGACGGCGCGCCGTCGATGGTGGTCATCCAGTGGTACGAGGACGGCACGGCGAAGGTGGTCTACCCGCCCAAATACGCGACCGGCGAGTTCCAGGTGCCGTCCTGGATCAAGCAGTAGCCGCTTCTACAGCAGGCATCCGAGCGCGGTCCGCGTCCGGATGCCCACCTACCCGACACCCGCCGACAACCCGTAGCCGCCGGATCATGCTCTAGATGAGCCAGGTCGTCATCCAAGGCTTGCTTCTGAGCGGTCTCTACTCGCTGATCGCGATAGGCTTCACGCTGATCTTCAGCGTCGGACGGGTCCTGAACCTCGCCTACGGCGCCTACATCATGCTCGGCGCCTACTGCTACTTCTACATCACCCAGACCGTCGGCATGTCGAAACCGGCGGGATTCGCGCTGGCGATCGCGGTCGGCGCGGCGGCGGGGATCCTGAAGTATCTCTTCATCGTCAAGCCGCTGAAGGGCAACCATGTCGCGGTGGAAATCTCCACGCTGATACTGGCCGTCGTCGTCCAGGCCGGCATCGTCCTGCTCTTCAACGACAGCGCCAAGGTGCTGCACCCGATCGTTCCCGGCGTGATCTGGGTGGGCGGTGCGGCGGTGACCTACAACGTCGTCGCGGCGACGCTGGCAAGCTGGCTGATCCTCGCCGCGCTCTACGTCTTCGTGCGCAGGACGCATACCGGGCGGGCCATGCAGGCCGTCTCGATGGACGTCAAGGGCGCGTCGATCTCGGGGATCGATCCGGATCGGGTCAACCTAATCACGTGGATCATTTCGGGAATGCTGGGCGCGACAGCCGGCGTGTTCTTCGCCAGCTACACCCAGCTCAATCCCTCGATGTGGGTCGCGCCCCTGATCATCGCCGTCGCCGTCGTCATCGTCGGCGGGATCGGCTCGATCGTCGGAACCCTGATCGTGGCGCATATCATTGGGTTCATGGAGGTGATCTCCACCACCTTCATCGCGCCGGAACTGCGCGGCGTGTTCACCATGCTGCTGATCATCGTGGTGCTCGTGATGATGCCGCGCGGCCTGTTCGGCCGGGAGGAGCTGTAGCGATGGCGGCCGACATCCGCCTGCGTCACGTGTTGCTGTGGGGCCTGTTCATCGCCGGCATGTGCCTGCTGCCGTTCGTGACGACGCCCGGCACACTGCGCACGGTCATCTTCGCGAACTACCTGGCGATCTTCGCCATGAGCTGGGACTTCCTGACCGGCCGTACGGGATATGTCAGCTTCGGCCACCCCTTTCTGATCGGCATCGGCGCCTATTCGACCGCCATCCTGTCCTACCGGTTCGGCGTTCCCGTCGCGATCAGCATACCCGCGGCGGTCCTGATCACGATGCTGGCCGGGACGCTGTTCTTCCTGCCGGCGCTCAGGATCCGCGGGTCGTATTTCGCGCTGGTGACGCTCGCCTTCATGGAACTGATGTACCAGCTCGTCCAGGTGATACGGCCCGACATCACCGGCGGCACGCGCGGGATTTCCGGCGTGCAGACGCTGACGAGCGGTGCGTTCAACAACTTCTATCTGTCCTTCGCGCTGATGGTGGTCATCGCGATCGTGCTGTGGACCCTGACCCGAACCCGGCTCGGCACGGCGCTGAGCGCCATCGGCATGAACGAGGAGTCGGTGCGCGGCAGCGGCCTCAACACGACCAAGCTGAAGCTGTTCTCCTTCATGGTGTCGGCCTGCGTCGCCGGCATCGGCGGGGCCTTCTACGTCCACTATCTCGGCTCGATCGCGCCGAGGGCGCTGTTCGACATCAACTTCCTGTTCACCATCATCGTGGCCGCCCTGATCGGCGGGGCCTCGACCATCATCGGGCCGATGGCCGGAGCCTTCTTCCTGACGTTCCTGCTCGAATACCTGCGGCCGGTGCTGCCGGGCTCGGAACGCTACTTCATCTACGGGGCCATCGCGCTGGTGCTCTACATGTACCAACCCAAGGGACTCTACGCGATCGTCGAGGATCTCGCCGGCAGGGTCCGCCGCAAACCAACCCAGGATACCGTCCGTGACCGCGCTGCTTGAAGTCGACCGCGCGGTGAAGCGGTTCGGCGGCATCTCCGCCGTCAACGACCTGTCGTTCAAGGTCGAGGCGGGCGAGTCGCTCGGGCTGATCGGGCCGAACGGCGCCGGCAAGACCACCGTGTTCAGCCTGATCATGGGCGAACACAGGCTGAACTCGGGCGCGATCAGACTGAACGGGACCGACATATCGGCGCTGCCGACCTACGAACGCATCAAGCGCGGCGTCGCCCGCACCTACCAGGTGCCGCGGCCGTTTTCCGAGATCAACGTGGCGGAGAACATCCGTGTCGGCCTGATGCCCGACAGCCTGCGGCTGATGCTGACGGAGGGCCCGGATCCCGACGCCGAACTGGAACTCGCCCGCAGCGTCGGCTTCGGCCCCGCCGACCTCGAGCGCAAGCCGAGCCAGCTGTCGATGGGCGACCTGCGCAAGCTCGAACTCGCCCGCACGCTCGCCACCGCGCCGCAGATCATCCTGCTCGACGAGGTGTTCGCCGGGCTGACGGTCGGCGAGATCGCGCAGATCTCCGACCTGATCGCGCGCAAGCGCGCCGAGGGCATGACCTTCGTCATCGTCAGCCACGACCTGCGCTCGCTGCAGCCGCTGATCGACCGCGCGGTGGTGATGACCTTCGGCCAGGTGATCGCGGAAGGCAGCTTCGAGTCGGTGATGAGCGACGAGAAGGTGCGCGCGGCCTACTTGGGCCACTAGTGGTCCGATACCGACATTTGCATTCCGCTGATGCAGGCCCGAGAGCAAATGTCGGTATCAAAAGGACCACTAGCTACTTTAGGAGTTCAGTGGAGCTTTTGAAAATGACATTTGATGCGGCGTTCGCAGCAGGCGGTGATCAAATGTCAAATTCGCTCCACTAGCAGGAGACCGCAACGCGATGGCACTGCTGGAAATCGAGAACCTGAACGCCTTCTACGGGATGGCGCAGTCGCTGCACGACGTTTCGCTGTCGGTCGAGGAGGGCGAGATCGTCGGCATCATCGGGCCGAACGGCGCCGGCAAGTCGACGCTGTTCGATTCGATCATGGGGATGACCAGGACGACCGGATCGATCCGCCTGAACGGCACCGAACTGACCCGGATGCAGCCGGCGGCGATCGTCCGGCTCGGCATCGGCTACGCCCCCGAGCGGGCCCATCTGTTCCCCTACATGAGCGTGCGCGACAACCTGCTGGTCGGCGCCTACACGTCTCGGGACAGGATCGAGGCGAACCTCAAGCTGGTGCACGAACTGTTCCCGGTGCTGCTGGAACGCCGCAACCAGGAGACCAGCACCCAGAGCGGCGGCGAGCGGCAGATGGCCTCGCTCGGACGGGCGCTGATGACGAGCCCGATGCTGCTGCTGGTCGACGAGCCAACCATCGGGCTCGCCCCGAAGGTCTGCCTCGACATCGCCGCGGCGCTGAGGAAGCTGAACCGGGAAACCGGGCTGACGATCGTCATCACCGAGCAGAACGTCAACTTCGCGATGACGCTCGCCAACTACCTGCACGTCCTGGAGACCGGGGAGATCCGCACCCGCGGCACGGTCGAGGAACTGCGCTCCGACGAGGAACTGAACCGGGCCTATTTCGGGCAGTAGCGCCAATGAGGATACCATCGAGCCGGCACTGGGCGGCGAAGATCGAGATCGGCGCCAGCTTCGGCGCCCACGTGGACGTCGATTGCCTTCCCGTCGGCGTCGGGTTGCTCGACAACGAGTTCCGGTTCCGGCGGTTCAATCGCGCCTATGCCGACTACCTCACCGCGAACACCCGCTACAGCGCCGGTGAAGCCATCGGCCTCAGCTATTTCGGCTGCATCGACGGAGCCCGCGCCAAGGCCGAGCCGCTGATGCGCCATGTCCTGGCCAGCGGCACGCCGTACGAGCTCAGGCGCGAGGAACTGGCGATCCGCGTCGGCGATCGCACCGTCGTCACCTATTGGGACGGCCAGATTTCCCCGGTGATCGAAAGGTCCGGGCACGTCTCTGGCATCCTGCTGGTGTGTACGGAGATAACGGAGCTGCGCTCCGAGCAGCCCCGGCAGGACTGCCGCGCGCCGCTCACCTTCAAGGAGGAGCAGGTCGCCGCGCTGATATGCGAGGGGCTCACCTCGAAGGAGATCGCCGACCGGCTGTGCCTGACCAAGGCTGCGATCGACGCGCGCCGGAACGTCATCCGCAAGAAGCTCGGCATCAGCGGCTCGCAGGCAAATCTCTACGGCTGCCTCAAGCAGCTCAATTGAGCTTTTTCATATAAATCTCGTATGGGCGCCCGTCCGGGACTCCCGCAGGCTGCGTCGCGAGAACGCCAGCGGGAGGAGCAAGATGCGGGTCGACGAATACGCCGAACAGGACGCGGTCGGCCTGGCCGACCTCATCCGCCGCGGGGAAGTCACCGCCGAAGAGGTGGCCGGCTGCGCCGCCGAGGCCGCCGAGCGGGTCAATCCCCAGATCAACGCGATCATCGACCGGTTCGACGCGCCGATACACGGTGCCGCGGACGGACCGCTTGCCGGCGTGCCCTTCCTCGTCAAGGACCTGGTCCTGCACGTCGAGGGCGTTCCCACCAAGATGGGCAGCCGCCTGCTCGGCGGAGGACAGTTCGTGCCGCCGGCCAGTTCGGAGCTGTTCCTGCGATTCCGGAAGGCCGGACTGGCGACGATGGGGGTCACCAATACGCCGGAGTTCGGCTTCTCGCCGACCACCGAACCGGTGCTGCACGGTCCGACGCGCAACCCCTACGACCGCGAGCGCAGCTCGGGCGGGTCGAGCGGCGGTTCCAGCGCGGCGGTCGCGGCGGGCATCGTGCCGGTGGCGCATGCCAACGACGGCGGCGGCTCGATCCGCATTCCCGCCGCCTCCTGCGGCCTCGTCGGCCTGAAGCCGACGCGCGGACGCACCCCGCTCGGCCCGGACTATGCCTTTCCCCTGATGGGCATGGGCATCGAGTTCGCCGTGTCGCGCACCGTCCGCGACGCCGCGACGCTGCTCGACAGCACCGAGGGGCCGGAGGTGGGAGCGATGTTCGACATCGCGCGTCCGGCCGAGACATATACCAGGCTGATCAACCAGCCGACCCGCAAGCTGAGGATCGCGGTCGCGCACGGGCTGCCCGGCTCCGGCAGTCCGGAACCGCAGATCGTCGAGGCGGTCGACAGGACGGCGCGGCTCCTGGAATCGCAGGGGCACTCGGTCGAGCAGGCGATGCCGGACTACGACGCCGAGGTGTTCCACAGTGCCAACTTCGTCGCCTGGGTTTCCTTCCTGGCGAGCGGCGTGTTCGGCCTCGGCCAGATCCTCGGCATCGAACCCGGTCCCGACACCGTCGAGGCCGCGACGCTTGCCTGCGCCCGCGACGGCGCCGCCCTGAGCGCGCTCGACGTCGAAGTCGCGATGATGCAGATGAACGCGATCAACCGGGCGCTCGGCGCGTTCATGACCGGCTACGACGTCCTGCTGATGCCCGTCCTGAAGACCGCGCCGCTGAAGCTCGGGACCTTGAACCAGAACGAGGCCGGGATCACCGGCCGTCAGTGGTACGACAACCTGTTCGAGGCCTTTCCCTATACCGCGCTGTTCAACATGACCGGCCAGCCGGCGCTGACCGTGCCGGCCGGCGAGCATGACGGGTTGCCGGTGCCGATACAGCTTGTCGGACCGTATGGCGACGAGGGAACGCTCCTGCAGGTCGCCCGCGATCTCGAGGAGGCGCAGCCGTGGCGGGACATGCGGCCAGCGATCTTCGCGGCGTGACCGGTTACGGAGACTATTCGGCCAGCTTCAGTCCGATGTAGCGGTCGAGCACCTCGTGGTCGTCCAGCAGGGCCTTCGAGGGGCCGCTGTGGGCGATCGCTCCGCGTTCGATGACGATGGCGCTGTCGGTCAGCGACAGGGCGATCTCGGCGTGCTGCTCGACGAGGACGAGGGCGATGCGTTCGCCCGCGCTCATCTGCACGATGGCTGCGGACAGCTCCTCGGCGACGATCGGCGCAAGGCCTTCCAGCGGTTCGTCGAGCAGCAGCAGGTCGGGATTGGTCATCAGCGTGCGGGCGATGGTGAGCATCTGCTGCTCGCCGCCGGACAGCTGGTTGCCCATGTTGGCGCGGCGTTCCTCCAGCCGCGGGAAGAGGGCGTAGACGGTCTGCAGCGTCCAGTGACCGGGGCGGGCGGCGACCGTGAGGTTCTCCTCCACCGACAGGGTGGCGAAGATGTCGCGCTCCTGCGGCACCCAGCCGATCCCGGCGCGGGCGCGGCGGAAGGAGGACATGCGCGTGATGTCCTTGCCCTGCCAGCGGATGGTGCCGCGCCGCAGGTCGGTGAAGCCCATGATGGTCAGCAGCAGCGTAGACTTGCCGACGCCGTTGCGGCCCAGCACGGCGAGACTGCCGTGCGGCGGGATGTCCAGCGAGACGCCGTCGAGCACCACCGCGTCGCCGTAGCCGGCGCGAATGTCGTCGAGGGCCAGCAGCGGCTCAGCCATGGGGTGCGGCTCCGTGATGGGAACTGCCGAGATAGACTTCGCGCACCCTCGGATCGGAGGAGATTTCGTCCGGGGGCCCCTCGACCAGCACGGCGCCGCCGACCAGCACGATGATGCGGCTGGCGAAGCGGAACACGATGTTCATGTCGTGCTCGATGAACAGCACGCTGATGTCGTCGGGCAGGTTGGCGATCACCTCGAACAGCCCGGCCGACTCGCTGCTCGGCACCCCGGCCGCCGGCTCGTCGAGCAGCAGCACCTTCGGCCGTGTCGCCAGGGCGAGCGCGATTTCGAGCAGCCTCTGCTGGCCGTAGGCGAGCGCATGGGTCGGGCGCAGGCAGTCCTCGGCCAGCCGCAGCGAGGACAGGATCTGGTGGGCTTCGTCGACCGCCTCGCCGTATGTCGGCAGCTGCTTCCACCAGTTGCCGGCCTCTCCCCGGCGTTCGCACACGGCGAGCGTGACGGATTCGAGCGCGGTCAGGTGCGGGAACAGCGTGTTGATCTGGAACGTGCGGACGAGACCGCGCTTGACGCGCGCGTCGGGCGACAGCGCGGTGATGTCGCCCCCCTCCAGCAGGATCCGGCCGGAATCGGGGCGCAGCAGGCCCGTCATCATGTTGATCAGCGTCGTCTTGCCGGCGCCGTTCGGGCCGATCAGCGCATGCCGGGCGCCGCGCGGCAGGCTGATGTCGATCGACTGGGCCACGGCCAGCGAGCCGAACTGCTTGTTCAGGCCGCGCGTGGCCAGCGCCGGCTCGCTCACAGCGACCTCCATCGGGCCGGGACGAGCCGCCGCAGGCCGCCGAGGATGCCGGAAGGCAGGAACAGCACGACCGCCATCAGCAACAGGCCGATCCAGAAATACCAGTACTGCGGATTCATGCCGGACAGCTGGTCGCGGGCGATCAGGAAGATCAGCGCCCCGAGGATCGCGCCGTAGAGCTGGCCGGTGCCGCCGAGGATCAGCATGATGGCGACGTCGGCCGACCTCTGGAAGCCGAGCACCTCGAGCGAGGCGAAGTCGGTTGTCTGCGTCAGAAGCGCGCCGGCGACGCCGGCCATGGCCGCGGAGATGACATAGATCTTCCGCAGCCGACGCCGGCTCGGCGCTCCGACCGCGGGCATCCGCACGGCATTTTCCCGGATCCCCCTGAGCGACAGGCCGAAGGGCGAATGGACGAGCCGCCGCGAGATGACGAACATGATGAACAGCACGGCCAGCGAGTAGGCGTAGGCGGTGTAGCCGTAGAAGTCGAACTTGAAATAGCCGAAGATCGGCCAGGTATCGACGTCCTGCAGACCGTCGGCGCCGCCGGTCAGCCAGGCGGCGGAGTTGGCGATCTCGACGGCGATGAAGCCGAGCCCCAGCGTGATCATGAGAAGCGCCAGGTGCTGCACGCGCACGATGACGAAGCTCGTCACGTAGCCGACGACGGCCGCCGCTGCGCCGCCGATCAGGAGCCCGGTGATCGGCTCGCCCCAGCCGTACCTGGCCGAAAGTATGCCGGTGGTGTAGGCGCCGACGCCGAAGAACACCGCATGGCCGAGCGAGATGATACCCGCATAGCCGAGAATCAGGTCCAGCGAGACGGCGAACAGCGCGGTGATCGCGATCTGGCTCGCCAGCGACAGGTAGGTCGGAAACAGCCAGAACGGCAGCAGGGCGGCGAGCCAGAACAGGATCTCGAACATGCCCCAGCGGGTCTGCCGGCGCAGGAAGAGGTGCGGATCGGGGAGCGGCGACGTCCCGGCCGGCGCGTCGTGGCGGGACGCGCTCATGCCCGTTTCCCGAACAGCCCGAGGGGAATGAAGAACAGGATGCCGATCATCAGGACGTAGATCAGGAAGGCGCCGAATTCGGGGACGTAGTACTTGCCGGCCACGTCGCCGATGCCGAGCAGCGTCGCCGCCACGAACGACCCGCGGATCGATCCCAGTCCGCCCACCGCCACCACGATCAGCATGTAGACGAGGTAGTGGAAGGCGAACGAGGGATCGAGCCCGACGATCTCGATCGACATCGCGCCGCCCAGTCCTGCAAGCCCGCTGCCCAGCGCGAAGGTGATGGCGAAGACGCTCTCCACGTTGATACCGAGCCCGTGCGCCATCCGCTGGTTGTCGACGGCGGCCCGCACCATCGCGCCGAACCGGGTGTAGTCGAGCCCGACGATCAGCAGCGCGGTGACGGCAAGCGCCACGGCGATCAGGAACATCCGGTAGATGCCGAAGCTGACGCCGAGCGCCTCGACGGAGCCGCGCAGGTAGTCGGGAATGCGGACCGGCTGGAACTCGGTGGTGAAGAGGTAGGCGGCGATCGCCGAGAAGACGAACACCAGGCCGATGGTGAAAAGCACCTGCTGCAGCGGATCGGACGCGTAGAGCCGCCGGAACAGGGTGCGCTCCAGCACGATGCTCAGCGCGCCGGCGGCGAGGAAGGCGACCGGAAGCGTCGCCAGGAACGGCCATCCGAAGTTGTTCATCAGCGTGACGGTCACGTAGCCGCCCAGCATGGCGAAACTTCCGTGGGCGAGGTTGATGAAGTTCATCAGCCCCAGCGTGACCGACAGGCCGACCGACAACAGGAACAGCAGCATGCCGAAGGCAAAGCCGTCGAATAGAACGCCCAGGATCTGTGCGCCCATGCCCTGCTGCCCGACCTCTTGCCCTGGAGAGACTTGCAGCGACCGGACCCGCTATCCGGTCGCCGCGATTTCAGCGTACCGACCCGGCGCGGATCACATGCGCGCCTTCACCGGATCCTTGACGTTCTCGATCTTGTCGAACTCGACGTTGAGAAGCGTGCCGTCGGCGGACTTCTCGACCCGTCGGATATAGACCGTCTCGATGATGTCGCGGGTCTCCGGATCGATCGAGATCGGCCCGCGCGGGCTTTCCCACGCCATGCCCTTGGCCGCGTCGACCAGCGCCTGGCCGCCGGCGTCGCCGCCGGTCTTCTTCAGGGCCTCGTAGATGAGGTGCATGCCGTCGTAGCCGCCGATCGAGAAGATGTCCGGGTTGCGGTTGGCCAGCGCATTGTAGGCCTTCACGAATTCCGCGTTCTTGTCGGACTGGTGGTTGAAGTCGTAGTGGAACGCCGTGACGATGCCTTCGGCGCCGTCGCCCATGCTTTCCAGCGCGCTTTCCATGGTCAGTTCGCCCTGACCCATGATCTGCATGGTCTCGGGCGTCAGGCCGCGTTCGGCCAGCGCCTTGCCGAGCGCCGCCGGCATCGAGCCGCCGGGAATGAACACCCACAGGCCCTGCGGATTGGCATCCTTGACGCGCTGCACGAAGGGGGCGAAGTCGGGGTTGGCGACCGGCATCTTGTCGGCGCCGACGATCTTGCCGCCGGCCTCGGTGAAGCCGCGCTCGAAGGCGGCCTGCGCGTCGTTGCCCGGGCCGTAGTCGGAGTTCAGCGTGTAGACTTCCTTGAGGCCGCTGTCGTAGACCCACTTGCCGAACGCCTCGTTCAGCAGCGGCGTGGTCACCGAGACCCGGACCATGTAGGGCGACTTCGTTGTGATGATCGAGGTCGCGGCGTTCATCACCACCATGAACTTCTCGGCCTCCGCGGAGATGTCGGCGGCGGCAAGCGCGTTCGGGGTCAGCGCGAATCCGGCCAGGATGTCGATGCCGTCGCGCACCACCAGTTCCTGGGCGAGGCGCTTGGCGACGTCGGGGGCGATGCCGCCGGTGTCCTTGCGGATGATCTCGATCTTCTTGCCGGCCACCGTGTCGCCGTTCTGCTCCATGAACAGCTTGATGCCGTTGTCCATCTGCGTGGCGGCGTCGGCGAAGGGACCGGAATAGGGCAGGATCACGCCGATCTTGACGGTGTCCTGCGCCTGGGCGCTGCCGAAACCGGCAAGGCCGGCAGCCAGCGCCAAAGCGGCAAGTTTCAGTTTCATTGAATTGTCCTCCCGGGGTGATGAAGTCGATGCTTTTGGAGCAAAACTAAGAGCGAACCCCGGTCCGGTCAATTTGAACGATAGTAAAACCGGGGTCTCCCGATCGATTTTCGGATGCCGAACGGATTCGCCCGAAATCCGCTCACCTCGGCACGACCGGCACCAGGAGATGGGAGTCGTAGCGCCCGCCGGCGTGGATGGTGTGCCTGCCCGAGTTGACCAGCTCCTCGTGGCGCGCGTAGACGCTCGGCTTCGGGTAGTCGTAGATGTCGAAGCCCTGCACCACCACCCGCAGGCCCTCGCCGCGATCGAAGCGGGTGCCGGACGGCCAGATCTCGATGTCGAGCGGGACGATCTCGCCGGGGGCGAGCTTCAGGTCGCGCCGGTGCGCCAGAACCGGCTGGAACGCGGTGGATCTTTCCGGATCGAGCTCGCGATGCGACGCGCGCAGCCAGCCGAGCGCCACCGGGCCGTCCTCGAACTGGGCGTAATAGGCGAACGGCACGACCTCGCCGGCCCGGTCCAGCTTCTGCACGGCCACGAACAGGTCCATGTCGTCGGCGGCGTCGGCGACCATCCACAGCCTCAGCTTCATGTGGCCGACGAGATCGGTCGGGGTCTCGAAGACGTGGTCGAAGGTCGCCCGCGTCGGATCCCCGCCGTCGGCCCTCGACGCATACCCGACCGTCGATTCGGCGGCCACGGGCTCCGCCCGCAGTCGACCGGCCGAGGCATCCAGCCAGAGTGGCGTGTAGCGCGTGCCGGCGAGCGGCCATTCGCCGCCGGCGCGGTCCTCGCCGGCGCCGTAGCGCTCGCGCACTTCGAACCGCACGCGAGGCCACTCGGCGAGCTCCGTCTCCTCGCCTTTCAGGAAGTGATCGAAGAAGGCGCGCTGCATCTCGACGCTGGCCGCGTCGTAGTAGTGCTTCCACTTCTTGCGGCCGTGCACGTAGAGCCACTTGTGCGCCGAGGCGATGCCTTTGAAGCCTTCCAGCGTGCCACGCGTGTGCAGCGCCTGGTCGGTCCAGCTCGCCACCACGAAGGCCGGCACGGTGATCTTCGAGAAGTCCGCCGCCTTGGAGGCCCAGAAATCGTCGTAGAACGGGTGCTCCACGGTTTCGGTCCACAGGTCCTCGATCCGCGTCGTGCTGTTGCCCCAGCGGGTCGGCAGGTAGGGCCAGAACGAAGTCTCGGGGATACCGCCGTGGCGGACGACCTCGCGATAGGTGTCGGTCCAGCCCTCCCACGGGTTGATCGCGGCCAGGTGCGGCGGGTTCAGTTCGGCGACGCGCCACTGGGCGGAGGTGAGGTAGGAGACGCCGGACAGGCCGACCTTGCCGTTGCTCCAGGCCTGTGTCCCCGCCCATTCGATCAGGTCGCGAAAATCGAGCGCCTCTTCCGGCGACAGGTAGGTGGCGGTGCCCTCGGAGTGCCAGGTGCCGCGCGGGTCGGCGTTGATGACGGCGTAGCCGTGCGGCACCCAGTAGAACGGATCGGGCGCCTCGAAGGCGGTGTAGGCGGACATGTTGCTGTCGTCCACGTCGGCCTTCGGGAAGTTGACGCTGTAGCGCGTGTGGCCGTGCTTGCCGTAGGGGCCCCAGGCGATCAGCGGCGGCACCGGCGGCCCGTCGGCGGGCCGGTAGACGTCGACGTAGATCCTCGCCCCGTCGCGCAGGGTCACGGCGACGTCCCGTTCGATCAGAACGCCGTCCTCGATCCGGCTGTCGTAGGCCGGTGGTCTCGCGCCCTTGTCCTCTGGCCTGCCGATCGGATCGCGGACTCTGTAGCTCTCGGGCACCCGGGAACCTCCTGATTGCGGGGTGAGGCCGGCCGGCCGTTACGTGCGGATCCGCCGCGCCAGCGTGCTCGCCGTCAGCGTTTCGGCCGCGATGCGCGCGAAGTCGCCGCTCTCCACCCACTCGGGATTCACCATCCACGACCCGCCGACCGCCGGTACGTTCGGCAGCTTCAGATAGGTTTCCAGGTTGTCCGGGGCGACGCCGCCGGTCGGCACGAAGGAAATGCCGGCCAGCGGCGCGGCGAAGGCCTTCAGCGCGGCCGGCCCGCCATAGGCTGCGGCCGGGAAGAACTTCAGCGTCCCGAAGCCCAGTTCCGCCAGCGTCATCGCCTCGCTCGGCGTCGCGCAGCCGGGCAGGAAGGGAACCGGCGCCTCCAGGGCCGCGCGGGCGAGCTCCGGAGGCGTTCCCGGCGATACGAGGAACCGGGCGCCGGCCTCGAGCGAGGCCTCGATGTCCGCCGGCCGCCGGATCGTGCCGGCTCCGACGACCGCCCCCGGAACCTCGGCGGCAATGCGCCGGATCGCCTCCAGCGCGGCCTCGGTCCTGAGCGTGATCTCGATGACCGGCAGCCCTGCGTCGACCAGCGTTCCGGCGAGCGCGACGGCCGCGTCGGCGTCGGTGATCGTGACGACCGGCACGATGCCCGCCGCCGCCAGCGCCGACATCACGTCCGTTTCGCTGCCTTGACCCATGGTCTGCACCATTCCTCCGGCGAATCCGGCCCCGTCTTTCCAGCCCAACATCCACCATCGCGGGTGTGGCGGCAACCGCCGCCGTGGGGCGAATGGCGATGGTGGTCACGGGTGCCCGAGGCACGTCCGGGCATGATCCGGAGCCGGTGCCCGTCGATATCCCCTTGCGCCGACGTCGCCCGTAGGGCGCAATGCGATCGAAGCGGGGACAACAGCCGTCTGGGAGGACAAAATCCGTGAACACGATCAAGGGGCCGGCGATCTTTCTCGCCCAGTTCGCAGGCGACGAGCCGCCGTTCAATTCGCTCGACGCCATCTGCGAATGGGCCGCGTCGCTCGGCTATGCCGGGATCCAGATTCCCACATGGGACGGCCGCCTGTTCGATCTGAAGCAGGCGTCCGAATCGCAGGCCTATTGCGAGGACGTCGCGGCGACGGCCGCCAAGCACGGCGTCGCGATCACGGAACTGTCCACCCATCTGCAGGGTCAGCTGGTCGCGGTGCATCCGGCATATGACGAGGCCTTCGACGGGTTTGCGGCGCCCGAGGTGCGCGGCAATCCGGGGGCGCGCCAGGAATGGGCGGTCGACCAGCTGATGCGGGCGGCGAAAGCGTCGGCGAACCTGGGACTGCCGGTCCACGCGACGTTCTCGGGCGCGCTCGCCTGGCCCTACGTCTATCCGTGGCCGCAGCGGCCGGCGGGCCTGGTGGAAACGGCCTTCGACGAACTGGCGAAGCGCTGGATGCCGATCCTGAACGCCTTCGACGAGGCGGGCGTCGATCTGTGCTACGAGATCCATCCGGGCGAGGACCTGCACGACGGCGCCACCTTCGAGATGTTCCTGGAGCGCGTCGGCAATCACCCGCGCTGCAACATCCTCTACGATCCGAGCCACTTCGTGCTGCAGGCGCTCGACTACAGGGCCTTCATCGACCTCTATCATCCGCGCATCCGGATGTTTCACGTCAAGGACGCCGAGCTCAATCCGGACGGCCGCGTCGGCGTCTATGGCGGCTTCCAGTCCTGGGTCGACCGGGCAGGCCGGTTCCGGTCGCTCGGCGACGGCCAGGTCGACTTCGGCGCGATCTTCTCCAAGCTGACCCAGTACGGCTACGACGGCTGGGCGGTGCTGGAATGGGAGTGCTGCCTGAAGCATCCCGAGGATGGCGCGCGCGAGGGCGCCCCGTTCATCCGCGACCACATCATCCGCGTGACCGAGAAGGCGTTCGACGACTTCGCCGGGGCCGGCACCGACGAGGCCGCCAACCGGCGCATGCTGGGGATTGAAAAATGATGCCCCGCGAAGAATTCGGCGGGAACTACGGCAGTGCAACCGCTTTCCGTCGTCATCCCGGAAATCGCGTAAGCGATTATCCGGGATCGGAGGGCCACCGAGGGTCTTGTGGCTCTCCGATCCCGGCTCGCGCTGCGCTGTGCCGGGATGACGATGGTGAGGGTGATGCGAGAGGTAGGCGAGCATGACGATCGATGGTTCGAAAGGGGCAGACGCCCAAACCCGCATCCGCCTCGGCATGGTCGGCGGCGGGCAGGGTGCCTTCATCGGCGCGGTGCACCGGATCGCGGCGCGCATGGACGATGCCTATGAACTGGTTGCGGGTGCGCTGTCGTCCGATCCGGACCGGGCGAAGGCCTCCGGCGCACAGCTGGGCCTCGATCCCAGGCGCAGCTATGCCGACTATGCGGAGATGGCGAAGCGCGAGCGGCGGCTGAAGGACGGCATCGAGGCGGTCTCGATCGTCACGCCCAACCACATGCACTTCCCGGTCGCCAGGACCTTCGTGAAGGCCGGTGTCCACGTGATCTGCGACAAGCCGCTGGTGACGACCTCGCGGGAGGCGCGCGAGCTTGCGAGACTGGTCGAGAAGGCGGGCACGATCTTCGCGGTCACCTACAACTACTCGGGCTATCCGATGGTCCGGCAGGCCCGCGAGATGGTCGCTTCCGGCGACCTTGGCGCGATCCGGGTGGTGCAGGTCGAGTATTCGCAGGACTGGCTGACCGAAAGCCTCGAGGCGACCGGACAGAAGCAGGCCGCCTGGCGCACGGACCCGGCCAAATCGGGCGCGGGCGGGGCGGTCGGCGACATCGGCACGCATGCCTACCAGCTCGCCTGCTTCGTCTCCGGGCTGACGCCGTCGGAGCTATGCGCGGACCTGTCGAGCTTCGGGGCCGGCCGCGTGCTCGACGACAATGTGCACGTGCTGCTGCGCTTCGAGGGCGGCGCCCGCGGCATGCTCTGGGCGAGCCAGGTCGCCCCCGGCAACGAGAACGCCCTAAAGCTGCGCGTCTACGGCGAACGGGGCGGGCTCGAATGGTGCCAGGAGGAGCCGAACCGGCTCTGGTACACCCCGTTCGGCGAGCCGAAGCGGCTGATCACCCGCGGCGGCAGCGGCTCGGCGCCGGTCGCGGCGCGCGTGACGCGCGTCCCGCCGGGCCATCCGGAGGGTTACCTGGAAGGCTTCGCCAACATCTACTCCGAGGTGGCCCGGGCGATCCGCGCCCGCCGGACCGGCGCGGCGGCCGACCCGGACGTGACGTTCCCCACGATCACCGACGGGGCCGCCGGCGTCGCCTTCATCGAGGCCGCGGTGACGTCCTCGCAGCGGGGCGGCCGCTGGGTCGGGCTGTAGCCGCCGCGCCGATCGTACCCCCAAATTCCGCTCACTCCCGCGAAAGCGGGAGTCCAGGACGGCGGCTGCGCCGGGTCCTTGCGCTGGGTCCCGGGTCGAGCCCGGGACATCGGCTGCGGCGTGTGGCACCGCCCTCGCGACCCGACAGGCCGACGCCCCGGACCTGATCCGGGGCCCAGCGCCGCGGCTGCCGCAGCTGCAGTCGGTGGACGCCGGCACGCAGTCCCGAGCAGCGGCTGCGCCGGGGTCTTGCGCTGGAGTCCCGCTTTCGCGGGAACGAGCGGAAGGGACGATGCGCGGTCTGCCGACCTCCGCGTTCTGGCGCCGCGGCCGCTGGGAAGCGCTATACTCCGACTGCCAGACCGCGAGCCCTATACCCAGCCGCCGTCGACGATGAACGTCTGGTTGGTGCAGCCGCCGGCCTCGTCGGATGCCAGGAAGAGGGCGACCTTGGCGATGTCGTCGGGATAGAGCTTCCGCTTCAGGCACTGGCGCTGCATCAGCTCCTGCTCGGCCTCGGGCGTCAGCCACAGGTCGATCTGGCGCTGCGTCATGATCCAGCCGGGCACCAGGGTGTTGACCCGGATGTTGTGCGGACCGAGGTCGCGGGCGAGGCTTCGGGTCAGGCCTTGGATCGCCGACTTGGCGGTGGTGTAGCCGGGCATGCCGCCCTGGCCTATCATCCAGGACACCGAGCCGAGGTTGACGATCGCCCCGGCGCCGGTCGCCTTCATGTCCGGATAGGCCGCCTGGGCGGCGAAGAACTGGTGGCGCAGGTTCACCGCCATCCGGTTGTCCCAGTATTCCGGCGTCACCGAATCGATGTCGTGGCGCTCGTCATGGGCGGCGTTGTTGACCAGCACGTCGATCGGTCCGAGCGCCTGGCGGATCGACCTGATCGCGGCCCGCAGCGCCTCGATGTCGGTGAGGTCGCAGTTCTCGAAGTGAACGGCTGCCGACGCCGACAACTCGTCGGCCAGGGCGCGGGATTCCTCCTCCTTGATGTCGATGAACCCGACCTTGCTGCCCTGTCCGGCGAACCGCCGGACCATCTGTTCGCCGATGCCGGAGCCGCCGCCGGTGACGATCACCACCTTGTCGCGCAGGCTCGGATAAGTTGCGTCTTGCATGGGTCGTTCCTCCTCTGTGTCCTGTCCCGCACGCGTCAGCCGCCGCCGAGGATCAGGATAACACCCAGCACGAGCAATGCGATTCCCGCCATTTCCAGCGGCGAGGTGCGCTGGTCGAACAGGCGGCGCGAGACGATCTGGGCGAACAGTATCTCGACCAGGCCGAGCGTGCGCACCGCCGCCGCGGTCTGGATGGCGAAGGCAAGGAACCAGAACTGCGAGGCCAGTGCCCCGAGGAACCCGGCGGTCATCGACGGCCGCCACATCCTGAGGATCTCCCGCAGCGTCCGCCGGCTGCGGATCAGCAGGATCGCCGACACCGTGGCCGTCTGCAGCGCCAGCGCCACGACCAGCGTCGAGGACGCCGCCACGACGAAGTGCTGGGCGCCGCTCGTCTGGATGCCGCCGCGATAGCAGACCGCCGAGAGGGCGAACATGGCGCCCGAGCCGATGCCGAGCGCGGTGGTGCGCAGCAGATCGTCGCGCCGCGTCAGCCGGGTCGGCCAGGACATCGCCAGCACGCCCGCCGTCGCCACCACCACCGCGGCCACCACCATCGGCGTCGGCACCTCGGACAGGAACACGACCGCGAACGCCAGCACCAGCACCGGCTCGGTCTTGGTGTAGGCGATGGCGACGACGAAGGTGCGGGTGTTCATGGCCGTCAGCATCAGCGCCGTCGCGGCGAACTGCGCGCCTGCCCCGACGGCCGTCCAGGCCAGCGACTCGAGATTTGGGAGCGGTGGCGGCGAGCCGGTGACGGCGACCACGACGAGCAGGAACAGAACGGCGAAGGGGAAGCCGAACAGGAAGCGGACATGCGTCGCGCCGACGGTCCCGAGGGTCGCCGTCAACTCCTTCTGCATGGCGTTGCGCATGGTCTGCGCACCGGCAGCGGTGACGGTGAACACCGCCCAGAGCCACTCACCGAACATGATCTTCCAATGTACTCCGGACGGGAGCGCCGGAACCGGCGCCCGGGCAGGCGAGGCGGGACGTCGGGCGCGGCGTCAGCCGCGTCCGACGAAGGGCATCTTGGTCGCCATGACGGTGATGGTCTGGACGTTGGCGTCAGGCGGCAGGTTGGACATGTACACGATCGCGTCGGCGATGTGCTTCGGGTCGATGGTCGGCTCCGGCATCATCTCGCCGTTCGCCTGCGGCACGCCGCCCGCCATGCGGGCCGTCATCGGCGTCGTGGCGTTGCCGATGTCGATCTGACCGCAGGCGATGTCGTACTTGCGGCCGTCCAGGGACGCGGACTTGGTCAGGCCGCTCACCGCGTGCTTCGTGGCGGTGTAGGGGGCCGAGTTCGGCCGCGGCGCGTGGGCGGAGATCGAGCCGTTGTTGATGATCCGCCCGCCCTGCGGGGTTTGCGCCTTCATGACCCGGAAGGCCTGCTGCAGGCACAGGAACATGCCGTTCAGGTTGACGTCGACGACGGTCTTCCACTGTTCGAACGTCAGGTCCTCGAGCGGCACCGGCGGCGCCCCGGTGCCGGCATTGTTGAACAGGACGTCGAGACGTCCCAGTTCGCCGACGGTCGTCTCGAACAGCTGTTCCACCGAGGCCGGATCCGTCACGTCGGTCGGCACGGCAAGCGCCTTTCCGCCGGCCGCGGATATCTCGGCGGCGACCTCGTCAAGAGGCTCCTTGCGGCGTCCGGCCAGCACCACCGCGTAGCCCGCGGCCGCCAGTCCCAGTGCGGCGGCCTTGCCGACACCGGTGCCGGCGCCCGTCACGAGAGCGACTTTTTTCCTCATTGCAGCATTCCCTCACTTTGCCCCTCGATTTGCGACGGCCGGTGCAGCCCGGCCGCAGTCTTGCGTCCCGTCAGCGAGCGGAACGTATACGCAGGCCCCGGCCGATGCCACCTCGAGAAGCGACGGCCGGCGGCAAATCAGTATTTCAGGTCGACATGATCGAAGGGGTGGCGTCCGAGCGGGTCCATCCTGAAGCCGTCCACCTCGTCGCGGGACGCCATGAAGACGACGGAATGGGCGATCGGCACCCACGGCGCCTCCCGCTTGAAGATCTCCTGGGCCTCCCGGTAGAGCCGCTCGCGGATTTCCTGGTCGTAGGTCAGCTTGGCGCGGCTGACGAGGGCATCGAAGTCCTCGTCGCACCACCGCGCGACGTTGTTGCCGCCGATGCGCGAGGCGGTGCAGCCGAGCAGTACGTTGAGGAAGTTGTCCGGATCGCCGTTGTCGCCGGTCCAGCCGTACAGCGCCATGGAATGCTCGCCGTTCTGCAGGGCGGTCCGGTAGTCGCTCCATTCCCGGGTCACCAGATTGGCGCGCACGCCGATGCGGCTCAGGTCGGTCTGGATCAGCTCGGCGACCCGCTTGGCGTCGGGATTGTAGGGACGACTGACCGGCATGTACCAGAGATCGGTCTCGAAGCCGTTCGGGTATCCGGCCTCGGCCAGCAGTCGCTGCGCCTGCGCGGGGTCGTAGGGGTAGTCCTCAATGTCGTCGTTGTAGGACCACAGCGTGGGGGGAATCGGGTTCTTGGCGGCCTTGCCGGCGCCGCCATAGGCGCCGTCGATGATGGCCTGCTTGTCGATCGCCATGTTGATGGCGCGGCGTACGCGCACGTCGTCGAACGGCGGCCGCGAGGTGTTCAGGGCGAGATATCCGATGTTGAAACCCTCCTGCTGCATCAGCTTGAGGTTCGGATCATCGCTGATCCGCTGCGCATCGGAGGGATTGGGGAAGGCCATGACGTGGCATTCGCCGGCCTTGAGCTTGGTCAGGCGGACGGCCGGATTGGGCGTGATCGAAAAGACCAGCGTCTCGATCGGCTGCTGGCCTTCCCAGTAGTCCGGGAAAACCTGGTAGCGCACCGCGACATCCTTCTGGAAGCTGTCGAACGTGAACGGGCCGGTGCCGATCGGCTCCTCGTCCAGGCGCTCGGGGGTGCCGTTCTCGAGCTGCTGCGCGGCATACTCCGCCGACAGTATCGAGTTGAAGGGCATGGCGAGATCGGCGAGGAACGGGGCTTCCGGCCGGGTCAGCCTGATGCGGATCGTCATATCGTCGATCTTCTCGATCGACTTCAGCAGCTCCGGCATCCCCATGTCCTTGAAGTAGGCGTACTGGGCGCCAGACACCGCGTGGAACGGATGGTCCTGCTTCCACTGCCGCTCGAGCGAGAACAGCACGTCGTCGGCATTGAGGGGCCGCGTCGGCGTGAAGTCGTCCGAACTGTGGAACTGCACGTCGTCGCGCAGATGGAAGATGTACTCCGTGCCGTCCGGCGAGACCTCCCACGACCTGGCCAGCGCAGGGCGGATCCGGGTCGAGCCGGGCACGAATTCGACGAGCTGGTTGAACATCGGCCGTGCGGCGTTCAGTCCGGTGGTGGTGGTGACGATCTGCGGATTGAGCGCCTCCGGATTGCCTTCCGAGCAGAACACCAGCGTCTTAGCCTCCGCTGCAGCCGCCGACGTCATGACGAGGACGGCAACGATGCATCCGGTCCAGAACTTCATCTTGATCTCCTTCGCACCACGGTCTCAGGCCTCGACCCTGACCGGCTCCGCCCTGACGTCCTCGACGGCGGCGGGCAGTTCGATGATGAAACGGGTTCCCTGACCCGGCGTGCTTTCCACGTCGATCTTGCCCTGCAGCAGGCCGGTGACGAGGTTGTAGACGATGTGCAGGCCGAGCCCGGTGCTGCCGAGGCTGCGGCCGGTCGTGAAGAACGGATCGAAGACGCGGTTGAGATCGGCGGGGTTGATGCCGCGACCATCGTCGGAAAACACGATCCGGACGGTATCGCGCCGCGGCTCGCTGACGGCGACGGTCATGTGGCCCGACTGATCCTCGCCATAGGCGTGCGTCAGGGCATTCATGACGAGGTTCGTCAGCACCTGGCTCAGTGCGCCCGGATAGGTGTCGACCTCCAGTCCGTCGCGGCATTCGATTGTGACCTCGTGCCGCGACTTGCGCAGCGCCGGGCCGAGGCTCGTCATCAGTTCCTCCAGCCACCGGTGCATCTGGAAGCGGCGCCGCTCGCCGCTGGCCTGGTCGGCGGCAACCTGCTTGAAGCTGTGGACGAGCTCGGCTGCGCGGCTCAGGTTGACGTAGAGCAGCCGCGAGCCCTCCCGCATCCGGGCGACGAACTTCTGCAGCTGCGACTTCTTCAACTGGCCCGATTCCGCCGTCGCGTTGAACCGGCGCACCTCCTCCTCGAGCTGCGTTCCGGTGGTCAGTGCGATGCCCACGGGGGTATTGATCTCGTGGGCGATGCCGGCGACGAGCTGGCCGAGCGAGGCGAGCTTTTCGGCCTGGATCAGGTCCGCCTGGGCCCGCTGCAGGTCTTCCAGGGCTGTGTCGGCGCGCTCCTTGGCCTGGCGCAGGTCCTGTTCGCGCTTGCCGATCTCGGCGACGAAGAAATTCGCCGCGCGCGCCATCTCGCCGAGTTCGTCGGCGCGGTCGGCATCGGCGATCGGGCCGGCCTGCGGGTCCCTGGCCAGCGCCACCATTCCCTGCTGGACGCGCAGAAGCGGGCGCGTGATCGACCGGGCAACGAAATAGCCGGTGACCGCGCCGAACAGCAGGCCGGCCGCGGCGCCGAATATCAGGATGTTGCCGATCGTCTTGCCGATGAGATCCGCGTCGGCGGTGAACAGGTCGTTGAGGGCGCGGGCGCCGTCGATCATGGTGACCGCGGCCCGGTCCATGTCGGCGATCCGCTCGTTCTGGCGCCGCAGTCCCTCCGTCGCCGTGGCGAGCCCTTCTCGCCACTGGTCGATCGCGTCGATCATCTCGGACTGGATCAGCGGCGAGATCGGCAGCGAGGCGACGATCTGCGGCATCGGCGCGCTTTCGGCGAGGATGGTCGCGGTGGCCTCGGGGTCGCGCTCGCCGAGGGCCACGGTGGTCCGCTGCCCCAGTTCGAGCACCTCGATGGCGACGTTCTGGGCGGCCCTCTCGGTCTCGTTGGCGGCGACCGAATAGCCGACGAGCTGGGCAATCTCTTCATAGAGGGCGCGTTGCTCGGATGTCTTCACCTTGACGATGCGGTCCGACCACTCGGAGATGTGCGAGCCCTCCAGCTCAAGGCGGCTGTCGGCCGCCGCACCGTCTGCGGGCCCGTCGTCCTCGACGATTCCGGTAATGACAGTGTCGTAATCCTGCGCCAGTGTCTGGAGCTCGGCCACGGCGTGCGGGTCGTACTCGGCCAGGATCTCCGACAACCTGGCGGCCGCATTGCGGAACCGGCCGATGTCGAAGCCGAGCTTCAGCCTGATGTCGTCCCGGGCGTCCGGCGGCGAGATCATCAGCATCGCCGCGCGCAGCTCTGTGGCCGACACCGCAGAGCGCAGTTCTTCGGCTGCGTTGACGAGGCTTCGAATCCTGCGGAAGGCCGCGTCGCGGTCGCGCAGGGTGGAGATGATATCGGCATTCGAGGCGCGCTGGCGCTCGCGCGCCTCGTCGGTCAGCGCGACGAGAAGTGCCGCCCGGGCGACCATCTCCTCGACCAGCCGGTCGTTGCGGACCGTCGCCTCCATGAAATCGGCCATGCTGTCGACATAGCGGGTCAGGGCTTCGTTGGCGCCCGTCGCCGATTCCCGCAGTTCCGGCGCGCGGGCGACGACGATCAGCTTCTCGATATCGTCGCGCGCGGCGGTGGAATACGTCCGGAACCGCTCGGCGAAGGTTTCCCGGTCGGCCGGCGGCGCGTTGACGTACTCGTCGCGCGCGGTCATCGCGACCAGCAGGTTGCGGTAGGTCGACCCGGCGAGCACCGCGCCGTCGCGGGCGCGTTCCGCCTCGTTGAGCAGAATCCAGGCGACCGCCGCGATCGCCGCGGCGATCGCGATCGGGATTCCACCCACGAGGAAGACGCGATACGTGATCCGCATAGCGGGCTTTTTACAGCGCGAGACCGGTTTCCGCCACGAAAAGCAAGAGGCGGTGCGATTTTGCCGGCTGCTGCGGCCTAGACGCGGCCGGTCAGATGGCGTGCCCGCCGCAGCGCCGGGAAGGCGTAGGCCCAGATGCCCGCCACAGCTATGGTGCCGATGCCGCCGAAGACCACGGCAGGCACGGCACCGATCAGTGCCGCCGACACGCCGGCGCGGAATTCGCCGAGCTCGTTCGATGCGCCGATGAAGACCATGTTGACCGCGTTGACGCGACCGCGCACGGCGTCCGGCGTCCACAGCTGGATGAGGGTCTCGCGGATATAGACGGAGACCATGTCGCACGCGCCCATCAGTATCAGTGCGACGATCGACAGCCAGACGATGGTCGACAGCCCGAACACCACCGTGAACAGGCCGAAGAAGCCGACGAACACGAACATCAGCAGGCCCGCCTGGTCGCGGATCGGCCGGAAACCGAGATAGATCGCTACGGTCACCGCGCCGATGCCGGTGCCGCCGCGCAGCAGGCCCAGCCCCCACGGCCCGACGTCGAGGATGTCGCGGGCATAGACCGGCAGCAGCGCGGTCGCCCCGCCCAGCAGCACCGCGAACAGGTCGAGCGAGATGGCGCCGAGCACCACTTTCTCGTGCCAGACATAGCGGAAGCCTGCGATCAGCGTCTCCCAGCTGGCCTTCTCGTGAAGCGTCTTCTGGGCCGGGCGGGGGACCCACAGCATGAGCGCCGAGCCGACCACCATCAGCAGGAACGCCGTTGCATAGGCGGCTTCCGGCAGAACCCCGTAGAGCAGGCCGCCGGCGACCGGTCCGGTGATCGTGGCGATCTGCCAGCCCGATGAGTTCCAGGCGATCGCGTTGTTGATGTCCTCGGGGGGAACGATGTTGGCGATGAGGGACTGGGCCGCCGGATTGAAGAACGCCCTGGCGATGCCGAAGCATACCAGGACCGCGAAGATCGGCCAGACGACGACCAGTCCCGACAGGGTCAGCGCGAAGATGGCGGCGGCGCAGAGACCCTCGGCGAGGAGGCAGATCGACATGATCAGGCGGCGGTTGAAGCGGTCCGAGACGCTGCCGGTGATCAGCACGAGCAGGAGGGCCGGCGCGAACTGGACGAGGCCGACGAGGCCGAGATCGAACGGGTCACGGGTGATGTCGTAGACCTGCCACCCGACCGCCACGGAGATGATCTGGGTCGAGAAACCCGACAGCGTGCGGGCGATCCAGTAGAACAGGAACCCCCGATTCCGGAAGGCATTGCCGGTCTGCGGACCGACGGAGGGGTCAATTGGCGTGGCTGGGTCGGTCATACCGGGGATGTTTGAAGAAGGGCCGCCGCAGGTGGGTCCGGCCGGAGCGGGATCGCTGCTCAATACAGGATCGAGGCACCCCCGTCACGCTGGCGTTTCGGCATGACACCTGCTCACCTGCGCGGCGACGATCCGCCCAACCGCGACGCGCGGTGTGGGCGCAACAGTTGGGGCTCACCCGGTGCCTTCTATTTCCTCGCGCAGCATCTCGAGCTCGAGCCAGGCCTCTTCGGCCCGGGCAAGCTCTTCCTGTGCCCGGGTCAGCCGCTCGGTCGCCGAGGCGAAGGCGCCCGGATTGCGCGTATACAGGTCCGGGTCAGACAGGGTCTTCTGGTGGCCTGCGATCTCCGTCTCCAGGGCGGCCATGCGCTTGGGCAGCGTTTCCAGCGCGTGCTTGTCCTTGAAGGTCATGCGGCGCCGGTCGGACGGTGGTCCCCCGGCCGCCGCCGTGGACTGCTTGCGCGGCTTCCTGTCTGACTTGTCGGATCCGCCGCCGCTACCGCCGCGCCGCTGGGCGAGCATGTCGGAATAGCCGCCCGCATACTCCGTCCAGGTGCCGTCGCCCTCCGAGGCGATCACCGAGGTGACGGTGCGGTCGAGGAAGTCGCGATCGTGGCTGACAAGGATGACGGTGCCCGAGTAGTCGCCGATCAACTCCTGCAGCAGGTCCAGCGTCTCGAGGTCGAGGTCGTTGGTCGGCTCGTCGAGGACGAGCAGGTTCGACGGCCGGGCGAAGGCCAGCGCCAGCATCAGCCGGCCGCGCTCGCCGCCGGACAGGGCGCTGACCGGCGAGCGCGCCTGTTCCGGCGTGAACAGGAAGTCCTTCATGTAGCTCATCACGTGGCGCGGCTTGTCGTCCACCATCACCATGTCGGACCCGCCGCCCGTCAGCGTGGCCCGCAGGCTGGTCTCGGGGTCGAGCCGGGCGCGGCGCTGGTCGAGGCTTGCGATCTCCAGATTCATGCCGAGCTTCACCCAGCCTGTGTCCGGATCCAGCTCGCCGGTCAGCATGTTGAGCAGCGTCGTCTTGCCGGCGCCGTTGGGTCCGATGATGCCGATCCGGTCGCCGCGCTGGATGCGGACCGAGAATGGCTCGACGACGGTGCGGCCGCCGAACGTCTTGGAGATGTTCTTGGCCTCGATGACGAGCTTGCCGGAGATGTCGCTCTCGGCCACCGCCATCTTCGCGGTCGGCGGCGCGTGCCGGTGCTCGCGGCGCGAGGTGCGCAGGTCGTGCAGGTTGCCGAGCCGGCGCTGGTTGCGCTTGCGCCGCGCCGTGACGCCGTAGCGCAGCCAGTCCTCCTCCATGGCGATCTTGCGGTCGAGCTTGTGGAGGTCGCGCTCCTCCTCCTCGAAGACCTTGTCGCGCCAGGCTTCGAAGGCGCCGAATCCCTGTTCGAGCCGCCGCGTCCGGCCGCGGTCCAGCCAGACGGTCGTCCGCGACAGGTTCTCCAGGAAGCGGCGGTCGTGGCTGACCAGCACGATCGCCGAACTCGACGACTTCAACGCCGCTTCCAGCCACTCGATGGCGGGCAGGTCGAGATGGTTGGTCGGTTCGTCGATCAGCAGGATGTCGGGCTCCGGCGCCAGCGCGTGGGCGAGCGCCACGCGCCGCCCCTCGCCGCCGGACAGGCGGGCTGGATCCTCCTCGCCGGTCAGGCCGAGCGCTTCCAGCAGCACCTGTGCGGCGTGTGGGTCGTCGGTCGGCCCCAGTCCGGATTCGACGAATGCGCGCGTCGTCGCGAAGCCCGTCAGATCCGGTTCCTGGGCAAGGTATCGCAGGGTCGTGCCCGGCTGCAGGAAGTACCGGCCGCCGTCCGGCTCGATCAGGCCTGCGGCAAGCTTCAGCAGCGTCGATTTCCCTGAGCCGTTGCGGCCGACGAGGCAGATCCGCTCCCCGGATTCGACGGACAGGTCCGCACCCTCCAGCAGGGCCGTTCCGCCGAAGGTCAGATGAATGTCCTGAAGAAGCAGTATCGGGGGCGCCATCGCCGGGGAGGTAGCCGGTCCCGCGGCGCGCCGCAAGGGGTGCGGCGCAAGGGGTGCGCCGGGGCGGGAGGTGCCCGCCTACTTGTTGAGGATCAGTTTGCCCTGCCGGGTGATGCGCAGGATGTAGCGATCCTGGTTGTGGCGGATCACCAGTTCCCGGGAGCCCTCGAACAGGTCGCTTGAATCGACTGTCTTCTGTTGTTTGTTCGTTGTGTCCGAATTGGAGGAGGGCGCGGGAATCGGGGTGCGTTCGGACATCATTTCGGTACGCGGGTCCTTGTTACCGGTAGCGCCGACGCAAAGGCCCGTTCCGGCATCGTCGGCGCTATTGGATTCTTAACTTGACTTTTATAGTCATATTATCTTACATAGCAACAAGCCAAGGGGACGGGCAGCGCTCGGACCCTTGATTTCCGGGGCACCGTCCCCGGGTTCGTTTTCAGCAAGCGGGTGACCGACCGGTCGCCGTGCCAGCCGCACAAAGTTCGGTCGTGACTTGTAGGCGCGACGCGTTGGGAGGTGCGGAAGGAACGGCGACGCTGTCGTATTGCCGGCGCATCCGCCGGGGCTTCCGGCAGGGCGGCACGCGAGGGCTGGAAACGAACGAACCGAGTTTGAATACGGGGCCGTTGTCATCACGGCCGTCACCACACGGCAGATCGCTCCGAGGTCGGGGGATCAGGGTTCGATCGGCCGACGGTATAGATGACAAAGGCATCGTAGACGGCCGTCGGGCCGATGTCGGCAACTCCTTCTCCTCCTGCCGGCATCACCCGACGGCCTTTTTTGCGGGGGCAGCCACTCACCGCCGCCCGCGGCCGCTCCTGAAAGTCAGGGCCGGCCTTGCCTCACGCGGAAACGTTCTCGCCCAGATAGTCGACCGCCGCCTGCGTCGCGCCGGCGCCGTGGGGCACCTTCAGTGCCTTCAACGCCATGTCGATCGAACTCAGCATGCCCAGCAGCATCGGCGCATTCGCATAGCCCATATGCGCTATGCGCAGGGCCTTCCCCTTCAGGTCGCCGATGCCGCCGCCGACCGTGACGTTGCATTTCTCGAGGCAGTATCGCTGAAGGGCAGCCACGTCCTGGCCGCCGCCGACGAGCACCGCGGTGATCGACTGCGAGCGGGATTCAGGCGCGATGACGTTGAATTCGAAGACGCCGCCCTCAGCCCAGACCTCCACGGCTGCATGCGTTGCTCCGGCCAGCAGGCGATGCCGGTTCCAGACGCCTTCGAGGCCCTCCTCGAAGATCATTTCCATCGCCTTCCTCTGCCCAAACAGCAGGTGCTCCGGCGGCGTACCGCAGTATTTCTGGTAATGCAGCTCGCCCTCGCGGGCGGTCCAGTCCCAGTAGCTGGTGCGCAGGTCCGCGGTCCGGTGCGCGGCGATGGCGCGCTCGCCGGCGGCGACGAAGCCGAGCCCCGGCGGGGTCATCAGCCCCTTCTGGGACGCGGCGACGGACACGTCGATCCGCCATTCGTCCATCTCGAACGGCATGCAGGCGAGCGAGGCGATGGTGTCGACCATGAACAGGGCGTCGTGACCGGCCGCGTCGATCGCGGCCCGGATCGCCGGAATGTCGTTGACGACGCCGGAGGCGGTATCGATCTGGACGACCAGGACCGCCTTGATCCTGCCGCCGGTATCGGCCTTCAGCCGCGCCTCGACGGCGGCCGGGTCGACGGCGTCACGCCAGGTGCCTTCCAGCGTCTCGATCTCGACGCCGAGGGTGCGCGCCATTTCTCCCCAGTTGTGGGCGAAGCGGCCGCTTTCGAGCACCAGCACCCGGTCGCCGCGCGACAGCACGTTGGTGACGGCGGCCTCCCAGGCTCCGTGGCCGTTGGCTGCGTATATGTAGGTACGACCCTTGGTGCGGAAGATGTCGCGCAGACCATCCTGGATGTAGGTCGTGTAGTCGACGAGTTCGCCCGTATAGATCTGGATGGCGGGGCGATGCATGGCGCCCAGCACTTCGTCCGGAATGGTGGTGGGGCCCGGGATGCCCAGAATGTCCCGGCCGGTGCGAACCGTCATGTCGTCGTTTCCCGTTCAAGAGATGCGATCAGGGGGCGTCTTCGGTTCGGTGCGCGCGCCGCTCGGGCGACCGGCCGCCGATGAAGTCTCGTTGGAACGCTTATCTCCGGCGACGCGGTGTCGGGTCAAGCGGCAGCATCGGGCGCCTGTCAATCGGCGACCCGCCGCTCGCGCCTGAACGCGCCGGGCGTCCTGCCGGTGCGCCGCTTGAAGACCCTGCTGAAATAGGCCGGGTCGGCATAGCCCAGTTCGTAGGCCACCATTTCCGCCGTGGCGGACGTGTAGATCAGGTAGCGCTGCGCCTCCAGCGTCAGCCTGTCGTGCAGCAGATCCGAGAAGGTCTTGCCGGAAAAGCGCCGGCACAGCCGGTTGAGACGCGCCTGTGTCATCGCCAGCCGCTCCGAATAGGCCGTCACCGGCAGATGCTCGCGGTAGTGATCCTCGATCAGGCGACAGGCTTCCGCAAACCTGTCGCGCCCTGACGAATGTCCGTCGTCCGGCGCACTCTGCAGGGCGAGCCGCCGGCGGATAGTCATCAGCAGGGCGTTGAGAAGCCACTCGAACATCGCGTTTCGGCCGTGATCGCGCGCCTGGAACTCGCGCGACATCTGTTCCAGCAGGGTGGTGGCGAAGGTGACGTCCTCGCCGCCGTCGAAGGCGACGATTCTCGCTTCGGCGAGCAGCGCGTCGAAATGGGCCGGGCCGCTCTGCTGGGCGGCGTCGAGAAGCAGGCGCTCGGACACGGTCACCACGTAGCCGATCGTCTCGCGGGTGAAGTCGAAGCCGTGGACGACGTCGCCCGGCAGGCAGACCGCGCAGGGAGCGTGCGCCTCGTGCCGGGCGTCCTCGAGCTGCACGATCGCCGGCCCGTCGATCACGAAGACGACCTGAAACATGCGCCGGTGCAGGTGCGGCGCGATGCGCCAGCCGTAGAGACTGGATCGGATCTGGATGTCCTCGATATGGACGAATTCCGGATCGTCCTCGCCCGGCTTCTCACCGTAGAGCGCGAAGCGCGAAACCGGCGTGCCGGAGGCGGGAGGGCGGAACAGGTTCATCGCGATCGGCCAGGTTGGTGACCGGAAAGTACCAGCCGTTGGCCGTGTATGTCCATTCATCGGCATCCTCGCGGCGATAATGTACAGGCTTGTCGTTCACGGGACGCTGGCGGAAATGCGCACGCAGGTCGGGATTATCGGTGGCGGTCCATCCGGTCTTCTGCTCTCGCAGCTTCTTCATCTCAACGGTATCGAGACGGTCGTGCTGGAGCGGCACAGCCGGGACTATGTGCTCGGCCGGGTGCGTGCCGGCGTTCTCGAGCACGGCTTTGCGGACCTCGTCCGCGAGGCGGGGGTGGCCGACCGTATGGACGCCGAGGGCCTGGTCCACGACGGCTTCGACATCGCCTATAACGGCGAGCGCCACCGCATCGACCTGAAGGGCCTGACCGGCAACACCGTCATCGTCTACGGCCAGACCGAGCTGACGAAGGATCTCTACGAGGCCCGCGACAGGATGGGCGGGATCGTCGTGCATGGCGCCGAGGACGTCGCGCCGCACGACGTCGAAACGGACACGCCTTGCCTCACCTATCGGCGCGGCGGCGAGGTCCATCGCGTCGACTGCGACTTCATCGTCGGGTGCGACGGGTTCCACGGGGTGAGTCGCCAGGCGATCCCCGCCGACAGGCTGCGCGAATATGAAAAGGTCTATCCGATGGGCTGGTTCGGCCTGCTGTCGGAAACACCGCCCGTCTCCGAGGAACTGATCTACGTCAATCACGAGCGCGGCTTCGCGCTGTGTTCGATGCGTTCCCACACACGAAGCCGGTATTACGTCCAGTGCGGGGCCGACGAACGCATCGAGCAGTGGTCCGACGACCGTTTCTGGACCGAGCTGGTCTCACGGCTGCCGGAGGATGCGGCGTCGACGATCGTGACCGGGCCGTCGCTCGAGAAGACCGTGGCGCCGCTGCGCAGCTATGTCGCGGAGCCGATGCGCCACGGCAGCCTGTTTCTCGCCGGAGATGCCGCACATATCGTACCGCCGACCGGCGCCAAGGGACTGAACAGCGCCGGTTCCGATATCTTCTACCTGTTCCAGGCGCTGCTCGACCATTACCGGAAGGACGACGACAGCGGCCTGGACCATTACTCGGAGCGGGCCCTGGCGCGGATCTGGAAGGCCGAACGCTTCTCTTGGTGGATGACGCGGCTGCTGCACCACTTTCCCGCCGAAGACGACTTCGACCGGCGCATCCAGACGACGGAGCTGGACTATCTGTTCTCTTCCCACGCGGCGCAGGTATCGCTTGCCGAGAACTACGTCGGCCTGCCGTACTGAGCCGGCGACACCGCCTCAGCGGTCGATCGGCAGCGCGATGGTGAAGCAGGTGCCGCCGTCCGGGGTGCAGCGCTCCGCCCAGATGCGGCCGTTGTGCAGGTCGACCACCCGCTTGACGATCGACAGGCCCAGTCCCGAAGAGCTTTCGCCACCCGTCGGCCGCGCCGAAAGACGCTGAAACCGGCCGAACAGGCGGGTCATGTCCTCCTCCGAGAGGCCCGGACCGTTGTCGGCGACGCGGATGACCGCCTCGCTGTTTTCCACATCGGCGGAAATGTCGATGACGCCACCGCTCGGAGTGTACTTGACGGCGTTGGACATCAGGTTGTCGACGGCTTCGCGGATCCGGTCGTAGTCGGCGCGGATGGACAGCGTCGGCGGGACCGTGACGCTGATCGTCTGGGCCTTGCGATCCGCCAGCGGCTGGTTCGATTCGACCACGGTCCGGATCAGCTCGGCGAGATTGCAGGGCGTGCGGCGTATCGTGAAGTCCACCGCGTCGTTCATCGCCTCCGTGATCAGCCCCTCGATCATCGCGGTCATCCTACGCGCGGAATGGGTGATCTGGTCGACGTGCTTGGTGACGTTCTCGACGGGGATCGGGTTGCGCCGGATCTGCTGGCCGAGGAGGTCGGCGCGGCCGAGTATGACGCTGAGCGGGTTCTTCAGGTCGTGCGCGACGATGCTCAGCACCTCCTTCTTGAAGGCGTTTGCGCGGTCCAGTTCCTCGGTGCGCTGCGCCACGCGTTCCTCCAGTCGAGCGTGACCTTCCTCCAGTTCCTCGTAGAGGGCGACATTGTCGAAGGCGACCGCCAGGCGGCTCGAGAACACGTCGATCAGCGACTGGTCAATTTCTGTGAGCGGGCGGCCGGCGTCCACGGCGATGACGAGTTCGCCGCCCGACCGGGTCGCCAGGTAGACCGCCGCCGCGCTTCCGTGGACGACGGTCCGGTTGGCCGCGAACGCGGCTTCGATCCGCTCCCTGAAATCGGCCTCGAGCTTGCAATCCGCGCCGAGTGCGGGAGCTGCGGCGTACCTGCCGGCGCCGATCAGCGTCGTACAGGCCGCGTCTTCGCCCGTCCGTCGCACGACCACGCCGTCGCCGGGGCCGCCGACGAGGGAGGCAATGCCGCCCAGCATCGCCTCCGCGAGCCTGTCGACGGCGTGGAAGTCGAACAGCACCGAGGCGGCGTCGATGATCGTCTCCAGGCCGCGCTGCGTCTCGTTCATGCGCCTGAGCTGCTCGTAGCTCCTCAGCGCGGAGGTCAGCGTGGTGAACAGCTTGTCCGCCGTCAGCTCGGTCTTCGCCTTGTAGTCGTTGATGTCGTAGTCGACGATGACGCTGCGCTCCGGCGCCTGGCCGGGCTGGCCGGTCCGCAGGATGATGCGCACCGTGTCGTTCTTCAGCTGGTTGCGGATGTAGCCGACGAGATCCAGGCCGGCCGTGTCCGTCTCCATCACCACGTCCAGCAGCACGACCGCGCAATCGGGATGTTCGGCCAGCACCTTGCGGCCTTCCCTGGCGGAGTAGGCCGAAATGATTTCCAGTCCGTAGCCCTGCAGGACATAATCGCTCAGCGCGAAGCGGGTGCCGTCATGGACGGCGGGATCGTCGTCGATGACCACGACCTTCCAGTACCCGGAAATGACCGGATCGTCGGAGTCGGGCCCGTCCTCGAGCACAATGACGAGTTCGTCGTCGTCGTCGCTCATTCCATCGACCCGTCGATTACGCCGTTTCACCAAGCATCACAAAACCCGTCGCGCTTTGCGGCGACGCGGAAACATCCCAGGATGTACGATGCGACCGCCGGTCCCACACCGCGCCTATCGGCCGCAACGGAATTTGGACCATCGAATGGTAGCGCATGCAAGCTCTAATCCGGCTGTTTCGCAGGCGGGAACAGGCATCCGGAGGCCATGAACGGCGCGTTCCGGCGGCGGCAGTGGCGCCGGCCGCGCCGCAATGGCATTGTCCCGGCGCATCCCGACTGCAGCGACGCAGGAGACCGATTCCATGACGCGCACCGTTCTCGTACTCAACGGGCCGAACCTCAACCTCCTGGGCACACGTCAGCCCGACATCTATGGCGCCGACACCCTGGCCGACGTCGAGGCGCGGCTGAAGTCGCTGGCCGGGGATCTCGGCCTGGAGATCGATTTCCGCCAGTCGAACCATGAGGGCGAACTGGTCACCTGGATTCAGGAAGGGCGCGGCCGGGTGGCGGGCGCCATACTCAATCCAGCCGCCTATTCCCACACGTCGGTGGCGATCATGGATGCGCTGCAGGCCTGCGACTATCCGGTGATCGAGGTGCACATCAGCAACATCCACAGGCGCGAGCCCTTCCGCCATCATTCCCATGTGTCGGCGGTTGCGGTCGGCGTCATCTGCGGCCTCGGCGTGCAGGGATATGAGTTGGCTTTGCAGGCGCTGGACCGAATAATCGGCAGGACATAGGCTGGATCGGAGCCGGAGTGTTCGAAAAGGGGCGAATCAATGCGATTTCCTGTCACAATTCCGCGTGCACGGTTCTGCGGGCTTCGTTAGACTTTCCATACAGAGGCAACTGTACCGCATCCGGTTGAGCGCGTGTCCGGCAATCCCCACATCCTGGTCGTCGACGACGACGCCGAGGTCCGCGAGATGGTCCGCGACTACCTGCTCGCGCACGATTTCGTCGTCTCCACCGCCGAGGATGGCGCCGCGATGAAGTCGGTCCTGGCCCAGCGGCCAGTCAATGTCGTCGTGCTCGATCTCAAGATGCCCGGCGACGACGGCTTCACGCTCACCCGCTACCTGCGCGAGCGCGGTCCCGTCGGGATCATCATGCTGACCGGTAGCGGCGAGGTGATCGACCGGGTGGTCGGGCTGGAGCTCGGAGCCGACGACTATCTCACCAAGCCGTTCGACCCGCGCGAACTGCTGGCCCGGGTGCGCAGCCTGGTGCGGCGCCTCTCGTCGGGCGATGCCGCGCACGACGAGGCGCCGGCGACGATGGGTCACGAAGTTGTGATGGGTCGCTGCATCCTGAACCTCGACACCAAGCGGCTCTACCACCGCGACGGCGACGAGGTGCCGATGACCGCCATGGAGTTCGACCTGTTGCGCTCCTTCGCGGAACGGCCGAACCGGGTGCTGTCGCGCGACCAGCTTCTCGATCTGGCGCACAATCGGGACATGGAGGCGTTCGACCGCTCCATCGACATCCGGATCATGCGGCTGCGCCGCAAGATCGAGCCGGATCCGCAGAAGCCGGAAGTGCTGAAGACCATCCGCGGCCTGGGCTACATGTTCGTGCCGGCCGGTCAGCGTCAGGCGAACTGACGATCCTGGCGCTTGCGAAGGCTGCTGGAAGCAGGTCTGGTCGGGGGATCGGCGAAGAAATCATCGCCCGGAAAGAATGTCACCTTGAAAGAACGTCACCCTGAAAGTACGTCACCGGCGGCCGGGAGGTCAGGCCACGGCCACCGGTGAACGGGAACAAGCTCGCGGGGACAGGCTTGTTTCCTGAAATCGGGTCCTAGAGCACCACCACCTGGGTGCCGACGTGGACTCGGTCGTAAAGGTCTTCCACGTCTTCGTTGAGCATCCGGATGCAGCCCGAGGACATCGCCTGGCCGATCGATTCCGGATCGTTCGAGCCGTGGATGCGGTAGAGCGACGAACCGAGGTACAGGGCGCGGGCGCCGAGCGGATTCTCGATCCCGCCGGGGACGAAGTCGGGCAGGCCGGGCTGGCGCTGCTTCATCTCCGCGGGCGGGGTCCAGCCGGGCCACTCGCGCTTCTGGGAAATCTTGTGGGTGCCGGCCCATTCGAAACCCGGGCGGGCGACGCCGATACCGTAGCGGATCGCGATGCCGCCTTCGGCGATGTAGTAGAGCCGGCGCTCGGCGGTGTTGACGACAATCGTGCCGGGGGCATAGGGACCGTGATAGTCGATCACTTCGCGCGGAATGCCCGGGGCCTCCAGTTCGACAAATTTCGGCGCCTTCATCACGCGCCCGGTGAGCGGGTCGAACTGCGTATTGTCGAAGCTGGCGCTTGCGGGAACGCTGGCGAAAGCGGCCAAGGACACTGCAGCCGCGAAAGCGATACGGTACATTGCTGCCTCCACTGGTACGGACGGCGCCGTCTAACGGGTAATTTATTGCGATTGCGTTCAGCGCTGCGCCACGACCGTCGCGGCCGGTGTTACGATCGAGAGACGCTCCGAGGGGCGATGGTCGATCGACACGGTGCGCGGGGTAACGGCATCGTCGCCGGCGTTCAGGCACGAAGCGGGGATCTTCGGCCACGTGTAGCTTCCGCAATCCCGGTTATCGACGATCACGTCGAGACGGTCGTGCTTCGGCGTCGAGGAGGGAATCTCCTGGGCGGTGCCGTTGCGCTCGGCGTCGAGCGCGCCGCGCATGGCCTCTCCGACGTTGAAGGCGGGATGGCGGTCCTGAATCTTGACGGTATCCACGCCGACCGTCTGCTCGCTGTGCGATGGCTGGGTCAAGAAGACGATGCCGGTCGCTGCAACGGCTGACAGGGCGATCATCGTGCGTGTGGTCAACATTTGTCCTCTCCTGAACTCCTCCGCCGGAACCCGGCGGCCTTTTCGGATGTGTCTCTGCACTTCCGATGATGCAGGATTAACGCGCGACCTTTTCTATCGTTTCACACTTCCGCAAGATTTGTGTTTCAAGCGTTTCGTTACCCGACGGCAACACTCAAACGGAAAAACGGCCGAAATCGGCCGTCTCTCAATTATTTAACGGTTCCGTAACTGGTTCTCCGGAACCCCTCCGGTTGAGCGGTACGGACTCCGTTCGGACACAATAATGCTGCGGTTCCTCAGGAGTGGCGGATCCAGGCGGACTTCATCTGGGTGTAGGACACCACGGAATCGAAGCATTTGTCGCGGGCATTGCCGGATTGCTTCCAGCCGCCGAAGGGCTGCGTCATGTCGCCCTCGTCGAAGCTGTTGACCCAGACGACCCCGGCCTCGATCTCCCGGATCAGTCGCATCGCCGTATCCAGGTTCGACGTCCACAGGCCCGCCGCCAGCCCGTAGCTGGTGTCGTTGGCGATCGATATCGCTTCGTCCGCCCCGTCGACCGGGATCACCGTGCCGACCGGCCCGAAGATCTCCTCGCGGGCGATCACCATGTCGTTGCTGGCGTCCGCGAACAGCGTCGGATTGACGAATGCGCCGGGCGACTGGGGCGCATCGCCGCCGAACACCAGCCTGGCGCCGTCCTTCTGCCCGGCCTCGATGTATCCGAGCACCCGGCGCCGGTGCTCCTCGGTCACCAGCGGCCCCATGCTGGTGCCCGGATCGAGCGGATCGCCGGCGGAAAAGCTGTCGCGTGCGGTCTTCTGGAACAGGTCGACGAAATCGCCGGCGATCCTGCGGTCCACTATCATCCGCGATCCGGCGTTGCAGACCTCGCCCTGGTTGGAGAAAATCCCGTTCACCGCCGCGGTGGCGGCGCGTTCCAGGTCGCTGACGTCGGCCAGGATGATCTGCGGGCTCTTTCCCCCGCATTCCAGCGCGACATGCTTCATGTTCGACTGACCGGCATATTGCAGGATCAGCTTGCCGACCTCGGTCGAGCCGGTGAAGGACACCTTGGCGACGTCGTTGTGCAGGGCGAGCGCCCTGCCGGCCGTCTCGCCGAAGCCGTTGACGACGTTCAGCACGCCGGCCGGCCCGCCCGCCCTGACGAAGAGTTCGCCGAGCCGGATGCACGACAGCGGCGACTGTTCGGCCGGCTTCAGCACGACCGTGTTGCCGGCGGCCAGCGCCGGCGCGATCTTCCACACCGCCATCAGCAGCGGGTAGTTCCACGGCGATATGGCGCCGACGACGCCGAATGGCTGGCGCAGGATGCAGTGCAGGACGTTCGCTTCCGTCGCCGTCACCTTGCCGTCGATCTTGTCGATGCATTCGGCCATGAAGCGGATCGTTTCCGCGCAGGCCGGCAGGTCGATGTTGACCATGTCGGAGATCGGCTTGCCCATGTCGAGCGTGTCGAGGAGGGCGAGCGTGTCGGCTTCCTGCTCGATGAGGTCGGCAAAGCCGTACATGACGGCCATCCGGCTGCGCGGCGCCATCTTCGACCAGCGCCCGTCCCGGAACGCCCGTTTCGCTGCCGCGACGGCGATGTCGATGTCGGCCTCCGTGCCCTCCGACATGGTGGCGAGCACGTCGCCGGTGGCGGGGTTGACGGTCTCGAAGCGGCCGCCGCCGGCGGCGTCGACATAGTCGCCGTCTATGAACAGACGGGTCTCCAGCTTGAGGCCTTCGGCCAGCGATACCCATTGCGCCTTGTCGAGATCGGCGAGCTTTTCGAGATGCATGTCTCACTCCGTTTCGTGTTGGCAGGATGATGCCATCCCGGACGGCCGACTGCAGCCGTCCGGGATGCCCCCAATTCCTCCGGTCCCCGGCTCACTGCGCCGTGTCGATGCACCGTCGCGCGACGACCAGCGCGTCGACGGCGGCACAGCCCGCCGGCAGGGCGAGCAGCGGGTTGACGTCGATCGACTCCACGGCGTCGCCGAGGGCCGCGGCAAGCACGGAAAACCGCGCCGCGGTCGTTGCCAGGGCGTCGAGGTCGCTGGGCGGGGCTCCGCGCACACCGTCGAGGAGGGACCGCAGGCGCAGCCGGTCGATCAGGCGCCGCGCCTCGGTCTCGTCGAAAGGCGGTCTTGCGAAGACCACGTCCTTGAGCACTTCGGCGTGGATGCCGCCGAAGCCGATCAGAACCACCGGCCCGAGCGTCGCGTCACGCGTCATGCCGAGGATCAGCTCGACCTTCGGCCCCGGGATCATCGTCGCGATCATCGCGCGCGGCCCGAGCCGCCCGGCCATGTCCCGATAGGCGCCCCTCAGCGCGTCCTCGGTCGCGTGACCCAGCGTGACGCCGCCGACATCGGACTTGTGCGCGATACCGGGCGTCGCCGTCTTCAGCGCGACCGGATAGCCGATCCGGTCGGCGGCGGCAACGGCGGCGGCCTCGTCCTCGGCGATCTCGCACGGGGCCGTCGGGATGCCGAAATCGGCGAGCATGGCGAGCGCCTCGGCCTCCTCGAGCGGTTCGCCGCCGGCCAGCCGCGTCTTCCAGGTCTCGACCGATTGCGGATCGGGCGGGGCGATCCGCATCGGCGGCCGCGCCTTGAAGTCCCGCCAGTCGAATGCGACACGGGCGGCGGCGACGAAGGAGGCCAGCCCGTCCATCACCGGCGTTCCGGCCCGGGTCGCCCGCACCGCTTCCGGATCCGTGCCGCTTCCCTGGTGCGTCGCGACGACGAAGGACGGCTTGCCGGTCTCCGCGAATGTCTCGGCGACCAGCCTGATGTTGATCGGCTGGACCCGGCCGTCGACGGTGCGGTCGAGGACGAGCGCTCCCATGGCGGTGTCCGGATCGCGCATCAGCGCCTTGAAGCTCTCCTCGAAATCGTACGGGAAGTTGCGGCCCGACCCCCAGTGATCGAGCGGATTGACCGGTTCGAGGCCGTGATCGAGCACGTCCGTGAGGCGCTCGATCGTCGCGGCGCCCGGTTCGGCGAGGCGGACGCCCTCGTCGTGGCAGAGGTCGATCATCAGGCCGCGCTCGCCGCCGGAATCGTGGCTCGAAACGATCCCGCCCGGGCCGATGTCGCGGGCCGCCTCGAGTACCATCAGCGAGGCGGCGAGTTCCTCGACCGTGCGCACCTGGCCGACGCCGTAGCGCTCGAACAGCGCGGAATAGGCGGCATGGTCGCCGGTGATTGCGCCGGAATGGGTGACCGCCAGGCGGGCGGACACCTCGGTGCGGCCGACCTTGAGGGCGACGACGGGGACGTTCTTCTCGTTGGCCTTCCTCAGCGCCGCCTCGAAGCCGTCGGGATCGCGCGCGGTCTCCATGAACAGCCCGATCACCCGCGTCCACGGCTGGTCGAGGGCAAAGTCCATGTAGTCGGCGATCGTCGTCGTCAGTTCCTGGCCGGGCGAGACGGCGAGGCCGTAGTCGATGCGCTCCTCGGAATCGACCAGCGCGGTGAACAGGGCGCCGGAATGTGTGAGCAGCACCGTGCCCCCCGGCCGGTGGCGCGGATGAGTCTCGAAGCCGCACACCCACAGGCCGGCGTGAAAATTGTAGAAGCCCATGCAGTTGGCGCCGCACAGCACCATTCCGGCCTCGCGCGCACGCGCGCGCACGCGGTCCTTAAGGGTGTCGTCGCCGGCGAGAGACAGCGGCGAGAAGATCGTCGCGGCCCTTGCGCCGAGTTCGATGGCCTTTGCCAGTTCCTGCTCCAGGCGGTCGTCGCCGATGCCGAAGACGACATGCTCCGGGGCGGCCGGCAGGTCCTGCAGCGAGGCGTAGCACGGCACCCCGTCGATCTCGGGATAGTTCGGGTTGACCCCCCACAGCGCGCCCGGATAGCCGCCGAGCCGCAGGTGGCGAATCAGCATGTTGCCGACGCTGCCCGGCCGTGCGCTGGCGCCGACGATGGCGAGCGACGAGGGCCTCAGCAGCGGATCGAGGCGATGGGTGTAGAGCGCAGTCGGTTTCATCCACGCGGTCTTCGATGGGCCGGCGCCTGTCGTCAGAACGGGGCCGGCGGCGTTGCGGTACGTCTCGGATTTGCAAAGAAGGGCCGCTCCACGATGCGCGCCCGCACCATCATCTTCTGGTAGGTCAGTTCCCGCAACGCGTAGATCTCCACCCACATGTCGTCGGTGACGCTGACGCCGTAGGGCCGCTCCAGCGAGGCGAGCGCGATGTTGCGCTTGGTCGTCGGCGACCATGCGGCAGCCGTGATGTGGCCGATCTCCTTCTTGCCGCGGTGATAGACCAGCGAGTGCTCCGCCGGCACGTTTCCCTCAATGTCGAGGCCGACGAGAACGCGCCTGGAGGTGCCGTTCGCCTTCTCCGCCCTGAGCGCCCGGCGGCCGTTGAAATGGCGCGGCTTGTCGAGCGCCACCATCCAGTCGAGCCCGATCTCGAAGGGCGACCGGCGGCGGTTCGGCCTGACCGCGGTCTCCGCGGCGATGAAGTCGGAGTTGGTGACGATGAAGCCGGCCTCGAGGCGCGCGAGGTTGAGCGCGGTGTAGCCGATCGCGGTGATGCCGTAGAGCCGGCCGGCCTCCCACAAGAGGTCCCACAGCGCCAGCGCGTCGCCCGCCGCGACGAACGCCTCGTAGCCGAGGTCGCCGGTGAAGCCGGTGCGCGACACCGTCACCTCGATCCCTCCCGCGGTAAACCGGCGGATGTCGAAGGGCTTCATCGTCTCGATGCCGTCGAACCCGGCTTCCTGAAGCACGGTGCACGAGGTCGGCCCCTGCACCGCGAGGCCGGCGATGTCCTCGGTCACCTCGGCGACCGCGACGTCGTAGCCGATCGCCGAATCGAGCAGCCAGTTGAGATGGCGCTCCTGGCAGCACAGCCGGAACTCGGTTTCGGAAAAGCGGAACAGCGTGCCGTCGTCGAGCACCTTGCCCTCGTCGTCGCACCAGCAGGTGTACTGGACCCGGCCGGACTTCAGCTTGGCGACGTCCCGGAGGGTCAAGCGGTCGCAGAAGGCCTCGGCGTCGGGCCCCTCGATCCGGTACTTGACCATCGGGGTGACGTCGAACAGCGCTGTGGCGTTGCGGATCGCGAAGTACTCGTTCTCCTCGCTGCGCAGGACGCTGGCGACCTGGTAGCCGCCCCAGTTGTACCAGGCCTTGGTGCGCGACAGCGCCTCCAGCCGCGGATGGAACGGCGTCTGCCAGAGCGGCTCGCGGAAGTGCTCGCGGGGCAGATTGTTGCGGAGCTGGCTCATGGCGCCTTGTCCCCGGTGGGCGTCCGACGCAAACGCTGCTCCGGATCCCCGATTAAGTGGATATCGACTGCGTTTGTGGCATGGCTTCTGCCATACGAAAGCCCTACGCCCCGGACTTGATCCGGGGCCCAGAGCGGCTGGAGCGACTGCGGAGGGCAGGCGACAGTCTTCATAGTCTCACTTCGCCTCCGACAGGATGCGTCTTGCCGCGTTCATTCCCGCCGCCCCCATGACGCCGCCGCCGGGATGGCTGCCGGCGCCGCACAGGTAGAGGCCGGGGACCGGCGCGGCGTACTGGGCAAGGCCGTGCACCGGCCGCAGCATGAACATCTGGTCGATCGCCAGTTCGCCGTGGTGCCAGTGGCCACCCGGCATCCGGCAGGCCTCCTCGATGTCGGCCGGCATCATCGCCTCGCTGGCGACGACCTGCTCGCCGATGCCGGGGGCATGCTGTTCGAGCACCTTCATGACGCTCTTCTGGAAGGCGGTGCGCGCCGTCTTGCGGGCGGCCTTCGGATCGTACGCCGCATAGAGGGCGTTGATCGAGACGACATGCCTACCGGAGGGGGCGAGGGCCGGATCGCTCAGCGACGGGATGACGATCTCCAACGCCGGCACGGGCGAGGAGCTTCCGTACTTCACCGGGTTGAAGGCCGTCTCGATCTCCATGATCGAGGGCGCGACCAGCAGGCGCCCGACGGCGAGGCCCTCGCTCAGGCCCCTGAAGTCCGGCAGGCCCTCGACGGCGAGGTGCAGCCGCGCCACATTGCCGCGCATCCGGATGTTCGAGACCCGGCGGACGAGGCCGGTATCGAGCTCGCACGTGCCGAGCAGGTCGATGAGCGTGGTGCGCGGATTGGCGCCCGAAACGACGGTCGTCGCCCGGATCTCCTCGCCATTCTCGAGCTTCACGCCAGACACGCGGTCGTTCTCCACCAGGATCCGGCTCACGGGCGCGCCGGTTAGGACCTCGACGCCGGCCGCCCTGGCCGCGGCTTCGAGCGCCGAGACAACCGACCCCATGCCACCCTTCGGCAGCGCCAGCGCACCCTGCATGCCGTCGGCCTCGCCGGCGAGGCGGTAGTAGAGCGTCATCAGCGAGTTCGGCGACAGCGGGCCGAGATGCGTGCCGAGCACGGCGTCGAAGGCGACCGCCCCCTTCAGCCGGTCGTCGCCGATCTCCTCGTTGAGCACGTCGGCGACGTTCATCAGCATCATCCGCAGGAACTCGCGCATGTCGGCGCGGCCGAGCCGCCGGATGCCGAGGCCCAGCTTGCCGAGCGCCATCATGTCGCCGCGGGAGCCGTTCTTCAGGCGCGGCGGAATGTCGGTCAGCGCCGGCCGCAGCACGGCGGCGAAGCGCATGAGCTTCGCCCGCAGGTCCTTCCAGGCGGCCTGGTCCTCGGCCGACACGTCGCCTTCCAGGCGTTCGCCGAAGGGCCCGTGCAGGGTCAGGTGCCGGCCGTCGGCGGCGAGCGCCGTCGTCGGGATGTTGGTCGCGGCAAGCTGCAGCCCGTGCCGCTTCAGTTCGAGCTTCTTCTCCACCTCCGGGTGGAGCTGGTTCAGTACGTGGGCGACCTGGCTGACCCTGCAGCCGTCGCCGAACTCCACCGTGCGCGCCGCGCCGCCGAGCGCCTCGGCAGCCTCGACCAGCACCACCTTGCGTCCCGCCTTGGCGAGCAGCGTCGCGCAGACCAGCCCGTTATGGCCGCCGCCGATGACAACGATGTCGGCTGTGCGGGCGGTCATGGCCGGAGGGCTCCACTCACCAATGCCGTCATTGCCGGGCTTGTCCCGGCAATCCATGAACACTGTGGTGCGCGATCGTGGGTATGGATGCCCGGAACAAGTCCGGGCATGACACCCTGGAGTAAGGGCAGTGGCGACATCCTACAGCACCGCATAGGCATCGCTCATGTCCTTGCGCGGCTTCTTCAGGTCGCGCAGGATCTCCGAGGCGGCATTCCGTCCGGGCGCACCCATGACGCCGCCGCCGGGATGGGTCGAGGAGCCGCACATGTAGAGGCCGCCGATCGGGCTGCGGTAGTCGGCGTAGCCGGGGACCGGCCGGTTGAACAGCAGCTGGTCGAAGGTCAGCTCGCCCTGGAAGATGTTGCCCTCGGTCAGGCCGACCTCGGCTTCCAGTTCGCGCGGCGTGCGCACCTCGGCATGCAGGACGAGGTCCCTGAAGCCCGGCGAATAGTCGGCGATCTGGTTGATCACCGCCGCGCCGAAGGCATCGCGCTCGGCATCGGTCCAGTCGTGGCCCTCGACCTTCGGCGGGCAGTACTGGACGAAGCAGCTCATGAAGTGCTTGCCGGGTGGCGCCATGGTCGGGTCGATGGTGGTCGGGATCACCATGTCGAGGAACGGATCGGCCGACCAGCGGCCGGCCTTCCAGTCGTCGTAGGCGCGCTCCATGCGTTCGACGGAATCGGTGAAGTGCATGTCGCCGCGATAGATCGAGGAATCGTCGGGCAGCGCCGGGAACTTCGGCAGGGCGTCGAGCGCGATGTTCACCTTGCCCGAGGAGCCGCGGATCTTGAAGTTCCGGACCTGCTTGACGAAGCCGCCGGGCAGCTCCGTCTCCTCGACCAGCTTCAGGAAGGTGCGCTTGACGTCGAGGTTGGAGACGACCAGCGGCGCGCGGATCTCCTCGCCGTCGTCCAGCACGATGCCGACGGTGCGGCCGTTCTCGACCAGGACGCGGTCGACGCCGGCGCCGGTGCGGACCGTGCCGCCCGAGGCCTGGAACGACGCCGACAGCGCGTTCGAGATGCCGCCCATGCCGCCGCGCGAATAGCCCCAGGCGCCGACCGAGCCGTCGACCTCGCCCATGTAGTGGTGCAGCAGCACGTAGGCCGTGCCCGGCGACATCGGGCCCAGCGCCGTGCCGATGATGCCGGAGATGCAGAAGCTCGCCTTGACCACGTCGGCCTCGAAATACTCGTCGAGGAACTCGGCGATCGGCATCGTCCAGAACCGGATCGTCTCGTACATCTCGGTCTCGGTCAGGTCGTAGAACTTACGGCCGAGATAGAGCAGTTCCTGCACGTCGCGCGGCCTGAACGAGGTCGGGTCGGGCGGCGTGCGCATCAGGAACGGCCGGATGAACCGGCACTGGCGGATCACGTCGGCGGAGTAGCGGTCGTAGGCCTCCGCGTCGCGCAGCGAGAAGCGGGCGATCTCGCGCCGGTGCGCATCGTGCTCGCGGTAGGTGCCGAGCACGTCGCCGTCGCGGGTGAAGGTGCCGCCGCCCTCGTAGGGGATCACCTGCAGGCCGTAGCGCGGCAGCTCGAGGTCGCGCATGATCTCCGGCCGCAGCAGCGAGCAGACATAGGAGCAGTTCGAATAGAGGAAGCCCGGATGCAGCGAGCGGCTGACCGCGGCGCCGCCGACCCAGTCGTTCTTCTCCACCACCAGCACCTTCAGCCCGGCGCGGGCGAGGTAGCCGGCCGCCACGAGGCCGTTGTGGCCGGCCCCGACGACGATGGCGTCCCAGGTGTTCGCGTCGCTCACGGGCATTGCTCCCCTTGCCGCACGGGCTCGGCCGGCACAGTCTCAGCCGGCGGCGCGGCGCGGCTTGCGCCCGGCCAGGTCCTCGACGGTCCGGTCGACGGCCGCCTCGAACGCGGCGAGCGTATCGTTGAGGCAGGACTGGTCGTGCGCCTCGCAGATGAACCACGGCTCGCGCGAGTCCGGCTCGCAGATGACGCCTTCGTCGTGCAGGTGCGCCGCCATCGTATCGTAGAACGTATAGTCGGACGTCTTCCAGTCGCGGTAGTTGGTCGGCGGCTCCTCCGCGAAGAACAGCCCGCCCATCGAGGGATGTCCGGCGAAGGAGTGGACGATGCCGCGGTCGTTCAGGATCCGGCCCATGCCGGCCTGCAGCCGTTCGCCATAGGCGGCGATCGTCTCCAGCGCCGGCGTCTCGTCGAGGATCTCCAGCGTCTTGGCGGCAGCCGCGATCGCGACCGAGTGCGCGGTGTAGGTGCCGCCATGTGCGACGCCGTTGCCGTACTTGCGCATGATGTCCTCGCGGCCGCCGATCGCCGCGATCTGGTAGCCGTTCGCCATCGCCTTGGCAAACGTGCAGATGTCGGCCTCGACGCCCATCAGCTCCTGCACGCCGCCCTTGGCGACCCGGAAGCCGGTCTTCACCTCGTCGATGATCAGCACGACGCCGTACTTGTCGCAGAGCTGGCGCGCGGCGCGGACGTATTCGGGGTCGGCGGTGATGCCGCAGCAGTTGCCCTGGATCGGCTCGATCAGCAGCGCCGCGATCCGGTCGCCGTTCTTCCTGAACAGATCCTCGAGCCGGTTGGCGTCGTTCATCGGGGTGATCTGCAGGAGCCGGCGGACCAGCTCCGGCACGCCCTGCGAATAGGGAACCAGCGGCGGGTCCTCGTCGGTCGTCTCCGGGTCCCAGCGGTCCAGCGAGGTCGCCCACAGCACCGCGTCGAACAGGCCGTGGTAGCCGCCCTCGAGGATAACGTAGGAATCGCGTCCGGTGTAGCCGCGGGCGAGCCTGAGCGCCGCCATCACGGCCTCGGTGCCGGAATTGGAGAAGCGGACGAGATCGACGGACGACACCATCTTCGCGATCCGGTCGGCGACCTCGTACTCTCGCTCGGTCGACAGCGCGAAGACGCCGCCGACCTCCATGCCCTGGCGGGCGGCTTCGTCGACGCGCGGATCGGCATAGCCCAGGATCGCCGGGCCGTAGCCGAGCCGGTAGTCGACATAGGCATTGTCGTCGAGGTCCCAGATCCGGCCGCCGCGGCCCTTCTTGACATAGATCGTCCGGTCGTCGCCCCAGTAGCGGAAGTTGGAGGCGACACCGAGCGGCAGCCGCGTCAGCGCCTTTTTGAAATGCGCGTTGGACTTGGTCAGTTTGCGGCTCATGGCTGGCCCCGTTCTTCAGGTTGTCGCGATGCGGGACGGGTAGGTCCCTGTGCCGGCAGCATGGCATACAGACCCGTCTCGTGTCCAGATTACTGAACGAACATTCAGTCAGTATATTGCTGAACGTTCATTCAAGAGGGGTTGCGCCGCCCCCTGTTTCCGCTATGGTTTGAGCGCAAATGTCCGACATCGGAACAGACGGAATGAGGGCTGAACCAGAGGGCTCCGGATATGCCGGCGGGCACCTTGCCCTGCTGCAGCTGATCTGGGGCGAGGGGTTTCTGTCGCCGGGCGGGCCGGCGGAGGTCGGGCTCATCCTCGACGGTCTCGACCTGGCCGGACGGCGGGTCCTCGACATCGGCTGCGGGGTCGGCGGCATCGACCGGCTGATCGCGCAAGACCATTCCGTGGCCGAGGTCGTCGGCATCGACGTGGAGGCGCCGCTGGTCGACGAGGCGCGCCGGGCGACGGCAGGATCGGCGGTCGCCGGCAAGGTCCGGTTTGAACTGGTCGAGCCGGGACCGCTGCCCTTCGCGGACGCATCCTTCGACGCCGTCTTTTCCAAGGACTCGATCCTGCACGTCCCCGACAAGCAGGCCCTGGCGCGCGACATCTTCCGGCTGCTTCGACCCGGCGGCGTCTTTGCCGCGAGCGACTGGATGACCGGCCGGGAAGGACCGCCGACACCGCAGATGCAGCGCTATCTGGATGCGGAGGGTCTCGGCTTCGTCATGGCGACGCAGGCGCACTATCGCACCGAGCTCGAGGCGGCGGGCTTCGTCGACATCTCCTTCTTCGACCGCAACGCCTGGTATCGCGATCTGGCACGGGAGGAGGAAGCCGCGCTTGCCGGACCGTTGCGGGAGACGATCCTCGCGCGGACGGACGAGGCGTTCCTCGATCAGCAGCTCGACGTCTGGCGGACCATGCGGATCGTGCTTGACTCCGGTGAGCTTCGGCCCACGCATATTCGGGCGGTGAAGCCTCCTACGGACGTGCCGGAGGGCGATCACGTTGAGCCCTGAGACACTTGCCATGCGACCCAGGACAACGCGCCGGGCCGACAAGAGCCTGAGACGTCAGGAACTGATCGAGGCGACGATCGACTCGCTGGCCAAGCGCGGCTTCGACGCGACGACCACGGCCGTCGTCGCCGACGGGGCGGGCCTCTCGCGCGGCATCGTGAACTTCCATTTCGAATCCAAGGAAAAGCTGCTCGTCGAGACGCTGCGCTACCTCTCCGACGAGTACCGAACCCACTGGCGCAGCGCCGTCAACGCGGCCGGACCGGACCCGGCGGCGAGGCTCTGGGCGCTGGCGGCGGCGGATTTCGACCGCAAGGTCTGCACGCAGCGCAAGCTGGCCGCCTGGGGCGCGTTCTGGGGCGAGGCGAAGTCGCGGCCGACCTATCGCGAACTGTGCAGCCCCAACGACGTGGAGTACCAGAACACGGTCGCCGACCTGGTCCGGCAGCTCGTCCGGCCGGGCCAGGACTACCGCCTTCTGGCGCGCGGTTTGGACTGCATGCTAAATGGCCTCTGGCACCACCTGATGATCTCGCCGAGGGAGTTCAAGCGCGAGGAGGCCTGGGCGGTCGCCAGGATGCATCTGGCAACCGTGTTCCCCGACCATTTCACCGACGCCGGACCGATCGTCCCCGATGGCCGGCCGGACGGGCTGGAGGGCGCCGGTTGAGTTTCGAACTGCCCGAAAGCGCCCTCGCCTGGCAGCAGAGGATCCGCCGCTTCGTCGACGACGAGCTGATCCCCTGGGAGCTGGAAGCGGAGATGAACGGCGGCGAGATCCCCGCCGACGTCGCCGACCGCCACGAGGCTATGGCGATCGAAATCGGTCTGCCGCGCATGGACGTGCCGGAGCGCTGGGGCGGGCTTGCCCTGCCGATCCTCGACCAGGTCGCCGCCGCCGAACAGATCGGCCGCGTCACCAACGCGCTCGGCTGGTGCTATCCCGAGGCGCAGGGCTGGATGTTCGACGCCTGCAGCGAGGACCAGATCGAGCGCTTCATCCTGCCGATGATGCGCGGCGAGAAGCACTTCTGCTACGCGATCACGGAGGAGGGCGCCGGCTCCAACGTGGACGACATATCCACGACGGCGCGGCGCGACGGCGACCGGTACCTGATCGACGGCACCAAGTGGCACGTCACCTCCGCCAACCTGTCGGACACGATCCTGGTGCAGGTGAAGATCGCCGGTGGCAACGATCCGGGCGCCCACGGCCTGTTCTTCGTCGACGCCGGCACGCCCGGCATTTCCACTGTTCGCAACCCCGCCTACACGCACACCTATCGCCACCACCACCCGATCCTGCGCTTCGACGATGTGGCGGTGCCGCCGGAGAACCTGATCGGCGCCGAAGGCGAGGGCATGGACTACACCTATGCCTGGTTCCGCCGCGAGCGGCTGATGATCGCCGCGCGGTCCTGCGGCGCGGCAGAGCGGCTGATCGAGGAGGCCGCATCCTTCGCCGCGACGCGCGTCGTCGGCGGCGTGCCGATCGGCGAGCAGCAACTCGTCCAGGCGATGCTCGCCGATTGCCTGGTCGACCTGCACGCCGCCCGCCTCGTCACCTACGAGGCCGCCGCCGCGCACGACCGGGGACTCGACCTGAAGACGCTGCACGCGCGCTGCTCGATCGCCAAGCTGCTCGCCTCCGAAGCCGCCGGCCGCATCGCCGACCGCGCCGTGCAGATCTTCGGCGGACGCGGCTACATGCGGGAGAACGTCGCCGAGCGCTTCTATCGCGAGCTCAGGGTCGACCGGATCTGGGAGGGAACCAGCGAGATCCAGCGGCTGATCATCGCCAACGGCCTGATGAAGAGAGGGCTCGCCGGCACCATCGCGATTGCCTGACGAACTCTGCAACGACGCCGACGGCCACGGCGCAAACGACAACAGGCCGACCGCCTATTCGCATCGATAACCAGGAGTGAGGAACGATGACCAACAGCATCAACACATTGCGCGGGATCGCGCTGGGCGCGGCGATGCTGCCGCTGGCGGCGCTGCCGGCGGCGGCGCAGGACAACGTCGTCCACGTCTACAACTGGGTCGACTACATCGGCGAGAACACCATCGCCGATTTCGAGAAGGAGACCGGCATCAAGGTCGTCTACGACACCTATGACGCCTCCGAGACCGAGGAGGCAAAGCTGCTGGCCGGCCACTCGGGCTACGACGTGGTGCTCCACTCCGGCTCGAAGATCCCCGAATTCGTGGCAGCCGGCATCTTCGAGAAGCTCGACAAGTCGAAGCTGCCCGGCTGGGAGCACCTCGATCCCAAGGTCCTCACCGTGCTCGAGGGCTGGGACCCGGGCAACGAATACGCGGTTCCCTACATGTGGGGCACCACCGGCATCACCTACAACATGGACATGGTCCGGGAGCGCCTCGGCGAGGACGCCCCGCTCGGGACCATGGACATCATCATGAAGCCGGAATTCGCCTCCAAGGTCGCCGACTGCGGCATTTCCGTCCTGGAAAGTCCGCGCGACGTCATTCCCATGATCCTCAGCTATCTCGGCAAGGATCCCAATTCCGAGGATCCGGCCGACTACGAGGCCGTGGTCGAGGCCTTCGCGCCGGTCCGCCAGTACGTCAAGACGTTCGATTCGGCGAACTACCTCAACGCCCTGCCGAACAAGGAGGTCTGCGTCGTCAACAACTGGTCGGGCGACTACGCCACCGCGAGCTGGCGCGCCGAGGAGGCCGGCGTCGAGATCGACCTGGCCTACTTCGTGCCGGAAACCGGGTCTCCGGCCTGGTTCGACACGTGGGCCATTCCCGCCGACGCGCCGCACAAGGAGAACGCCTACAAGTTCATCAACTACATGCTGCAGCCGAAGGTGATCGCCGACGCGACCAACTACACCTACTACGCCAACGCCAACAAGGACGCGGTGGAGTTCGTCGATCCCTCGATCCTCGAGGACCCGGCGATCTATCCCGACGAGGAGATCCAGTCGCGGCTGTGGACCAACAAGGTCCTGGACCGCGCCGCCGATCGCGCCCGCGTCCGCGCCTGGAGCAAGATGAAGACCGGGCAGTAACGGACGGCCGACAAAAATGCTTGTGCGCCGTCAGGTGCGCGTTTCTATAATGACGGCAGTCCCCTGGCCCGTCGGTCTTCCCGACCGGCGGACCGGGGGACATCGTTTGCCGGAGGGGGGCTGGCGATGACGGCGATGCAACCCCGACTGCCAGATTACGTCGAGAAGCCTTGGCTCGACCCGAAGGCGCGGCCATCGGTGCAGGTCGATTCGGTCACCAAGAAGTTCGGCGACTTCATCGCCGTCAACGACGTCTCGCTGAAGATCTACCGCGGCGAACTGTTCTGCCTGCTCGGCGGATCGGGCTGCGGCAAGACCACGCTGCTGCGGATGCTGGCGGGTTTCGAGACGCCGTCGGGCGGGCGGGTTCTGATCGACGGCCAGGACGTCACCAACGTTCCGCCCTACGACCGGCCGGTCAACATGATGTTCCAGTCCTACGCGCTGTTCCCGCACATGAGCGTCGAGCAGAACATCGGCTACGGGCTGAAGCACGAGAAGATGAGCAAGGCCGAGGTGAAGGACCGCATCCGCGAGATGCTGGAGCTGGTCCAGCTCGGGGATTTCGCCAGGCGCAAGCCGCATCAGCTGTCCGGCGGCCAGCGCCAGCGGGTGGCGCTGGCACGATCCCTCGCCAAGAAGCCGAAACTGCTGCTGCTCGACGAGCCGCTCGGCGCGCTCGACAAGAAGCTCAGGGAGCAGACCCAGTTCGAGCTGATGAACATCCAGTACAAGGTCGGCGTCACCTTCATCGTGGTGACCCACGATCAGGAAGAGGCCATGACCCTGTCGACCCGCATCGCGGTGATGGATCGCGGCCAGATCATGCAGGTGGGGGCGCCGACCGACATCTACGAGTATCCCGACAACCGGTTCACCGCCGACTTCATCGGGTCGATCAACCTGTTCGACGGGATCGTCACCGGCATCGACAACGGCCACGTCACCGTCACGGTGGAAGGGATCGACACGCCGATGACGATTTCGCATACCGGCTCGCTGCAGCTCGGCCGCCCGGTTTCGGTCGCGGTGCGGCCGGAGAAGGTGGTGATCGGCCGCGACGCCCCCGCCGAGCGGGGCAGCAACGCGCTGCGCGGCCAGGTGCTCGATCTCGGCTATTTCGGCGACCGGTCGCTGTACCGGGTCAAGCTGCCCTCCGGACGCATCGTCCTGGTCAGCCACCAGAACATCCGCCGGGCCCGCGACAACGAGCGGCAGGTCGACTGGGACGACACCGTCTGGCTGTCGTGGTCGCCGGACTCCGCCCTGGTGCTGACCGAGTAGGGGCCGGGCCATGACGGTCGAATCGCCAGCCGACGGCGTACCGGGAACAGCAGCCGGCGACAGGTCGGCGGGCGGAGACCTTGCCGCCCGCATCGGCCGCTGGGTCACCGAAGGCTGGCGCAGCCTGATCGTCGGCATTCCCTATCTCTGGCTGCTGCTGTTCTTCCTCGTACCGTTCCTGATCATCCTGAAGATCAGCTTCGCGCTGTCGCTGATCGCCCGGCCGCCCTACACGCCGCTGTGGGAATGGGGCAGCGACGGCTCGCTGATGATCGAGCTGCACTTCCTCAACTACCGGTACCTGATCGAGGACGCGCTCTACATCGTCGGCTACCTGAACTCGCTGAAGATCGCGGCGATCTCCACCGTCCTGTGCCTGATCATCGGCTACCCGATGGCCTACGGCATCGCCCGGTCCTCGCCGGCGACGCGCAACCTGCTGCTGCTCCTGGTGATCCTGCCGTTCTGGACGTCGTTCCTGCTCAGGATCTACGCCTGGATGGGGCTCCTCAACAAGCAGGGCGTCATCAACAACGTGCTGGTCGGCCTCGGCATCCTCGACCAGCCGATCACCATGATGAACACCGAGTTCGCGGTCTATGTGGGGATCGTCTACTCCTACGTCCCCTTCATGATCCTGCCGATCTACGTCAACCTCGAGAAGATGGACATGAGCCTGGTCGAGGCGGCGATGGACCTCGGCTCGCGGCCGTTCCGGGTGTTCCGCGACGTGACGCTGCCGCTGTCGCTGCCGGGCATCGTCGCCGGCTCGCTGCTGGTGTTCATTCCCGCGACCGGCGAGTACGTGATCCCGGCGCTGCTCGGCAGCCCCTCGAACCCGATGATCGGGCGGGTGCTGTTCGACGAGTTCTACACCAACCGCGACTGGCCGGTCGCCTCCGCCGTGGCGATCGTCCTGCTCATGCTGCTGGTCATCCCGATCCTGTTCTTCCAGCACTACCAGATGAAGCAGTCGGAGGCCGGGAAGTGACCCAGCGCCGCTCGCCCTTCGTGACGGCCTGGCTGATCTTCGGGTTCGTGTTCCTCTACGGCCCGATCCTGGTGATGATGTTCTACTCGTTCAACGCCTCGCGGCTGGCGACGGTGTGGGGCGGCTTCTCGACCAGGTGGTACGGCGAGCTCTGGCACAACACCCTGGTCATCGACGCGGCGGTCCTCAGCATCAAGATCGCGGCGGGCTCGGCGACGGTCGCCACCGTCTTCGGCACCATGGCCGGCATCGCGCTGGCCCGGTTCGGGCGCTTCCGCGGCCGCGTGCTGTTCTCCGGCATGGTCACCGCGCCGCTGGTGATGCCGGAGGTGATCACCGGACTGTCGCTGCTGCTGCTGTTCGTGGCGCTGGAGGACGCCATCGGCTGGCCGGCGGGACGCGGCATGCTGACCATCATGATCGCGCACATCACCTTCTGCATGGCCTATGTCGCGGTCATCATCCAGTCGCGGCTGACCCAGATCGACGAGTCGCTGGAGGAGGCGGCGATGGACCTCGGCTCGCGGCCGTTGCGGGTGCTGATGGACATCACCGTGCCGCTGCTGGTCCCGGCGATGGTGTCCGGCTGGCTGCTCGCCTTCACCCTGTCGTTGGATGACCTGGTCATTGCAACCTTTACATCCGGCCCCGGTGCCAGCACCCTGCCGATGGTGATCTTCTCGAAGGTCAAGCTCGGCATCACGCCGGACATCAACGCACTTGCGACGATCATCATCGTTGTCGTCACGCTGATCGTGGTGGGGGGAACGGTAATCATGAACCGCGTTCAGGCGCGCCATATGGCCGATAGCCAGCGCGCGGTGGCGGACAACGCCTGATCGCCAACCGACTGAAGTCTGATGAACGCCAAGTATATCGACCTGCCGCTGACCGGCGGCTGCGCCTGCGGCCAGATCCGCTACGAGATCTCGGTCGCGCCCATCGACACCGGCTACTGCCACTGCGGGCTGTGCCGCCTGACCACGGGCGCCGTCATGCTGGCCTGGGCGACGGTACCCGTCCAGGCCTTCAGCTACGTCGTCGGGCAGCCGAGCATCTACCATTCCAGCGCCTGGGGCGAGCGGCGCTTCTGCCCGCATTGCGGGGCGCAGTTCGAGTATCGCGCGCAGAAGGATCCGAAGGTGGTCGACGTCAATGTCGGCACCCTGGACCGGCCGGACCTGGTGCCGCCGACGAGCCACGTGTGGGTCGAGGACGAGGTGCCGTGGCTGCACATCGCCGACGATCTGCCGCGCTATCCCACGACCGGCCCGGAGCCGTGAGGCCCGGACGTCCGGTCGCCGGGCGCTACTCCATTGCCGCCGCTTCGGCCGGCGCCGGGCCGGACTCCTGCCGCTTGCGCATCAGCAGCAGCAGCGGCGCGGTGGCGATCACCACGAACATCATCAGGTAGTAGTCGTCGACATAGGCGACCATCGCCGCCTGCCGGGTGATCTCCGCGCTGATCATGCCGAGGATCTGCTCGTGGCCCGGCGCGAACAGCTGCGGCATGATCGCCTCGACCGCGTCGCGGCCGGGCGTCACCTGCTCCACCAGTCCGGACCGCACGATCTGCGTGTTACGGGCCAGCAGCGACACGACGATCGAGATGCCGATCGACGAACCGATGTTGCGCATCAGGCTGAACAGCGCCGTCGCCTCGGTGCGCAGGCGCGGCTGCAGGGTGGCGAAGGCAAGCGTCGACAGCGGCACGAAGACGAGCCCCAGCCCCAGTCCCTGCACGACCCCGCTCCACACCACCGGCCAGCGGTCCATGCCGATCGAGAACGCCGTCATCTGGTGCAGCGAATACGCGGTCAGGGCGAGCCCCGTGAAGATCAGGATCCGCGCGTCGACCTTCTGCACCAGCCGGCCGACGACGAGCATCGAGATCATCGTGCCGACGCCGCGCGGCGCCATCAGCAGGCCGCTGGTCACGGTCGGATAGCCCATGATCTTCTGCAGCATCGGCGGCAGCAGCGCCATGGTGGCGAGCAGCACGATGCCGATGGCGAAGATGAACACCAGGCCGATCGCGAAGTTCAGGTCCTTGAACATCGCCGGCTCGAGGAACGGCTCGCGGGCGCTGACGATGTGGACGACGAACACCCACAGCGCCGAGACGCAGATCGCCGCCTCGATCCAGATCTCCCGGGAGGAGAACCAGTCGAGCTGCTCGCCGCGGTCCAGCATCATCTGCAGCGCGGCGATCGAGATGCCCAACGCCAGGAACCCGAACATGTCGAACCGGCGGCTGGAGGGCCTCTCGCGCGGCAGGAACACCATCAGGCCCAGGAACGCCAGGATGCCGACCGGCAGGTTGATGTAGAACACCCAGCGCCAGCCGAAGGCGTCGGTCAGCCAGCCGCCGAGCGTCGGGCCGATGATCGGCGCGACCATGATCCCGGCCCCCCACATCGCCATCGCCTGGCCGTGCCGCTCGCGCGGGTTGATGTCCAGCAGCACCGCCTGCGACAGCGGCACGAGGGCCGCGCCGAAGATCCCCTGCAGGATCCGGAACAGCACCATCTCGGGAAGGCTCGTGGCGAGACCGCACAGCACCGAGGCGACGGTGAAGCCGCCGGTGGTCAGCAGGAACAGGTTGCGGCGCCCGAGCCGCCCCGACAGCCAGCCGGTCGCCGGCGTCATCACGGCGGCGGCGACGATGTAGGAGGTCAGCACCCAGGAGATCGAGTCCTGGGTGGCGCTGAGGTTGCCCTGCATGTTGGGCAGCGCGACGTTGGCGATGGTGGTGTCGAGCACCTGCATGATCGTCGCCAGCATGACGGCGATCGTGATCATGCCCCGATTGGGGACGCTGTCCGCGGAAACGGTTGCTGCGGTACTCATCGTTCGAAGGTGCGGCGTGCCGCCGTCACTCGCGGACTGCTGCGAACGCCGAGGTCCCGGTCAGGTCGAGGATGTCCTCCACCAGGGCCGGCAGCGGCCGCTGGTGGCGGGTGTCGACCGACACCTCGGCGCTCATGCCGGTGCGGATGTTCGCCGGAGCGCCCGGGCCGACCGTGATCCTCACCGGCACCCGCTGCACGACCTTGACCCAGTTGCCGGTGGCGTTCTGGGCCGGCAGCAGGGCGAACTCCGAGCCGGTGCCCGCGCCGATGCTCGAGACCGTGCCGGTGAACTCCTCGTCGGGATAGGCGTCGATGGAGACCGTCGCGCTCTGGCCCACCGACATGTGCGTCAGGTCGGTCTCCTTGAAGTTCGCCTCGATCCAGACGTTGTCGGTCTCCACCAGCGTCGCCACCGTCGTTGCCGCGCTCACGAACTGGCCGACGGTGAGGCGGTCGGTCTGCGTGACGATGCCGTCGGCGGGGGCCCGGACGACGGTGTGTTCCAGGTCCAGCGCCGCCTTGTCGCGTTCCGCCGTCGCCCGCAGCACCTGCGGATGATCCTCGGTTTTGATCGAGACGTCGCCGCCGAGCATGGCGAGCTTGCTGGCGACGTCCTGCTCGGCCGAAGCGACGTCCTGGCGTGCGTCCTTCAATTCATGCTCGACCTCGTCCAGCCGGGCCTGGGTGGCATAGCCGTTCCTGGCCAGCGCCTGTTGCCGGTCGAAGGCGGTCTGGTGGAAGTCCACGGTCTCGCGCGCCGATTCCAGGTCGGCCAGGGCGCCCTGGTAGGCGGCGCGCATCTGGTCGACCTGCAGCCTGGCGTTGGCCAGCGCGGCTTCGGCCTGCTGCAGGGCGATCCGGTAGGGGGCCGGATCGAGCTTGAAGATCACGTCGCCGGCGTTGACCGGCGCGTTTTCCTCTGCGTCGACCTCGACGATACGTCCCGACACGTCCGTGCTGAGGACCACCATGCGCTGCTGGACGTAGGCGTTGTCGGTCGCCATGAAGCGGCCGCCGGTGATCCAGAAGTAGCCGCCGGCCGCCGCGATCAGGACGGGCAGGGAGAACATCAGGACGTAGCGCCGCCATCTCCGCCGCCGGGGTGCCTCGGGCGCGGTCTCTGTTCCCCCGTTCAGCGGCACGACCCGGTGCCCCGACTGCGCCCCGGACTCGCCTGCGGTCTCTTCTTCGGCGGCTTCGAGGTGGTTTTCGTTCGCGGCACTCATCAGGCGTACTCGGCTGTCTGCGCGTTGCTGCGGGCAAGGTTCGCCCGGACCACGGTCAGCGCGGCCAGGAGCTGTTCGCGCTCTGACGGGTCCAGCCCCTCCATCGCCTCGTCGAAGAGCTCCATGACGACGGGCTTCATGTCTTCCAGCGCCGGGCGCGCCTTCTGGGTCAGGAACAGTCGGCGCGCCCGGCGGTCGGCAGGGTCCGGTTTACGGGTGACCCAGCCACTTTCCTCCATCCGGTCGACCAGCCGGCACACCGACATCGGCTCCATGTCGAGGAGATCGGCGAGTCCGGCCTGGTTGATGCCTTCGCTCTTGGAGAGCCGCGCCAGCAACTGCCACTGCGCGCGGGTCAGGCCCGTATCCTTCGACTTCTCGTCGAAGCGGCGGCGCATCAGGCGGAACACGTCGGCGATCAGCAATCCGAGCGATGGTGGAGGTGTTTCCGTCATTCCCGCTATTTAATAAGCACGATTATAATACTCAAGATTATAAATTGGTCACCAGCGGCGGCGCCGGTGATTCCGCGCATTGGCCCAGCCCGCCTGGCGCAGCGCCCGCGACAGCGCCGAGGCCGAGCTGAAGCCCGATCTCGCGGCGATTTCGCCCACGCCGAGCTCGGTCTCCTCGAGCAGCCGCCGTGCGACGGCAAGCCGCAGCGACCGGTAATGGGCGCCGGGCGAGATACCCAGGTGACGGCGGAACCGGCGTTCCATGTCGCGCAGTCCGATGCCGCTGAGTTCGGCGATCCGCGCGACCGGCAGGCTGTCCTCGAGATGGCTGTCCATCAGCGCGATAGCGGTGCCGAGGGCGGGATCCTTGCGGGCGATCAGGCGCAACGGGACGGTGTGCTGCGGCTCGGTCTCGCGGCCGTCCTGCGGGAGTTGCGGGTCGTAGATGAAGCGGCCGGCGACCGCCAGCGCCAGCGCCATCCCGTCCTGCCGGCCGATGACGTCGAGCATCAGGTCGAGCACGGTCGTTGCTCCGCCCGCCGTCACCCGGTTGCGGTCGATCACGTAGCGGTCGCGCCGCACGTCGATCCCCGGGAAGCCCTCCGCGAAGGTGCCGAGTTCCTCCCAGTGGATCGTCGCCGAATAGCCCTCCAGCAGGCCGGCGGCGGCCAGCAGGTGGCTCCCGGTGTCGAAGCCGCCGATGCACCTGGCCGAGCGTGCCCACCGGCGCAGTTCCGACAGCAGCGGCCGCGTCGCCAGACTGGCGTAGTGCGCGGCGGATATCACGAACAGGGCGTCCTCGGGCCGGTGCGCCGCGAGCGCGCCGGACACGTTGATGGCAAGCTCGCTCGACGTCGCGACGCTGGCGCCGTCGGGCGATACCAGGCGCCAGCGGTACAGGCGCTCGCCGACGAGCTCATTGGCGGCCCGCAGCGGCTCGATGGCGGTCGCCAGACAGAGGTTGGAGAAGCCCGGCAGCAGCAGGATCGTGACGTCGCGGACCGGCCTGCCCGGAGTGAAGATCTGAGTCATGCCTCTTTGTCGTAAAATGCGCGCTTGTTGTCGAGTTTTGCGTCAGTTTTCGGCGGGACACGTCGTATCGTCCCTTTGCGCTCGGCAGCGTCCGAGGCGCGGTTCGGCGGGAGGAGCCATGAATACCGAGGTCTTCATCACCTGCGCGGTGACCGGCGCCGGCGATACCGCCGGCAAGAGCGAGCACGTGCCGGTGACGCCCGAGCAGATCGCGGCCTCCGCCATCGACGCCGTGAAGGCCGGCGCGGCGATCGCCCATATCCATGTGCGCGATCCCGGGACGGGCAAGGGCTCGCGCGATCCGAAGCTCTATGCGGAGGTCGTCGACCGGGTGCGCTCGTCGGGCGTCGACGTGGTGCTCAACCTGACTGCCGGCATGGGCGGCGACCTCGTGCTCGGCGGCACCGACAAGCCGCTGCCGCTCGACGATGCCGGCACCGACATGGCCGGTGCGGCCGAGCGGCTCGTCCATGTCGAGGAGCTGCTGCCGGAGATCTGCACGCTCGACTGCGGCTCGATGAATTTCGCCGCCGGCGGCGACTACGTGATGACCAACACGCCGGACATGCTGCGCGCCATGGCGAAGCGGATCCAGGCGGCGGGCGTCAAGCCGGAGCTGGAGGTCTTCGACTTCGGCCACATGGTGATGGTCAGGGACCTGATCGCCGAGGGCCTGATCGACGACCCGGCGATGATCCAGCTCTGCATGGGCATCCCCTACGGCGCGCCCGACGATCCGGCCACCCTGCTGACGCTGGCCGGCCAGGTGCCGCCCGGTTCGGTGTTCTCCGCCTTCTCGATCGGCCGCATGCAGCTTCCCTACGTGGCGATGGCGGCGCTCGCCGGCGGCAACGTGCGGGTCGGACTGGAGGACAACATCTACCTGTCGCGCGGCGTGCTGGCGTCGAACGCCATGCTGGTCGAGCGCGCCGTGACGATCCTCGAGGCGATGAACGCCCGCGTGCTCGGCCCCGAAGAGGTGCGTGCGAAGCTCGGCCTGAAGAAGCGGTGGTGAGGGTGTGCCCAAGTCCGACGACGAGACCCCCTCACCCGGCGCTGCGCGCCGACCTCTCCCGGCCGGGGAGAGGTTGGATCCTGGCCCACGGCTCTGGTTTCTTCAACAGGCGCCGCAGGCGCACCTCTCCCATGGGGAGAGGTCGGCGCGCAGCGCCGGGTGAGGGATAGGGCGCCGGTATGGAACGGAACACGATGACGGACATCCGCAAGGTCGGTCTGATCGGCGGCGGGGTGATCGGCGCCGGGTGGGCGGCGCGCTGCCTGCTGAACGGCCTCGACGTCGCCCTGTACGACCCCGATCCCGAGATCGGCCGCAAGATGGACGAGGTGATGGCCAATGCCCGCCGGTCCTACCGCAGGCTCTTCCCCGACGCCCACGCGCCGGAGGGGCGGCTCAGCCTCGTCGCCTCGGTCGCCGACGCCGTCAGGGACGCCGATTTCGTCCAGGAGAGCCTGCCGGAGCGCATCGAGCTGAAGCGGACGGTGCTGGCCGAGGCAAGCCGGGTGGCCCGTCCGGACACGATCTTCGGCTCATCGACCTCCGGCCTGCTGCCGACCGACATCCAGGCGGACATGGCGGGGCCGGAGCGGCTCGTCGTCGGCCATCCCTTCAATCCCGTCTACCTGATGCCGCTGGTCGAGGTCTGCGGCGGCGCCCGCACGTCGCAGGAGACGAAGGAGAGGGCCGCGGACTTCTACCGCTCGATCGGCATGCATCCCCTGATGCTCAGGAAGGAGATCGACGGCTTCGTCGCCGACCGGCTGATGGAGGCGCTGTGGCGCGAGGCGCTGTGGCTGGTCAGGGACGGCATCGCGACGACCGAGGAAATCGACGACGCGGTGCGCTACGGGCCGGGCCTGCGCTGGGCCTTCATGGGCACCTTCCTGATCTACCGGATCGCCGGTGGCGAGGCCGGCATGCGCCATTTCATGGCCCAGTTCGGCCCGGCCCTGCAGTGGCCCTGGACCAAGCTGACGGACGTGCCGGAGCTGACGGACGCCTTCGTCGACCAGATCGCCGCCCAGTCCGACGACCAGGCCGGCGGCAAGTCGATCCGCGAGCTCGAGCAGCTCCGCGACGACTGCCTCGTCTCGGTGCTGAGCGCGTTGCGCGCTCAAGGATACGCCGCCGGCAGGACCACCAAGCGCTACGAGGAACTGCAGTGGGACCGCGCCCAGGCGGCGACGCTCGCGCGGATCGTCGATCCCGCAAAGCCGCTTCGCCTGCACGAGTGCCGGGTCGAGGTCGACTGGATCGACTATAACGGCCACATGACCGAGAGCCGCTACCTCTACGTCTTCGGCAACGCCTCCGACGCGCTTTTCCGCCATGTCGGCATCGACACCGAGTATCATCAGGCGGGCAAGAGCTACTTCACGGTCGAGAGCCACATCATGAACATCGCGGAAGCCTCGCTGAACGAGAGCCTCTACGTGACGACCCAGGTGCTCGCCGTCGATCCCAAGCGGCTGCACATCTTCCACAGCCTGTACCGGGCCGACGACGACGTGCTGGTGGCGACCGCCGAGCAGATGCTGATCCACGTGAACACCAACGAGAGCCACGCCGTGCCCGCCGACGAGGCGGTGCTGGACAAGCTCGGCGTCATCGTCGAGGCGCAGAAGAACCTGCCCCGTCCGGCCGGCGCCGGCCGCCACGTCGGCGCACCGAGGCGGCCATGATCCTCGACGCCCGGGATTGCCCGGCCTCAGCCGGCGCCTCGTGGTTCGAGACGGGCGGCGTCGCCGCCCTCCTCACCGTGAGGCTCGTTCTTGCTTGTCCCGTGCGGCAGGAGAAAAGCCGTCATGAGGAGGAGCCTTGCGCAAGCAAGGCGTCTCGAACCACGAGGGCGGGCCGGGGTCCAGGCGCCGACATCTTCATCGAACCACATTCAAGCCGGCTCCCATGAACTTCGCGCTGTCCCCCGAACAGGAGATGATCGTCGAGACCGTCCGCGGCTTCGTCGAGACCGAGCTCTATCCGCTCGAGGACGAGGTCGAGCGGCGCGGCGAGGTGCCGCCCGAAATGGGCCGCATGATCCAGGACAAGGTCAGGGCGCTCGGCTTCTACGCGCCGAACGTGCCGGAGGAATTCGGCGGCGGCGGCCTCGACACGCTGACCTTCACGCTGCTGGAGCGCGAACTCGGCCGCGTCTCGATGGCGCTGAGCGTGTTCTGGGGCAGGCCCTCCAACATCCTGTGCGCCTGCAACGACGAGCAGCGCGAGCGCTACCTGCTGCCCGCCGTGCGTGGCGACAGGATCGACTGCCTGGCGATCACCGAGCCCGACGCCGGCTCCGACGTGCGCGGCATGAAGACGTTCGCCCGGCGCGACGGCGACGACTGGGTGATCAGCGGCACCAAGCACTTCATCTCCCATGCCGACGTCGCCGACTTCGCTATCGTCTTCGTCGCCACCGGCGAGACCGAGACGGCGCGGGGCAAGCGCAAGGAACTGACCTGCTTCCTGGTCGACCGGGGCACGCCGGGCTTCGAGATCAGGAAGGGCTACACGTCGGTGTCCCATCGCGGCTACCACAACTGCATCCTGTCCTTCGACGACTGCCGGGTCTCCTCCGCGCAGGTGCTCGGCGAGGTCGGCGCCGGCATGGAGGTGATGAACGAATGGCTGTTCGCCACCCGCCTCACGGTTGCCGCCTTCTGCGTCGGCCGGGCGCGGCGGGTGCTCGACCTGGCCGTCGACTGGGCCGCCAGCCGCACCCAGTTCGGCCAACGCATCGGCGACTTCCAGGGCACCGGATTCAAGCTCGCCGACATGGTGACCGAGATCGACGCCGCCGACTGGCTGACGCTGGCCGCCGCCTGGAAGGTCGACCAGGGCGGCGACGCTAACCGGGAGATCGCCTCCGCCAAGCTCTATTCGACCGAGATGCTCGCCCGGGTCACCGACCAGACGCTGCAGATCTACGGCGGCATGGGGCTGATGGACGAACTGCCGATCGAACGCTTCTGGCGCGACGCCCGCGTCGAGCGCATCTGGGACGGCACCAGCGAGATCCAGCGCCACATCATCGCCCGCACCCTGCTGCGCGACGCGGGACGGTAGACCGATGCGCGGCAGGCCCCCAGCCCGTCCTCCCGGCCCGACAGGGCGGAACCGTCACCCCTCCTCGCGCCCCTCCCACGTCATCCCGGCCGGAGGCGCAGCCGGAGAGCCGGGATCGCCAGGCGCCGTAGCGCTGCGGATCGGGGCGATCCCGGATCAGCCTTGCGGCTGTCCGGGATGACGACGGAGGCGTCGTTGGTTCGGGGAAACAGCGCACCTTGTTGCAGACAGTCATGCCCGGACTTGTTCCGGGCATCCATACCCGCCGACGCCTGCGTTCATGGATTGCCGGCACGAGCCCGGCAATGGCACGATTGGGCGAGGTTGCCGGGCGATCGGCCAGGGCGGGAACCGTCACCCCGCCTCGCGCTCCCTCCCACGTCATCCCGGCCGGAGGCGCAGCCGGAGAGCCGGGATCGCCAGGATCCGCAGCGCTGCGAGTCGCGGCGATCCCGGATCAGCCTTGCGGCTGTCCGGGATGACGTCGGAGCGGTTGTTGGTTCGGGAAAACAGCGAACCTTGTTGCAGACCGTCAAGCCCGGATGCCTTCCGGGCGTCCATACCCACCGACGCCTGCGTTCATGGATTGCCGGCACGAGCCCGGCAATGGCATGATTGGGCGAGGTTGCCGGGCGATCGGCCTGGGCGGAACCGTCACCCCTCCTCGCGCCCCTCCCACGTCATCCCGGCCGGAGGCGCAGCCGGAGAGCCGGGATCGCCAGGCGCCGTAGCGCTGCGGATCGGGGCGATCCCGGATCAGCCTTGCGGCTGTCCGGGATGACGACGGAGGGGTTGTTGGTTCGGGGAAACAGCGCACCTTGTTGCAGACAGTCATGCCCGGACTTGTTCCGGGCATCCATATCCACCGATGCCTGCTCTCGGGGATCGCCGCGACACGCCCGGCGATGACACCGGAGTGAGGCGAGACCGCGGGATATGAACCGCGGCGATCGCGAACCAGGGAACCCACCATGACCGACGCCCTCAAAGTCACCCGCGACGGCCCCGTCCTCGAGGTCGTCATCGACCGGCCCAAGGCCAATGCCATCGACGCGGCGACGAGCCGCGCGATGGGCGGGGTCTTCGCCTCCTTCCGCGACGACCCGGAGCTTCTGGTGGCGATCTTCAGCGGGGCCGGCGAGCGGTTCTTCTCGGCCGGCTGGGACCTCAAGTCCGCCGCGGAGGGGGAAAGCGCCGATGCCGACTACGGCGTCGGCGGGTTCGGCGGCTTCCCCGGCCTGCCGGACCTCAACAAGCCGGTCATCACCGCGATCAACGGCCTCGCCGTCGGCGGCGGCTTCGAGATCGCCATGGCCGGCGACCTGATCGTCTGCGCCGAGCATGCCCGGATGTGGCTGTCGGAGACCCGCCTCGGCCTCGTCGCCGACACCGCCTCGTTCCGGCTGCCGAAGCTGATTCCGCGGGCGCTGGCGATGGAGCTGCTGCTGACCGGCCGCGAGCTCCTCCCGGACGAGGCCAGGGCGATCGGTCTCGTCAACCGGGTCGTGCCGGCGGCGCGGCTGATGGAGGAGGCCCGCGCCATGGCGGCCGAGATCGCCAGGGGGGCGCCGCTGGCGGTGGCCGCCACCAAGGAGATCGTCCGCATGACCGAGACCATGCGGATCGAGGACTGCTATCCGGCGATGGCGGCACGGCAGTTCCCGACCTACGAGAGGCTGCTCGCCAGCGACGACGTCAAGGAGGGCGCGAAGGCTTTCGTCGAGGGCCGCGATCCCGTCTGGACGGGTCGCTGAACGTCCGGCCCGTTCGCCCCCGGTTGCCGATTGCCCACTGCTGGAGAGGCGATATCGTGGGGTCGCCGGCGCTTCGGCCGGAAAACGACGTCCGCCGTCCGGGATTTTCTGATATCGACTGGCATTCAAGTCCGCCCGGATCCCCGCCCACGACCAGCCCCCGCAAGAAGTCCGATGTCCGACCTGATGCCCCTTTCGAATAGCGGTGCGCTCGTGTTCGTCGCCGCCGCCCTGGCCTTTTTCGTGCTGCTGTGGGGGATAATCCGCGGCCTGTACGAAAAGAGCGGGGTGATCGGCCGGGTCGGTTCGCATGTGCGCGGCTATTACGAGGCGCCGACGAGCAGGAGGTGGCGCGGCGCGCTGGAATCCCGGTTCCCGCGCGGCTGGCCGTTCGTCGAGAACCGCTTCGATCCGGGCCGCTTCAGGGGGCTTCCGTTGACGCTCCTCCTGCTGGCGGCGGCCTACGTGGCGTTCCTGTTCGTCGGCCTCGTCGAGGAAGTGATGGAATCGGAGGAAATCGACGCGATCGACGATTTCATCGTCGCCGCCGTGGTCCCGCTGCGTAACCCGATCCTCGTGCAGGCGTTCACCAAGCTGACCGTATTCGCCTCGATGGAGACGCTCACGGCTGTGGCGATCGTTTCGACCGCGTTCCTGTGGGCGCGCGGTCCGCTCTGGGGCATTCCCGCCCTGTGGGTATGTGTGCTCGGCTCGCAGGTGACGACCTGGTCCGGCAAGTTCCTGATCAACCGCACCCGGCCCGACTTCATCCTCGACGTCTCGGCGGCCTCGCCGTCCTTTCCCTCGGGCCACGCGACCGGCGCGATGGCCGTCTACGGCATCATCGCCTACGTGGTCTCCCGCGATCTTGCGTCACATCGCCGCCGGCTGGACGTCATCTACTGGACGGCGGTGCTGATCCTTCTGCTGGCCTTCAGCCGGGTCTATCTCTCCGTCCATTTTCCAAGCGATATCGGCGCCGGCCTGCTGGTCGGCGGCTTCTGGGTGCTGGCGGGCATCGTCGTGGCCGAGACCCTGCGCGACCGCGAAGACGTGCCGACCTGAAACGGAAGCGGCGGACCGCCGGCCCGCCGCTTCGTCGTCCCGGGCGGCCGGACGCGGAACCTACTCGGCCGCCTCGATCCTTGGTCTGTCGAACAGCACGTTCAGGACGCCCTGACCTTCGTCCATCGCCTCTCGCCACAGCGAGATCGGCGTCGGGATCGGCGGATTGATCGTGCCGAACACGTCGCCCTCCTGCCACTGCAGTTTGGCGCCGTGCTTCGAGGCGACACGCTGCATCCGCACGTTTTCCGGCAGGCAGGTCATGATGAGCCTGCTCTTGCCGCGATTTCGCGCCGCCCGCATGACGCGGCCCAACAGGGCGGTCCCGACGCCGGCGTCCTGCCAGTCGTCCTCCACGCTGAAGGCGACCTCGGCGGTCGCCTCGAAGGCCCCGCCGACAGGATGCATCTCGGCGGCGGCGCGAATGGGGCCCTCATCGAAAAGACCGTAGACGACGGCCGCACCGGCAAAGACGCGCGCCGCGTGCTGCTCGATGAACAGGTCCGACACGCCGCCGCCGAACCGGCTGCGCCGGCCCTTCGGTGACAATCTCAGGAGGTGATCGCGGAAAACCTGCCGCTCCGAGCCACCGACCCTCCGGATGACGCCCCCCTTCAAACCCGACTGCGACATGTGAGTCTCCTGAAGTTGGACTATCCGACTGCCGGTAGATGGTGCAGTGCAATACGGTTTTTCAAGGGCGGATGGTGCGCTGCACAATAAAGCGGCCGCTGACTCGGCGGCATCAGGGGAATGCCACACCGGCCGGCAAAAGATGCGAACGGATGGCTTGCCGCGGAGCGGTCGCGGCGATACCAAGCTCCGAGCAAAGCACGGCGCTGGCGGTCGCGGCCTTTCGGCGGACGCCGTTGCGCCATCGGGCAAACGCTTCACGGGAGTCAGGGATGACGCGCAGGATCGGCCATTTCGTAGGCGGCAAGGTGGTCGAGGGATCGAGCGGCCGCTTCGGCGATGTTTTCGACCCGAACACGGGCGAGGTTCAGGCGGAGGTCGCGCTTGCATCGAAGTCGGAGGTCGAAGCGGCGATCGCCAACGCCGCGGAAGCCCAGGCGGCCTGGGCCGCCGAGAACCCGCAGAAGCGGGCCCGTGTCCTGTTCAGGTTCCTGCAGCTCGCCCAGGCCGAGATGGACAGCCTCGCCGCACTGCTGTCGTCGGAGCACGGCAAGACCGTTCCCGATGCCAAGGGCGACATCCAGCGCGGCCTCGAGGTGGTCGAGTTCGCCTGCGGCATTCCGCATCTTCTGAAGGGCGAGTTCACCGAGAGCGCCGGGCCCGGGATCGACATGTACTCGATGCGCCAGCCGCTCGGCGTCGTCGCCGGCATCACGCCGTTCAATTTCCCGGCGATGATCCCGCTGTGGAAGTGCGCTCCGGCGATCGCCTGCGGCAATGCCTTCATCCTGAAGCCGTCGGAGCGCGATCCCTCCGTCCCCATGCGCATCGCCGAACTGTTCCGCGAGGCGGGGCTGCCTGACGGCATCCTCAACGTCGTCAACGGCGACAAGGAGGCCGTCGATGCGATCCTGACCGATCCGCGGATCATGGCGATCGGCTTCGTCGGGTCGAGCTCGATCGCCGAGTACATCTATTCCACCGGCACCGCGCACGGCAAACGGGTCCAGTGCTTCGGCGGCGCCAAGAACCACATGATCGTGATGCCCGACGCCGACATGGACCAGGCGGTCGACGCGCTGATCGGCGCCGGCTACGGCTCGGCCGGCGAGCGCTGCATGGCGATCTCGGTCGCCGTCCCGGTCGGCAGGGAAGCCGCCGAGACGCTGATGGGCAAGCTGATCCCGCGCGTCGAGAACCTGAAGATCGGCCTGTCCAGCGATGCCGGCTCCGACTACGGCCCGCTGGTGACGAAGCAGGCGCTGGAGCGGGTCCGCAGCTATGTCGAGCTCGGGGTGAAGGAGGGCGCCAAACTGGCCGTCGACGGCCGCGACTTCGCCATGCAGGGCTACGAGAACGGCTTCTTCATGGGCGGCTGCCTGTTCGACGAGGTGACCCCCGACATGACGATCTACAAGGAGGAGATCTTCGGGCCGGTGCTGTCGGTTGTCCGCGCCAGGGACTACGACGAGGCGCTGTCGCTTCCCTCGTCGCACGAGTACGGCAACGGCGTCGCCATCTTCACCCGCGACGGCGATGCGGCGCGCGACTTCGCCTCCAAGGTCAATGTCGGCATGGTCGGCATCAACGTGCCGATCCCGGTGCCGCTCGCCTACCACACCTTCGGCGGCTGGAAGCGGTCGGGCTTCGGCGATCTCAACCAGCACGGCCCGGATTCGGTGCGCTTCTACACCAAGACCAAGACGGTCACCTCGCGCTGGCCGTCCGGCATCAAGGACGGAGCGGAGTTCTCGATCCCGACGATGCGGTAGGGTCGTGGCGTTGCCGGATCGGCCGGAGAGTCCGGTTCGGGTGCGAATTGAAGTTCAGCTACGGGGACGTGCATATGACTGACCATGTTGTTTCCAGGGCGGTGCTGCTCGGCACCAGCCTTCTCGTTCTGGCCGCGTGCAGCAACACCGGCCCGACCGCCGGTCCGCCGCCGACCATTCCCGATGCGCAGCAGGAACTGGAATCGCTGCCGGGCGGACTGGGGGCGGATGACGAAACCCCCGACGCGCCGCCGGACTAGGCAAATCGCGACTGCCGGGCAACACGGCCTCCCTTCCTGCCCACCGGCGGCTCCGGGGGGACGCGTTAAGGCGGCGTTCACGGTCGGGTCCGACCCGCGGTTGAGCTTGCCGGTCCGGGCATGTAGGACTCTTCCATTGCGCGTTGGCCATGGGGGATTTCCGATGAAGACGTTTCTGTCGCTTGCTCTGATCTTGCCGGCGGGGCTCATGCTGGCGTCCTGCCAGAGCGATCCGAACTACGCGACCGGCCCGATGGTGGCGCCCGTCATGGCCCCGACGGTCATGCCGACGACGTCGAAGCCGAGCGGAACGCTCTATTCCAAGACGAAGTCGTCGACATGGACGAGTCCGAGCGGCAACAGCTCGGTGACCAAGACGCGCTCGACCTCGGCCAGCGTCTCCGTCGATCCGAACGCGGCCCTGCAGACCCTTGCCGCCCTCGGCGTCGCCGCCTCGGTGCCGCAGCCGGGAATGATACCGGGTCCGGTGCCGGGGGCCCCGGCCGGCCTGTTCGGCAAGTGGCAGCTCACCGACGGCGACAACTACCGGTCCTGCTCGATCGACCTGAAGAGCGACGAGAGCTTCGGGTCCTACCGGGCGTGGACCAGCGGCTGCTTCACCACCGATCTCTTCCAGGTCGGCAAGTGGCAGCAGCGCGGCTACGAGGTCGTTCTGCTCGACTTCTCCGGGAAGCCGCAGGCGAGCCTGCGGCCGACCGCGCCGAACCGCCTCGACGGCTACATCGTCGCCGACGGCCAGCCGATCAGCATGTGGCGGTAGAGCGAGCGGCTGCGCGGCCATGGCGCGGCGTTATGGGGATGTTTACCCGCGGCGCTCACCATGACCGGAACCGGGTTTGCGGGGCGCAGGTTTTCGGGGCGTAGGTTTTGGGCGCAGGCGGGGTTGCCACAGCGGTGCCCCGTTTGTTCTGTCAGACTTGTGGCCGTTCACGGTGCCCTGTAGGGTCGCGACCCCGAAGCACACGCGAAACACACGCGGCGGATTTTGCTCATGACATCAAGAATAAGCCCCGCCATCGGGGTCCTGCTCATCACACTGCCGCTGGTCGCGGCCTGCAGCAGCAACTCCTCGCGGGTGCGCCCGCTGCCGCCGGCGCCGACCGGTCCGGTGGTCAGCCAGCCGCTGCCGACGACGCCGCAGCCCACGACGCCCGATCCGAACGCTCCGCCGCCGGTCGAGGCCCAGGCGCCGTTGCCCGAGGAGCAGCAGGTCGCTGCCGTGCCGCCGGCCCAAGACAAGCCCACCCAGGAAGGCGTCCTCGGCCAGTGGGCCCTCTCGAGCCCCGCCGATTCCTGCCAGCTCTTCGTGACGCTGACCGGCTGGACGGGCGGCTACCGCGCCTCGACGCGCGGCTGCGGCTCGCCGGAGCTGAAGAGCGTCGGCGCCTGGAACATCGAGGGCGACCTGGTCGTGCTGAAGGACAATGACGGCAATGCCGTCGCCCGTCTCGCCAAGACCGGCGCCACCCAGTACAACGGGCGGCTCGATCTCGGCGGCACCGTCTCCATGAGCCGCTGACCGGGTGTCCTGCGCGCGCAGGTCGCTGCGCGTGGCGGCAGGCCGTGACCGGACGTCGGACGCCGGCTTCCCGTGATTTCCGTGTGGTCCGGGGTCGGGCGTTCGTCTCCTGGGCTGCTGCAGACAGTGCAACGAACGTCCAGTCGACCAGCTAGCGGAGGTCCCGATGGCCGAATATCACCTCTACTGCTTCGCCCAGTCGGGCAACGCCTACAAGACCGCGCTGATGCTGGAGACGACCGGCTGCGACTGGGGGTCGCGCTTCGTCGACTTCTTCAACGGCGAGACGCGCACGCCGGAGTACCGCCGCATCAACGTGATGGGCGAGGTGCCGGTGCTGGTGCACGGCGAGACGACGCTCAGCCAGTCCGGCGTCATCCTCGACTATCTCGCCGAGAAGACCGGCAGGCACGGCTGGAAGAACGACGCCGAGCGGCGCGAGATCCTGCGCTGGTTCCTGTTCGACAACCACAAGCTGACCAGCTACACGGCGACCTACCGTTTCCTGCGGGCCCTGTCCAAGGATCCCAATCCCACCGTGCTCGAGTTCTTCGGCGCCCGCATGCGCGGCGCCTTCTCGGTGCTCGCCGCCCATCTCGCCGATCGCGACTGGGTGGTCGGCAACCGCGCGACGATCGCCGACCTGTCGCTGTGCGGCTACCTGTTCTACGACGACGAGATCGGCGTCAACTTCGAGGAAAGCTATCCGGCCATCCACCATTGGCTGAACCGCATCAAGGCCCTGCCGGGCTGGAAGCATCCCTACGAGCTGATGCCGGGCCACCCGCTGCCGAGCTGAGTAGGCCAGGCCGGCGCTCGCGTCCGACACCGGGCACCAGCCCTCGTGGTTCGAGACGCGGACATGCGTCCGATCCTCACCATGAGGGCTTCGTTGGTTTCGGGGCGCTACAGCGAAACTTGAGCCTCATGATGAGGAGGGCTCGTCAGGGCCCGTCTCGAACCACGAGGCGCCGGCGCAAGCGGTTGCCCGCGGAGAAACAGCGCCTCCGGGGTACGGCGCCTTCCTACATCCGCCGTTCGACCATCAGCTTCTTGACCTCGGCGATCGCCCTGGCCGGGTTGAGGTGCTTGGGGCAGGTCTGCGCGCAGTTCATTATGGTGTGGCAGCGGTACAGCCGGAACGGGTCCTCGAGATGGTCGAGCCGCTCGCCGGTCGCCTCGTCGCGGCTGTCGTTGAGCCAGCGGTAGGCCTGCAGCAGCACGGCCGGGCCGAGGTAGCGCTCGCCGTTCCACCAGTAGGACGGGCACGAGGTCGAGCAGCAGGCGCATAGGATGCATTCGTAGAGGCCGTCGAGCTTCTCGCGGTCCTCGTGGCTCTGGCGCCATTCCTTCTCGGGCTGCGGCGTCGACGTCTTCAGCCACGGCTCGATCGAGCGCAGCTGCGCGTAGAACGTCGTGAGGTCCGGCACCAGGTCCTTGACCACCGGCAGGTGCGGCAGCGGATAGACCTTCACCGTGCCCTTGATCTCGTCCATGCCCTTGGTGCAGGCCAGCGTGTTCATCCCGTCGATGTTCATCGCGCAGGAGCCGCAGACGCCCTCGCGGCAGGAGCGGCGCAGCGTCAGCGTCGGGTCGATGTTGTTCTTGATCCACAACAGCGCGTCCAGCACCATCGGCCCGCAGTCATCGAGATCGACGTGGTAGGTGTCGATCTGCGGGTTCCGGTCGTCGTCCGGGCTCCAGCGGTAGACGCGGTATTCGCGCACGTTGGATGCGCCCTGGGGCCGGTCCCAGACCTTGCCTTCCTTGATGGTGGAATTCTTGGGAAGCGTCAGCTGGACCATGTCAGCTCCTGTCGGCCTTTCGGTTCCATTCTCGGCGTCTACTGGATTCGGGTTCGCGACAGCACGGCGTTGGCCGCGGTGGCGGCGACCTGCTCATAGCCCCGCGCCGCCAGGGCGGCAAGGCAGTCGCCGCGCCAGCGATCGGCGACGTCGGTCTCGACGACCACGGCGCGCGGCAGCAGCGTATCGGGCGCAGCCTCGAGGAACGGCACCAGCGCCCGGTCCTCGTATCCCTCGATGTCGATCTTCAGCACGTCGATCGAGGAGATGGCGCTCTCGCCCACGATATCGAGGAGCGGCCGCACCGGCACCTCGTAGCTGCGGTCGGGGCGGAACGCGACGTCCTCGATCAGCGACGACTGGCCGACATTGCCGCCGCCGCTGTCGTGCAGGCGCGCGGTGGCGTCCCCGTCGCCGGCCGCGGCGCGGACGATCGCGACATTGCCGAGCCCGTTGGCGGAGACATTGAAGGCGAGCCGCCGCGCGGTTTCGGGATGCGGCTCCAAGGCGAGCACCCGTCCGCCCGGTCCGACCCTGCGGGCCGCCCAGATCGCATAGACGCCGACATTGGCGCCGACGTCGACGAAGGTCCCGCCATTCTCGAGATACGGCGCGACCGCGTTCCGCTCGTCGCGGTCGGGCAGCCGCCCGCGGGCGACCGCCACACGGTCGGAATGGTTGTCGGCGGGATAGGCGCGCAGGCGAACGCTCTCGGCCTCGACATCGAACGGGCCCGGCGCGATGCGGCCGACGAGGGTGCGCAAGCGTGCCCGCGTCAGCGGCCGGATCCGGCGCGAATCGGCGAGCCGCCACAGCGCCACGTGAAACGGCCGCGGCCGCCTGGCGCCGTATCCGCAGTCGTCCTGCCGCCCTGCCGCCGGCGTGCCGATCGCCACCGCGGTCGCTGTCCGGCCGTGCGTCAATACACCCGCACCTTCGGTTCGATGTACTGGATGTCGTTGGACATCGTGTAGGAGTGGACCGGCCGGTAGTCGATGCGGACCTCGCGGGTGGCGTTGTCGGCCCAGGCCAGCGTGTGCTTCATCCAGTCCTGGTCGTCGCGGTCGGGATAGTCCTCGCGGGCATGCGCGCCGCGGCTTTCGGTGCGGTTGACGGCGCCTTCCATGGTGACGACGGCGAGCGCGATCAGGTTGTCGTATTCGAGCGTCTCGACCAGGTCGGTGTTCCAGACCAGCGAGCGGTCGGTGACATGGATGCTGTCCTCGGCCCTCCAGACGTCGTGGATCAGGTCCTTGCCTTCCGACAGCACCTCGCCGGTGCGGAACACGGCGCAGTTCGACTGCATCGTCTTCTGCATCCTCAGCCGCAGCTGCGCGGTCGGCGTGTCGCCGTCGGCGAAGCGGAAGCGGTCGAGCCGTTCCAGCGAGTTCTGGCCGGCGTCGCGGGGCAGGTCGGCATGCTTCTCGCCGGGCTGGATCGTCTCGGCGCAGCGCATGCCCGCTGCACGGCCGAACACCACCAGGTCGATCAGCGAGTTGGAACCCAGGCGGTTGGCGCCGTGCACCGACACGCAGGCGGCCTCGCCGATCGCCATCAGGCCGGGGACGATCGCGTCGGGGTCGTCGCCGCGCTTGGTCAGCACCTCGCCGTGGTAGTTCGTCGGGATGCCGCCCATGTTGTAGTGCACGGTCGGCAGCACCGGGATCGGCTCCTTGGTGACGTCGACGCCGGCGAAGATGCGCGCCGATTCGGAGATGCCCGGCAGCCGCTCGGCAAGGATCTTCGGATCGAGGTGGTCGAGGTGCAGGAAGATGTGGTCCTGCTCCTTGCCGACGCCGCGGCCCTCGCGGATCTCCACCGTCATGGCGCGCGACACGACGTCGCGCGAGGCCAGGTCCTTGGCGTGGGGCGCGTAGCGCTCCATGAAGCGCTCGCCCTCGGAGTTGGTCAGGTAGCCGCCTTCGCCGCGCGAACCCTCGGTGATCAGGCAGCCGGCCCCGTAGATGCCGGTCGGGTGGAACTGCACGAATTCCATGTCCTGCAGCGGCAGCCCGGCCCGCAGCACCATGGCGTTGCCGTCGCCGGTCTGGGTGTGGGCGCCGGTGCACGACAGGTAGGCGCGGCCGTAGCCGCCGGTCGCCAGGATCGTGCGGTGGGCGCGGAAGCGGTGCAGCGTGCCGTCTTCCAGGCACAGCGCCACGACGCCGCGGCAGGCGCCGTCCTCCATGATCAGGTCGATGGCGAAGTACTCGATGAAGAACTCGGTGGCGTGCTTCAGCGACTGGCCGTACAGCGTGTGCAGCATGGCGTGGCCGGTGCGGTCGGCCGCCGCGCAGGTGCGCTGGGCGGTGCCCTCGCCGTAGTTGGTGGTCATGCCCCCGAACGGCCGCTGGTAGATGCGGCCGTCCTCGGTCCGCGAGAACGGCAGGCCGTAGTGCTCGAGCTCGTAGACGGCCGCCGGCGCGTGCCGGCACAGATACTCGATGGCGTCCTGGTCGCCGAGCCAGTCGGAGCCCTTGACGGTGTCGTACATGTGCCAGCGCCAGTCGTCCGGCCCCATGTTGCCGAGCGAGGCGGCGATGCCGCCCTGGGCGGCGACGGTATGGCTGCGGGTCGGGAACACCTTGGTGACGCAGGCCGTCTTCAGGCCGGCTTCCGCCGCACCGAGCGCGGCGCGCAGGCCGGCCCCGCCGGCGCCCACCACGACCACGTCGAAGGTATGGTCGGTGAAGGGATATTCGCGGCCGTTGATGTTGGGCACGGCGCCTATGCCGCCGTTGCTCTGCGGGGTCTCACCGTTCTGTGCCATGTCAGCCTCCGAAGGCGAGCTTGAGGATCGCGAAGGCCGAGGCGAGCCCGACGATCACGCAGAAGAAGGTGTTGGCCATCACCAGCAGCATCTTGGTGAACTCGGTGTGGACGTAGTCCTCGATGATCACCTGCATGCCGATCTTCATATGGGTCACCACCGACGCGATGGCGAGCAGCAGGATGATGGCTATCGCCGGCGAGGCGAGCGTCGCCGTGACGGTCTCATAGTCGTTGCCGGCCAGCACGATGATCAGGAAGATGAAGAAGATCGTCAGCGGAATGTTGGCGACGGCGGTGAGCCGCTGGCGCCAGAAATGGTCGGTGCCTTCCTTGGCCGAACCGAGGCCGCGGACGCGGCCGAGCGGGGTGCGCATGTCCGCCTCTCCTCACATTGCCAGGTAGCCGATGATCCAGAGCAGGATCGTCAGCGTCACCGAGCCGATGATCGCGCCCCATGCCATCGCGTCGGCCGTCTTCAGGTCGAACCCGTGTCCGGTGTCCCAGATCAGGTAGCGCAGGCCGCTGAGCAGGTGGTGGACCAGCGTCCAGGTGAACCCGAACAGCACGATCTGTCCGATGATCGAGCCGAACAGCCCGTTGACGAACGCGAAGCTGTCCGGTCCGCTGGCGGCGGCGACCAGCCACCAGGCCAGCAGCGCCATGCCGAAATAGAGACCTGCGCCGGTGATCCGGTGCACGATCGACATGACCATCGTCACGATCGGCCGGAAAACCTGCAAATGCGGGGATAGGGGCCGATTGGCCCCTGTTTTGACGTCTGCCATGGCTGTCCGCTTCGGTAGGCCGGGGGATCTAACCGAATCTCCGGCGGGTGTTGCCTTCGCCTATGAGGTTCTATAGCGCAGCCCCGCGCCATGCAATGCATGGAAGCCATGTCATTGAGCGCAACGGGAAACCTGCCGCCCCGCCGGACCCGCCCGGCCGGACCCGCCCGGTTTTCCGTTGCGCCGCCGCGGCGAAGACCGTTCGATGGGCGAAGCCCTTTCACTTGTCGCTTTGAGGTCGACCATGCGCCAGTTGGCATTCGCAACCGTCCTGCTGCTCGCCGCAGTCCTTGCGGCCGCGACCGGCGGCGGCCTGTCGGCGGCGCGCGCCCAGTCCGACGGCCCGGTCGCCCAGCCCGACCGCGAGATTTCGGCGGAAAAGGATCCGCAGGCGGACCGGGCGCTGCAGAGCCGGCTGAACGCCCTGTTCGACGAGGTGGAGGGCCTGTCCGGGGTGTTCGCGCTGGTGCGCGACGGCGTCGTGCGCCTGAACGGGGTCGTCGCCGAGCCGGCCCTGTCGCGGGCCGCCGAGTCGCTTGCCGCCAGGGTCGAGGGCGTCGTCCTCGTCGAGAACCGGATCGAGATGGACACCGACATCGCCAACCGGTTCGAGCCGCTGATGAAGCGGATGCTGAAGGATCTGCAGGACGTCGTGCTGTTCCTGCCGGTCTTCGCGGTGGCGCTGGTCGTGGTCTTCCTGTTCTGGGCGGTGGCGCAGATCGTCATTCGCCTGTCGGGGCCGCTGTTGCGCAGGACCCCCAACGAATTCGTCCAGAACATCGTCAAGACGGTGATCCGGGTGGTCATCGTCGGCGTCGGCGTGCTGGTGGCGCTGGAGGCGATGGACGCCCGGGAGCTGGCGACGTCGATCCTCGGCGCCGCCGGCCTCGTCGGCCTTGCGGTCGGCTTCGCGGTGAAGGACACCATCGAGAATTACCTGGCCAGCATACTGCTCTCCATCCGCCAGCCGTTCAGCCCGCACGAGGTCGTCAACATCGACGGCCAGGAGGGGATGGTGGCCCGCCTCACCTCGCGCACCACGGTGCTGATCAACTACGACGGCAACCACGTCCGGATTCCCAACGCCACCGTGTTCAAGGCGACGATCATCAACTACTCGCGCGAGCCCAAGCGCCGGTTCGATTTCCGGCTCGGCGTCGACCCCGGCTGCGACATCGACGTGGCCCGGGCGCTGGTGGTGGAGACCCTCCGGGGGTTCGATGCGGTGCTCGACGATCCCGGCCCGATGGTCACCATCGACGAGCTGGGCGACTGGGCGGTGATCCTCTGGGTCGCGGCCTGGATCGACCAGCGCACCACCGACCTGCAGAAGGCGAAGAGCGAATCGCTGCGGCTGATCAAGATTGCCTTCGACGACGCCGGCATCGCCATGCCGAACCCGACCTATCGGATCCTCACCGGGGAGGAACCGGCGTCGCAGGCCCCCTCGCGCCAGCCCAGGCCGGCAAGGACCGCAGCCGGCCCGGCGGCCGCCGACACGTCCGTCGAGCGCGTCATGGACGAGGCCGTCCAGCGCGACCGAGAGAACGCCCAGTCGCCCGACCTGCTGCAGACGGATGCCGAAAAGGAGTGAACTCCAAGGGGAGTTGTCGGCGGTATGGCCGAATGCGATCCGATCCGCTTCAGCCGTCATGCCCGGCCTTGTGCCGGGCATCCACGTCTTTGCGGCGCAGCCGCCGCCTACCGCGGCATCAGCGCCCAGTAGTCGAGGTCGAGGATCACCGCCGGGTCGTAGCGGTTGTCCGCATCGACGAGCGGGAAATCGGCGCAGGACCTGTCCTTCGTCGCCACCGTCCGCAGCCGCAGGGCGCCGACGTCGTCGCGGCCGGGCAGCTCGGCCCGGTCGACGACCTCCGACCAGGCGTAGACGGTCTCGCCCGCAAACAGCGGCGCGACGTGGCGGCCGCCGTTGATGGCGGCGATGTGGAAGGCGTTGGCGAGGCCGTTGAAGGACAATGCCCGGGCGAGGCTGATGACGTGGCCGCCGTAGATCAGCCGCCGGCCGAAGCGGCCCTGCCCCTCGGTATGCTGGTTGAAGTGCACCTTGGCGGTATTCTGGAAGAGCCGCGTCGCGATCTGGTGTTCGGCCTCCTCCACGGTCATGCCGTCGACATGGTCGATGCGCTCGCCGACGGCGTAGTCCGACCAGAGGTAGGGGCTTCCGGCCAGGTGCCGGTTCCAGTGGTCGAGGCTGAGATACGGGGCGGCATCGCCGAGCGTGTCCGGTGCCAGCGCCGACGGCACTTCCGGGACGTGCGGGGCGGGCGCCGGCGCGCTCTCGTCGCGCTTCCTCACCATCACCCAGCGGACGTAGTCGAGCACCTCGGTGCCGTTCTGGTTGAACCCTTGCGTGCGCACGTAGACGACGCCGGTCCTGCCGTTCGAGTTCTCCTTGACGCCGATCACCTCGGAGACCGCAGACAGCGTGTCGCCGGGATAGACCGCGTGCAGGAACCGGCAGCCCGCGTAGCCCAGATTGGCGACCGCGTTGAGCGAGATGTCGGCGACCGTCTTGCCGAACACGATGTGGAAGACGAGCAGGTCGTCGACCGGGGCGTGCGGGTAGCCGACCGCCCTGGCGAAGGCGTCCGACGACTGCACCGCAAAGCGCGACCCGTAGAGCGCCGTGTAGAGCGCCACGTCGCCTGCCGTCACCGTGCGCGGGGTGGCGTGAACGATGGTCTCGCCGACCGTGAAGTCCTCGAAGAAGCGGCCGTGGGTGGTCTTGGTTATGGATGCGTCGCTCATTCGCTCGTTCCCCCGATCGCTTCGGCCAGCGCCACCGTGCGCTTGGCCATTTCCGCGTGCAGCAGTTCGACCATGCGGCCGTCGAGCGAGATCGCACCCTTGCCGCGGTTCTCCGGCTGCTCGAACGCGGCGATGATCCTGCGGGCCTGCTCGACCTCGGCGTCGGCGGGGGCGAAGACCTCGTTGGCGGCGGCGACCTGGGCGGGGTGGATCAGCGTCTTGCCGTCCATGCCGAGGTCGCGCGCCTCGATGCATTCGGCCCGGAAGCCCTCCTCGTCGCGGAAGTCGTTGTAGACGCCGTCGATGATGTCGAGCCCATGGGCGCGGGCGGCCAGCACCGAGGTGACGAGCCACGGCAGCATCGGCGCGCGGCCGGGCACGAAGCGGGCGCGGGTCTCCTTGGCGAGATCGTTGGTGCCCATGACGAAGCAGGCCAGCGGGGCATGCGAATGGGCCGCGCAGCCGGCGATCTCCCGGATGTTGAGCAGGGCCAGCGGCGTTTCGACCATCGCCCACAGCGCGATCGTCCGGCCCGCCTCCTCGACCCTGCGGGAGACCGCCTCGAGGTCGGCGGCGCGGCTCGCCTTCGGCACCAGGATCGCGTTGGGTCCGGCGTCGATTGCGGCGGCGAGGTCGGCATGGCCCCATTCGGTGTCGAGCGCGTTGATGCGGATCACCAGTTCGCGGCCGCCGTAGCCGCCGGCCGCCACCGCCGCGGCGACCTGGTCGCGGGCCTCCGCCTTCACGTCGGGCGCGACCGCATCCTCGAGATCGAGGATCAGGGCGTCGGCCGGGAGCGTCCTGGCCTTCTCCAGCGCCCGGGCATTGGAGCCCGGCATGTAGAGAACGCTGCGGCGCGGGCGGATCGTCTTCGACATCGGCTGTCCTGTCTGGCTGTCAGGTCGGTGGCACATCCACGGCATGGCGACGGCACGGCGACGGCATGCCGACGACACGCTGATGGCAGTGTTGCGGCGCAACCTAGCCCGGACTTTCAGGATGTGCCAGTTTCCCGTCGCACCGAAGGAGGGACAGTCGTGGCAGAGACCTACGATGTGGTGATCGTCGGCGGCGGCGCCGTCGGCAGCGCGGTTGCGTGGTTTCTCAAGGGCGAGCTCGGATTCGCCGGATCGGTCGCCGTGATCGAGCGCGACCCGACCTATGCGCAGGCCGCCACCACCCTGTCGGCGGCCTCCATCCGGCAGCAGTTCTCGACGCCTCAGAACATCCGCATGTCGCAGTTCGGTCTCGAATTCCTCAAGGGAATCAAGGGCCGCTTCGGCGAGGACGCGGACGTCGCCTTCCGTGAGGGCGGCTATCTGCTGCTGGCGCCAGAGAGCGGCCGGGCGGTGCTGGAGGCCAATCACAGGGTCCAGCGCGGCGAGGGCGCCGACGTCGCGCTGCTCGGCCCGGACGAACTCGCGAAACGCTTTCCCTGGATCTCCACGGCGGGGGTTGCGCTCGGCTCGCTCGGCCTGTCGGGCGAGGGCTGGTTCGACGCCCACGCGCTGCTGCACCTGATGCGGCGCGGCGCCCGCCGGACCGGCGTCGACTACATCGAGGGAGAGGTCGCCGCGATCGATCGGACAAACGGCCCGGTCGACGCGGTCCGTCTGCTGGACGGGCGTGAACTTGCCTGCTGCCTCCTCGTCAATGCAGCCGGCCCGCAGGCGGGACGCGTCGGGCGGCTGGCCGGCATCGACCTGCCCGTGGGGCCCCGCAAACGCTCGGTCTTCGTGTTCCGCTGCCGCGAAGACGTGGGCCCGATGCCGCTGATGGTCGATACCTCCGGCCTGTGGGTACGGCCGGAGGGCGACGTCTACATCACCGGCATCTCGCCACCAGTGGCCGATGATCCGGAGACCGACGGACTCGACGTCGACTACGACCTGTTCGACGAGATCCTCTGGCCGGCGCTGGCCCATCGCGTGCCGGCCTTCGAGGCGATCCGAATGGAACGCGCCTGGGCCGGTCACTACGACTACAATTCGCTCGACCAGAACGCGGTGATCGGTTTCCATCCCGAGATCGCCAACCTGATCTTCGCAAACGGGTTTTCCGGGCACGGGCTGCAGCAGGCGCCGGCGGCCGGACGCGCCGTCGCGGAACTCGTGCTGCACGGCCGCTACCGGACGCTCGATCTTTCGGTTTTCAGCTACGATCGAATTGCCGCTCGCCGGCCGGTGCGCGAACTCGCCGTAATCTGAACCGGATATCGATGAAGGAGTACCGATGCCGACGATCCTGACCGTCTCCTCGTGGGTCGCGCGCGGGCACGTGGGAAATTCCGCAACGACCTTTCCGCTGATGCGGCGCGGCCTCGACGTGGTGGCGCTGCCGACCGTGATCCTCGCCCATCATCCCGGCCACAAGCGCGACGTCGCCCGGGCCGAGACGCCGGATCTGCTGGCGATGGGACAGGACATCCTCGGCTCGCCGGCGCCGCATCCCGTCGACGGCGTGCTGGTCGGCTACGTCGCGGTTCCCCCCCAGGCGATGGCGATCACCGGCCTGATCGCCGAGGCGCGGGCCTACCGGGAGGGGATTCCGATGCTGCTCGACCCGGTCTCGGGCGACGGCGGCAAGCTCTATGTCGACAAGCTGATCGTCGACGAGATCAGGGCGAACCTGTTGCCGATGGCCGACGTGGTCACCCCCAACGTCACCGAACTGGCGGCGCTCGCCGCGCCCAGGCGCATCCGCCGCGCGCCGAAACTGACCGAGGACGAGATCGTCGCGATGGCCCGCTCGCTCGGCGTCCCGACGGTGATCGTCACGTCGGCGCCCGCGAGCGCGAAGGACAGGATCGCGAACATCGTCATCACCGACGAACTGGCGGTCCGCGTGGAGACGCCGCGGCTCGAGGTCCACGTGCAGGGGACCGGAGACCTGCTTGCCGGCCTGATCCTCGGCGAGATCGTCTCCGGCTCCGATATCGTGCCCGCGGTGGCCACCGCATCGGCCATCGTGCACGATCTCCTCGCCGTCACCGCGAAGGCCGGCAGCGACGAACTGGCTCTGGTCGCAGGCCAGAAGGCGATCGCCGAGCCAAAAGGCGTCGCGGAGGTGTCGATGCTGTAACCGCTGCGAGAGAGCCGCGGCCCGGCTGGCGGGCCGCGCTGCACCCCGAGGCCTGAGCTAGTCGCCGATGTCCATCGGCTGCAGGACGATGGAGAGTTTCCGGGGGACCCCCGACAGGGTTGTGCTCTGGTTGCAGGTGTCGTCGTAGGGCATGGCGTATGAGAGCCGGCCGATCGAATACCTGTGAAAGACCTTAGCGTAGACGTTGACCGGCGGGTACTTGTAGTACGTCTTCGTGTTGCAATCGGAGGGCGTCGAGTCCTTGAGAAGCGTCGAACGGAGGAGGCTGGCGGCGAACAGATCCGTGACTCCGCTTGGCGCCGAGGAGGGAATCTCGTTCATGTAGACCTCGAGCGTGGTCGGCTTCATGATGGCGTCGGAGTTCTTTTCGTTGAATATGATCGCCGGCTGGTTCCTTACCGTGCCGGTGGTGCCGACGTAGGGGACATTGTTGTAGGTGATTTTCAGTTCGTTCTTCTGGTAGTACGCGAAGACGCTGCCGATGTACGAATCCAGCTGATCGGCCGGGAAATTGTACGGAGCGGTGTTTATTCCGTGCTCGGGCGAGATCACTCGGAGATATTCGAGCTGGTGTCCGTGCGGCGCAATGATCAGGTCGGTCCAGGGCGAGCCCGCCTGATCCAGTGCTGTGTACACGTTGCCCCACGTGGTCGGGGTAGCGCCGACCGTCTCCTTGGACTTCGCGGTCGTGCCGGAGACGAGCGTCAGTTTGAGCGGCAGGCCGAACATGTCGACCTGCGTGGTGTTGACGAACAGCACCCGCGGGCCGGTTCCCGCATTCCAGTTTAGTTCCACCCAGTCATAGGGCGTCGCATAATTCGGGTCCGCGGTGTTCCAGCCGGTGGGCCCGCGGATGGCGTAGTAGGTGCCGGTATTGGGGCCGGATTTCGAACTCGGATAGTTGTAGGTCTGTCTCGTGATCGTCACGTTCAGGGGGCTGTAAAGAGAAAAATACATCCTTCCACTCTGAAGCTGCGGCACCATGATCTTCGTTTTATTGTTGGATCCGAGTTTCAGCATATAGCCGATGTTCGTAGATTGACTGCTCTGAGTATAGGCCCGGACGTCACCGTTCTTACCGGTGGCGGAATAGAATTGAAAGGTACCTAAGGTTTCGCTTCCAGAGTTGCCGATTATGGCGACGTAGACCTGGGCGTCGATGCCGGAGTTGTTGACGAACGTGGCAGGGACGAGTTGCATCCCCTGATTATTGGTCGCCGCCCATGTCGACGTGGGCGCAACGAATGCCGACGCCGCTACTGCAACTGAAAATAATGCGAGCTTGGTGGTCCGAATTATCCCTGCAGTCATGATTTCCCCCTTACGGCCCAGTTGCCGGTTGATGGCCGAATTTACCACGGAACGGATCGGATTGTACAAAAAAATACCTGATCATTTTTAGTCTTAAGCGCGGAATTCTGGAATGATATTGGTAAAGACGGAAGGCCGAAAGAGAATATCGCCAACTGGAATTGAAGATCGCATTGGGTATTCTTCGAACGAATAGCGGAAGTTTGCGGCATGGTTGACCTCGACGCCTCCAATGGCCTTGCCGTCACCCCTGTCTGGGTCGCGGGGGTCGACGGCTGCCGTGGCGGGTGGATCGCGGTGCTGCTCGATCTGTCCGGTGCGGAGCCTCCCCGCGTTCGTATGGCGACGAGCATCGCCGACGTCGCCGACCTTCCCGAAGCGCCCCCGGTCGTTGCCGTCGACATGCCGGTCGGCCTGCCGGAGCGGCTGATCGGCTCGGGGCGGGCCTGCGAGGTGGCGGTGCGCCGGCTGCTCGGTGCGCGGCAGTCTAGCGTCTTTTCCATTCCCTGCCGCGCGGCCGTCATGGAAACATCCGACTATCGGCGCGCCTGCGAGATCGCTTCCGCAAACTCCGAACCGCCGCGTATGGTCTCCAAACAGGGATTTGCTCTCTTTCCCAAGATCAGGGAGGTCGACGAAACGCTGCGCGCCCGGCCGGAGCTGCGCGATCGGGTGTTCGAGACCCATCCCGAAGTCTGCTTCCTGCACATGAATGGCGGCGAGCCGGCGCGCCTGCCGAAGAAGGTCAAGGGCCGCGCCCATCCGGACGGCCTCGAGGAACGGCGGGGCCTGCTGCGCGAACAGGGCTTCCCGGCTGATTTCCTGGAGGCCGGGCGGAGGCCGCCGCGACCCGCCGCGGCGGACGATTTCCTCGACGCCTGCGCTGCCGCCTGGACCGCAGCGCGCATCCTGCGCGGCGAAGCCAGGTGCTATCCCGAGACGCCGTCGCGTGATGCCTTCGGGCTGGAAATGGCGATCCGGGCATGACAGGCCGTCGCCGGCTCGATCTGCGCAAGGTGCATATGTTCTGATATTCTATCTGGCGTTGTGAGCGTCGAACTCAGCGACGCTGCCCGGACATGAGAGAGGATGTCCCATGCCAGATCTGAAGATCTTCTTCATCACCAACCGCAACGTCGTGAACTACGAGGAACGGCCCTGGTTCGGTTCGCGCTTCAACCGGGACGGACCGCACGCACTGCGCTTCGGGGTCGCGTACGGAAAGCGGCAGCAGGACGACACCTATCCCTATGTAGTGGAGAAGGTCGAGATCGCGCCGGAGCACCTGACCCAGGTCGACGACGACAACCGTGTCGTCGGCAGCCGTGTGGTTCTCGAAGGCCTTTGAAGACTGATGTGCGGTGCCGAGGGAAAGGATACGCTCGTGCTCGTCCACGGATACGCCTCGACCTTCGAGACGTCGCTGCAACGCGGGCTGCAGCTTGCCGACCTCTACAAGCCGAATGGCCAGCCGCTCAACGTCGTCGTGTTCTCGTGGCCGGCGGACGGCAAGATGACCCCCTACATGTCCTATTTCAACGACAGGAACGACGCGCGCGACAGTGGCGAGGCGATGGCGCGGGCGATCCTGATCCTCAAGGAGTACATCGAGAGCCTGACGCCGGAGGAGCGTTGCGACCGCGCCATCCACGTGCTGGCGCACAGCATGGGAAATTACGCCCTGCGGTACGGCGTGCAACGGTTGCGCAGCCGCCTCGGCGACAAGCTGCCCCGCCTGTTCCAGGAGATCCTGCTGGTGGCCGCCGACGAGGATAACGACGCGTTCGACCACGACCACAAGCTCAGGCCGCTGCCGAAACTCGGCCGGCGGGTGAGCGTCTACTTCGCCCCGCAGGATCGGGCCCTTGTCATTTCCGATACCACCAAGGGCAACCCGGACCGGCTGGGCTCGGACGGTCCAGTTCAGGTCAGCGGCCTGCCCACCAAGGTCATCCTGATCGACGGGCGCAACGTTGCCTTCGTCGGCGACCCCTGGACCGCCCACCAGTACTATCGCACCAGCCCCCGGGTCGCGAAGGACATTACGGCGACGTTGGCCGGCATTCCCGTGGATCAGATCGCCGGCCGTGTCCACGTGCCTGACCTGAGGGCATGGCGAATCGAGGCAGGATAGGCGCCCCGGGACGACCGCTTCCGGCGGCCTTCCACGCCGCCGGCCGGTCCGTTCGCAGTTGCACAATCCCGCCGCCCCGGTTACGAAGCGCCGGGAGACGATCGAATGGTGACCTCCGAGGATATCGAGACAGCCTACGAGCGCATAGCCGGGCGGGTACGCCGGACGCCGGTGATGGACATCGCCGCCGAGACCTTCGGCACGCCGTCTGCGATCTGCCTCAAGCTCGAACTGTTTCAGCACGCCGGCTCGTTCAAGCCGCGCGGAGCCTTCAACAACCTGCTGTCGCGCGAGGTGCCAGAGGCCGGGGTGGCGGCCGCCTCGGGCGGCAATCACGGCGCCGCGGTCGCCTATGCGGCCCGCTCGCTCGGCATTCCGGCGCGCATCTTCGTTCCGGAGATCTCAAGCCCGGTGAAGGTCGGGCGCATCCGCGGTTTCGGCGCCGACGTGCTGGTCGAGGGGGCGGCCTATGCGGACGCGCTCGAGCGTTGCGAAGCCTTCATGGCCGACAGCGGCGCGGTCGGCGTGCATGCCTACGATTCGCCCGAGACGATCGCCGGGCAGGGGACGGTGGCGCTGGAGTGGCAGGAGCAGGAGCCGGATCTCGACACGGTGCTGGTCGCCGTCGGCGGCGCCGGCCTGATCTCGGGGATCGCCGCGTGGTATGGCGGCCGTACCCGCGTCGTCGGCGTCGAGCCGGAGACCTCGCGCGCCCTGCACGCCGCCCTGGAAGAGGGGAGGCCGGTCGACGTGCCAGTGTCCGGGCTCGCCGCGGACTCGCTCGGCGCCCGCAGCGTCGGCGACCACAATTTCGAGATCTGCAGAACCTATGTCGACCATGTCGCGCTGGTGCCGGATACGGCGATCGGCGAAGCCCAGCGGCTGCTCTGGGACCGGGCGAGGATCGCCGCGGAACCCGGCGGCGCGACGGCGCTCGCCGCCGTCGTCTGCGGCGCCTATCGGCCGCGCGCCGACGAGCGGGTCGGCGTGCTGGTCTGCGGCGGCAACGTCGATCTTGCAAAACTTTCCGCCCTCGCCTGAGACGCGGAAGCCTGTCACCCACGAGCGGACACAGCCATGACGACCTCCTTTCCCCCCGACCTGATCGACGGCTACCGCCGCTACTCCGGCGAACGGCTGCCGGAGGAAAGGCGCCGGCTGGCGCAACTGGCCAGGCTTGGCCAGGCGCCGCGGGCGATGGTGATCGGCTGCTGCGATTCGCGCGCGGCGCCGGAAACGGTGTTCTCCACCGGCCCAGGCGAGCTGTTCGTCGTGCGCAACGTCGCCAACATCGTGCCGCCCTACGCGCCGGACGAGTTCCATCATTCCACCAGCGCCGCCATCGAGTTCGCGGTGCGGGACCTGCTGGTGCCCGACATCATCGTGCTGGGCCATTCCCTGTGCGGCGGCATCGCGGCGTACCTGAAGGGCCGCGAGAACGAGGAGATCCGGGGCGAGTTCATCGGCCCGTGGATCGACCTGCTGCGCGGTTCGCGCGCGGAAGCCGAGCAGATCGACAGCGCCATGGCGAGCGAGGACATGCAGCGCGCCGTCGAGGAGGTCGTCGTTCGCCGCTCGCTGGCGAACCTGCTCACCTTCCCGTTCCTGAAGGCGCGGGTCGATGCCGGAAGCCTAGCGCTGCACGGCGCCCATTTCGGCATCGCCACGGGAGAGCTGCGGGTCATGAATCCGAAGACGGGTACCTTCGAGAAAGTGTCCGAACAGGCGGGCTAGGGTCCTTTCCCGGGTGAGTGGCGGTGAGGCCCGCGGCACTGCTGCCCCGGATTGTGCTGCGCTCCATCCGGGCTACGGACCGGCGGGAGGGGCACGGCCGATCGCCCCGCCGCCGGGACCGGCGCGGGTTGGTGTCTTGCTCGGTGCGGCGATTGCCGCGTGTCAAAGAGCCGTGGAGCGATTGCCACTCCGGGGGGGCTGTCGTTTGCCCCCACTGACAGTGCAGACGACCGTCTGCGGGGCGCGGGCGCTCGAAGGAGTGCCTTGCTAGTGGTTTAGTGGTGGCGCTCTTCCGAGCGCCCGCCGCGGCGGTTTAGGCCAAGTCCGGATCGCGCTCCGGCGGGGCCGAACGGCTCGCGCCCTCAAGAGCCCCCGGGGTGCGCTGCCAGGAGGCTCTGCCTCCTGCGCCACGGTCCCCGTGGACCTCCCCTGGACGGCCGGACGGATCCCGCCTCAAGGCCCGCTTGGGCGGCCCGTCGTATTGCGGACGGGCGATCCGGGAGCCTCCCCGAGCCGGCGTGCCGACATGCACGGCCTGCTGGAGGCGCCGCTCCCTCCCGCGTGGTCCGTGTCGGATCCGGACACGCCCCCGCATGGGAGGGATGGACGGAGTCTAACCGAGGTTTTCAGAGTGTGAATAAAATTGTCGGCGGGTTTCCGGTAAGGGGCTGGCAGGCCTACGGAAATCGACAGTCCGCGCCAACCTCGACTGCGTCCCCGGTCGTCATGGCCGGGCCCGTCCCGGCCATCCACGTCTTCTCGGCGGTGACCGCTGTCCGTGGATGCCCGGCAATGCCGGGCATGACGGCTGAGGGGGCGGATGGGATCGGCCGTACCGCAGGCTGCGCCACGGGCTTGATCCAGGGCCAGCGGGGCGTCTGCGACTGTTCTGGGCCTCCGGCACAGAGCACGTAGCCCGGATGGAGCGGCAGCGTAATCCGGGGGCTGCGCCGGAGGCACTCTCGGGTAGGGGATGACCGCACCGCCGTTCCCGGATTACGCTGCCGCTCCATCCGGGCTACGTAGGCGGCGCCTTCGGCTGGTCGTTAGGCTGGGTCCCGGGTCAAGCCCGGGACGTAAGCCGCGTGTTGGGCAGGGGCCTTGCCACACGACAGGCCTACGCCCCGGGCTTGATCCGGGGCCCAGCGCGGCGATTGTTTCGTGCGATCGGGCCCGAAACGATGACGTCTCACATGGCGGGCCGCGCAAATCAGCCGATCCGGCCCGCCCTGATCTGCATCCAGGAAATGAGATGCAGGACGAGGAACCAAGGCACCAGCGCCGTGGGGACAAGGCTCAGCGGCAACAGCGACATCGGTTGCGACGTCGGTCCGGTCGCCGGCGCCAGCATCAGGCCGGGGTTGGACAGGACGCCGGTCCCGACCGCGAGGGCGAAGTCCAGAAGGCCGGCCGCCAGCACCAGGAGTGCGAGCGGCAGGCCCGTCACACTGGCGCGCGCGACGGCGACGGCTGCGAACATGGCCAGAATGCCGACCGCGAAATCGCCGAAGCCGGCGGGAACTGCGAACACCGGCGGCAGCAGGCCCATCAGCCACAGGAAGACGAAGAGAATGCCCGCGGCACGCCATGACTGCATGCCGACCACGACCGCCGGGTCGAGTGCCAGCGCCCAGTTCCGTACCGCCGGAACAGTCGCGTAGGCCGCCAGGAAGGCGGCACCCGGCAGCAGAACGGCGATCGGCAGGACCGGGGACAGTTCACCGTCGCCGGCGGCGAAGGCGCCATTCGCGCCCAGCCAGACCGCGACGGCGAACCAGAGGCCAAACAGTGCCAGCGCCACGAGCGTGCCGCGACCCTGCCGAAGGACGGCGGGCCCGGGATAGGACAAGTCGGTCATGTCGGATCTCCTTTATGTGTATATGCACATATCCATCTCGGAAAACTAGCGTGCTGCCCTCAATGCCTCCTCCAGCGCATTGAGGCGGGCCAGCAGGGCTCTGGCCTCCTCGGACCCCAGTACCGATACGGCGGTCTGCTGCGCCGCCTCCCACAAGGGCCAGGCTGTCTGGAGCGACTTCCGGCCCTTGTCGGTGAGCACGATCGGACGTTCCCGTCGGTCGCGACTGCCCGCTTCCTGGATCAGTTCTTCGTGGACCAGCGGCCGCAGCGTCCGGCTAAGGCTGGTGCGGTCCATTCCCAGTCGGCGGGCGAGGGGATTGATCGGGATCGGGCCCGACAGGGACAGGGTTGCCAGGATGGAGAACTGGGTGCCGGTCAGTCCGGCCGGCGCCAGGATGCGATCGTAGGTTTGCGAGATCGCGCGCGTGGTGCGGCGCATTCCCGTTCCGACGCATGCAATCGGCGTGTCCAGCCCGGGAGGAAGGCGCGCGGTGGTCTGCTCGGTGTCGGCCATGATAAGTGTATATGCACTTAATGGCGGGACGTCAATCCGGTTGCCCGGACGAAGCCGTGTCCGTCTGTGGTCCTACACGCCCAGGGGCTGGCTAGGGCTGGGTTCGTGCATGGCGGTGGCCAGCGCCATCGGCCGACGTGCCTTCCGCCATTTCCGATAGCGACCGGCGGACGATCTGCACGGCCGACGACAGGAACAGTCCCGCCATCAGGGTTGCGACCGCCAGATCGGGCCAGGCAGTGCCCGTGGCGAAGACCAGGGCCGCCGCTCCGATCACCGCGACATTGCCGATCGCGTCGTTGCGGCTGCACAGCCAGACGGAGCGGACGTTGGCGTCGCCGTCGCGCCATCTCATCAGGATCAGGACGCTGGCGACGTTCGCCGCGAGCGCCAGGAGACCGACCACGCTCATGACGCCGGCGGACGGAACGCCCAGGACGAGCACCTGCCAGGCCGTGCTGGCGAGCACCCAGAGCCCCATCGCAGCGAGACTCAGGCCCTTGAGGAAGGCGGCGCGGGCACGCCAGAGCAGGGGCCGCCCGATGACCAGCAGGCTGATCGCATAGGTCGCGGTGTCCCCTGCGAAGTCGAGGGCGTCCGCCTGCAGCGCCTTCGAGCCGGCGAGCTGGCCGGCCGTCATTTCGATCAGGAACAGCGCCGCGTTGATCGCGATGACGGCGATCAGCGCACGGCGGAAGGCGGTGGACGTCCCGTCGAAGACGGTCTCGTGAGAACAGCAGTGACCCGACATGCCCGCCATGTAGGGCGGGCGCGGGACGTAATACTATGTCAGGTAGCGGTTTTTTTGCGGGGCCGTGCGGCCCCGCAGGTTCACGGCTTCGGCGCGCCTGGTCCTCAGGCCGCCTTCTTCTGCAATAGCCCGCGATTGATCACGGTCTCGGCGATCTGGACGGTATTGAGGGCGGCGCCCTTGCGCAGGTTGTCGGAGACGCACCACAGGTTCAGGCCGTTCTCGATCGTCGCGTCCTCGCGGATGCGCGAGACGTAGGTGGCGTAATCCCCGACGCATTCGATCGGCGTGATGTACTGGTCCTCCTCCGGCTTGTCGACGACCAGTACGCCGGGCGCCTCGCGGAGGATGTCGCGGGCCTGTTCGGCCGTCATCGGCTTCTCGAATTCGATGTTGACGGCTTCCGAATGCCCGACGAACACCGGAACGCGGACGCAGGTGGCGGTCAGCCTGATCTTCGGATCGAGGATCTTCTTGGTCTCCGCCATCATCTTCCATTCCTCCTTGGTCGAGCCGTCTTCCATGAAGACGTCGATGTGGGGAATGACGTTGAAGGCGATCTGCCGGGTGAACTTCTCGGGCTCGGGGGCATCGGTGACGAAGATGCCCTTGGTCTGGGTCCACAGCTCGTCCATCGCCTCCTTGCCGGCGCCGGAAACGGACTGATAGGTGGACACAACCACGCGCCTGATCCCGGCGGCGTCGTGCAGCGGCTTCAGGGCCACGACGAGCTGCGCCGTGGAGCAGTTCGGGTTGGCGATGATGTTGCGCTTGGTGAAGCCCGCCACCGCGTCGGCGTTGACTTCGGGAACGATGAGCGGGACGTCGGCGTCGTAGCGCCAGGCCGAGGAGTTGTCGATGACGAGGCAGCCCTTCGCGGCGATCCTCGGCGACCATTCCCGCGACAGCTCGCCGCCGGCCGACATCAGGCAGAAATCGACCTTGGAGAAATCGAACTGCTCGAGATCCTTGCACTTGAGGATGCGGTCGCCGAACGACACCTCGGTGCCGAGCGAGCGGCGCGACGCAATCGCGTGGACCTCGTCGGCGGGGAAGTTCCGCTCGGCGAGGATTTCCAGCATTTCCCGGCCCACGTTCCCCGTGGCGCCGACAATGGCAACCGAATAGCCCATCGGTAAGTCTCCTGAAGCCTTCTGGCGTTCGCTATGTGCCTCCCCGGACGGTGGAGCCCCGGTCGGGGCGGCCCTCCTTAACCCCGCCGGGGAGAGGGACCGGGGACGAGGAAAGCGGTCAGGCGCCGGTGGCGCCGGTGCCCGTTTTGGCCGTCGCTTTCGTCGATTTGGTGGTGACCGTGATGGTCAACTCGATCGTCCTCGTGCCGCAGAGTGGCGGTCACGCATGCGAAACAGCATTCCGGCCGGAAAGTCAATGCATGTTGCGATTGCACCCGGAGCTGGCGCGTCCTTCTACGACCCCGGCGGCACCTCGCGATCCGCAGCAAAGGCGGCGACCGCTGGCGACGATGATCTGCCCTTCCGAGACCCGCCGGACGGCCGGCCAGCAGGGGCCGTCCGAGGGGGAGAGCGGGCGGCTCTCCCCTACCGGACGCTTCGGCGCGCTACCACGGGAGCGCCGCGGACCTGGCGGCAAGGGCAGCCGCCGCGGCTGCGACGAGACCCCCGTGGCGCGCGCCTATCCGGCGCGGGCGTCCATCGCCCTGACGATAGCCTCGCCCATCTCGGTGGTACTCACCGCATTCTGGCCCTTGGCGGCCAGATCGGCGGTACGGGTGCCGCCCGCCAAGACGTCGGCGATGGCGCCGTCGACGAGATCGGCGGCCTCGCCCATGTCGCAGGAGTAGCGCAGCGCCATGCCCAGCGAGGCGATCATCGCGATCGGATTGGCAAGGCGCTTGCCGGCGATGTCGGGGGCGGAGCCGTGGACCGGCTCGTAGAGCGCCTTGCGCTTGCCGGTCTTCTCGTCGGGCGCGCCGAGCGAGGCCGACGGCAGCATGCCGAGCGATCCGGTCAGCATGGCGGCGACGTCCGACAGCATGTCGCCGAACAGGTTGTCGGTGACGATGACGTCGAACTGCTTGGGCCAGCGCACGAGCTGCATTCCGCCGGCGTCGGCCAGCATGTGCTCCAGCTCGACGTCGGAATACTCCGCCTTGTGCACGGCCGTCACGACCTGGTTCCAGAGCACGCCGGAGCGCATCACGTTGCGCTTTTCCATCGACGTGACCTTGTTGTTGCGGGTGCGGGCCAGTTCGAAGGCGACGCGTGCGATCCGCTCGATCTCGTGGGTCGTGTAGAGCTGGGTATCGACGGCGCGCTTCTCGCCGTTCTCCAGCGTCACGATCTCCTTGGGTTCGCCGAAATAGACGCCGCCGGTGAGCTCGCGCAGGATCAGGATGTCGAGGCCCTCCACCACGTCGCGCTTCAGCGATGATGCATCGGCCAGCGCCGGATAGCAGATCGCCGGCCGCAGGTTGGCGAACAGGTCCATGTCCTTGCGCAGCCGCAACAGCCCCGCCTCGGGGCGAACCTCGTAGGGGACCGAATCCCATTTCGGCCCCCCGACCGCGCCGAACAGCACGGCGTCGGCGGCCTGCGCCTTGTCCATGGCGGCATCCGTGATCGCCACGGCATGGGCGTCGTACGCGCTGCCGCCGACGAGATCGGTCTCCGTCTCGAAGGTGGAACCGGAGTTCCTGTCGAGCCATTCGATGACCCGGCCGACCTCGGCCATCACCTCGGGGCCGATGCCGTCGCCGGGCAGGAGAAGCAGATCGTAGGAAGCCATTTATTCGCTCGCCGTTTGTGTGACTGGACGGGTGGATTGAAGATGCGGTCGCCGTTGTAGCCCGAATGGAGCAACAGCGAAATCGGCTTGCAGCATCAGGAGCGGAGCCTTTCGATCCAGGTCTTGGCCCGGGCCTTCACGTTCGCCGGAGCCGTGCCGCCGTAGCTCGTCCGGCTCCTGACGGAGTTGTCGACACCCAGCACCTCGAAGACCTCGGCGGTGATCCGCTGGTCGACCGCCTGGAACTCCTCGAGGGTCAGCGCGTCGAGATCGCGTGAATTCTCCGAGGCGACCGCGACGATGCGGCCGGTGACGTGGTGGGCCTCGCGGAACGGCATGTTCAGCGCCCGCACCAGCCAGTCGGCGAGGTCGGTCGCGGTGGAATAGCCGGCGCCGGCGGCGGCCGCCATGCGCTCGCGGTTCGGCTGCATGTCGGAGACCATGCCGGTCATCGCGGCAACGACAAGTTCGGCGGCGTCGAGCGCGTCGAAGAACGGCTCCTTGTCCTCCTGCATGTCCTTGGAATAGGCGAGCGGCAGGCCCTTCATCACGGTCATGAGGCCGATCGTCGCGCCGAAGATGCGGCCGGTCTTGGCGCGGACCAGTTCGGCGGCGTCGGGATTGCGCTTCTGCGGCATGATCGAGGAGCCGGTGGTCCAGGCATCCGACAGCCTGACGAAGCCGAACTGCGCCGAGGACCAGATCACGATCTCCTCGGCGAAGCGGGACATGTGGACCGCCAGGATCGACAGCGCCGACAGGGTCTCGAGCACGAAATCGCGGTCCGAGACGGCGTCGAGCGAGTTCGCCATCGGCCGATCGAAGCCGAGCGCCGCGGCGGTCTGTTCCCGGTCGATCGGAAACGAGGTGCCGGCCAGAGCGGCAGCGCCGAGCGGAGATTCGTTCAGTCTCCGCCGGGCGTCCTGCAGCCGGCCGCGGTCGCGTGCCGTCATTTCGACATAGGCGAGAAGATGATGGCCGAAGGTCACGGGCTGGGCGGCCTGCAGGTGCGTGAAGCCCGGCATCACCACGTCGTGGTGCTCCAGCGCCTTGTTCGCCAGCGCCGTCTGCAGCGCCGCGATCGCGGCGTCCAGACGGTCGACGGCGTCGCGCACGTAGAGCCGGAAATCGGTGGCGACCTGATCGTTGCGCGAGCGGGCGGTGTGCAGGCGGCCTGCGGCCGGGCCGATCAGCTCGGACAGCCGCGCCTCGACGTTCATGTGGATGTCCTCGAGCGACTTCGAGAACGTGAAGCCGCCGGCCTCGATCTCTGACGCGATCGTGTCTAGACCTCTGGCAATCTCCTTCCCATCTTGCTCAGACAGGATACCCTGCCTGACGAGCATGGCGGCATGCGCCCGGGAGCCGGCGATGTCCTGGGCCCAGAAGCGGCGGTCGAAGTCGATCGAGGCATTGATCGCTTCCATCACCGCGTCGGGACCGGCGACGAAGCGGCCGCCCCACATCTTGTTGCTCATGGCGTCACTCCGCGATACCCGGTCTTCGCCGGGCAGTAAGGAAAGAAGGTGCGATGGACGAACATCAATCGAAGAGAGGGATCAGGCGGCTTCTCCTGACCCTCGCCATTCTGGTGGGCCTCATCATCCTCGCTGCTGCCGCGGTATACGGGATCGTCTGGCGCGGACGCAATGCCGAGGCCGCGGAAGCGGCCTGCAATTCGGCGGTCGAACTGGCGAAGGCCGTCGATCCGCTCGCAACCGGAGAGGTTGCCGCCCTGATCGTACACGACACTCCAGCGCCGGTGGCGGACCTGACCTTCGTCGACGCCTCGGGCGCTGAGCGCAGGCTCTCGGAGTGGCGGGGCAAGGCCGTTCTCTTCAATCTGTGGGCCACCTGGTGCGCGCCCTGCCGGCACGAGATGCCGGCGCTCGACAACCTGCAGGCGGAACTGGGCGGCGACGATTTCGAGGTCGTGGCAGTCAACATCGACACAGGCGGCGACGAGAAGCCGAAGGCGTTTCTTCGAGACGTCGAGGTGGATACCCTTCGCTACTACGCCGATCACACCACCGGCGTGTTTCGCGAACTCAAGAAGTCCGGCAAGGCGTTCGGTTTGCCGACGACGCTGCTGATCGACCGCGAGGGCTGCGAGATCGGCCACATGGCCGGGCCGGCGCAATGGGACTCGGAGGACGCGAAGGCGCTGATCGGCGCGCTGGTCGGACAGGGGGCTGAAGGTTCGAGCTGAAGGCCAGCGCCTGAAGGCTCGGGGCTGAACGGCTAGGCGATTCGCACGACCCGAGACATCCCGGATGCCGGCGACTTCCTGGCCAGCACCGTCTGGTTCCTGCCGCGCGCCTTGGCCCGGTAGAGCGCATCGTCAGCCCGTCGCAGCACCTCGGAAAACGTGCAGGCCTCGCCCTCGCATATGGCGACGCCGACACTGACCGTCGCCGTGACGGCGCCCCCCGGCAAGGTTGCGCAGGCGGCCTGGAAGCCGTTCCTGACGCGTTCGGCATAGGCAAAGCCGACGTCGGCGGCCGCGCCGGGCAGGACGATCGCGAATTCCTCGCCGCCGATGCGTCCGACGATGTCTATCGCCCGCACGCTTTCGCGCGCCACCGCGGCGAAGCATTCGATGACGCGGTCGCCAGTCGCGTGGCCGAACGTATCGTTGATCGTCTTGAACCGGTCGATGTCGAAGATCAGCACCGAGATCGGTTCCTTGTTGCGAACGTGCCGGTGCAGTTCCTCGGTGGCGCCCTCCATGAATGCGCCGCGGTTCGACAATCCCGTCAGGGAATCAACGGTCGCGGCCTTCTTGTGCTGCACTTCGCTGCGTTCCTTCATCATGGCGATCAGGAATATCGCGGTGCCGATCGTGAAGACCATGTGCTCGAAATGCACGAGGGAGAAGACGGATCCGAAATTCGGGTCCTCGTTCGGCGGAGCGCCGAGCAGCACGTCGACGATCGAGGCCACGAACAGGGTGCCGTGAACGACGAGCAGGGCGATCATCGGCCAGCGGGCGAACAACCGCTCGCGGCCATCCCGCCAAAGCCCCCATCCGGCGGCGTATGTATATCCGGCGATGATCGCCGCCCCCAGGATCGAGTGCACCGCGCCGGCCGCGGTGAAGCCGGGAACGAGGCACGCGACGATCCACGCCGCGGCGCCCGCGAACGTGACGGCCGGCGGGGCGGACCGATGGTCGAACCGCCGTGCGGCGGCCCACACCAGCCCGCTGGCGAGCACGAACAGGCCGGTGATGTAGACGAGCCACTCGGGCTTCAGCACATCGTGGAACGCGAAGATCCCGATGGCGATGCCGACAAGGAAGTTCGCTGCGGACCAGAAGAGGGCCGCGCTGGTGCCCCGGTACCACCACCACGCCAGCGCCAGAAAGCAGCCGCTGAGCATGGATACGAAGGAACCGGCGACCATCAGGGTATTGACGTCCAGGTGCATGTGCCCGGATCCGATCGATATTTGGAGGTCTTCCGATTGTCGTGCGCCCGCCGGAAGGGTGTCCCTGCCGGCGCGACGATGCATTGCGGCACCGGCAGAGCCTTAGCAAATTGTTAAGGAATGGGCAAAGGCGATATCCGGCCGGGCGCCCCGCGACCGGCGCGGCCGGGGCTCAGCGCGTCGGGACGGGAACGTCGCCGCGATAGTCGTAGAAGCCGCGCTGGGTCTTGCGGCCGAGCCAGCCGGCCTCGACGTACTTCACAAGCAGTGGGCAGGGACGGTACTTGGAATCGGCCAGACCCTCGTAGAGCACCTGCATGATCGAGAGGCAGGTATCGAGGCCGATGAAATCGGCCAGCTCCAGCGGCCCCATCGGGTGGCGGGCGCCGAGGCGCATTGCGGTATCGATCGCCACCACCGAGCCGACGCCCTCGTACAGGACGTAGATCGCCTCGTTGATCATCGGCAACAGGATGCGATTGACCATGAAGGCGGGGAAGTCTTCGGAAACGGCGATGGTCTTGTCGAGCTTGTCGACATAGACCCGTGCGGTTTCGAAGGTCGTGTCCTCGGTGGCGATGCCGCGGACGAGCTCGACCAGTTCCATGACCGGAACCGGATTCATGAAGTGGATGCCGATGAAGCGTTCCGGCCGGTCGGTCGAGGAGGCCAGCCGGGTGATCGAGATCGACGACGTGTTGGTGGCCAGCAGCGCTTCGGGCTTCAGCAGCGGACACAGCCGCTTGAAGATGTCGCGCTTGACCTCCTCATTCTCGACGGCCGATTCGATGACGAGGTCGACTTCGCCGAGGCCTGCAAGGTCTTCCGAACCGCTGATCCTCGCGATGGCCTGCTGGCGCTCCTCCTCGGTGATGCGGCCGGAGGCGACCTGCCGGGCCATGTTGCCGTTGATGGTGGCAAGACCCGACTCGATGCGTTCGAGGCTGACGTCGTGGATCTTCACGTCGAACCCGGCAAGCGCGCTGACATGGGCAATGCCGCTGCCCATCTGTCCGGCACCGATCACGCCCACCGAGCGGATTGCCGTATCGTCGCTCCCGTCCGTCACGCTCGCGTCACTCCGAATTGCAATGCGCACGAGCTAGCACGTTACCCGGGCCGCGTGAAGTACGTTCCTGCTGCATTGCAACCACGGCGCCCCGTCACTTTCCGGCTTTCGCCAGCTCCGCTTCGAGTTCCGGCAGCAGCTGGAAGAGATCGCCGACGAGGCCGTAGTCGGCCACCTGAAAGATCGGCGCTTCCTCGTCCTTGTTGATGGCGACGATCACCTTGGAATCCTTCATGCCTGCCAGATGCTGGATGGCGCCGGAGATGCCGACGGCGACGTAGAGCTCCGGCGCGACCACCTTGCCGGTCTGGCCGACCTGATAGTCGTTGGACATGTAGCCGGCATCGACGGCGGCGCGGCTGGCGCCGATCGCAGCGCCGAGCCTGTCGGCGACCGGCATCAGCACGGTCTCGAAGTTCTCGTGAGAGCCCATGCCGCGGCCGCCGGACACGACGATCTTCGCGGAGGTCAGTTCCGGACGGTCGGACTTGGTCAGTTCCTCGCCAATGAACTCGGAGACCGAGGGGAGGTCGGGCACGGAAACCGTCTCGACGGCAGCCGAACCGCCGGTGCCGACTGCCGGAAACGCGGTGGCACGGACCGTCACGATCTTCTTGGCGTCGTTCGACTTCACCACCTGGATGGCGTTGCCCGCATAGATCGGCCGCTCGAAGGTATCGGGAGCTTCCACCGCGGTGATCTCGGAGACCTGCATGACGTCGAGCAGGGCGGCGATCCGGGGCATGAAGTTCTTGGCGCTGGTCGTCGCGGCCGCGACGACGGCGTCATAGTCGCCGGCGAGCGACGTGACGAGCGCGGCCATCGGCTCGGCCAGACGATGCTCGAGCGCGTCGGCCTCGGCGACGAGCACCTTGCGGGCGCCATCCAGCTTGCCCGCCTGTTCGGCGGCCGCGCCGCAGCCCTTGCCGGCCACCAGCACGTCCACGTCGGAGCCGATCGCCGTTGCGGCGCTCATGGCCTTCGCGGTGAGGTCGCTCAGGCTCGAATTGTCGTGTTCCGCAATCAGTAGGACCGCCATCAGATCACTCCCGCCTCGTTCTTCAGCTTGTCCACCAGTTCGGCGACGCTGCCGACCTTGACGCCGGCCTGGCGCGCCGGCGGCTCGGTGGTCTTGAGCACCTCCAGCCGCGGCGCGATGTCTACGCCGTAGTCGTCGGCGGTCTTCTCGTCGATCGGCTTCTTCTTCGCCTTCATGATGTTGGGCAGCGAGGCGTAGCGCGGTTCGTTCAGACGCAGGTCCGTGGTGACGATCGCGGGCATGTTCAGCCTGATCGTCTGCAGGCCGCCGTCGACTTCGCGGATCACCGTCATGGAGCCGTCGCCGATCTCGATCTTCGAGGCGAAGGTGCCCTGTGGCCAATCGAGCAGGGCGGCCAGCATCTGGCCGGTCTGGTTGGCGTCGTCGTCGATCGCCTGCTTGCCGAGGATCACCAGCCCCGGCTGCTCGGCCTCGACAACGCCCTTGAGGATCTTGGCGACCGCCAGCGGCTCGACCGGACCGTCCGCCTTGACGAGGATGCCGCGGTCGGCGCCCATTGCGAGCGCGGTGCGGATCGTCTCGGACGATTGGGCGGGGCCGATCGACACGGCGACGATCTCCTCGACCTTGCCCGCTTCCTTCAGACGGATCGCCTCTTCGACGGCAATCTCGTCGAACGGGTTCATCGACATCTTGACGTTGGCAAGCTCGACGCCCGATCCATCGCCCCTGACGCGGATCTTGACGTTGTAGTCCACAACCCGCTTGACGGGCACCAGAACCTTCATGAAGCGAAACTCCCTCGGTGGAGAACCCGGACGGTTCTCGACATCGGACCGGACTCGGGCCGGGCCGGTCGCTGAAAGACGCGACGGATGGCGGATCCGTGCGACGAATGGCGGGCAGACGCCCGCTGTTCGAAGCGCGGCGGACGGTACTCACGCCATTCTGGCAAGTCAACGCCGTCCGGCGACCTCAATTGTCGCGCCGGCGGCACCGGTTACCGCCGGTTGGGCTGGGTGGCGGTGACGAGGCCGCGATCGAACAGCGGAACGCCCCGGCGGCGCATGAAAAGCACGAGGACCGCACCCGTCACCAGGCCGCCGATATGGGCCCACCAGGCGACCTCCTCGTCGCTGCCGGTGGAGGCGACCATGACCACCTGCAGGACGACCCAGAATCCGAGGACCCAGGAGGCGGGAAGTCTCAGAGGCAGCCGCCAAAGCACCAGCACCCAGACCTTCACCTTCGGATGCAGCATCAGGTAGGCGGCAATCACGCCGGAGACCGCGCCGCTGGCACCGACCAGCGGTGCGACGGAGCGGGGCTGGACAAGGTCGTGCGCAAGGCCGGCGCCGGCGCCGCAGAGCAGGTAGAAGGCGAGGAAGCGCCAGTGACCCATGGCGTCCTCGACATTGTCGCCGAACACCCACAGGAACAGCATGTTCGACACCAGATGCAGGAAGCCGCCGTGGACGAACTGATAGGTGACCAGCGTCATGCCTTCCGGCACGACGGCGTATTGGCTCGGGAGCTCCCGGAAGTCGTTGAAGACGGCGGGGATGACGCCGAAACTGTAGGCAACCGGTTCCAGCCCATCGACGAAGATGCCGCTGGTGAAGAAGACATACACCAGGACGTTGACGGCGATCAGTCCGACCGTGACGTACTGGTACGGCAGATGCCTGAGCCGGTTGTCGTCGCTGATCGGAACGAACATGGCATGTTGCCTCCGCTGCCCGATCGCTGCTCAGCGATTCTGGCCCTTTACCCACAGCACTTCGTCGGCCCCCTTGCCGTTTGCCCAGCGGCTGGCGACGAACAGAAAGTCCGAGGCCCGGTTGGCATATTTCAGGGCTGCGGCGCTCACCGCTTCGCCCTCCGTCATCGCCAGTTCGACCATCATCCGCTCGGCGCGCCGCATGACGGTGCGTGCGAGATGCAGATGCGCGGCAGCCGCGCTTCCGCCGGGCAGCACGAACGAGCGGAGCGGATGCAGATCGGCGTTCAACGTGTCGATTTCCGATTCCAGCCGCGAAACCTGGCTCTCTGTGATCCGCAGCGGCTCCCAACCCAGATCCTCGCCCGTATCGGGGGTGCAGAGGTCCGCGCCGAGGTCGAACAGGTCGTTCTGTATCCGCGCCAGCATCGAATCGAGGTCGGCAAGCTGCGGATCGGAACCGGTCGAAAGCCGGGCGAGGCCGATCGCCGCGTTGGCCTCGTCCACCGTGCCGTATGCGGAAACACGCAGGTCGAACTTCGGCCGGCGCTCGCCTGTCGACAGCGCCGTCGTGCCGTCGTCGCCGGTCTTCGTGTAGATCTTGTTCAGAATGACCACGTGCGTGCTTTCCCGGTTGCCGCTACGAGCGACCCATCAGCCATATCGTGACCACGGCCACGCAGATGGCCAGGAACTGCAGGCCGACACGCCAGCGCATCAGTTTCTGGGACGTGTTGGGACTGCCGCCGCGCATCATGTTCCACAGACCGGCCAGCAGCACCAGGAACACGACGCCCAATGCCACCGGCAGCGCATAGGTTACGAAGACTTCGGACATGGCACGACCTTATGGCCGGAATCGGGGTCGAGGTCACCCCTCCGTTTATTCAACTGTTCATCGTGAAAATAGCGAGATTGAGGGCGGCGGCGAAACAGACCCAGGCCAGGTAGGGCAGCATCAGGATGCCGGCGGGCCGGGAAATCCGCCAGAAGGCCCGGACGGTCCACGCGATGGCGGCGAGCAGCGCGGCAATGACGACAAGCCCCGATCCGGGGCTTTGGGCGGCGAAGAACGCCCAGGACCAGGCGCCGTTGAGTGCGAGCTGGACGCCAAAACCGACGAGCGCCCGCCGCTTCGATCCAGGATCCGCGGAGGTCCGCCAGACCAGCCAGGCGGCAACCGCCATCGCCACGTAGAGGATCGTCCAGACGATCGGAAACGCGACGTCGGGCGGCGTCCACGAGGGTTTGACTAGATTGGCGTACCAGGGCTCCAGATTCGGCGCGGTGGCCAGGGAGCCGAGATAGCCGACCGCCAGGCACGCCAGGACGATGCCGGCGAGGGCGGCAAGGTCGACGAGCGACGTGCGGCGTGGGGCCGTGGTGGGGGATCGCATCGTTTGCCGGACCTGTCGTTGCGCCTGTTGACGGCCTGTCTACGCGGAAATCGCCCTGCCCGGATCAACGCACCGGGTCGCGCTCAGCTTCAGCGACGACAACCGGTCGGCGAGAAAGTCGTAGACGAAGCGGATGCGGCGCGAATGGCGCAGGTCCCGGTGGGCGGTCAGCCAGATCGGCAGGTCCAGCGTCTCGTTGCGGAGTTCCGGAAACAGCTGAACCAGACCGTCGCGCTGGCCGAGGAAGATCGGGCCGATGCCGACGCCGAAGCCGCGCCTGACCATTTCCCACCCCGCAGCCTGCGAATCGCAACGGTAGGCGAAGACGTCGCGGTCGATCTCGACCCCCACTCGGCGGAAGCCGCGGATGATGACGTCGATGCGGTCGAAGCCGATCAGCGAGTGCTCCGAAAGGCCGGCGACGGTATCCGGCCGTCCGCGCCGGGCAAGATAGTCGGGGTGGGCGAACAGGCCGATGCCCATTTCCGCGACGAGCCGGGTGATGACGTCGTTCTGTTCGGGCCGGAACATCCTCAACGCGATGTCGGCTTCGCGCAGCAGCAGGTTCTCCGGCGTCATGCTGGCCACCACGTCGATCTTGATGCGGGGCTCCGCGATGTGAAGGTCCGCGAGGATGCCGGGCAGGACATAGACCGCGACCATTTCGCTTGCGGTGATCCGGACCGAGCCTTCGATCGCTTCGGCGCGACCTTCGGCGACCCGCCGCAGGCTCTCGGCCCGGTCGCGCATCGCCTGCGCATGCTCTACCAGCGACAGTCCGACTTCGGTGATGCGCAGTCCGGCGGAGGTCCGATCGAACAGGCGCACGCCGAGGGAGGCCTCGAGCTCCGCGATGTGCCGCCCGACCGTCGGCTGGCTGATGCCGAGGACGCGCGCCGCCCCGGACAGGCTCCCCTCCTCGGCGGTCGCCAGGAACGACGGTACGCGGCTCCAGTCGAGACTGCTGTACATGCCGAAAGTCCTCTGAGCATGCCCCCGCGCGCATCGCGCACCGCAACATATGGTGGGCGTCATTCATAACTGAATACCGCCAAGTCAATTCTGCTCAATTCCAAAGTTTTCCCGGTGCGCCCATTTCTGAATCCGAGGGTGCCCGCAGCGGCTGCTCTCGCAGAGAGGAGCAATACCATGGAATACCTGGCGAATACCCCCACGGCCCTGGTTGTCGGTGCACACGGCCGATTCGGCCGTGTCGTCGCCGGCGAGTTCGCGCGCCGGGGGTGGCGTGTCCGCGGGCTTGTGCGGCACGGCGGTGCGGGCGGCGATGCGGTCCTCCCCGCCACGGTGGACGTGACGGGTGGGGACGCCAGGTCTGCCCATGACATGATCGCCGCGGCGGACGGCGCAGATGTCATAGTGAACGCCGCCAACCCGGCCTACCGGAACTGGGACCCGGCGGTGCTGGAAATCGCCGAGGCGGTGATCGCAGCCGCGCGCACGAGCGGCGCCGTCCACCTGTTTCCCGGCAATGTCTACAACTACGGCTGGCCAATGCCGGAGCTGCTCAGCGAGATGACGGCGCAGCGGCCCTCGACCCGCAAGGGCAGCATTCGGGTGGAGGCCGAACGACGCTTCAGGGAAGCCGCCGACGTGCACGGCGTGCGCACGATCGTGCTGCGCGCAGGCGACCTCTACGGCGGCACCGGGCGCGGCAGCTGGTTCGACCTCGTCGTCGCCGAGCACCTGAGCAGCGGCCGGATGACCTACCCCGGGCCGCTGAACGTCCCGCACGCCTGGGCGTACCTGCCCGACCTTGCCGCGACCTTCGAGGCGCTGGCCAGACGGCGCGGAGAGTTCGACGCCTTCGAAGCCTTCCATTTCCCCGGCCACACGGTCACCGGCGAGGACATGGCGGCAGCCTTCGAGGCGGCGCTCGGCCGGCCGGTCCGCAGCAACCGGATGCCCTGGTGGGTCGTCCGCCTGGGGGCTCCGTTCGTGCGGGACTGGCGGGAAATCAGCGAGATGGCCTATCTGTGGCACGTGCCGCACCGGCTCGATGGCGCCAAGCTCGAAATGGCGCTGGGCGACATTCCGACAACCTCGTTCGAACGGGCGGTGTCCGACAGTCTCGCCGCCCTCGGCTTCGAGACGCGGCCGATGGAGCCTTCGGCGAGATCGCTGGTGCCGGTGTAGATAGCGGATCGCGGTCGCTCAGACCGGCGGGGGCGCCGGCGGTGGCGGGGCCTGAGTGGGATGGTCGGGATGGGTCCCGGGTCCCCCGTCGCTCCGGCCGAAATCCGGGGTGCGGACGAAGTCGCGCGCCTTCTCGCCGAGTTCGCGGAACTGCCCGGAGACCTCTTCGAGGTGCGCGCGCCAGTCCTGGCGGGGCGTCTGGCCCTCGGTGGCCCGGAAATAGACCTGCATCAGCGAGGCGATCGCGAACGGCTCCAGAACCGCGGCCTTCAGGCATAGCGCGAAGATGATCGCGAAGACGAAGCCGAAACCGGAAATCGTGCCGGGCAGCAGGTAGACGACGGCGGCGGCCGGCGCCAGGAAGATCAGGAACATGACGAAGGCAAGTCCCCAGACCATCGCCGCGAGCCAGACCGCGTTCTTCAGGATCCACACCGCGTTCTGGGCGTAGAGGACCAGCGCATCCTGGGCGGTCGCGTACGGGTTTTCCGATCGCACCTGGATATTGTGGGCGAGGATCACCTCGTCGACGAATCCGATCGCCACGCGCACCACCGCCCGGACGAAGCGGGCAAGGCCCTCGAGCCCCGGCACCGGCAGGATGGCGGCGACGAAATCGACGATGCCGGCGACGACGCGGATCACGCCCTTGACGAGCTGGTCGATGACGAACAGCACGTTCGCCTCGGCGAAGCGGGCCTGCACGATGGCCCGCGCCGCGCCGACCTGTGCCATGCCGCCCGGCGGATTGCCGCCGTCGAGGACCTCGACGAGCATGGCGATATGGCCGGCCTTGACCATGTAGAGGATCCATTCGCGGATGAAATAGAGGAAGGCCGAGACTATCGCGAACCCGGCTATCCCGCCGACGACCGTGGCGCCTGCCTGGAAATCGTCGGTCCCCAGGGCGCCTACGCCCCAGCCGACGGTGGCGCCGATGCCGGTGACGAAGACATAGGCGAGCGAAATGGCGCCGTAGACGATCATGCGCGCGATGATGAACGGCCAGGTCCGGACCAATGCCGAAATCGTCGTCGCAACCGAAAAATCCCAAAGCATCCGTACCTCACCAGAATGCGGGTGAATCGGGGGACTTCGTTAATGGCACCGAGGCGGACCCCATGGCAATGCCGAGCCGTCGCTATCGCACGCCTTTTGCCGGGCGCGTCCCGTGGGTCCGACCCCGTCGGCCCAACCAGGGCTCGCTCGCGGCACGAACTGGGATAGGATGAGCCGCTGTCGATCTGGAGCGCCGATGCAACATCGCGGGACGGTCTTCCTTACCGGGGCGTCGGGCTTCATCGCCCGTCATGTCGCATTGCGCCTGCTCGAGGAGGGCTATCGCGTCCGCGGCTCCGTGCGGACCCTGGAGCAGGGCAGCGAGGTCATCGCGGCGATCCGGCCGCATCTCTCCGATGCCGCCGATATCGACGCGCGACTGACATTCGTGCAACTCGACCTGCTGCGTGACGACGGCTGGGACGGGGCTGCGACGGGCTGCGACGCCCTGATCCATACCGCGTCGCCGTTCCCCTTCAGGCGCCCCGACCACGAGGACGATGTGATCCGGCCCGCGGTCGACGGGACGCTGCGCGCACTGCAGGCTGCGCGCCGGGCGGGCATCGGCCGCGTCGTGCTGACGTCCTCGGTGGCGGCGGTGATCAATACCGACCTCGGGCCCGGACGCGACGCTTACGACGAGCGCGACTGGAGCGATCCGGGCGGCCCGCGTGCCTCGCCCTATGTGAAGTCGAAGACGATGGCGGAACGGGCCGCCTGGGAATTCGTCCGGCGGGACGGGCCGAAGATCGCGCTGACCGTGATCAATCCGGGATTCGTGCTGGGGCCTCCCCTCGGCGGCCGGTCCGGAACCTCGCTGATGGTCATTCAGCGGATCCTGCGGGCGAAGGATCCGATGGTGCCGCGGCTCGGTTTCGCCCTCGTCGACGTTCGCGACGTCGCGACCATGCACGTGCGGGCGCTGGACCGCACCGAAACGTTCGGCAAGCGCATCATCGGGGCGGGTCGGTTCTTCTGGTACGCCGACATGGCGCGCGTCGTGAAGGAGGCCTATCCGGACAGGAAGATCGTCACCCGCACGGCGCCGGACGCACTGATCCGGTTTCTCGGCCTGTTCGACGGCACGCTGCGGTCGCTCGTCCCGAATCTCGGTCGCCGCGACGCGATCAGCGCTGCGCGGGCACGGCAGCTGCTCGGGATCGAGTTCATCGATCCGGAGGACAGCATCCGGGAGATGGCTGCCTACGTGCTGAAGAACCGTCTTGCATCGTGATCTGCAGTGATGGTTAATCGACTTAGTTAGGCTTGCGGATCCGCGCTTCTAGGGATTAGTCGCCTGACTGTCCGGGAGTCGCCCAGGCCATCGTGGTTGGGCCAGCGAAACCGGCCGCTGCGCATTTTGCCGCCTTTACCAGGATTTAAGGCGGCTTGACCTTAAGTCCGTGGGCTCTCTGTACTCGCCGGTCGAAGCGATCAGGGACGACCTTGCCACAGCGACCGGGTCGGCATCATCCCGCAACGCCGATCCCGGCGCACCCAATCGAACAGGGAGTGTTCCATGATACGTTCAGTTACCGCGATCCTGGTTGCCGGATCGATGGTCTTCGCGCCGGTTGCCAATGCCTGCACCGGAATCCAGCTCTCCGCCAAGGACGGCACCCAGGTCGCCGGCCGCACTCTTGAGTTCGGTGCACCGATCGACTGGTACGTTACGACCGTCCCGGCGGGAACGGAGATCTCGGCAGAACTGCCGGCCGGATCGACCGGCCTCACCTACAAGACCAAGTACGGCATCACCGGCATGACGGCCTACCAGTCGACCGACTTCGTCGACGGGCTCAACGAGCAGGGCCTCTCCGTCGGCCTGTTCTACTTCCCGGGCTATGCGAGCTACCCCGACCTGAGCGAGGAAAACAGCGCCAAGGCGCTGGCGCCGCAGCAGTTTGCGACGTGGCTGCTCGCCAACTTCTCCTCGGTCGACGAGGTGAAGGCGCACTACGACGACGTCGTGCTGGTGGCCGCCACGTTCGAGCAGATGGGCGAAGTCATCCCGATGCACGTCCGGGTCATCGACAAGTCCGGCAACGCACTGGTGATCGAGCCGACCGACAAGACCCTGAAGGTTTTCGATGCTCCGCTCGGCGTCATCACGAATTCGCCGACCTACGACTGGCACATGACCAACCTGTCCAACTTCATAAACCTGTCCGTCGTCAACGTCCCGCCGGTCAAGCTGGACGGTGTCCAACTCGAGGCGGCGGGCCAGGGCGCCGGGATGCACGGCCTTCCGGGCGACTTCACGCCGCCCTCGCGCTTCGTGCGGGCCGCGGTGTTCTCCAAGTCGGCGATGCCGGTCGATACGGGGGCCGAGGTGCTGGACCAGACCTTCCACATCCTCAACAACTTCGACATTCCGTACGGCGCCGTGCGGGGCGAGGACAACGGCAAGCCGGCGCCCGACTACACGCAGTGGACGTCGGTTGCGGACATGACCAACGGAACCTGGACCGTGAAGACCTACGACGACCAGAACCTCCGCGTCGTCGACCTGAAGTCGGCGCTGGCGGCAGCGGACGGCAAGGTCGTCCACATCGATCCGAAGCAATGGTCGCAGACGTACCAGAACATCTCTTCGGACTTCAAATAGACGTGGCAGCCGGGGCGATCCGCGCGGACCGCCCCGGCTACCTCAGTCGGATTTCAGCATCTGGCCCGAGACATTCGGCGACAGCCGTTGGCGTGCCTTGCGCGTCGACTGGCGCGTGAAGCCCGTCCTGTCCGCGGTTTCCTCGAAGTCCCGTTTGATCATGACCGGGCTCGCCGCATAGGCCGTGATCAGCTCGGCGAGCGATCTGAGCGCGTGCATGTGAATGCGCTCGTATCCGTGTGATGCATCGACGCCGAAGGTGATGAGGGCCGTCCGCGCGTCCGCGCCGGCCTCGATCGCGCTGGCGGAATCCGAGCGGTAATACCGGAACACGTCCTTCTGGTAGCGGATGTCGTTCTCCCGGCAAAGTTCGACCAGCTTTTTCGTCAGATGGTAGTCGAAAGGACCCGTCTGGTCGGCCATGGCGATGGTGACGCCGAACTCATCCGAATTCTGACCAGGCGCCGTGGTCCCGTTGTCGACCGAGACCATCGAGGCGATGTCGTGCGTCAGGATCGCGGAGGCGCCGTGCCCGACTTCCTCGGCGATCGTGAACAGCCAGTGGATGTCGACGGGCGTCTTCGACTTCTTTTCCTGCATCGCCTTGAGTGCGGCCAGCATGACCGCGACGCCGGCCTTGTTGTCGAGATGCCGGGATACGATGAAGCCGTTGTCCAGGAACTCGGGCATAGGATCGATGGCGACGATGTCGCCGACGTCCACGCCGAGGCGAACCAGATCGTTCTTGTCGCGGGCGAGGGCGTCGACACGCATCTCCACGTAGTCCCAGCCCACAGGCATGTTGTCGACTTCGTCGTTGAAGGTGTGGCCGGAGGCCTTCAGCGGCAGGATCGTGCCCCGATATCCGCCCTTTTCGGTGAAGACGTTGGCCCGCGCGCCCTCTGCGAAGCGTGCCGACCAGTGACCGATCGGCACCAGCGACAGCCGGCCGTTGTCCTTCAGGCCCTTGACCTGTGCGCCGAGGGTATCGACGTGCGAGACGATGGCGCGTGCGCCGCGCTCGGTCTTGCCGGGGCGGATCGCGCGGATCGCGCCGCGCCGCGTCATCTCCACAGGCAGTCCGAGCGTCTCTATCTCGGAGGAGACGAAACGGACGATCGTGTCGGTGTAGCCGGTCGGACTCGGGATCTCGAACAGCCGCTCCAGGGTGTCCATGAGATACTCCGAATCGATGGTCAGTCGCGTCATTCCCTGGCTTCCCTCAGGCTTTGTGTCCGGCTCTTCTTCTGGTCGGCGTTCTCCACGGCCTGGCGCACACCTGCCGGCAGCGACAGCGGAAACAGCAGGTCGACGAAGCGCTCCGCCGTCGGCTGCGGCTCGTGGTTGGCAAGGCCCGGGCGCTCGTTTGCCTCGATGAAGGCATAGTCGGGTCCGCTCGTCGAGCGAACCATGAAGTCGATGCCGACGACCGGGATCTCGATCGCCCGTGCCGCCTTGACCGCCGCGGCAACCAGTTCCGGGTGGACGGTGTCGGTCACGTCGTGGATCGTGCCGCCGGTGTGCAGGTTGGCGGTCCGGCGCACCTGCAGTTCCTCGCCATCGGACAGCACGGTGTCCATGTCGCGGCCGCCGGCGCGCACAGTGCGCTCCGTTTCACCATCCACGGGAATGCTGGATTCGCCGCCGGTGGCCGCCGAGCGGCGACGGCTCTGGACCTCGATCAGTTCGCGGACCGTACGCCTGCCGTCTCCGACGACATAGGCCGGGCGACGGATCGCGGCGGCGACGAGCCGGTAGTTGATCACGATGAGCCGCAGGTCGCGCCCCTCGACGCATTGCTCGAGCAGCACGGTGTCGGAGACCTGTGTGGCCGCTTCGACGGCCCGGTCGATATCTTCCATGGTCGACAGGCCGACGGCGATCCCGCGACCCTGTTCGCCGCGCGCCGGCTTGACCACGACCTGGCCGTGACGGTCCAGGAACGCCGAGATCTCGTCACGGTTCGCGGCTGCGGAGATCTGCTCCGGAACGCGGACGCCGGCGGCCTCGACGACGCGTCGCGTGACCGCCTTGTCGTCGCAGATCGACATCGCCACCGCCGAGGTGAGCTCGGTGAGGCTTTCGCGGCAATGGATCGACCGGCCGCCATAGGACAACCGGAAGAAGCCGCCTTCGGCGTCGGTCACCTCGACGTGGATGCCGCGCCTGCGGGCCTCCTTGACGATGATCATCGCGTAGGGGTTCAGCTTCGTGTCGATGTCGGTCCCGATGAACAGCGTCTCGTTTATCGGATTCTTGCGCTTCACCGTGAAGAACGGGACCCGCTCGAAGCCGAGCTTCTCGTAGAGTGCGATCGCCAGTTCGTTGTCGTGCAGCACCGACAGGTCGAGGGTGGCCGCGCCGCGCGCCGCGAAATGCTCGGCGAGCCGGCGCACCAGCGCCTCGCCGACGCCGGGCTGTCGGGCCTGGGGATCGACGGCAAGGCACCACAGCGAGGAGCCGTGCTCGGGATCTTCGAAGGCGCGCATGTGGTCGATGCCCATGACGGTGCCGAGGATGTCGCCGGTCACGTCGTCCTCGGCGACGAAGAAGGAGATCGACCGGGCATCGCGCTGGGCCCAATAGAATTCCGGCGGGATCGTCACCATGCCGCGCGATGCGTAGATGCGGTTGATCGCCTCCGCATCCGACTGCGAGGTCAGGCGGCGCACGAAGAATCCCTGCGGCGAGCGCGGCGAGGGCCGGTAGGTTGCCAGGTTGAGCCGGAACGTATGCGACGGATCCAGGAACATGTCCTGCGGACCGCTTGCCAGCAGCACGTGCGGATCCCGCACGTAGAAGGCAATGTCGCGCCGATCGGGCTGTTCGGCCCGCAGCGTCTCGGCGAGTTTCTCGAGATCGGGAAAGGTCTGCGCGAAGATCAGGCGGCCCCAGCCGCAGTCCAGCGCGACGTTGTGCCGGGTCTCTTCGGTGCCGTGCGGCGCGATCGGCGGCTTAAGGCCATGCTCGCGCATCCGCTTCAGCCGCTCGGAATAGGCACCGCGGCCCTTGCCGTCGCGGCCCTTGTGGTCGCGTGGCTTCGCGTCGCGCTCCGGATTGGCGTCACGTCGCTTGTCGTCGGCCATGATCAACCTTCAGATATCGTGGGATTGCAGCCACATCTCCAGCAGCGCGACCTGCCACAGTTCCGATCCGCGCAGCGGGGTGATGTGCTCGGTGGGATCGGTGAAGAGCCGGTCCAGGTAGTCCTCGCGGAACAGTCCGCGCTCGCGGGCCGCCTGGCTGGTGAGCGCATCGCGCACGAGGTCCAGGTACGGGCCTTCGATGTACTTGAGCTGCGGTACCGGGAAGTAGCCCTTCTTGCGGTCGATCACCTCGCTCGGCACCACCAGGCGCGCGGCGTCCTTGAGGACGCCCTTGCCGTTCTCCGCCAGCTTGAAGTCCGGCGGAATGGTCGCCGCCAGCTCCACCAGCTCATGGTCGAGGAAGGGAACGCGCGCTTCGAGCCCCCAGGCCATCGTCATGTTGTCGACCCGCTTCACCGGGTCGTCGACCAGCATGACCTGCGAATCGAGCCTTAGTGCCCGGTCGACGGGGGTGGCCGCTCCATCGCGCATCAGGTGCTCGGAAACCAGTTCCCGGCTGGCGTCGTCGGGGCAGATCCAGTGTTCGCCGAGCTGCGTGCACAGCACCTCGTGGCTGCGGTCGAAGAACACCTTGGCGTAGTCCGAGACCACGTCGTTCGAGCTGGCCAGCGGCGGGTACCAGTGATAGCCGCCGAACACCTCGTCGGCGCCCTGGCCGGACTGCACGACCTTGATGTGTTTGGAGACCTCGCGGCTGAGCAGGAAAAAGCCGATATTGTCGTAGGAGACCATCGGCTCGGACATGGCGTGGATCGTGTCAGGCAGCGCCCCGATCAGGTCGGCGGCCGGCACGAAGATCTGGTGGTGGTCGGTCTCGAACCGCTTGGCGATCAGGTCGGAGTAGACGAACTCGTCGCCCTTCTCGCCGTTGGCCTCCTCGAAGCCGATCGAGAAGGTCATCAGGTCCTTCTGGCCCTCCTCGGCCAGCAGGCCGACGATGACGCTGGAATCGACGCCGCCGGACAAGAGAACCCCGACCGGCACGTCGGCGACCATGCGCCGGCGCACGGCGGTGCGGAGGGCGTCGAGCACCCGGTCGCGCCATTCCTCGCGGGTCACACCGCTGTCCTCGGGGCGGCGCTCGTAGGGCGGCTGCCAGTAGATGCGGTCCTTCGAGGTGCCGTCGGGACCGATGCGCCGGATGGTCGCCGGCGGCAGCTTGCGCACGCCGTTGAGGATGGTGCGCGGCGGCGGCACCACAGCGTGGAAACTCATGTAGTTGTGGAGCGCCCACCGGTCGATCGAGGTGTCGACGTCGCCGCCGGCCAGCAGGGCGGGCAGCGAGGAGGCGAAGCGCAGCGTCCTGCCCGTCTCGGCGTAGTACAGCGGCTTGATGCCGAAGCGGTCGCGGGCGACGACGACGGTGCCGCTGTCGCGCTCGACGATGGCGAAGGCGAACATCCCGTGGAACCGCTCGACGCAGGCCTCGCCCCAGGCGTGGTAGGCCTTGAGGATCACCTCCGTGTCGCCGTGCGAGAAGAACCGGTAGCCCTTTTTCTCAAGCTCCGCGCGCAGTTCCGGGTAGTTATAGATGCAGCCGTTGAAGACGATGGTGAGGCCCAGCTCGGGATCGACCATCGGCTGGCCGGCCTTGTTCGACAGGTCGATGATCTTCAGGCGGCGGTGGCCGAAGGCGACCGGCCCCTGCGCGATCACGCCGCTGCCGTCTGGGCCGCGGGGGCTCAACGCCTGCGTCATCCGCGACACCGCACCGGTGTCGGCGAAGCTTCCGTCGAAGCGGATCTCCCCGGCTATCCCACACATGCCTGCTCTCACACTCCTTTTGGCACACCTGTCGCAACGGTGTCGTCACCGTGCTGTCCCCGTTCCGTCGCTGTGCCGTGGCCCTGCCGTCGTCGCGCCGGGAGCGCGCACCGGACGGCGCGGGATCTGGGCGCCGGATCGGACTTTTGTTTAGAGCAGAAATTATTTGATGTCAAATCGTTTTTGTTGTAACGATTGCCCCGCGATGACAGAACGACAACCGACGAGCGGAACGAACGTTCCGCGCAACGATGCGAACGGGAGCGACCGGATGGGAGTCGACCCGCAGGGTGCCGACCCGATGCGAGCCGACCGGCCGGTAGGCGATCGGGTGGGAGGCGATCCGACCGCGGGCGAGGCCGGCAGGGTGATGAAGTCGATCAGGCGCATCGTGCGGGCGATCGACATGCGCTCCAAGAAGGTCTCGCGCGAGACCGGCCTGACCATCCCGCAGATCGTCATCCTGCAGGCGATCCGCGATCTCGGCGAGGTGACGACCGTCGCCTTGTCCCGCCACGCCGACCTGAGCGCGGCAACGACGGTGACAGTGCTGGACAAGCTGGAGGCGCGCGGGCTGGTGACCCGGCGGCGCAGCGCCGTCGACCGGCGCATCGTCCACACCGCGCTCACCGAGAAGGGCGCGCAGGTGCTCTCAGACGCGCCGCCGCTGTTCAACAAGGCGTTCAGGAAGGGCTTCGCGGAGCTCAGCGCCGCCGAGCAGGAGACGATCGTCGCGGCCTTCGAGGCCGTGGCCGACCTGATCGACCCCGAGCAGGTGGCGCTGCACACCGGCGACGACATGGCCGAGATACGCTGAGAACCATCCGGCCGAATGGGCCTGCCGGCCTCAGCCGCCGCGGCCGACGCCCGACAGCGCGTCGGACCGGGTGTCCTCGGCGTCGCTGGATTCGAGCGTGAACAGTTCCTGGGGCCGGCTGACGCCGCGCAGCGCGTAGCGGCCGACCGAGACGAGGCGGTCGCGGTCCGCCCCGGCTGCGGCGGCATGGAAGACGGAGGAGACGAGGACGTTGCGCTCCGCCGAGCGGCACAGCGCGGCGATGCGGCTCGCTTCGTTGACCGCCGGGCCGACGACGGTGAAATCGAGCCGGTCGCGGCTGCCGATGTTGCCGTAGAAGACATCGCCGACATGCAGGCCGAGATAGGGTTCGGTCACCGGAACGCCGCGGGCGCTGCGCTCCTCGTTCAGCGCGGCGACGCGCTCGCGCATCAGGCTCTCGGCGGCGAGCGCGTCGTGGCAGGCGGCCGCCTGGTCGCGTCCCTTGAAAATCGCCAGCGTCCCGTCGCCGATCAGCTTGAGGACGTTGCCGCCGGCCTCGTGAACCGAGGAAATGACGGCCTCCGCGTAATCGTTGAGGAGGGGAATGATCGCCTCGGGCGCCGCCGTCTCGGTGATGTGGGTGAAGCCGCGCAGGTCGCTGAACCACAGGACCGTCGATATCCGGTCGGCGGTGCCCCGCGCGATCCTGCCGCTCAGCACCCGGGCGCCGGCGTCCTGGCCGAGATAGGTCTCCACCAGCGTCCCGGCGATGCGGGTCAGCGAGGCGCATTTCATCGCCAGCGCCAGCGAGGGGACGAGCTCCCGCAGCACCTCCAGGTGGACGTCGGCGAAGCCGTCGGCATGGTCGGAGGTCCAGGAGGAATAGATGCAGTCCATGTCGCCGATGATGCCTTCGGCGGCGAAGCGGTTGATCAGCGCCAGATAGTCCGTCTGGCCCGCCCCGCGCAGCTTCTCGAGGATCGGGAACTCGAGTTCGCCGTCGGGCGGCAGCCGGCGGCGCAGCGCGTCCTCGCCGCTCTCGAACAGGTGGTTGAACGGGCTCGTGCGCCAGCTCTCGGCCGCCTCGTCGGACTCGTCGCTGCGGCCGTATTCGAGGATGTCGACGTCGCGCTCGTCGCGGCGCCAGAGGAACACGCGGCCCTCGTAGACCGGGTGCAGCGTGTCGATCAGCATGTTCGCCTTGGCGATCGGCATGCCGGCGGCGTGCAGCTTGGCGCAGAACGCGCGCAGCAGATCCGGCTCGGTGCTGCCGGCGAGGCCGGCACCGGTGATCCACGCGGCGATCCGCGCCCGGGTATCCCTGTCCATTGCGCGATCCTATCGCAGTTCCGCCCCGAAGGGGGATGCGCCGGTTCTTAGGATTCTGCGCCCCGAGGTCAATTCCCCGTGCCGGGGCGGCGTGCGATGGCACGCGCCCGCCCGGTCCCGGGCGACAAAGGCTTTTGCCCGTCAGCAATGGTAAGGGCCGTAGCCGAATCTCTCGAGCAGAAACCACTCCCGATCCTGGACCAGCCTACGAACGTCGTCACTGATGGCAAGGCGCTGCTCCCGGTCCGGGCGGTCGGAGGCGTTGACGGGGGTGCCGCCTTCCAGCAGTTCCCGCACCGCCAGCTCGGGCTCAATCAGAAACGGAGCGAGCCGACCCCGACACAATTGCGCAAGGTCGCAATTAAGGCTTTCGGTCCTGAGCACCACGAACGGTAGACTCGCCGTCTCATAGACAAGGTTCAGGTCCTCCCTCCTGCCTATCCTGGCGAGGTTTCGGTCGGGCCGACGCACCGCAAGTCTCACGAACCGGAAGGTCTGAAGGCCGATGATCCGGGCGGGCGCCTTTTCATAGTCGGCGCCGATGTACATCGCGTTCTCGGGGGCAAGCACGAACCGGACCCAGTCCTCGAACGCCGCCGGGGAGCCGGAGTACAAGCCGGAGGCATGGTCCGGCAGGGTCCGCCCCAACCTGTTGCGCAGCCCTCCCTTGCCGCCCACTCCGTGAAAATACAGGCTCAAGTACTGATCGAGCGGGTCGCGCACGCTGATGAACATCAGACCGCGGTCGCCGCCCCCGAGCTTGCGTGGCCGGTACGGCTTGTGCTTCCGGAAGTGCAGTTCCGGTAGCCGGACGTGGCGTCTCAGGAAATCGCTGACGAAGGACGAGCCGGTCTTCTGGAGGTCCAGATAGCAGAATTCCCCGAAATCGTGCATCGGACAACCATCGGTGGACAGGTGTCGCGGGAGCGCCGGAAGCCTGGAGCTACGGCATCGCACGCAGCACACCTTTTCACGGCATCAAGGTCAATTCCCCATGTCGAGCAGGCGGCGGGCGATGACCTGGGCCCGGATCTCGGCTGCGCCCTCGAAGATGTTGAGGATGCGGGCGAACTCGACCCGGCATCGCCCGTGCGGTCAACTCGCCGTCGAAGACAGTATCGCACGAGACCGGCCTGACCATCCCGCAGATCGTCATCCTGCAGGCGATCCGCGATCTCGGCGAAATCGCCACGGTGGCGCTGTCGCGGCACGCCGACCGGAGCGCGGCGACGACGGTGACGGTGCTGGACAAGCTTGAGGCGCGCGACCTGGTGACCCGCCGGCGCAGCGCCGTCGACCGGCGCATCGTCCACACCGCGCTGACCGAAAAGAGCGCGCAGGTGTTCGCCGCCGCGCCACCGCTGTTCAACAAGGCGTTCCGGAAGGGCTTCGCGGAACTCACCGCCGCCGAGCAGGAGAAGATCGTCCAGGCGTTCGAGGCCGCGGCCGACCTGATCGACCCCGAACAGGTGGCGCTGCACACCGACGATGACATGGCCGAGATCCGCTGAGGGGCCGCAGCACTGCGTTTCGCGCAGCCTCAGTTGCTTGGGTCTGCCACATAGTTGCCTTTCCAGACGATCGTGCAATCCGGAATGCCCCACATGTTCTTCATCGTCACAGTCATATTGATGTTGGCCGTGCCCTGCTTGATCGTTTTGGGCGAGAGCTTGAGACTAAAACTGTTCGCGGACTGGGTGGACGAAAACTGTCCGCCCGTCGTCGAGACCCCCGTATATGTGTACTTGCCTTTCTTTTTGTTCTTGGGAATGGCGAACGAGGCAGCGCCACGGCTCCAAACCCATGAAAAATAGGTCGTCGCAGCCGAATTGTTTTCCAAGCCGCCGGGCCGGAGAGCAGACTTCGCCGAAAATCCGATCGCTTCGTTGCAAGACGGAGTTGAACTGTACGTTGTGAGTGCGCCTTGCCAGTAGGTTCCATCCGGGCCCGCGGAGGCTTGCGACGCCGACACCGTAATCAATGCGGCGAAAATGACTGCCGTCTTATACATTTGTCCGTTCCTTCTATTGTGCGAACATTAGTAAGGAAACTAAACGCATCTATTCAGACATTTGTCCGAACCAGGACATGAGCGAAAGCGTGTTCTTGCGGCAGGATCGACCAATTCGCGGGTCGCTCGAGCGGTCAGAATCTCATAGCAGGCGCAAGAAAAAGTCGATCTAAAGCTTATAGTATCCCAAGGTTAGTTTCAACCAATAGTTGATAGCTGGACTCACGCCGGCCGAAAGGGTCGCGTTGGTCGGATGGGAGGTTGTGAGGGCGGGAGGTGGCAGGCAGCGGGCAGGTCCGGCTGCTTCAGGAGAGGCTTTCCGATCCGGGTGCTGGCAGATCGGCCGGCCCCGCCCCGAGGTCAATTCCCCATGTCGAGCAGGCGGCGGGCGATGACCTGGGCCTGGATCTCGGCTGCGCCCTCGAAGATGTTGAGGATGCGGGCGTCGCAGAGCACGCGGCTGACCGGGAATTCCAGCGCGAAGCCGTTGCCGCCGTGGATCTGCACGGCGTTGTCGGCGGCGGCCCAGGCGACGCGGGCGCCGAGCAGCTTGGCCATGCCGGCCTCCAGGTCACAGCGCCGGCCGGCGTCCTTCTCGCGGGCGGCATAGTAGGTGAGCTGCCGGGTGACGAGGATCTCCGCCGCCATCATCGCCAGCTTGTCGGCGACGCGGGGAAAGGAGACCGTGGCCTTGCCGAACTGGATCCGCTCGGTTGCGTAGGCGAGGCCCAGCTCCAGCGCGCTCTGCGCCACGCCGATGGCGCGCGCGGCGGTCTGGATGCGGGCGGATTCGAACGTCTGCATGAGCTGCTTGAAGCCCTGGCCCTCCTCGCCGCCGAGCAGGTTCTCCGCCTTCACCTCGAAGCCGTCGAAGGAAATGTCGTATTCCTTCATGCCGCGATAGCCGAGCACCTCGATCTCGCCTCCGGACATGCCCGCCGCCGGGAACGGATCCTCGTCGGTGCCGCGCGGCTTCTCGGCCAGGAACATCGACAGGCCCCGATAGCCCTTCTCGTCAGGATCGGTGCGGGCCAGCAGCGTCATCACGTCGGCGCGGACGGGATGGGTGATCCAGGTCTTCTGGCCGGTCACGCGATAGACGTCGCCGTCACGAACCGCGCGGGTCTTCAGGCTGGCAAGGTCCGACCCGGTGTTGGGTTCGGTGAAGACGGCGGTCGGCAAGATCTCTCCCGAAGCGATCAGCGGCAGCCACTTCTGCTTCTGCTCCGGCGTGCCTCCGGCGAGGATCAGCTCGGCGGCGATCTCCGAACGCGTGCCGAGCGAGCCGACGGCGATCCAGCCGCGCGACAGCTCCTCGGAGACGACGCACATCGATTCCTTGCCGAGCCCCAAGCCGCCGTATTCCTCGGGAATGGTCAGGCCGAAGACGCCGAGCTCGGCGACGTGGTTCACCACCTCCATCGGAATGTAGGCGTTGGCGAGGTGCCATTCGTGGGCGTGCGGCACGACCTCGGATTCGGCGAAGCGGCGCATCTCGGTGCGCATCGCCTCGAGCGTCTCGTCGAGGCCGGGGTCGCCGACGTCGCCCGCACCCTGCTCGCGCATCAGCTCGACCAGCCGCGCCCGGTTGCGGGCGGTGTTGCCGGTCGCGATCAGGTCGCGCACCGTGTCGGTCATGAACTCGCCGACGTCGGCCTCCGAGAGGCCGAGATCGTGCAGCCGGACGAACTCGTTCTGGCTCATCGGAATGCCGCCGGCGATCTGGACGAGATACTCCGAGGCGCCGATGCGCACGCACAGATCCTCAACCTCGCCGAAGCGCCCCTCGGCGGTCAGGCGCCCGGTGTAGGTGCCGAGCTGGCGGACGGCTTCCGCATAGGTGGCGAGCCAGGCGAGGCCGTGCGCCGCGCGCTGGTTCGCCTCCAGCTTTTCGGCCGACACCCTGCCGTCGTCCACGACCATCTCCGCGACGGCGGCACGGGCGCGCGACAGGAGCCGGCCGGCCGCATCGGCAGCCTCGGTCAGGGACGCGGAGAGATCGGGCGTATCGGCGGTGGCGGGCAGGGACATGCGGGCGATCCGTCAGGGTTGTTGCAGTGCGGCAAAAATAACCGCTGGGGCATGGAACGCAACGGGGAAGGGCGGGCGGCCCGTCAGGCGTCGCGCGAAGCGCTCGGCAGGAACGCATCGAGCCGCCGGAAGAGCACGTCCCAGGCGGGTTCCTGCTCCAGCACGACATGGTTGCCGCTGTCGAGCAACAGGAACTCCGCACCCGGTATCCCGGCGGCGAGGCGGCGGCCTTCGTCGAGCGGCTGCACGCTGTCGTTGCGGGCGTGGACGACGAGGGTCGGCACGCGCACCTGCGGCAGCAGCGCAGCGACGTCGAAACTGTCGATCGCGGCGCGCAGGCGCGCGGCGTTCTCCGGCGACGTCGTCAGGCGCTGCAACTCGGCAAGCGAGTCCAGCTGCTCGCTGGTGCCGTCGGGGATGAACATCGATGCGAAGGACTTGATGAAGGCGCTGCCGGGCTGACCCCAGCTGTGCCGGATCAGGGTCAGCAGGGCCTGGCCCTTCTCCCGTTCCCCGACATCGCTCCTGAGGAGGCGGCCGACGACGAAGCCGCCGTGCAGGACGAGGTGGCTCACCCGCTCCGGATGGCGGACCGCATAGGCGATCGACACGGGAACTCCCTGGGAGGAGCCGAACAGGGCGAAGCGCTCCAGCCCGGCGGCATCGGCGACGGCGGCGAGATCATCCACCAGATCGTCGAGGGCGAAGCCCTCGACCGACCAGTCGGACAGGCCGTTGCCGCGCTGGTCGTAGCGGGTGACGCGAAAGCGGCTGCCGAGGGCGTCGAGGAAGGGCCGCCAGATCGGGCTGTTCCAGTCGTGTTCGAGGTGGGTCAGCCAGTGCCCCGCCCGCACCAGCGGGTAACCGGCGCCGCTCGTCGCATAGGCAATGCGCGTCCCGTCGGCGGACGTGCAGACGCGCACCACCTGGTCGCCCGGCCGTCCGGCGGCGGGCGCCTCGCGCGCACTGTCCTTGCCGGCCGGCGGCGGCTGGGTGTCATCCGGAACGGTCTCGACGGCGGGGAGGAGCTGGAAGCCGCGGCGCGGCACGGTCCTGATCACCGCCTGCCTGGTGCCGTCGTCGCCGAGCGCCGAACGGGCGGCGCTGATGCGCACGCTCACCGCAGAATCGGAGACGGCCCGCCCTTGCCAGACAACGTCGATCAGTTCGTCGTGCGAGATCAGCCGGCCGGGATTTTCGGCCATGTGCCGCAAGAGGTCGAAGACCTGCGGCTCGACGGATTTCTCGACGCCGTCGACCCGCAGCCGATGGCGCAGCGTGTCAATCTCGCAGTTCGCGAACCGGTAGATCACCGATCCCGCCCCGCAGCGCCGCCCGCCGCCGTGGAAGAATTCGCGAAAACACAAGGACTTCTGAAGGCCGTCTTCAAGCGCGCGCTCCGCTTCGCCGGCATCGTCCCTCGCACAGCAACGGAAAGGGCAAGGCGATGTCGGACACCACCTCAGGCCAGATCCGCAGGCGCGGCGACGGCTCGATCGATACGGGATACTATGCGGGCAGCGGACGCTCCGCCAGAAGCCGGGCCTTCCACCACCTTGTCGGTGCGGCCTGGGGGAGGATGTGGCGGATGTGCGTCGGCCCGGCCGACGGCGATCCCAGCGGCGTCCATCAGGGGGCGGGAGACCCCGCGTTCCGCGGCGGCCACCTGCCGGATCGCAGGTGACCTGCTGCTCACGCAGCCGCTTCAGTTCGGCGACAGGACCTCGGTCCCGATGCCGGACTGGCCGGTGACCGTCCAGCGGCCGGTCAGGGTGCCGTCGGGGAGGATGTCGTAGACCACCAGGCCGACGCTGTCGCCCATGACGTAGCCGGCGACGAAGACGCCCTTGTCGCGCATGCACACGCCGTCGGCGCCGTCGCCCCCGGTGTTCCAGCGGATCGTGCAGGTGACGTCGCTCTGAAGGGTGACGGTTGCGGTGCCGGTGTATTTCGAACCGTCGAGATTGGTGCCGCTGACGCGGTAGCGGCCGCCGATGTCCTGCGCAACGGCGCCGGAGTGAAACAGGGCCAAAACCAACGCTGCCGTCAGGATCCTGATCATGGTGCTTCCTCGCGTGCCGCCATCGGCAAGGGCGCGAGACTATCGCAGTGCCACGAACCGCACCACTGAATTGCACCGGAACGAGGCGGCGCCGTTCCCGGATTGCGCTGCGCTTCATCCGCGCTACGGGCATCCGGTGCAGGCAAACGGTCCCGCCCCGGACCAGCGCGCCGGCCTCACCTCATCCGCCGTGCGAACACGTCGTAGTGGCCGTTGAATTCATGGTTGCCGGACCACGTCACCAGGAACCTGTCATCGGCGAAGCCGGCAATCGCCGGATCGTCCTGATTCCACTGGGTCGTGGTGTTCACCTGGAATTCCGGACCCCGCTTCTTTCCGCGCTTGTCGAACTTCTGTCCGAAGATGCCGAAATAGTGGCCGTCCTGTCCGTATGCCGGCCAAACCGCGACAAACCAGCCGTTGCCCAACGGCGCGAGGGCGGGATTGGAGTGAGTGTTTTCGCCATAGGTGTTGAGCTGAAACTCCGCGCCCTGTTTCACGGCCTTTCCGGAGAAGCGCTGGCCGTGGAGGTTGGTGCCGGACCTCCATGCGACGACAAAGCCGCCGTTGGACAGGGCAGTCACCGGCGGCTGCTGCTGATGGTGCTGGAAGGCTATCGTGTCGGTGTTGACCCGGAGAATGCCGCTGACGGGTTTGCCCTTTCTGTTGTAGCGCCTGGCGTTTATCTCCTCCAGCCACCAGACCACCACGAAACCTCCGTTGGGGAGGCCGGTTACGCCGGTATAGCCGTGCGGTGCCTGCTTAGGGCCCGTGTTCACCTTGAAGGTGCGGGCCATCTTGTCGCCGTGACGGTCGTAGCGTTGCGCCAGCAGGCTCCGCTCCTCCTTCAGTGCGGTGAAGACGACGACAAACCCGCCGTCGGCCAGAGCGGCAATGGAGGGGTTTGCCTGTGTCTTGACGGAGTATCTGCTTACGAGGAACTCCTTTCCTATGCGCTTTCCCCATTTGGTGAAGCGCTGGCCGCGAATGCCCTTGAGTTCCGATTGCCAGACAACCACGAAGTCACCATTCGCCAGGGCGGCGATGGAGGGGCGCGTCTGGTCGCCCGCGGTCCTGGTGTTGACGACGAACTCGCCGCCGGCCTGCCGTCCCTTCCTATAGCGCTGGGCGCGAATGTCGAATTCGCGGGCATCCGGAAAATAGGACTGCCACACGACGACGAAATCCCGCCGCGACAAGGTGGCGACACCGGAGTCGGACTGGCCGTATTCCGAGCGCGTGTTGACCTGGAATTCCTTGTCGAGCTTGCCCGCCGATGCCTGACCCGAGGCCAGCGCGACGACGGCGAACAGGAGAATCAACCCACCCAGCGAAAACCGCATCGCCCCATGCCCCGTGATCGTTTTACCGTGCAATGAATGACTTATCGCGGATGCCCGCGCCGGATCAACTTGGCGGACACGGCTGGACCTGCACGGTTTAGTCTCCGCCCCTGCGAGCGGATCCCACCTACCCCTTGACCCGCGTCGCCAGGGCGACGCCGGCGACGGTGACGACCATGCCGCCGATCTGGACGGGGGTGAGCGTCTCGCCGAACAGCGGCCAGGCGATCAGGGCGGTGACGGGGGGCACCAGGTAGAACAGCGTCGCCAGTTTCGCCACGGCGCCGCGGCGGATCAGCGCCATGTAGAGGAGCACCGCGCCGATCGACAGGACCAGCACCAGCCACGCCATGGCGAAGATCACCTCGCCGGTCCAGTCGATGCGCAGGCTTTCCGTCGCCAGCGCGCCGACGCCGACCACGACGGCGGCGCCCAGATACTGGATCGCCGTTCCCGCGCGCAGGTCGGCATGGGCGGAGCGGGCCTTCTGCCAGATTGACCCGACGACGATGCACAGCACGGCGAACAGGGTGACGCCGACGGTGAGCGGGGTGATGCCGGTGCCGCCGAACTCGAGCTTCGGGCCGAGCACCAGGGTCAGGCCGACGAGCCCGATGACGAGGCCGAGCCAGTGGGCGCGCGTCACCGTCTCGCCGAGCACGGGTCCCGCCAGCAGGCCGGTCAGCAGCGGCTGCATCCCAACGATCAGCGCGGCGATGCCGGCCGGCAGGCCGTGATAGATCGCCCAGAACACGGCGCCGAGATAGCCGCCGTGAATCAGCGCGCCGGCGATCAGCGAATCCAGGATCGCCCTGCCGCCGCGCGGCCAGGCGGCGCCGCCGACCAGCGCGGCGACGAGCAGGATGACGCCGGCAAGGGCGAAGCGGACGAACAGGAAGGTGAGGGGATCGGAGCCGGGCGCGGCCATCCGCGCGCCGATGAATCCGGTCGCCCAGAGCACCACGAACAGGCCGGGCATGACGCGCACGAACAGCGAGGGATCGGGAGCCGCCGAATCGGGGACGGGCTGGGACGGGGCACGCATGGCCGCCGGTTATCGCCTCCGCCATGCCCGCACAAGCGCCGAGGACGCGCTGCCGCCATGCGCATTTGACAATTCTCGGCCAAAAGCCGAGTTGGACACTACGATGGGCCATCGTCTGCCGGCCGGTTGGGGCGGCAGCATGGCGATCAACGGAGCCGGCAAGCAGTCGCGATGGATGACGAGCGCACGATCGACGAGGAACTGCGTGCGGACGGCACCGTGGTCGCGGATCCCGGTCCGCCGGACAACCGGTCCGTCTCCGAGACCGAAAGGCAGGCGACGGCGGCGCCGGTCAGGCGCTACCTGCACGTCCGCGCGGCTCGGGCAGGCTGGTGGGTGTCGAAGGCGATCTACAAGGCGGCGGAGCGGTTCCTGTGGGACGACGGCCTCTACATGGCCAGTGCGCTCGCCTTCTCGCTGATCCTGGCGATCTTTCCGTTCATCATCTTCATGACCGCGCTGACCGGCTTCGTCGGCGGGCCGCGGCTCGCCGCCTGGCTGACCACGACGCTGTTCGGCGCGCTGCCGGCGCAGGTCGCCGAGGCGCTGGAGCCGGAGGTCTGGAACGTGCTGATCCGCGATGCCGGCGGCGGGCTGCTGACCTTCTCGCTGCTGGTGATGCTGATCAGCGTGTCGAGCGCCGTGGAGACGGTGCGCGGCGGCCTGAACCGCGCCTACGGCCTGCCGGAGGACCGCTCGGTGTTCCGCACCCGCATCGAGAGCATCGCCTACGTGATCCTGCTGACGCTGGCGCTGATCATCGTCGCCTTCGTCGCGGTGGTGGTGCCGGTCGGCTACGCCGCGCTGATGCAGCACCTGCCGGAGATCGAGCAGCTCCACCTCAACTTCGAACTCGCCCGGCGGACGCTGCTGATCCTGGTCCTGGTGCTGATGCTGTACTCGATCCACCGGCTGCTGCCCGCCCACAAGTCGCCGCGGCCGGCGTTCTGGCCCGGCATCCTGGCGACGCTGATCCTGTGGTGGATCGGCGGCAAGCTGTTCTCCTGGTATCTCGGCTCGTTCGCCAACTACGCGCGGGTCTATGCCGGGCTGGCGGGCATCGTGGCGGCGATGATCTTCTTCTACCTCGCCAGCACCATCCTGCTCTACGCGGGCGCGCTGAACCGGGCGCTGCACGAGGGCAGGACGCGGCCAAAGCGGCTGAGCGCGCTGCTGTTCAGGCGCTGGCGGAAATAGCCGGCCGCCGCCGCTTCGGCCTCAGCTCCCCGCAGCCGACGGGGTGCAGCCGCGCAGCCGTTCCAGCGCGTTGCCGGCGACGATGGAGGCCCGGTCGATGGCGGCCTCGGTCAGCGCCTCCCGGCGGCCGCGCAGGTCCTGCAGGGTCGCCTCGAGCGCGTCGAGGCGTTCGGCCAGCGCCTGGGTGCGCTCGTCGAGATCCGTGCGTCGCTCCTCGAGCGCCGTCCTGAGCGCGACCATCTCGGTGGAGACGACGCGCAGTTCCGCCAGGGTGTCGGCCGGGTCGAGCCCGGTCGAGGCGATCGCCGAGCGGGTGACGTCGGAGGCGACATCGGCAGCGATGGTGCGGGTGCGGTCGATCAGCAGGAGCCCGACAACGGCCGCGACGATGAACAGGATCAGCGTGGCGTTGATCAGGGCCAGGAACAGGTTGCCGGCCGCGCGCCCCAGGCGGGCGCCGAATCCGGGACGTGCCGCCGCGTCGGTCATGTCGAATGCCTCCTCTCCACGGTTGGGTGCGAGACACTCTATAACCGGCGCGGCCTCACGCCGCATCCGTCGGCACGGTTGCCGCCGCAGAACGGTCCGCGGCGGCCGGCGCCTCAGTCGCCGCCGCCGGCCTCCAGCACGTCCTCGAAGGTCCTGAGGCCGGTCGCCGGCGAACTGACCAGCACCGCCATGTTGCCGGGGGCGTGCTGATTGTTCCACATCTTCATGTGCGCCTTGGGGATCTGCGCCCAGGGGAACACCTCGGACATGCAGGGATCGACGCGGCGCTCGATGACGAACTGGTTGGCCTCGCTGGCCTGCTTGAGATGGGCGAAGTGCGAGCCCTGGATGCGCTTCTGGCGCATCCACACGTAGCGGGCGTCGAAGGTCAGGTTGTAGCCGGTGGTGCCGGCGCAGAACACGACCATGCCGCCGCGCTTGACCACCAGGCAGGAGACCGGGAAGGTCGCCTCGCCGGGGTGCTCGAACACCATGTCGACGTCGTTGCCCTTGCCGGTGATGTCCCAGATCGCCTTGCCGAAGGCGCGCGCGCCCTTCAGCCAGGCGGCGTATTCGTCGGAATTGACCTTGGGCATCTGGCCCCAGCAGTCGAAGTCCTTGCGGTTGATGACGCCGCGCGCGCCGAGCGCCATCACGTAGTCGCGCTTGTCCTCGTCGGAGATCACGCCGATGGCGTTGGCGCCGGCCGCCGCGCAGAGCTGGATGCCGAACACGCCCAGGCCGCCCGAGGCGCCCCACACGAGCACGTTGTCGCCGGGCTTGAGGGCGTGCGGCTGGTGGCCGAACAGCATCCGGTAGGCGGTCGCCAGCGTCAGCGTGTAGCAGGCCGATTCCTCCCAGGTGAGGTGCTGCGGCCGCGGCATCAGCTGCTGCGCCTGGACGCGGCAGAACTGGGAAAACGAACCGTCCGGGGTCTCGTAGCCCCAGATCCGCTGGGTCGGGGAGAACATCGGGTCGCCGCCGTTGCATTCCTCGTCGTCGCCGTCGTCCTGGTTGCAGTGGATGACGACCTCGTCGCCGACCTTCCAGCGCTTCACCTTGGCGCCGACCGCCCAGACGATGCCGGAGGCGTCGGACCCGGCGATGTGATAATCGGCCTTGTGGATGGCGAAGGGGGTGACGGGCTGGCCGAGCGCCGCCCAGATGCCGTTGTAGTTGACCCCGGCGGCCATCACCAGGACGAGCACCTCGTTGGAATCGATCTCCCAGGTCGGCACAACCTCGACCTGCATGGCCTCGTCTGGCGGGCCGTGCCGGTCCTGCCTGATCGCCCAGGCGTACATGTTCCTGGGCACGTGTCCCAGCGGCGGGATCTCGCCGATCTCGTATAGGTCCTTCGTTTCCGCCCGGTAGACGGGCGGACCCGCGACTTCTGCGGCGCTAGCCGACATATTCACCTCCCTTTCCTGCAGTCGCCGGCAATCGCCTCGGCAACCGGACCGGCGACCAGATCCGATGCGGCGGTCTGGACCCGCCGCCGCGAACCTGGCTTGCACTACCAATGCCCCAATCCGGTGCTGCAGTGCAACAAGAACTGCTCGATCGCCGCGACACCGGCCTCCGCGCTTCGATGTGTCGGGGCGGGAAATCGCGGGCGCGGGCGCGGAAGACGGGTACCTGCCGACTCACGGGAAATGCGATATGGTGTCCGGCGGGCGAATCGGCCTCGCACGACCGGCACGGATCGCCCGAAGGGGAAAGCGCCCCGCGGGGGCGACAGGAGGGTATCATGACCTTAACGTTAACGGCCGTCATCGTTTGGCTCATCATCGGTGCCGTAGCCGGCTGGCTGGCCGGGCTGATCATGCGCGGTGCGGGCTTCGGCCTGATCGGCAACATCGTGGTGGGCATCGTCGGCGCGGTGATCGGCGGCTGGGTCTTCGCCCAGTTCGGCATCATCATGGAAGGCATCATCGGGCAGATCATCGGCGCCGTCGTCGGCGCGGTGATCCTGTTGTTCATCATCGGCCTGATCAAGCGGGCCTGAACCGCGGCGTCCGATGACGCCGCCGCGCGGTTTCCTTAACCGTTTGTCGTGTTGCATCGCAGCGAGAGCGGCGGTCTTATAGGGTCGAGCCTCCGCTGGAGGCATTCGAGGACCCGCAGATGACAGACACGCCAGCCCCGCCCGAACGCGACCGACCCTGGATCTTCCGCACATACGCGGGCCACTCGACGGCGGCGGAATCCAACCGCCTCTATCGCGGCAACCTGGCGAAGGGCCAGACCGGCCTGTCGATCGCCTTCGACCTGCCGACGCAGACCGGCTACGACTCCGATCACGAACTGTCGCGCGGCGAGGTCGGCAAGGTCGGCGTGCCGATCAGCCATCTCGGCGACATGAAGGCCCTCGTCGACGGCATTCCGCTCGAGCGGATGAACACCTCGATGACGATCAACGCAACGGCGGCGTGGCTGCTGGCGCTGTATGTGGCCGCCGCCGATGCGCAGGGCGCCGACCGCGCCAAGCTGACGGGGACCACCCAGAACGACATCATCAAGGAATACCTGTCGCGCGGAACCTATGTGTTCCCGCCGGCCCCGTCGATGAGGCTTACCACCGACATGATCGCCTGGACCTGCCGGGAACTGCCGAAATGGAACCCGGTCAACGTCTGCTCCTACCATCTGCAGGAGGCGGGCGCGACGCCGGTCCAGGAACTCGCCTTCGCGCTTGCCAATGCGATCGCCATCCTCGACAGCGTCAGGGCGTCCGGCGCCATCCCCGAGGAGCAGTTTCCGGAAGCCGTCGGCCGGATCTCGTTCTTCGTCAATGCGGGGATCCGGTTCGTCACCGAAATCTGCAAGATGCGGGCCTTCACCGAGCTGTGGGACGAGATCACGGCCGAGCGCTACGGCATCGAGGATGCGAGGTATCGCCGTTTCCGCTACGGGGTCCAGGTCAACTCGCTGGGGCTGACCGAACAGCAGCCCGAAAACAACGTCAGCCGGATCCTGCTGGAAATGCTCGCGGTGACCCTGTCGAAGGGCGCGCGCGCCCGCGCCGTGCAACTGCCGGCCTGGAACGAGGCGCTGGGCCTGCCGCGCCCGTGGGACCAGCAGTGGTCGCTCAGAATGCAGCAGATCCTGGCCTACGAGACCGACCTGCTCGAATACGGCGACGTCTTCGAGGGCTCGACGGTGATCGGCGCGAAGGTTGCCGAGCTCAAGGCCGCCGCCCGCGAGGAACTGCAGTCGGTGCTCGACATCGGCGGCGCGGTCGAGGCGGTCGAGTCCGGTTACATGAAACAGGCGCTGGTCGCCTCCAACACCGAACGGCTGGAGGAGATCGAGCGCGGCGAGCGCACGGTGATCGGCGTCAACGCCTTTACCGAGAGCGAGCCGTCACCGCTGTCGACCGGTACCGGCGCGATCCTGACCGTTCCCGAATGGGTCGAACGCGACCAGATCGAGCGGCTGAACGCGTGGCGCAGCGAGCGCGACCGGATGGCCGTCGACGCGGCGCTCGACGAACTGAAGCGGGCCGCCTCGGAAGGACGCAACGTCATGGACGCCTCGGTCGCCTGCGCCAAGGCGGGCGTGACCACCGGGGAATGGGGCTGGGCGCTGCGCGGCGTCTTCGGGGAGTTCCGGGCGCCGACCGGTGTCGGACGGGCCGCACGCAACGACACCGAAGGCCTCGACGAGATCCGCGCCGAGGTCGACCGCGTCTCCAAGCGGCTCGGCCGGAGGCTGTCCTTCCTGGTCGGCAAGCCGGGGCTGGACGGACATTCGAACGGAGCCGAGCAGATCGCGGTGCGGGCGCGCGACGCCGGCATGGACGTCGTCTACGACGGGATCCGCCTGACGCCGGCCGAGATCGTGGCGGCGGCGAAGGCCGGCCGTGTCCATGCCATCGGCCTGTCGATCCTGTCGGGCAGCCACGTGCCGCTGGTCACCGAGGTCATGCAGCGGCTGCAGAAAGAGGGCATCGACGACGTTCCGGTCGTCGTCGGCGGCATCATTCCGGAAGACGACGCGGAGACGCTGAAGGCGAGCGGCGTGATGGCGGTCTACACGCCGAAGGATTTCCGCCTCAACGACATCATGGGCGAGATCGTGCGGATCGTGGAAGAGGGGATCGAACGGGAGGTCGCCTGAGAGGCAGGACAGGTCGGCGCCGATCCGCCGACACGGCGCGGCGCATCACGTCACGCCGCATGGCGCCGCGCGACCCGCAGAAGCCCGGGTTCAGCCCGGCCGATCAGCGGCCCGGAGAGAGGCGGCCTGCGTGGGGCGCTGCGCAGACATCGAGAGCCTGCGCAGCGTCCGTCGTCACGGCAGCTTGGAGGAGGGCAGCGGCCCGAGATTGACGAGCTCGACGCGCCTGTTGATCGCGGCGTAGGGGTTGGCCGGATCCTCGAGCTGCTCCTCGCCGAGGCCGAATGCGGTCAAGCGCTCCGGCGGTACCCGGAAGAACGTCACCAGCGCGGTGCGGATCGCATCGGCGCGCTTCTGGCTGAGGTTCAGGTTGTACTCGCGGGCGCCCTTGGCGTCGGTATGGCCGATGATCAGGAACTGGTCGCCGGCGAGGACCGGGTTGTGCAGGGCGTCCGCCATGGCGCCGAGGACCTGATAGGACTCCGGCTTGATCACGTCGGAATCGAAATCGAAGAGGATCTGCACGTCGAAGTTCGGCAGGTTCGCGAAGTAGTCCAGATACTTGTCGCGGCCGACATTGTCCTCGGTGTTCTCGGTCTTGATCTCGACAAGCACCTCCTGGCGCATCTTGTTGATGTCGAGGACGGTGGTGCGGTTGCCGAGACCCTGGAGCGTGCTGATCAGGTCGCGCTGCGTGACGACGGACTGGGCGTTGGCGCTGCCGGCGCAGAGCACGGCGACGGTGGCGGCCGCGATGGCCGTTGCGATGGATTTCATGATCGATCTCCGAATATCGCTCAACGCCAGCCGGCGTCGGTGATGGCCTGGTTGCAGTTGGCGTGCACCTTGTCGTTGAACTTCAGCAGGCAGCGCAGGATGCGGCCGTTGCCGGGGTCGTACTCCTTGCACAGGCGCTTGATGTCGCTGGCGCAGAGCTGCGGCACGGCGGCCTGGGCGGCCGCGCGCTTGTCGAGCGAGGCCATGGTCGCGGCAAAGGTGGTCTTGCAGTTCTGCGAGACGCGGGCCTCGTTCTTCTGCATGCATTCGCCCAGGCCGTTGCCGAGATTGATGCCCTTGCAGAACTTGCCGATGTCGGCGCCGCAGGCCGCGCCCAGTTCGCCGACGGCCTGCTGGTAACTGATCGTCTGGGCCGCGGCCGGCGCGGCGAACAGAACGGCCAGCGCGATGCCGGCCACGAATGTCCTCAATTTAGCCATACTATTGCCTCCCTCGAGATCGCGAGACCATGTCCCAAGCGCGGGTCGCACGCAACCCCCGACGATCGGCGAACATGCCGTTTAGTTAAGGGTCTCAAAGGCGAGGACAGACCACGGCTTCGCACGCCGTGGCGCGCGCAGGCGGGGAGGGACTGAGGGTCGGCCGATGGCCTAGACGATGCGGACGGTGAGGACGTGGACCCGCTGACCGCGCAGTCGCTGGAAATGGCCGGATTCCTGGTGGTCGAGCACCTCGATCCGCCCGTCGCGTTCCAGCTTCGCAAGCTCGGCGTCGAATCCGGCCCGGGTCCAGATCGTCGAATAGACGGTGAAGGCGAAGATCGCGCCGGGCGCGAGGGCCGCGAGGATGGGCTCCAGCGCGTCGGCGCCGACATGGCCGTGGGTGAACAGCCCGGAGGAAACGGCGCCGGAATAGCTGCGCGGTTCGACGGGCAGCGGCCTGGTCACGTCGGCCTCGATCAGCCGCCGATAGATGCCCTTCTCCTCGGCGCGGTCGAGCATGGCCTCGGAAAAGTCGATGCCGTCGATCTGCACGTCGACCCGTTCGAGTAGGGCCTCCGCGGTCAAGCCGGTGCCGCAGCCGAGGTCGAGGACCGCGCCGGCTGCGCCGCCCGGACGCTGCCAGTGCCGGACGAAGGCGTCCGCCGCCAGTTCGTGCGCATGGTAGCCGAGCGCGGACACGAGAACGCGGTTGTAGACGCGGGCCGTCATCCAGTAGACGGACTTCAGCGTACCGGTCCAGGCGCCTTTCAGCGCCGTCTCGAATTCGGCAGAAATGCTGTACGTGGACACCTGAGTGACGCTCCCGCTGACCTGTTGGTCCCCGTGTTCCCGCGTCGGCCCGCACCCCGGCAACACCCGGCGGGCCGCCCCGGTCTTGGGTTAGGAACTTCAAATGGTACGCGTCGGTTCCGCAGAAACCGGTCCGGTGCCCCGTTTCATCCGATGCGGCGCCTGCCGCAGGCCGGACGGAGCAGCCGGTTCGGCCTGCTAGCGAGCGGTCTCGTCCTCGACGTCCCGCTCGATCGCCGCGATCAGCGCCATGGCGATGCGGTTGGTGTCGAGCGGCGTTTCGGCGACCGCGGAAATTCCGGCCGCCTCCAGCACGTCCTCCTCGAGGTCGGCGCCGCCGAGCGCGACTAGCGGCGGCATGTCGTCGCCGACCAGCATCTGCATCGCCTTGGCGGTGGCGAGCCCGCCCAGGCCGTCCATCGCGACGTCGAGCATGATGGCGTCGAACGGCTCGCGGGCGAAGCGGTAGATCGCCTCCTCGCCGCAGCCGACCGCGACATGCTCCAGGCCGAGCCGCTCGAGCAGGACGCCGACGAGCAGCCGGTTCACCGGGTTGCCCTCGACCAGCAGCACCCGGGGCTTCAACGCGGACGCGCCGTGTCCCGGCCGCCGCGAGGTGACGGCCAGCGCCGACAGGGGGACCGACAGCGCCGGCGCCGACTCCGGATGGTTGGCGACCAGTTCGGCGAGGGCCGCGATGCCGGCCTGATCCTCGAAGGTCCCGTCGTCGGCGGCCACCCCGTCGCCGGCCCCCCCGTCGCCGTGGCTCGCCGCGGCGCCTGGTTTTCCGGTACCCGGTTTCTCGTGCACAGTCATCTGTCCCACCGAAAGCCTAAGGTCGGAGTCCGTGTCGGTCGCATGCTCATGGCTTCCGCCTCCGCCGACGGAACATGACGCCGCCGGCGGAGGCGGCGCCTCCCTGTATTAGGTCCAGCATCCTAGAGTTGGGCCTTTAAGGGAAGGTCAAGGTACATGGTTTCCGCGGTTTAAGGTAAACGGTCGCGGCAGAGCGCAGAGCATTGGCCACAGCATTGCCGGCAGTGCATGGTACGTCGTCGCTGCCCGCGCTTGCCCGGTTGCGCGCGGACGCATAGACCGTAGGGGCGAGGACGAGCCGTTTGTCTGGCGCCGTGCTTCGGCGCCGCCACAATAACCTCCCAGCCTGCTCGATTGATCCAGACCCGCTCCGAATGACGCACGCCATCGCCCAGATCTTCTGGATCGTCCTGCCCGTGTTCGGGCTGATCGGCCTCGGCTACCTCGCCTCCCGGACCGGCTACCTGTCGGAGCAGATCGGCGAGGGGCTCGGCGATTTCGTCTTCAAGGTCGCGATCCCGCTGCTGCTGTTCAAGACGCTGGCGACCGCCGAGTTCGCCGGCCATTCGCCCTGGCTGCTCTGGCTGTCCTACTACAGCGGACTGGGCGTCACGTGGGCGCTCGCCTACCTGCTGATCCGGCGGGTGTTCGGCCGCGACGAGAAGGCGGGCATCATCGCCGGCATCTCGGCCAGCTATCCGAACGCGGTGCTGCTGGGGCTGCCGCTCGTGTTCACGGCGCTCGGCGAGGAGGGCGGCGTTCCGCTGCTGATGATCGTCGCCATCCAGCTGCCGCTGATGATGACGGCGAGCACGGTGCTGATCGCCTGGGCGGAGCAGCGGGACGGCACGGCGACGCAGGCGCTGTCGGCGGCCGCCCTGGCCCGGCACGTAGTCGTCAACCTCGCCAGGAACCCGCTGGTCATCGGCATCGTCGCCGGCAGCGCCTGGCGGGCGCTGGAGTTGCCCTATGCCGGGCCGCTGGAAATACTGGGCGACAGGATCGCGATCGTGGCGCTTCCCTGCGCGCTGTTCGCGCTGGGCATGAGCCTGACCAAGTACGGCATTCGCGGCCATATCCTGCCCGCGGTGGTGATCACGGTGGTGAAGCTCGTGGTGATGCCGGCGATCGTCTGGGTGCTGAGCGCGCTGGTGTTCGGGCTGCCGCCGCTCGTGGTCGTGGTGGCGACCCTGGTGGCGGCCTGTCCGACCGGGGTGAACGCCTGGCTGATCGCCAACCGCTTCCGCACCGGGCTGGCGATATCGGCGAACTCGATCACGCTGACCGACGCGGCATCCGTCCTCACCCTGTCGATCTGGCTGTGGCTGCTCGGGTTCTGACCCCGGTCCAGCGTCACAGTCCCGCCATCCGCCGGACGTCGCGAGGCGTCGCGCCGGCGTCACGCAAGGCGCGCAGGCCGGTGTCGCCTGCCGACTTGGACAGCTTGCGGCCTTCGGCGCCACGCAGCAGGCGGTGATGGGCGTAGCGGGGCTCGGGCAGGTCCAGCAGCCGCTGCAGCAGCCGGTGTATCGCGGTCGCCTCGTAGAGGTCGCGGCCGCGCGTGACATGGGTGATCGCCTGGAGCGCGTCGTCGACGGTCACCGACAGGTGGTAGCTGGTCGGCGTCTCCTTGCGGCACAGCACGACGTCGCCCCAGCCCGACGGGTCGGCGCGCACCGCCTGGCCGCGCGAGGCCGGATCGAATGCCGGCGTGTAGAACGTGTCGCCGTATTCGCACCACTGCAGGCCGCCGCCGGCGCGGGCGACCGCCGCGGCCATGTCGAGGCGCAGGGCGACGCCCGCGCGCGCCAGCTGCCGGACGTCGAGGCGGAGCGGTCCGGCGGGGCGGCACGTGCCCGGATAGAGCGGGCTTCCGTCCGGATCGCGCGGCCAGAGAGCGCCGGCCGCCTCCCGCGCGGCGACGGCGTCGGCGATCCGCCTGCGGCTGCAGGTACATGGATACAGGAGGCCGGCGTCGGCCAGCCGCGCCGCGGCCCGGAGATAGGCATCGACATGCTCGGACTGGCGGCGGACGGGCTCTTCCCAGCCGATCCCGAGCCAGGCCAGGTCGTCGCAGATCGCCGCCTCGAACTCTGGCCGGCAGCGGGTCGGATCGATGTCCTCGATGCGCAGCAGGAAGCGTCCGCCGAGGCGGCGGGCGGCCTCGTGGGCCAGCAGCGCCGACAGGGCATGGCCGAGATGCAGCCGGCCGGTCGGGCTGGGGGCGAATCGCAGGACGACGGGAGGGGCCGGGGCGGGCATGCGCTGGATCGGGACGGCTCACGGACGCTGACAAACCGGCACCGGGCCGGGCGGGAACCTCTCTTCGCACGAAGGCGATGGCAGGCAAAGGCATCGCGGCTATGGTGGGCACCATGGAGACACCGTCAACCGGGCTCGACACGCCGGACTCGATCGCGGTCGCGCTTGCCGAGCTGTCGGCGCGCGATCCGGTCATCGGCGAGGTTCTGCGCCAGTGCGGGCAGCCGCCGCCGCGCCGCCGCGACCCGGGATTCGAGGGGCTAGCCCACATCGTCGTCGGCCAGCAGGTCTCGACCGCCAGCGCATCTGCGATCTGGGCGCGATTGCGGGCGCTGGTCGAGCCGTTCGAGCCCGAGACCCTGTCGCGGCATACCGACGAGGGGTTGCGCGGCGCCGGTCTGTCGCGGCCGAAGGTCCGCACGCTGCGCGCGGTCGCGGAGGCGGCGACGTCCGGCGCGATCGACTTCGCCGAACTCGGCGGGCTCGACGCCGATACCGCCCACGCGCGGCTGTGCGCCATCCACGGGATCGGTCCCTGGACGGCAGACATCTACCTGCTGTTCTGCCTTGGACATGCGGACGCCTGGCCGGCCGGGGATCTCGCCCTGCAGCACGCAGCCGGTGCGGCGCTCGGTCTGGACGCCCGGCCGGACGCCAGGCAGATGGCCACGCTGGGAGAGCGGTGGCGGCCGTTGCGCGGCGCCGCCGCGCTGCTGCTGTGGGCCTACTACCGGCACCTGCGCGGGCGGGCCGGCGTCGCCGTTTGACGCCGCCGCGCCTGCCGAGGCACGCGCCGGGTCACAGCGCCGGAGGGGCGAACCGTCAAGGTCGTTGAAATCGCCGAAGGAATTCGCGCGACGTGGTTCATGACGCAGCTTCACAAGCCTGACATCAGGCATATACTATATGTCGTCGCGTCGACGATCGGCGGCGCTAGACCAGTGATTCGCCGACCGGAGACGAGCGTAGAGACTCGTGAGGTGGAGTGTAGGTCGTGACATTCGTCTCGCCCGAGGCATGTCCCGCTCTGGTGCTCAATGCGGACTTCCGCCCGTTGAGCTATTTCCCGCTGTCGCTGTGGTCGTGGCAGGACGCCATCAAGGCGGTGTTCCTCGACCGGGTCAACATCGTGTCGGAATACGAACGGGTGGTGCGAAGTCCCACCGCCGAGATCCACCTGCCCAGTGTGGTCTCGCTGAAGGAATACGTCCGACCCGCCCGTCACCCCGCATTCACCCGCTTCAACCTGTTTCTCCGCGACCGCTTCACCTGCCAGTACTGCGGCTCCCCGGAAGACCTGACCTTCGACCACCTCGTGCCGCGCTCGCGCGGCGGGCAGACGACGTGGGACAACGTCGTTGCCGCCTGCTCGCCGTGCAACCTGAGGAAGGGCAGCCATCACCCCCGCGATATCGGCATGTGGCCGACGCAGATGCCCTTCCGTCCGACCGTCTTCGACCTGCAGAAGAACGGCCGGATGTTCCCGCCGAACTACCTGCACCAGAGCTGGATGGACTACCTGTACTGGGACACCGAGCTGGAGCCGTAGCGGCCGGACGCAAAAAGGCGGGCCACTTGCGATGGCCCGCCCTCAGCAAAGTCGGTACGGCGTTCGCCGGATCAGCGCATCAGCACTGGACGATCAGCGAGAACTCGGTATTGACGGCGGAATTGTTCTCGTTTTCGTAGACGAAGACTTCGATCGTGCTGTTGTTCCTGGGGCGGGTCCAGAAGGTGATCGAGGCCGGCCCGAGGGCATTCTTGTTGTGACTGCCGGCCGTGGCGACGGCGGCGCACTTGCGGATGTTGTTGTTGAAGAAGACGTAGTAGACGCCTTGCGCGACGAGCTTGGCCCGCTTGACGTTGTCGCCGCGCACGACATTGCCGTTGGCATTGATGACAGCCTGGCCCCCGTTCTTGGCGGCGAGGGCGTAGCCCGGCGCGACCATGCTCATTCCAACGAGGCAGCTCAAGACAATGGCGAGTTTTTTCATCGTTTTCCCCAGAGGGTTGCAGACATGTTTCGGTGCAGATAGCGAGCGCCGAACGAATTGAGGCGCACCGCCTTTCTGCAACGCCCTTTGCGGTCGCAAGTTCCAAGAAATCGAAGAAGGTCGTGTCCGGCTAGCGGCGGAACGCGGCGCGCAAGGAGACGGCGGCCAGAGCCAGGGAGATCAGCACGTTGTAGCCGGCAAGCGACAGGCCGAGGATGCGCAGGGCCGCCTCGTCGCAGCGGACGAGCGGCGTCGACTGAAGGCTGTCGAGCAGGTTCCCCGTGGTGACATCGCCGCCTGCGCCGGCGGCGCAGTCGGCCGGCCCGGGCCACCATTTCCATTCGACCCCTGCGTGGTAGGCCGCCAGGACCGCGCCACCGAGGAACAGTAGCCCGACGATGCCGATCAGGGCCCGCGCCGGCCAGGAGCCGGGCCGCGCCCGGGCCACGATCAGGCAGACGAGCGCAAGCGGTATGCCGACGTAGTAGGGAATGCGCTGATCGAGGCAGAGCGGGCAGGGAGGATAGCCCGCATACTCGAAGGCCCAGGCGCCGAGGATGGTCGCCGCCCCGACGGCGACGACGGCGATTGCGGCCAGCTGGACTGGGTCGGTCTTTCGTATCGGCATCGACGGCGCGTCCGTTGCGGATTGACGCGGCGGTTCCCCGGCAGCGGAGGAACCACCGGGCACGCTCATAGCAGATAGCGAACGCCGACGAACCCGCCGATCAGCAGGATCACGAAAATTGTGAACAGGAGGCCGAGCCAGCGCTCGATGAAATCGCGGATCGGCGGGCCGAGCCACCACAGCAGCCCGGCGACGGCGAAGAAGCGCAGGCCGCGCGACAGGACGCTTGCGGCCAGGAAGACTGGCAGAGACAGGCCGGTGGCGCCGCTGGCGATCGTGATCACCTTGTAGGGGAACGGGGTCAGGCCCGCGAAGAAGACGATCCAGGCTCCCTGATCGTTGTAGCGCTGCGCAAACGAATCGAATTGGTCGGCATATCCGTAGAACTCCAGGATCGGCAGAGCGATCGAGGTGAACAGGAAGGCGCCGATCAGCCAGCCGAACAGGCCGCCGAGGATCGACGCGGCGGTGCAGATCGCCGCGTAGAGCCAGGCGCTGGCGCGCCGTGCCAGCACCATCGGGATCAACAGGACGTCCGGGGGAATCGGGAAGAACGAACTTTCCGCAAACGATACCGCCGCCAGGGTCCAGGTGGCGTAGCGGCTCGCAGCGAGCGACATGATCCTGTTGTAGAGACTGCGCAGCATGGAAAGGGCGTGTACGCACTTAATCGGGCGAAGTCCATCCGGAGATTCCACGGTCCGGTACTGCACTTGCCCGACGCGCCTCCCGGGGAGAGAACTGCGGGCCCAAATGTCGAACGCGCTCCACCGGCAGCGTTGACCGGCGTCGAACGAACCCTATTATCGCCGCCCGTGCCCCTGTGGCGGAATTGGTAGACGCGGCAGACTCAAAATCTGTTGCCTGCGAGGGCGTGCTGGTTCGAGTCCGGCCAGGGGCACCATCCATCCTCATTCCGCCAAGTAGCTCCACCGGGGCCCCGTAGAACCGGGTGCGCGATACCTGCGGCCGAGGCCGTCGCGGACCATCGGGAGGGGACGCCGGACAGCGGCCGGGCGGTTCCAATTGAACCGCGGCCACGGTTGTCGGTTAACATGGCACCAGATCGGGAGGGTGGCATGGACTGGAGCGGAATGTTCTTTCAGAACTGGGAAGGCCTCGCGAGGACGCTCGTGGTCGGCATCCTGGCGTATTCGTGCCTCGTTCTGTTCCTGCGCATCTCCGGAAAGCGGACGCTGGCGAAGCTGAATGCCTTCGATCTCGTGGTGACGGTTGCGCTCGGCTCGACGCTGGCAGCGGTGCTGTTGCAGAAGAGCATCCCGCTCGCCGAGGGGGCGCTGGCGCTGGCCCTGCTGATCGTGATGCAGTTGTGCGTCACCTTCCTGTCGGTGCGCTGGAGGGGGTTCTCCAAGGCCGTGCGATCGGAACCGGCGCTGCTGGTGCGGGACGGGGAACTGTGCCTGCAAGCGATGCGGCGCGAACGGATCACAGAAGGCGAGATAGACAGCGCGGTACGGTCCAGCGGCGCCGCAAACCTGTCATCGGAGCACACGGTCATCCTGGAAAGCGACGGCAGCATCAGCGTGGTGACCGGGATTCCCCACCGTCTGAAGGAGTAGTGTCCACAAGACCGAGGGGGTAGTCTTTGCAGACTTCGACCCCGACGGAACGGCGGCGGGGAGGAATTCGCGGGAATTTCCAATCGGAAGGCCGCCCCGATTGCGCCGGCGAAGGCAACCATGAGCGGATGGCCGCGGAAACATTCGGCAGAACATGTGGAGTTGGCTACAGGAGCATAGCGGTGCGGTCAGCGCTCTTGCGAGCATAGCGACCCTGCTTGTCTGGGCCGTCTATCTCGACCTGATACTCAGAAGCTACCGCAGCAACAACAGACCGAAGATCCTGATCAACTTCGGCGGCAGCAAGCTCGACACAGCCACGTGCCTGGTCGCCAACATGAGCGCGCAGGCGGTCTACATGGATTCCGTCGTCGTGACGCTGCACGTGGGCGAGCATTCCTACACGACAGTCCTGAGCGAGCAGGACCTGGCGCTGACGGAGCGGCTCGATCAGCGCGCCGAGCGTCTCCAGGGCCCCCTGAAGACCGGCGAGCACGTGGACATCGGGCAGTTCCGGCAACTCGCGGCGCGCGTCGCAAAGGACGTTCCCCATGGCGAAGCGACGTTCGATCTTGCCGACCGTGCCGAGCGCATGGACATCCTGGTGGTGGGGGTATTCACTGGCGCGGACAGGCTGATAGCGGCGCAGCGCAGCTTCGACCTGGTCGGTGCGGGGGACCAGCGGCGGATCCGTCCACGCAGCTTCGCCGCGGAACAGATCCGGTCCGGCCGGCGCCGCCGGCAGATCGAGCGGTTCATGCTCGATCGCCACGAAGCCAGGGCGGCCGCGACCGCAGACCCAGACACGGACGCTGCGGGTTAGAGCTGCCATGCCGTGATCCGCTCCCGAAAAGGGAAATACAGGCCGCCGGGCGCCGGTTTCGCTGCCGGCCAGGAACACTTCGCGCAAGATCGCGTTGATAACTTCAGGGTGCTCTGGGGCGACGCCAACAGGGTATCGAGCCATGACCTTGGTCATCAATCTGCTGCAGGAAAAGGGACAGGCCGTCCACACCGTCGATCCGGGCGCCAGCGTCTACGACGCGATCCGGAAGATGGCCGATGAAGACATCGGCTCCCTGGTCGTCGTGGAAAACGGACAGATGGCGGGCATCATCACCGAGCGCCACTATGCCCGCAGCGTCATCCTGCGCGGCAAGGCGTCGGCAAACACCCCGGTGAGGGACATCATGGCGCGGCGCGTCCATTGCGTCGGGCCGGAGGATTCGCTCGAAACCTGCATGGCGATCATGACGGAGAGCAGGGTCCGCCATCTGCTGGTCATGCAGGGCGAGGACCTCGTCGGCCTGATCTCCATCGGCGACGTCGTCAAGGCGATCATCTCCGAACAGAAGTTCATCATCGAGGAACTGGTCCACTTCGTCGGCGGCGGCCGGTAGGGCCCCGACGCGCGCCCTCGCCGATGACCGCGGAAAAAGCCCGGGCCGATGGAACCCGGTGCCGGCGCGGGCGTTCCTCCTTATCGCCGTCCGGCACTCCGGACGAAGGAGTGGGGGTAACTTCAATGACTGATATCGTCTCGGCGGTCGTCCTGAGCGTATCGATCTTCCTGATCGTGGTGCTCGTGGCCGGCTGATCCCGCGCACCGACGGGGCGCCGCTCGCACCCCGTCGGCGGACGCCAACGCGTCCTCGATCCGCCCGCCTATCCTGCGGCACACGAGTAGAAGCCGCGGTAGCCGACGGTCGGCCCCTCCTCGAGCGCGAAGATCAGTTCGGCATCCGATCGCCAGTCCGCCTCGTCGCCCAGCGGGCGCACGGTCATGGTGAGGCCCGGGACCTCGAACGTCGCATCGCCGGCGGCGGCGTCTCCCGTGCCCTCGAGGGCGATGAGGACGCCGTTGAGCTTCATCGCGCCCGAGCCGCCGTCGCGCGAGGCCCACAGGATCGGATCGGTCTCGGGGCTGCGGTTGAAGGCGCAGCGCGCGCCCTCGCCGAGAAGCCGGTCGGCCTCCGCAGCCGGCATCGGCGCCGGGTCGAGCTCGGCGAGCAGCGTGTTGGCGAGGGCGTCGTCCAGCGTGCCGGCCTCTGCCGCCGGATCCTCGTATATTTCCGCCACCGTGTCGCCGCGCGAGACCTCGGCGATCAGGTAGCGCATCTCGGCGATCTCGCGGCGCTGCGCCGCGATGATCTCGTCGGCCAGCTTGCGCACGCGGGGATCCCGGATCTGGGCGCGCTCGGATGTCATGACGGCGATCGAGTGGTGCGGGATCATCGCGCTCATGTAACTGGGGCCCGAAACGGTGACCTGGCTGCGGACCAGCCACAAGGACAGCGCGAACACGATCACGGCGCCGGCGAAGATCGCGATGTTGAGGCGCCTGCTGGAATACATGCCCAGCATGAAGGCGAGCATGACGACCGCCATGGTGGCGCCCATCAGGATCGCCATGTAGGTGCGCGTCTCGGAATAGAAGACGTGCTCCCAGGCGTAGGTGTTGAGGTACATCAGGACGAACATCACCACCGTCGAGGTGAGGATCATCGCGCCGAAGCGAAGGTAGGACATGGCGGTTCCTCCAGTGGAAAGGCCCGGGCCGGGAGCGGGGGCGCCGGTATCGCGGGCGAGGCCGCGGGCGCCACACCAGCCTGCGCGGCCGAGCGGGCGCCAGACGTGTGCAGTCCCTGTGCAACAGGTCGGGCGCGAGGAAGTTCCAATGCCGGGCGGAATCGCACTCGCCCCGGCGGCGGATCCCGCGTCTAGCCGGACGCGGTGGTCGGGCCCTGCACGGCGCCGTGGATGTGTATCCGGTTGCGCCCGGCCTCCTTCGCCGAATAGAGCGCATCGTCGGCCCGGGCGTAGAGATCGGTGACCGTGTCGCGGGTCCGCGCGGCGGCTACTCCGGCGGAGAAGGTGTAGGCGAGGTCGGTCTGCGCGCCCAGCGGCCGGGAGCGACGTACGGTCGACAGGATGCGCTCGATGATGAGCACCGCCTGCGCCTCCGAGGTATCCGGCAGCACCAGCGCGAACTCTTCCCCGCCCAGCCGGCCGAAACAGTCGGTTCGCCGGACGAAGCGCCGGACGAGGCCGGTGAAGTCGCGCAGGACCATGTCGCCGGTGTGGTGGCCGAACCGGTCGTTGATCTGCTTGAAGTGGTCCAGGTCCAGGATCGCCAGGCAACCCGACTGTCCGTCGCCGGTTCGATGCTCCAGCATGTCGGCTATGCGCGCCATCGCGAAGCGCCGGTTGGTCACACCGGTCAGGTCGTCGGTGTAGGAGGCCTTGATCGCGGCATCGCGCTGCTGGCGCACCGCGCGGTGGTCCGGCCGCAGATCGGTGATGTCGCTGGCCACGCACAGCATCCAGCCGTCGGCACGGACCGTTTCGGTCATCCAGAACCAGCGCCCGTCCCACAGGTCGGTCTCGAAGGCGCGGTAGCCGACCTTGCCGCGCCGGCCCTGCGTGCTGACCAGCCATTCCTCGAAATCGGCGACGCTGATCACCGTGCCCCTGCGCGCCTTGAAATTCCGCCGCATCAGGTCGGCGAAGGTGAGCATCTCGTCGGGCTCGACGAAAAATGCCGACCGGAACGCCGCGTTGGCATAGCGAAGTCGGTCGAAACTGTCGTAGACGGCAACCAGGAGAGGAGTGCTCTCGTACAGTTTCGCGAGTTTCTCGAGGGCCTCATCCATCGACCAATGTCCGATCTCGACGAAACGTCACCGAGCAGCGCTCGATAGGGGCAGGAGTCCGGCGCCGACCGACCCTGGTTCATTCCCGAGAAATCGACCGCGATGCGGATTCGATGCGCGGTCGCCCGAGTGAACGACAATTCACAGTCAGGGTTACCTTGAGTCAAGAAGCGAAGATAGAACGGGCAACGATTCGCAGAGGCCCGCACCTGTCATGCGGGACGCTGCGCGGCCGTGGCATCGGGGAGGCAAAAAAAAGCGCGACCCGGACGGGGGCGATGGCCGGGCCGCGCATTTCCCTCCTGCCTGTCTGCGGGAGCAGGAAGGAAACTGAAGGTTCAGGATGGATCAGTTGTCGTCGTCTTCCTCGTCGTAGCGGCCGTGGCTGAAGCCGCCGCGGTGAAAGTCCGGGCGATCGTCGATCGACAGGGCGCCGTCCTCGTTGCGGTCCAGGAACCGGACGATGCGGGTCGTCGGCCCGTCGAATTCTTCCTTCGTGATGACGGCGTCGCCATCCGGATCGAGAAACTGGAAGGCACGCACCGCGACCGGTTGCGTCAACTCCCGCAGCAGCGAATCGAACTCCTCGAGCGTCAGCCTTCCGTCGCCGTTGGCGTCGTGCTTGTCGAACTGGGCGGTCCGCGCGCTGTCTATCTCTGCGTCCGTCAGCCTGCCGTCCTTGTCGGCGTCGGCAAGCTGGAAGGCCCGTTTCATGATCATCGGGCCCATCATGCCGTGGGCGAACATCGGGTTGCCGGTCATCGGGCCCGGTCCGCGACCGGCCGGGCCGCGGGTATGATGATAGCGACCGCTGCACTCGGAATCCGAAGCGCGCTCGCAGCGATCGCTGCCGGCGTTCACAGCCGAGGAGATCCCGATGACGGCCATGACCGCGCCCAGGGCAACGATTAGGGAAGTCGAGGTCTTCATCCGGTCGCTCCGTGTGGCGTGCGGTCGTTGGCCTCAATATGAAGGGGAACAAGTCGCAAGAGTTTGTCCGAACGGCCCGAATGTGTATCGAATTGTATCAGGGGGCACCGTCCTGCCAGGACCCGTCTCTCGGGCCTGCGGAAGGTTATGACGAGGAATGGGCTGCGATCACGGACCCGCTCAGGCCGATGGGGGCAAAGTCCACCGACGGGTAGTAGCTGGCCTGCCTGACGATCCGGGCGCGCTGGGCTTCGCTCAGCATCCTGCCCCGACCGATCTCGGCGCGGTTGAAGAGGCTGTCCCTGGCGTCGGCCGCAGCGATGGCGCCGCGAACCTCGCCGCGCGCCGCTGCGATCCCGAGGCGGTCCAGCAGTTCGGACACGATGGCGACCGGATCCGCATTCAGTTCCTCGTAGTTGAGACGCACGGCATCGGCGCAGCCCGTCCAGCTCACGTAGAAGTCCATGTACCAGGGCACGGCCATGTCGACGAGAAAATCGAGGACCTGTTCGTCGGGAAGGGACCGCAGTTCCGGCGTCACGAAGGCCTGCGGGATCTCCGGCCAGCGATGCTTGACGTGATCGAGCAGGCTCACGACGCTGTCGAAGATGTCGCGCACCAGAACCACCGGCTTCATCCGGAACTGGTCGACAAGACGCTGCGTGTCGTCGTGGTAGCGCACGTGGTGCTGGGCGACGAAGTGGCCGAAGCTTGCGCGGGCGACCCGCCAGGCGGAGAGTTCCTGCTCGCCGCGGCCGGTGCTTTCGGTGATCCAGGCGGACTTGATGCCCGGCAGTTCGGACAGGATGGTGCGCAGCCATGTCGAACCGGACTTCGGGAAGCAGGCGAGCAATATGCGGTGGCGAGGGCCCAGCATCCGCTGCACGCGGCAGGCGCCGCGCAGAAGTTCCTTCTCGATGTGCCCAAGTCCAGCGTTGCCGTAGGTCTCGACGAGGCCGGCGACGGGCCGCCGACTCGCTGTTGCCGCAAGCCGGTCCCTGCCCGTATTCCAGCGATGTGTGCCCCTCAAGGGCGCGCTTCGACGGAGGTAACGGCGGAGGTTGCGGATCCGGCAGCGCAGCGTGGCCCTGCGGTCCGCAGGGGTGTGCGGCCGGAGCGGGAGCGTTTGCCTCCGCCGATCGGGCAGCAAAATCCGGAAAGGGCTCGTGGCATTGCTATCCCCACATAACGATTGACGACCCAGCCCGAAGTTCAGCAGATAGCGGATCGACAACACAGCGTCGACGAAAAGATGACGTTGTTACAATATATTACACTTTCCCGCCCAACGATTTGACGCGCGGATGTATCACACCGAAATGGAAGGCAAGCCGCACATTCTGGTCGTGGACGATCATCGCGACATCCGCGAGCTGGTCGGCCGTTACCTCGTCAAGAACGGCTTCCGCACGACCACGGCCGAAAGTTCGGAAGACGCCCGCAAGGTTCTGCGCAGCGCGGCGATCGACCTGGTCGTGCTCGACATCATGATGCCGGGAGAGGGCGGCCTGTCGCTGTGCCGCTACCTGCGCGAATCCACAGCGGTTCCGGTCATCCTGCTGACCGCGATGGCGGAGGAGACCGACCGGATCGTCGGACTGGAAATCGGCGCGGACGACTATCTGACCAAACCCTTCAATCCCCGCGAACTGCTGGCCCGCATCCGGTCGGTGCTGCGGCGCACGCAGTCGCTGCCGCCGACCCGCGAGCCGCCGGGCAAGGGCCGCTACCGGTTCGAGGGCTGGATGCTCGATCCGGCGAGGCGCGAGCTGACCGGCACAGACGGCGTCGCGGTGCCGCTGTCGACCGGGGAGTTCCGGCTGCTCGTGGCTTTCCTGGACAGGCCCGGCGTGGTGCTCAGCCGCGACCAGTTGCTCGACATTACCCGCGGCCGCGAGGCGGCGCCGTTCGACCGGTCGATCGACAACCAGGTCAGCCGGCTGAGACGCAAAATCGAGATCGATCCGAGGTCGCCGGAACTGATCAAGACGGTGTGGGGCGGCGGCTACAGCTTTTCCGGCAGCGTGGAACGCGAATGAGACTGCCGCCGCGAAGCTTCACCGGCCAACTGGCGCTGCTGCTGTTCCTGGCCCTGGTCGTCGCGCAGGTGGTCGCCTTCCTGCTGTTTGCCGGGGAGCGCATGCGGGTGGCGCGCCAGGCCTATCAGGAGACGGTGGTGGAGCGGGCGCTGGTGCTGCGGCGGCTGCTCGTCGACATGCCGGCCGGGCTGCGGCCGCGGCTGCTCGAGGTCGCCAGTTCGCGGTTCGTGCGGTTCTGGACGAGCGACCAGCCGCAGACCGGCAATGGCACGGATCCCGCCTCCCGCTATCTGGGCACGGAGCTTGCCAAGGCGCTCGACCTGCCGAGGCGCAGGGTGCGCGTGGCCGTCGGGTTCGACGCCGACGACTCACGCTGGTGGAATCCGTTCGACACCACCCCGCCGCCGCCGCCGCAGATCGGCTGGTTCAAGGCTGCCATCGGCATGCCGAACAACGAGTGGATGAACATCGCAACCGCGCCGCCGCCTGATCCGAGGCCGTTCGGCCGGGCGCTGTTCATCAGTCTGGGCCTGTCGACGATCGCGACGCTGCTGGCTGCGGTCCTGGTTGCCGGCCGGATCGTACGGCCCATGAAGAGGCTTGCGGAGGCGGCGGACAGGCTCGGCCGCGGCGAGGCGGTCGGCGCATTGCCGGAAACAGGTCCGGACGAGGCCCGCCGGTCGGCCCGCGCCTTCAACGAGATGCGCGAGCGCCTCGACCGGTTCGTCAGGGACCGCACACAGATGCTGGCTGCGATATCGCACGACCTGCGCACCCCGATCACCAGCCTCAGATTGCGGGCCGAACTCGTCGACGACGAGGAGACGCGCGACAAGCTGATCGAGACGATCGAGGAAATGCAGGACATGACCGAGGCAACGCTGGAGTTCGTGCGCGCCGAGCGCACCGAGGAGGACACCCGGCCGGCTGACCTCGCCGCGCTCGTCGACAGCCTGGCGGCGGACCTGGTGGAGATCGGCTACGACGTGGAAGTGTCGGCCGAGGGCGTGCGGCCGGTGGTGCGCGGGCGGACCGTGGCGCTGCGCCGGGCGATCCGCAACGTCATCGAGAACGCGGTGCGCTACGGCGGCCACGCCCGGGTGACCGTCAGCGTGCCCGACGGCGCCGCGCCGAGGGAGGCCCTGATCGTCATCGAGGACGAGGGGCCGGGCCTTCCCGATGCGGAACTCGAGCGGGTCTTCGAGCCGTTCGTGCGCGGCGAGACGTCACGCAGTCGCCAGACCGGCGGGATCGGGCTTGGTCTGGCGGTCGCCCGCACGATCTTCCGCTCGCACGGCGGCGACATCAGGCTGCGCAACCGGGAGGAAGGTGGCCTGCAGGCGGTGTTGTCGCTGCCGGTCTAGCTTCCGGCGCCGGCGGCAGCGCCTCCCCGTTCAGTCGAACTCGAACGAGTAGGTCAGCGTGAAATTGCCCTCGTCGACGAGCGTGCTCCTGATCCGGATCGCCAGCAGGTCGCCCTTGCCGATCGAGACGACCTTGCTCTTCTTCGTGGCGCAGTCGCCGGTCCCCGTCACCTTGCAGGTCAGGACCGTGTTCGCACCGTTGATCCTGAGGTTCACCCGGAGATTGCCGCTGACGGGAATGGTCTGCGTGACGACGTGGACGCGCAGGTTGCTCAGGTCGCCGGCAGGCATACGGACCTGGACGGCGGTTTCGCCCTGTCCGGTGGAAGGATAGTCCGGCGGCAGGGCCGTCGTCATTCCCGGCGACGTGAAGATGGTGTCGACGTTGGGCCCCTGATTGAAGCCGCCGGTCAGTACCTGGGTGCCGTTGTCCAGCGCGGCAGCGGGCGCTGCGGCAACGAGCGTGAGCGCAAGCCCGAAACCGAGCGCTGCGGCGGTCGAGCGGACCGCAAGACGTGAAACGTGCGAAGCAATCATCAGTATGCCCCTCCCAAAGGTTTTCCCACGACAGTCCCGGACACCCGGTCTTCGGGCTCCGGCAAACTGCCGTTTGACAATCCTCGCGTGATAGCAGGCGAAGCACCCCGCGTCCCCTCACAATCGCGACAGGGCCGAGCGGCCCGATGAGACGGCACGGCCAGGTATCCAAGGCGGGAGGTCCGAAGCAGCCGAGGGCCGCCTGACCCATCGGGAGCCAGGGCCCGGCCCGGTCCTGCCAGATTCCGTCTTGCCCGAATTTGTCATATAACTATACTAACCATATCCGCAGTTCATAATGTCACATGGGCATGGCTGCGACCGGAACCCGCCGTCGTGGCGGGACGAGCAGGAAACAGGCGTTCCGCAGCGGCCGCCGATCCGGCGGAAACGCGTCCGGCAGGAGACGCATCCGCGGGCCGGCATCCAGAAGACCGTCCGGGACGCCCAGAGGGAGGAAACAAATGGATCGTTCAATCGATCGACGTATCGTTCTGGGCATCGCCGCGGGCATCGTCGCCGGCGCCGGGCTGCTGGCCGACCACGTCTCGGCGGCGACGGACCTGAAGTGGGCGCACGTCTACGAGGAGGGCTCCGCCTATCACCAGTGCGCGCTCTGGGCGGCCGACGAGATCAAGGCGAAGACCGACGGGCGGGTGAACATCTCCGTGTTTCCGGCCTCGTCGCTGGGCAACGAGGCAGACATCAACGAAGGCCTCACGATCGGCTCGGTCGACATTATCTACACCGGGCCGAACTTCGCGGAACGCGACTACGGGCCGATCGCCATCTCCGACTACCCGTTCATGCTGAAGGACTACGCGCACTGGCAGGCCTATCGCGACAGCGACCTCTTCAAGGAGCTGTCGGAAGGCTACAAGGAGGCGACCGGCCACACCGTGATGGCGATCACCTGGTACGGCTACCGGCACGTCACCTCGAAGTTCCCGATCACCAAGCCGGACGACATGAAGGGCCTGAAGATCCGGGTGCCGGATTCGCCGGTGATGGTGATGTTCCCGAACGCGGTCGGCGCCAATCCGACGCCGATCGCCTTCGCCGAGGTCTACCTGGCCCTGCAGCAGGGCGTGGTCGACGCGCAGGAAAATCCGCTGCCGACGATCAAGTTCAAGAAGTTCTACGAGGTCCAGTCGAACATCAACCTGACCGGCCACATCGGCAACTCGCTGATCATCATCGTCTCGGACAGCGCGATGGGCAAGATCGGCGACGACGCCGGCGTCGTCGAAGAGGTGATGAAGGCGGCCGCGGCCAGGTGCGCCGACGAGATCAACCAGGCCGAGACGGACCTGAAGCAGTGGTTCCGCGACCAGGGCATCGAGGTCAACGAGGTCGACAAGGACGCCTTTCAGAAGGCGGTCCTGCCGATCCTGACGGACGAGTCCCGGGTGCCCTATACCCGCGACCAGTTCGACCGGCTGCAGGCGCTCGCGAACTGAGCCGGGACAAACCTCGGCTGCAGGGTGCCCGTCCCACGATCGTCTCCTTCCTCGAGGAGGAGGGTGGGATGGAGCAACGCGTTCCGAACCTGCCGCTCCACCCCCACCCCGACCCTCCCCTATCAAGGTGGAGGGAGTCACCTCGGCCGACGCTTCCCGATCGAGGGGAGCAGCCCCAGCCGGTGTTACGCCAAGGATCTTGAATGGGCCAGGGTAACGAAAACGACCGAGCGCGCCCGCACGCGACCTCCATCGCCGTCGAGCCGGAACAGACCTCGATCGCCGACATCAGGTGGATCGACGCGCCGGGAATCCTGGTGTTCTGGGTGCTGGCCATCGTCGTGTTCCTGCAGTTCTTCACGCGCTACGTGCTCAATGACTCGCTTGCCTGGACCGAGGAGGTGGCGCGCTATCTGCTGATCCTCGTCTGCTTCCTGGGCTCGGTCAGCGCGGTCAAGCGCGGCAGCCACATCGCGCTGGAGTTCCTGATGCGGATGGTGCCGCCGGCCTGCGCCAAGGCGCTGTCGGTTGTCTCGGCGGTCATCACCTGCGGCATCTACGGGACGCTGACCTGGATCGGCATCGAGCTGACCCAGAAGACCCGCCAGAAGATGGTGACCCTGCCTGTGCCGAAGGCGTGGATCTACACGATCTGCGTCGTCGCGCTCGCCGTGATGACGGCCTACGCGGCGGTCTGGGCGTGGCGCAAGCTGCGGCGCTCGCCCGGGCAACTCGTCGCCGATCTGGACCGGCACCTGACAACCGACTGAGGGGCCGCCCGCCAGATGTCCATCCTGCTGATGATCGCGCTGCTGTTCGTCCTGATGATCATCGGCGTGCCGGTGGCGGCGGCGCTGGCGCTCGCCTCGCTCGCCTTCGTGGCGACGAATGGCATGCCGCCGATGATCGTGCTCGCCAACATGGTCAACGGCGTCAACTCGTTCCCGCTGATCGCGGTGCCGTTCTTCATCCTCGCCGGCAGCCTGATGAACACCGCCGGGATCACGACGCGGATCTTCAACTTCGCCCGCGCCGCCGTCGGCTGGATGCATGGCGGGCTCGGCCACGTCAATGTCGGGGCGAGCGTCATCTTCGCCGGCATGTCGGGCGCGGCGGTGGCCGATGCCGGGGGACTCGGCAACATCGAGATCAAGGCGATGCGCGACGCCGGTTACGATCCCGACTTCGCGGTCGGCATCACCGCGGCGTCCTCGACCATCGGCCCGATCATCCCGCCGTCGCTGCCGCTGGTGGTCTACGGGGTGATCGCCGACACATCGATCGGCCAGCTGTTCGCCGCCGGGCTGATCCCGGGGCTGCTGATGGCGTTCTCGCTGATGCTGATGGTCGCCTGGTACGCGCGCCGTCGCGACTATCCGCGCGACGAGCGTTTCAGCCTGCGCTGGTTCGCGCTCAGCTTCCGCGACGCGTTCCTGCCCCTGATGACGCCGGCGATCATCATCGGCGGCATCATCGGCGGCGTGTTCACGCCGACGGAGGCCGCGATCGCCGCCGTCGCCTATGCGATGCTGCTCGGCCTGCTGGTCTACCGGACGCTGAACTGGCGGAACATCCTCAGAGTGTCGATGGACACGGTCGAGACGACGGCGGCGATCATGCTGATCGTCGCCGCCTCGACGATCTTCGCCTGGATCCTGACCGCCAACCAGGTGGCGCTGCATTTCGCCAACGGCCTGCTCGGCATCACGGAAAACAGGATCGCGCTGATCCTGCTGATCACGCTGATCGTGCTGGTGATCGGCTGCTTCATGGAGACGATCGCCGCCATCACGATCCTGACGCCGGTGCTGCTGCCGGTCGCGGTGCAGCTCGGCATCGATCCCGTGCACTTCGGCATCATCCTGATCCTCAACCTGATGATCGGGTTGCTGACGCCGCCGGTGGGCATGGTGCTCTACGTGCTCTCGAAGGTCTCCGGCGTGCCGTTCGAGCGATGCGTCACGGCGACCGCGCCGTTCCTGGTGCCGCTGGTCGCCGTGCTGCTGCTGCTGACTTTCGTGCCGGCGCTGTCGATGTGGCTGCCGACGCTGGCGTATCGGTAGCGGCTAATCCGTCACCGCGAAGCAGGCGACCCGCGCGCGGCCGTGCGGCTCGAGCTGCGGGACCTCGACGCGGCAGCGGTCGAAGGCGAGCGGGCAGCGCGGGTTGAACGAGCAGCCGGGCGGCGGGTTGATCGGCGAGGGCAGTTCGCCCTTCACCGCCACGCGCTCGGCGCGGCGCCTCGGGTCGGCGACCGGCGTGGCGGCGAGCAGGGCGCGCGTATAGGGGTGGCGCGGCCTGTCGAAGATCTCGTCGCGCGGGCCGACCTCGACCGGCCGGCCGAGATACATGACCATGATGTCGTCGGCGACGTGGCGGACCACCGACAGGTCGTGCGAGATGAACAGGTAGGCGAGGCCGAACTCCTCCTGCAACTCGGCGAGCAGGTTGAGGATCTGCGCCTGGATCGAGACGTCGAGCGCCGACACCGGCTCGTCGAGGACGAGGATGCGCGGGCGCAGCATCAAAGCGCGGGCGATGGCGACACGCTGGCGCTGGCCGCCGGAGAACATGTGCGGATAGCGGCCGTAATGCTCGGGCCGCAGGCCGACGCGGGTCAGCATGTCCAGCGCCTTGCGCCGCCGCGTCGGCGCGTCGTCCTTCGTGTTGATGACCAGCGGCTCCTCCAGCGTGGTGCCGATCTTCTTGCGCGGATTGAGCGAGCCGTAGGGATCCTGGAAGACGATCTGCACGGCCCGCCGCAGGTCCTGCGGGTGCGCGGCGCGGTCGCCGGTGACGTCGACGCCCTCGACGAGCAGGCTGCCACCGCTCGGCGCCTCGATCATGGTGACGAGACGGGCAAGCGTCGACTTCCCGCAGCCGGATTCGCCGACCACGGCGAGGGTCCTGCCCGCTTCCAGCCTGAAGCTTGCGCCGCGCAGCGCCTTGACCTCGAGCGGTCCGGAAAACATCCCGCGTCCGATGGCATAGGACTTGGACAGGTCGCGTCCCTCGAGAATCGCTTCGCTCATGCGTTCGTCTCCTCGGGCGCCGCGGCCAGCGACCCGTCCGGATCCGGATGGCCGGTCGGCCTGCCGTGATCGAGCGGATAGTGGCAGAGCGCCTCGCCGAACTCCCCGCCCGCCCGCGGCGGCACGACGGTCCGGCACAGGTCGGTCGCGAACCGGCAGCGCGGGTTGAACAGGCAGCAGGCCGGGCGGTCGCCCTGGCCCGGCACGACGCCCGGGATGGAGGGCAGATGCCGCCCCGTGGCACGCTCCGGCAGTGCCGCCAGGAGAGCGGCCGTGTAGGGATGGTGCGGATCCTCGAACAGGCCGTAGACCGACTGCCGCTCGACCTGCTGGCCGGCATACTGCACCACGACGCGCTCCGCCGTCTCCGCGACGACCCCCATGTCGTGGGTGATCAGCACCAGCGCCATGCCGGTGTCGCGCTGCAGGGCGACCAGCAGGTCGAGGATCTGCGCCTGGATGGTCACGTCGAGCGCCGTCGAGGGTTCGTCGGCGATCAGCAGCTTCGGCCGGCAGGCGAGCGCCATGGCGATCATCGCCCGCTGCGACATGCCGCCGGACAGCTGGTGCGGGAAGGCAGACAGGCGCCGCTCCGGTTCGGGTATGCCGACCTCGCGCAGCAGTTCGAGCGCCCGGGCACGGCGCTCCTTGCGATCCAGACCGAGATGGACGCGCAGCGATTCCTGTATCTGGAAGCCGATGGTGAAGCACGGATTGAGGCTCGTCATCGGTTCCTGGAAGATCATCGCGATCTCCTTGCCGACGATGTCGCGACGCTCGCGTTTCGAGATCGTCAGCAGGTCGCGGCCGGCGAACGCCATCCGGTCGGCGGTGACGGTGGCGGTCCAGGGCAGGAGCCCCATCAGCGCCAGCATGGCGACCGACTTGCCGGATCCCGATTCCCCGACGATCGCCAGCATGTCGCCGGTGCCGACCTCGAAGTCCATGGAATCGACGGCACGAAAGCGGCCGGATGCCGTCTGGAACTCCACGGTGAGGTTGCGGATCTCGAGGAGGGGCATCCCAAGTTGATCGTTCAGGGCCATATCCTATATACTGCTCATGACCGTGGAGGCTTGGATGAATCCGCCAGACCCGAAGCCGACTTCGAGCGAGATCGTGATTGACGAGCGTTCCGGACCGAAGCCGGGCTATTAGCGGCTACGACAGTATCTCTCTGTCCGGCCGGAACCTCGTTTTCTTCCAAGGACGCTGTTAGAGCCGCAATCGCTTCGCTGGCCAGACGCTGCGCCTTTTTGATCATGCCTAAGTAGTCGACATACATCTCCAGCTTGATGGCGGGACTTTTCCCGGCAAATCCTTCCCCGTGCATGTCGTCAATGAAATGCGAAACAGAGGCCGCCTGCTTGTAGTAGGCGACCGTGGGTGCGATCACGCCGTGCGGCAGGATGTGAATCTCCGCAATAACGGCGTCGAACACTTTCGAGGTCGAGTCTCGCGGTACGAACGGCGTGAAGCTTTCCTGCTGCAGGCGCTCCCTCATCGTTGCTGCGCTCCTCTCAAGATCGACCCCGTAGAAATGGTCAAAGTTGCTCTGGATCTCCGCGAGCAGGGCGGACTGAATGTCCCGGATCTTCTCGTCGCGCAGTTCGGTATCGCGCTGGCGGCTGTTCTCGTGAGCCACGAACCAGCCGATCATCGTGAAAACGGCTGCGGTCAGCGCGCTGGTAAGAAGGTAAAGGTCACGCGGGATGGTCACTCCGCCGTTGCCATACGCAAACAAGATGTAATGCAGGATGATCAGCAGCCAGGCGAGCAGAACGGTGGCGAACGCCATCAGCCCCCACCCCCAGGCCTGGTCGCGGAAGGATCGAGGGCCGAATCGCCGCCCGAGCAGTCCCACGATCGCCGCGGCCACGAGCGTCGCGAGCAGCGGTACAAATGCTATCTCGAGGCTGGTCACACCGGTGGTCGAAGCCGTTTGAGGCGCGGCCGCCGTCGGTACGCTTGTCGACTGCACGAGGCCTGTCTGCGCCATCGCACTCAGCTCCGCTTCAGCTTCGGGTCGAGGGCGTCGCGCAGGCCGTCGCCCATGACGTTGATGGCGAGTACGGTGATCAGGATGGCGAGGCCGGGGAAGGTGACGACCCACCAGGCGCGCAGGATGAACTCGCGGGCTTCGGCCAGCATGGTGCCCCATTCCGGCGTCGGCGGCTGGGCGCCCATGCCGAGGAAGCCGAGGGCCGCGACGTCGAGGATGGCGTTGGAGAAGGACAGGGTCGCCTGGACGATCAGCGGCGCAGTGCAGTTCGGCAGGATGGTGCTGAACATCAGCCTGAGCGGCCCGGCGCCGGCGACGCGGGCGGCGGTGACATAGTCGCGGTTGCGCTCGCTCAAAACCGCGGCGCGGGTGAGCCGGACGAAGTGGGGCTGCAGGACCACGGCGATGGCGATCATCGCGTTGACCAGTCCCGGCCCGAGGATCGCCACCAGCACCAGCGCCAGCAGCAGGCTGGGAAAGGCCAGGATGACGTCCATGACCCGCATGATGACGGTCTCGACGGGCCCGCGCAGGAAACCGGACAGCAGTCCCAGCACGATTCCCGCCGACAGCGCCAGAACCGACACCGCCGCGCCGATGAACAGCGAGAAGCGCGCGCCGAAGATCAGCCGCGACAGCAGATCCCGGCCGACGGCGTCGGTGCCGAGGATGAAGCGCGGATCGGATCCCTCCTGGAAGAACGGCGGCTTCAGGAAGGCGTCGCGGAACTGCTCGTCGGGATCGAACGGGGCGACGAAGGGGGCGAAGATCGCGACAAGGACCATCGCGACCAGCACCGCCAGGCCGACGACGGCACCGCGGTTCTCGCTGAAATAGTACCAGAACTCGACGAGGACCTCGAGTTCGGCACGGCGCGGGGCGGGAACGCTGTCTGTCACGGGCCTACCTGTGATGCCTGATGCGCGGATTGATGAGACCGTAGAGCAGGTCGACGAACAGATTGACGATCATGACGATGGCGGCGATCAGCAGAAGCCCGCCCTGGACGGAGGGATAGTCACGGCGGGAGATCGAATCGAGCATCCACTTGCCGACACCCGGCCAGGAGAAGATCGACTCGGTCAGGATGGCGCCGGCGAACAGCAGGCTCGTCTGCAGGCCGATCACGGTCACGACCGGGATCAGGGCGTTCCTGAGCGCGTGGATGCCGATGACCCGGCTCGGCGCCAGCCCCTTGGCCCGCGCCGTGCGCACGTAGTCCTCCGACAATACCTCCAGCATCGCCGAGCGGGTCTGGCGGGCGATCACGGCGAGGGGGATGGTGCCGAGCACGAAGGAGGGCAGGATCAGGTGCGAGACGGCGGACTGGAAGGCGCCTTTCTGACCGGACAGCAGGGAATCGATCAGCATGAAGCCGGTGACCGGCTTGAAGAAGTAGATGAGCGAGATGCGGCCGGAAACCGGCGTCCAGCCGAGCCAGCCGGAGAACACGATGATCAGCAGGAGCGCCCACCAGAAGATCGGCATCGAGTAGCCGACCAGCGCCGTCGACATGACCGTATGGTCGAACGCCGAGCCGCGCCTGACCGCCGCGACGATGCCGACGGGCAGGCCGATCACGACGGCGAACATCATCGCGCACAGCGACAGCTCGACGGTTGCCGGAAACAGCATCAGGAACTCGGTCAGAACGGGCTTCTTGGTGACGATCGAGTTGCCGAGGTCGCCGTGCAGCAGGGCGTTCAGGTAGGTCAGATACTGCTCCCACAGGGGCCGGTCGAAGCCGTAGGCCCTGAGGAGCTCCTGGTAGCGCTCGCCCTCCACGCCGCGTTCGCCCGCCAGCAGCAGTACGGGGTCGCCCGGCAGGAGGCGGATGAACAGGAAGGAGACGATGCTGACGCCGATGAAGGTCGGAATGAGCAGGCCGATCCGGTTGATCAGGAAACGCAGCATTTCCGGTCAGCCCGCCCCGGTTCCGGCGATCTCCTTGACCATGCGGTGGCAGGGCAGGGGTACGGGCCCCTCCGGAGTCGACGCGCCATGATCGTGGACGCCGTCGTCGCGCCAGCCTTGCCTGAGATAGAACCTGTAGGCCCGCTCGTTGCCCGCAGCACACCACAGCAGGCAGTCGCGCGCGCCGGTCGCCGCGATCAGGCGTTCGCCCTCGGCAAGCAGCTTCGGCGCCAGGCCGCTGCCGCGAAACGGCCGGGAGACGTAGATGTTGACGATCTCGTTGCCGTCGACCGAGACGAAGCCGGCCGCCACGCCGTCGACTTCGGCGATCGCCGCCCTCCCGAGGATGCCGGGAATGCGGGCGGCCGTGTCGGAGCGGGCCCGATGCCGCCGCAGGGCGTCGGGCGCGACAGCGCCGTGGGCGTCCCACCAGCCCTCGTGCCAGATATCGAGAATCGTCCCGACGTCGTCGCGGCAGGCGGGGCGGAAGCGGATCGAACTGTTGTCCAGGGTCATGCGAGCGGTCGGGGGAACGGGGCGCCGGCCCGGCCGGCGCCCCGTCGTCGCTGCCGCTATTCCTGGATGTCGACGCCGTCGAAGCGGTGGCTTCCCAGCGGATCCATCTTGTAGCCGGAGACCTCCTTGCGCATCGGCATGAACACCACCGAATGCGCAATCGTCGCCCACGGCGCCTGGTCCTTGAACACCACCTGCGCCTTCTCGTAGAGCTCGGCGCGGGCCTCCTGGTCGCTCACCACCTTGGCCTTCTGGACGAGGTCGTTGAACTCCTCGTTGCACCACTGGGCGCGGTTGGAGCCGCCGACCGCGTCGCAGCCGAGCAGCACGGCCAGGAAGTTGTCCGGGTCGCCGTTGTCGCCGGTCCAGCCGAGCAGCACCGCGCCGTCGCGGTCCTCCGCCTTGGACAGGTCCAGATACTCGCCCCATTCGTAGGAGACGATCTCCACGTCGACGCCGACCTTGGCGAAGTCCGCCTGCATCAGTTCGGCCATGCGGCGGGCGTTCGGGTTGTACGGCCGCTGCACCGGCATCGCCCAGATCTTCATGCTGAGGTCCGTGACGCCTTCGTCCTCGAGCATCTTCCTGGCGGCCTCAGGATCGTACGGGTCGTCCTCGATCGCCTCGTTGTAGCTCCACATGGTGGGCGGGATCGGGTTCTTGGCCGCCTGGCCCGAGCCCTGATAGACGGCCTCGAGGATGGCATCCTTGTTGATCGCCATGTTGAGGGCCTTGCGGACCTTCGGGTTGTCGTAGGGGGCGACCTTGGTGTTGTAGGCGAGATAGCCGACGTTGAGGCCCGGCTGCTCCATCATCTGAAGGTCGGCTTCCTGCTTGATCGACTCCAGGTCGGCCGGGTTCGGATAGGGCATGACGTGGCACTCGCCGGCCTTCACCTTCTGCAGGCGGACGGCGGGATCGGTGGTGATCGCGAAGACCAGATCGTCGATCGGCTGCTTGCCGTCCCAATAGTCGGGGTTGGCGGCGTAGCGGATCACCGCGTCCTTCTGATAGGCGACGAACTGGAACGGGCCGGTGCCGACCGGTTCCTGGTTCAGCATCTCCAGCTTGCCCTCGGACTGCAGCTTGTCGGCGTATTCCTTCGACAGGATCGAGGCGAAGTCCATGGCGAGATTGGCGATCATCGGCGCTTCCGGCCGGTTCAGCACGAACTTCACCGTATGATCGTCGACCTTGTCGATCGACTTGATGAGATCCGGCATCGACATGCCGTTGAAGTACTCCCAGGCGCCGCCGGCGTAGGAATAGAACGGGCTGTCCTTGTCGAGCTGCCGGCTGAACGAGAACACTACGTCGTCGGCGTTGAAGTCGCGGGTCGGGGTGAAGAAGTCCGTCGAGTGGAACTTCACTCCCTGGCGCAGATGAAAGGTGTACTCGAGCCCGTCGTCGGAGACCTCCCAGCTTTCGGCGAGACCCGGAATGGTGTCGGTCGTGCCGCGCTCGAATTCCACGAGCCTGTTGTAAATCGGCTTCGAGGAGGCGTCGAAGGTGGTTCCTGCCGTGTACGGGGCGGGGTCGAAACCTTCGGGACTGCCTTCCGAGCAGTAGACCAGCGTCTTGGCCTGGGCGGCGCCCGCGAAAAGGGCGGCCATGGCCGTGGTGGCGAGCAGCGTTTTCATTATGTTCATCGCTGAATTCCTCTCTGTTCTCTCGTTCGCGGCCGCATCCTGTCGAAGGGATGCGGAGGCGATTGGAGGAATCGGTACCACGTCCTTGCGCGCGGTGAAATGCCGATATGGTGTATGCCCGGCCGCCACGGCCGGATACCCGCACCGGCCGGCCGGAGACTTGGCGTGTGCTGCGAAATGCGTCGGACAGACTTGGCGGAATCTTTCCGTTCCGTAAGTCTAGGCCGTCGGGGCGGTGGCGCCCGGATATGCTCAGCGGGAAGGTGCGAAGCGGCCTAAATTTCGGCGGAGCGTCAGCGTTCAACCTTTGCGTCTTGCACTGAATCCCGCTAACAAGGGGCATGTTGTCGCGCGCACGCACATATTCGCTCGAGGCGCGGCGGGGGCTGGTAGCCACACTTTCCAGTGCCTTGGTCGCGCTCGTCATACTGGCAATCCTGCCGTCGCACGGGCGGGCCGGCCCGGCCCTGGTGTTCGACACCCGGACCGGGGAAGTCCTGCATTCCTACGGCGCCTTCACGCCCTGGCACCCCGCGTCGCTGACGAAGCTGATGACGGCCTACGTGTCGTTCCAGGCCATCCGGCAGGGCTCGGTCAGCCTGCAGACGCCGGTTCGCATATCCGCGAACGCGCTGGCCCAGCCGCCGAGCAAGATGGGTTTTGCGGTCGGCACCGAGATCAGCCTCGAATACGCCCTGCGCATCCTCATGGTGAAGTCGGCGAACGACATCGCCGTGGCGGTCGCCGAGACCGTCGGCGGCAGCGAACCCGCCTTCATCTCGATGATGAACAACACGGCGCGGCGGCTCGGCATGACCGACACCTACTACGTCAATCCGCACGGGCTGCACGATCCCCAGCAGAGGACGACGGCCCGGGACCTGGCGTTTCTGACGCGCGCCCTGATCCGGGATTTCCCGCAGTACCAAGGCTTCTTCGAACTCGCCTCGATCCAGGTCGGCCAGAGCGTCCTGAGGAACCACAACAAGCTGATCGGCCGGTTCCGCGGCGCCGACGGCATGAAGACGGGATATGTCTGCGCGTCGGGCTTCAACATCGTGGCGACCGCGACGCGCGGCGGCCGGCGGCTCGCTGCTGTGGTGATGGGCGGCATGTCCGGCGCGAAGCGCGACGAGGTGACCGAGCAACTGCTTGAGGCGGCGTTCCAGACCGGCGGCGGCTTCAGCCTGTTCGGGTCCGGGCGGCCGAACATCGACAGCCTGCGGCGGCCCGCGACCGTCGGTCCGCCGGTCGACGTGCGGGACTATGTCTGCCTGAAGAAGACGCCGCCGGCCGAGATCGCCTCCTTCGGCATGGAAGCGACGGCGGTGGCCGCCGGAGGCGATCCCTCCGCCATCGTCGGCGCCTCGGCGGCGGGAACGGGCAGCGCGCTGGCGCTGACGTCGGCGCAGGTGATCAATCTCGGCGCGGTGGCCTCGCCGGCCGAGCCGGCGGTGGCATTCGACGTGCCGCTGCCGCGCCCGCGCCCCTCGAGCACGGCGGTGGCGCCCGGCGTCGCGCCGCTCGTCCAGTCGGCGCCGTCGCAGCCGGCGGGCATCCGTCCCCTGCCCAATCCGCTGCGCTGAAGCCCGCCGGAATTCAGCGCGCCTTGCGCTCGATGACGAACGTGTAGACGCCCGCGGATTCGGATTGCTCGACCAGCGAGTGGCCGGTCTCGGTGCAGAAGTGCGGGAAGTCGATCACCGAGGCGGGATCCGTCGCCTCGACCGTGAGCAGCGCCCCCGGTTCCAGGCCCGACAGGACCTTCCTCGCCTTCAAGACCGGCAGCGGGCACAGCAGGCCCTTGACGTCCAACAGGTCTCCCACGACCGAACACTCCAGCAGAACCGAATCCCGTATGGATGGGAAACACCACGAACCGCCGGTGTCAAACTCCATCTGCGGCCCGCACCGGGCATCGGCCGAGCAACGGCGCTGCGGCCACCCTTTTTGAGGGGAAACCTTTCCTGTAGAGTCGCGCGCCGGCCGCCGGAGCCGCCCGGACGGCCGCCCAAGACGACGAAGCGGCGAGAGGATTCGCGGGGAAGGTCATGCCGCTCCTGGAACGGCTGCGCAGCGAGTACATCTATCTCACCGGCTCGATCCGAATCCTCGGCAAGGTCTCGCCGATCGTCAAGAACCGGACCCGGACCTTCCCGGACGTGCTGGACGATCTGGCCGACAGATACGCCGACAACGTCGCGCTGCTCAACGACCGGACGCAGCTGACCTACCGGCAGCTGCTGAACCGCTCCAACCAGTACGCGAACTGGGCCCGCTCCGTCGGCATCGGCAAGGGCGACGCGGTCGCGCTGATGATGCACAACCAGCCCGAATACCTGGCCGTCTGGATGGGGATCATCAGGGTCGGCGGGATCTGCGCGCTGATCAATACCAACCTGACCGGACGGGGGCTGGCCCATTGCCTCAATCTGGTCAATGCCCGCCATGCAATCGTCGGCGACGACCTGGTCGCGACCTACGAGACGGCGCTTGCCGATCTCGATCCGGTGCCGCAGCTCTGGATCTCCGGGAAGCCGGGGGCAGCGGGCGAGTCGATAGATGCGGTGCTCTACGACATGCCGGAGGAGGCGCCGGCCAAGGAGACCCTGCCCGATCTGACCATCGACGACCCGGCGCTGTACATCTACACGTCCGGCACCACCGGACTGCCGAAGGCTGCGGTCATCAACCACTACAGGGTCCAGGCGATCATGGCCGGCTTCGCGGCGCTGTGCAATTCGCGCCCCAGCGACCGCATCTACGTCGCCCAGCCCTTCTATCACACCGCCGGCGGGGTGCTCGCGCCCGGCATCGTGCTGATGAACGGCGGCTCGTGCTTCATGCGCGACAAGTTCTCCTCGCGGCAGTTCTGGGACGATATCGTCGCGTATGACTGCACCATGTTCCAGTACATCGGCGAGTTGTGCCGATACCTGCTCAACGCGCCGCCCAGTCCCAACGAAACCCGGCACAAGATCCGGCTGTGCAACGGCAACGGGCTCAGGCCCGACATCTGGATGCAGTTCAAGACCCGGTTCCGCATCCCGCAGATCATCGAGTGGTACGCGGCGACCGAGGGCAACGTCTCGCTGTTCAATCTCGACGGCAAGCCGGGGGCGGTCGGACGCATCCCGAAGTGGCTCGAAAAGCGCTTCATGACCAAGATCGTCCGCTTCGACGTGGAAGCCGAGACGGTGGTGCGCGGGCCGGACGGATTGTGCATCGAATGCCGGCCCAACGAGGTCGGCGAGGCGGTCGGCAAGATCGTGATCGATCCGAAGGCCCCGTCCCAGCGCTTCGACGGCTATGCCAACAAGGAGGAGACCGAGCGCAAGATCCTGCGCGACGTGATGGAGAAGGGCGACGCCTGGTTCCGCACCGGCGACCTGATGAAGAAGGACGACCTGGGCTACTTCTATTTCATCGACCGGATCGGCGACACGTTCCGCTGGAAGGGCGAGAACGTCTCGACCTCGGAGGTCGCCGAAGCCATCAACGTGTTCCCGGGCGTGCGCGAGGCGACGGTGTACGGCGTGGCGGTCGAGGGACATGACGGACGGGCCGGCATGGCGGCGCTGGTCGCCGACGAGGATCTCGACCTGAACGGCCTGCTGGAGCACATCAACTCGCAGCTTCCCGCCTATGCGCGGCCCCTGTTCCTGCGCATCCGCAAGGAGATCGAGGTGACGGGAACCTTCAAGCAGAAGAAGACCGATCTCAGGAGCGAGGGCTTCGATCCGGCCCGCACCGCCGACGACCTCTACTTCAACAATCCGGAAACGGGTCGGCTGGAGCCGGTCGATGCCGGCCTCCACGACCGCATCCAGGCCGGATCGTTCCGCATCTGACGTTCTTCACCATAGCCGGAGCCGCAATGGTGCGGTGCGCAGAGCGGCATTGGTCAGCGCCGCGCCAGTGGAGCGAAATTGAAAGCTCCACTAGAAACAGTTAGTTGCTAGTGGTCCGATTCCGACATTTGCTCTCGGACTCGCTTCGGCGAGATGCAAATGTCGGAATCGGACCACCAAGGGTCTATCTTGCCGGCCGAACCGCAGAGGACAGTGCCCGATGACCGATCTGCCGACCCCGTTCGACGTTCTGGATTTCTGGTGGAGTGCCGGATACGAGCAATGGTACGCCGGCGGCGAGGACTTCGACGGCCGGTGCCGCGACGCATTCCTTCCGCTGCTGGAGCACGCGTCCGGCGGCGGCCTCTCCGACTGGGAGGGAACGCCCCACGGCGCGCTCGCGCTGCTGATCGTCCTCGACCAGCTTTCCCGCAACATATTCCGCGGATCGCCGCGCGCCTTCGCCCAGGACGAGCGGGCCCGCGGCGTTGCCGAGCGCGCGATCGCCGCCGGGTTCGACCGGGCCTATCCGGCGCCGGCGCGGAACTTCTTCCACATGCCCTTCATGCATTCGGAGGACCTGGACGACCAGGCCCGCTGCTGCGACTACTTCCGGGTGCTCGGCGACAAGGACTCGTATTACTACGCCCTGGTCCACCTCGACGCGATCCGCCGGTTCGGCCGGTTTCCCCATCGCAACAAGGTGCTCGGGCGGGAGACAACCGCGGAAGAGCAGCAATACCTGGACACCGGCGGATTTGCCGCCTGACCGCCCTACCGCTGCCGCAGAGCCGGTGTCCAGGCGCTGATCGCGGTCCAGAGAGCGCCGGTTCCGGCGACAGGATGAACTGGTGAACGACATCGCCTCCGCCGGCAGACCCCCCGACTCCGCACCGCCGCCGGAGGCCGGAAGCGGCCGCGTTGCGCGCCTGCGCGAAGCGCTGGCCGACATCCTGCGCGGGGAGACGGACCGGACGCTGGCGCAGCGCACCGCCTTCCTGGCCTTCGCCATCCGCGCCTCGAGCGCGGCCATCGCGCTCCTCTCGCAGATCCTGCTCGCCCGCTGGCTGGGCAGCCACGAGTATGGCATCTATGCATTCGCCTTCGTCGCGATGGTGCTCGTCGGCGGCCTCATCCCGCTCGGCTTCCCCGCCTCCGGGCAGCGGTTCATTGCCGACTATTCCGAGAGCGGACGGACCGAACTGCTGCGCGGCTTCCTGTTCGGCAGTCGCGTCTTCGTCGTGGCATTCGGGACGGCCGCCGCGGCGGTCGGCATGCTCGGCATTTGGCTGTTCGGAGACCAAATCGGCGGGGACTACCGGCTGCCGCTGTTCCTGATCCTCGTCTGCCTGCCGGCCTATGCGCTGACGGACATGCAGGACGGCATGGCCCGCAACTACGGCTGGATCGACCTGGCGCTGGCGCTGCCCTACCTGGTCCGCCCCCTGATCATCCTGGCGATCGTCGGCGGCACGATGCTGGCCTACGGCAGGGCCGATGCCGTGACGGCCGCCTATGCGCTGATCGCGGCGATCTGGGTCACCGGAATGACCCAGCTCGTCCTCCTGGAGGTTCGCCTGTCGCGGCGGGTTCCGCGCGGCGGGCGCGCCTACGACTGGAAGACGTGGCTCGTCACGTCGCTGCCGATCTTCCTGGTCGAGAGCTTCTACATGCTGCTGACCAACACCGACGTGCTGGTCCTGTCGATCTTCGAATCGCCCGACAAGGTCGGCATCTACTACGCGGCGGTGAAGACGCTGGCGCTGATCTCGTTCGTCCCGTTCGCGGTGACGGCGGCGTCCTCGCACAAGTATGCCGAGTACGGGGCGTCCGGTGACCGGCAGCGGCTGGAAGGCTTCGTCCGCGACACCGTGAAATGGACGTTCTGGCCGGCGCTCGGGGCGACGCTGGCAATCCTGGTCGCGGGGCGCCCGCTGCTGTGGCTGTTCGGCCCCGAATTCGTGGTCGGCTATCCGCTGCTGTTCGTCCTGGTGATCGGGCTGATGGCGCGCGCCACCGTCGGGCCGGTCGACCGGGTGTTGAACATGCTCGGCCAGCAGAACGTCTGCGCGATCATCTACGCGGGCGCCTTCGCACTCAATCTGGTGCTCAACTTCTCGCTCATACCGATGTTCGGCATGGCCGGCGCGGCGTGGGCCACCAGCATCGCGCTCATCGTCGAATCGGCGCTGCTGTTCCTCGCGGCACGGTCGCGGCTGGGACTGCACGTATTCATCCTGGACAGGAGGAGGTAGCGGGCGCCCCGGCGCCTGCTCCGGCGAACCCGAGATGTCGGCCCCAGGCACAAGGAACTCCGCTCCCGGCGCAGCCGAATTCGTGGTGAGCCTGGTCGGCTGGGACCGCATGGATTCATGCCGCGAGGAATGGAAACGCCTTTCCCGGCGCGCGGTGGAGCCGAACGTCTTCTACGATCCGGACTTCGCGCTGCCCGCCGGGGCCGGCCTCGGCCTGTCCGGCGACCTGCTGGCGCTCCTCGTCTGGCGGGAGGCGGGGCACGGCAGCGGCTCGGAAACACGGACGCTGGCGGGGTTCTTTCCCTTCGTCCCGAAGCGCCGCTGGGGCGTGCCGATGACGGTCGGCGAAGCTCTCATCCATCCCTATGCCATGTCGTCCGCGCCGCTCGTCGATGCGGCGGCGGTGGACGACGTGCTGCGGGCGTTCCTCGGCTGGCTGAACATGGCGCGGCAGGCGCCCGCCGCATGGCTGTTCGGCTTCCTGCCGGGCGACGGGACGCTGCATGACAGGCTGTGGGCGATGGCCGAGCGCTCCGACATGGCGGCGCGTCCCTATGACGGGCACGAACGCGCGGTCCTCGACACCGGCAGCCTGTCCGGCGACTACCTGGGCGACGCGCTGAGCGGCAAGGCCCGCAAGGAGTATGGCCGGCTGCGCCGAAGACTCGGCGACCACGGCAACGTCACGGTGACCCGCGCCACCGCCCGGTCCGACGTCGATGCGGCGATGGCGGAGTTCCTGTCCCTGGAAGCGTCGGGCTGGAAGGGGCAGCGCGGAACGGCGGCTGCCTTGTCGGCACCGGTCGAAGCAATGTTCGGAGACATCGGCCGGGGACTTGGCGGCGGTGGCGAAATCCGCATCGACGCCCTCAGGGTCGACGGCAGACCGATCGCGATGACGGTGAGTTGCGGCCGGGCGGAAAGCTGGTGGCTGTGGAAGATCGCCTATGACGAGGGGTTCGCCGCATTCTCGCCGGGCGTGCTGCTCGTCCTCCACCTGACGCAGAATGCGCTGAACGCGAATGTCCGCGTACGCTACGACTCCTGCGCGCTGCCCGGGCATCCCATGATCGACAGGATCTGGCGCCAGCGCAGGCCCTATGCCGACCTGCTGCTGGTGCCGGGGCGCAGCCGCATGAAGCGGGGTCTCGCCGTCAGGCTCGAGTCGCTGCGGCGGACGGCGGAGCAACGGGCGCGCGACCTGCGGGCCTTCGCCGCCAGGGACTAGCCGTCAGGCGCGATCGCGGAGCAGGCGGCGGATCACCTTGCCGGTCGTCGTCAGCGGCAGTTCCTCCAGGAAGGCGATCTCGCGCGGATACTCGTGCGCCGCCAGCCGGTCCCGCACGAAGGCCTGGATGTCGGCGACCAGTTCGTCGGAGGGAACGACGCCCTCGCGCGGCACGATGAACGCCTTGACGATCTCGGTGCGTACGGGATCCGGCTTGCCGACGACGGCGGCCAGCGCGACGGCGGGATGCGAAATCAGGCAGTCCTCGATCTCGCCGGGTCCGATCCGGTAGCCCGCCGACGTGATGACGTCGTCGTCACGGCCGACGAAGGAAAAGTAGCCGTCCTCGTCGACGACGCCCTGGTCGCCGGTCTTCATCCAGTCGCCGACGAACTTCGCCTCGGTCGCCTCGCGGCGACCCCAGTACTCGAGGAACATCACGGGGTCGGGACGTCGCACGGCGATCTGGCCGATCTCGCCCGGCGCAAGGACATTGCCGTCCTCGTCGATCACCGCGACGTCGTGGCCGGGCACCGGCTTGCCGATGGCGCCGGAGCGCGAGACGCCGACGGCGGCGCAGGAGGACAGCACGAGATTGGCCTCGGTCTGGCCGTAGAACTCGTTGACGGTCAGTCCCAGCGTCTCGCGGGCCCAGTCGTAGACCTCCCGGCCGAGCGCCTCGCCGCCGCTGCCGATGGTGCGCAACGACAGGTTCCAGCGCCGGCGCGGATCGGGCACCTTGCGCATCATCCTGAGCGCCGTCGGGGGGATGAAGGCGTTGCGGACGCCGAACTCGGCGATGAGCGAAAAGGCGAGTTCCGGATCGAACTTCTCGAACCGGTAGGCGATGACCTTCACGCCGTGAAACAGCGACGGCAGCAGCACGTTGAGCAGCCCGCCGGCCCAGGCCCAGTCGGCCGGCGTCCACATCACGTCGCCGTCCTGCGGGAAGAACTCGTGCGGCATCTCGACGCCCGGCAGGTGGCCAAGCAGCACGCGATGGCCGTGCAGCGCGCCCTTGGCCGAACCGGTCGTGCCCGACGTGTAGATGATCAGGGCGGGATCGTCGGGTCCGGTATCGGCGGGGTCGAACATGGCCGCGGCCCGGTCGATCTCGCCATGGAAGCTGCGCGCCTCCGCGGTCGCGGCGCCGATCGAGAAGACGGCCTCCAGCGTCTCCGGCCGCGCGCCGAAGCGCGACACCTTGACAAGACCCGCCTCGTCGGTGACCAGCGCCCGTGCGCCGGAATCGGTCAGCCGGTATTCCAGCGCGTCGACGCCGAACAGGGAGGCGAGCGGCACGGCGATCGCACCGAGCTTGTAGACCGCCAGATGGGCGATCGCCGTCTCGGGGCACTGCGGCAACAGCAGCGCGACACGGTCGCCGCGCCCGATCCCGGCGGACCTCAGCACGTTGGCGAAGCGGTTCGACCGGTCCCGAAGCTGTCCGTAGGTGACGGACTCCACGGATCCGTCCGCCGTCTTGTGCTCGATGGCGACGCGGGCGGGATCCCGGTCGGCCCAGACGTCGCAGGCGGCGACGCCGATGTTGAAACGGTCGGGGATCCGCCAGCGAAAGCGCCGGACGAGGTCGTCATATGTCGAAGCGTGCGGGAGCATGGCTGTTTCGGTTCCGGGAACGGCGGCCGGATCGTAGGAATGCCCCGGCGGGATTGCAACGGCGGCGGGCGACCGCGCCGCCGCCGTCCTCACGCGGGCTTCGCCATCACCAGCACCCAGTAGACCTTGTACTTGGTGTTCGCCAGGTAGGCGGCGGCGATGCCCATGTCGGTGGCCGCCGGCATCAGCATCGCGGCGCGGTGGGGAGCGCTGTCGCGCCAGCCCGAGAAGGCTTCGGCGAGGGTGTAGTAGCCGGCTGTGACCGATTCCTCGACCTCGGCCTGCGAGTAGCCGGCGGCGGCCAGCCGGGCGTCGAGCTTGCCGTCGGGGCGGATGGTGGGGCTGGCGCCGGCCTTGGTCGCAAGGTCGCGGGCATAGACGCGGGCCAGGGCCGTGAGCCTGTCGTCCAGGGCCACCGGGCCGACGCCGTTGTTGGCCCGGTAGGCGTTGATGATCTTCAGGGCCTCGGCCTCGTCCAGGTCGCCGGAGACCTCGGCCAGGTTCTGGTACATCGGCGGCCGGGAGGCGGTCTCGGGACCGCCGCACGCCGCCAGGGCGAGGACGGCCGACAGGATCAGGGCGGCCCTCGGCCAGCCGGACAGATGCGGACTGTTCATTCGGTTTCGGTGCCCGGGACCGGCGGTGCGCCGGGCCCGCCTCTGGTCAGTGCTGCCTCGAGACGATCGATATCGCGCAAGTGGACGTCTCGCTGCGGGAACGGGATCTCGATGTTCGCCTCGCGCAGGCGCTTCAGGATCTCGAAGCGGAAGTCGCTGCGCACCGTCAGCGTCGTGTTCACGTCACCGATATAGGCAAAGAGGTTAAAGACCAGCGAAGAATCGCCGAAATCCATGAAATAGACGCGCGGCTCCGGGTAGGCGAGGACGTCGGGATGGGCCCGCGCTATGGCGAGCAGGATGTCGCGCACCTGCTCGGGGTCGGCGCTGTAGCTGACGCCGATCGGCACGATGACGCGGCCCATCATGCTGGAATGCATCCAGTTCTTCACCGTACCGGTGATCAGGTCGGAGTTCGGCACGATGACGGTCGCCCGGTCGAAGGTCTCGATCTCGGTGGAGCGGATCGAGATCTTGCGCACGTTGCCCTGATCCGCCCCGACGACGATCCAGTCGCCCTCCTTGATCGGCCGCTCCGCCAGCAGGATCAGGCCCGAGACGAAGTTGTTGACGATCGATTGCAGGCCGAAGCCGATGCCGACGGACAGGGCGCCGGCGACGATCGCGACGTTCTGCAGATTGAAGCCGAGATAGGTGACCGCGAAGATCGCGGTGATGATGATGCCGATGTAGCCGACGATGGTGCGGATCGAGTTGCGCAGGCCCAGATCGAGCTTGGTGTTCGGCAGGAAGCGGACGCCGAGCCACTTCTGCAGGGCCCGGGTCGCCACGAGACCGATCGCGAGGATGATCAGCGCCGCCAGGATCGACGACAGCGAAATCGTGACGTTGCCGATACGAAGGCCGAAGAACGCCTTCTGGATCCAGATTCGCCAGGCGCCGGTGTCGAACCCCCAGGGCAGCAGGACGAGCGTCGCGCCGAGCACGATGACCGCCAGCCGCAGGGCGCCGCTGGCGATCAGTGCGAACTGCATCGTGCCCGACTCTGAAATCCCGAACGCCGACGCGAGGGCGTAGCCGATCCGGCTCTCGGGCCGCAGGATCGTCTCAACCAGTTCCTCGATGAGACCGAGAAGCAGCCAGACGAGCGCAATGACCGCGCTTGCGAAGACGAGCTGGAGGATGATGAAATTCGCAAGGGCGATGTAGCCGGCGACCAGGGCGACCACCGAGACGGCCAGGACGATCCAAATCAGGCCCTTGAGCCAGGTCCATATCAGGCCCGCCTGTCCGTCTTCCGCTGCCGACCGACTCGGTCCCGCCAGCGACAGGCGCCATAGCCCCGTCGCGATCAGCGCGATCAGCAATATGTCCGTCAGCGCCCGCTTGGCGATCTCCAGCGACACCGGCGCGTACAGGATTTCGTTGGCCTTCTCCAGATAGACGCCGATCCCCAGGACCGCCGCGATCGCGGTGATCGTCACCACGGTCTGGGCGGCCAGGGCGTCGGACAGATCGAGTAGCCGCCAGCCCGGGCGAAGCGGCGCGCACAGGGCGCGGGACAATCCGAACAGAAATGCGAATACCGCAACGGCGGCGATCACACCGCGGTTGAGGTCGACGAGCCTCTCGGAGACGAGCCCGCTGGCGTTGAGCGCGACGAAGAGGACCCACGCCGCCATCACGGGGATGAGCCCGTCGGTGAAGACGACGAGGACCGCCCGCGACAACTTGCGCAGCCGCGGCACTTCATCGGACTCGCCGAGGGCCGGTGCGAACCGCCGCACGTAGCGACGAAGGTAGAAGCCGACCAGCACGGCTCCGAGAGCGGCGCCCAGCAGGATCAATATGGCCTGCGTGTTGACGTTGCGGGCGGCGATCGACCAGGAATCGTCGAACAGGATGCCGAACGACCGGCTGACGCGGGGCAGCGCCTGGATTCCCTCCAGCCACAGGTTCGGGTTCAGGACGCTCTGGCTCTGGACGGTGAGCGACCTCGTGAAGCGGGCGCGTCGCAGGCTGGCCGTATCGCGGATGACCTGTTCGGCCTGGACGATCGCGATCCTGACCTTCTTCAGTGCGGTATCGGCTCGGGCGAGCGCAGCGGATTCCGCGGCGCGGCGTTCGGCGATGTCGGGCGCTTCGGGTGGTTCTCCCTCCGCCGGGGCGGGTCCGAGCTGGTTGAGGCGATCCTGTATGGCAGCAACTTCGGGGGCAAGCTCGCTCTCCAGCCTGCGGGCGTCCTCGATCACCTCCTCGGCGCGCGCGCGCTGGCGGCTGAGCTGGTCCTCGCTGATGCTCTCCCGGTCGATCGCCAGCGCCATGTTGTCGAGCTCGACCTTCCACGCATCCGCCAGCTCTCCGGCCGCGCTGCGACCGACGGGCAGAGGCGCCGCCGGCGACGCGGACGGCGCAGTATCGGGGGTCGTTGAGCCGGGCTCCGCAGGGTCAGAGGAGTCCGTCGCCGGCCCGGACTGCGTACCGGACTGCGTGCCGGACTGCTGGGCGCCGAGCGGGGTCTGCCCGACCAGGATCAACGCAAACAGGGCGACCAGTGCCGCAATCACCCGCCCGTGTCGGGGTGTCATTCGCAACCTCACGTTAGCTTTGCGAGGCACAATAGACGGGATATTCCGGCCGGACGAGGGCGGCACGCCCTAGACCGTGGTCCGGCGCCGCGACGAGCGCGACTTCCAGGCCAGCCCGGCCAGCAGGGCGACCGCCACGAGGAGCACGATCGCCAGGACGGTCCCCTGCCAGTGACCGAGATGACGGACGAGGTTGCGGACGCCGGCGGTATGGTCGGCAAGGTAGTAGGCGCCGAACCCCCAGGTCCCAACCCAGAGGAAGCCGCCGATAGCGTTGAGGACCAGGAATCGCGGCCAGGCCATGCCGGCCGTTCCGGCGACCAGGCCGTTGAGCTGGCGCAGGATGTCGAAGAACCGAGCAAAAACGACGGCGACCGGTCCGAAGCGGGCGAACACCGATTCGACCTTCTCGAACCGCGCCGGAGTCATGCCGATGCGGCCCCCGTAGCGCAGGATCAGGGAGCGGCCGAACCTTCGCCCGATCCAGTACCCGACGCTGTCGCCGGCGACGGCTCCGACCCATGCCCAGACGGCCAGACCGATCATCGAAATCTCGCCGCGCGCGGCGAGCGCGCCGGAGACGACGAGCAGGCTTTCGCCCGGCAGCGGCGCGCCGAAGGATTCCAGGAAGATCACCGCGGCGACGGTGATCGGCCCGTGCGCCTTGATGTAGCCTTCCGCGTCGATGAGCAGCGATTCGTACGCCATCGCTCCAGTCTAGCGCCATTCCGTCCGGCATTCGCAAAGATGTCTCCGCTCGCAGGACGGGGTTGCGCCACACGCATTTGCAAAGACCCGTTGGGCGGGGCAGTCTGCCATCAAATCCCGGCTCCATCTCCCCTCCGCCGGCTTCCGCCAACCATCAAAAGCGGTCTTCCATGTCCGATACAGCCGTGCTCGAGCCGCGCATACTGGCGGCCCTGGCCGCGATCTATCTGCTCGGCGGGTTCGTGAAGGGGGCGGCCGCCTTCGGTCAGCCGCTGTTCACCATCCCTCTGTCGAGCCTGATGCTGCCTGTGCCGACGGCCATCGCCATTTCGGTCGTGCCGGTCTTCGTTTCCAACATCCTGCAGCTGTTCCAGAATTTCGCGGTCTGGCGCGAGGCGCTGCCGTACTGGCCGTTCTACCTGACGCTCCTGATCGGCATGGTGATCGGCCTGCAGGCGCTGACGTCCGTGGATCAGGAGGCGCTGCTGATGGTGATCGGAGCACTGATCCTGGCCTTCGTCGTCACGCGGCTGATCGACCGGCGCGGCCACCTGCCGCCGCCGCCGGGGCGCGTGGTCATGTCGGCAACCGGCTTCCTGTCCGGACTGGCCGCCGGAACGGCGTCCTTCGTGGCGTTTCCCTCACTGCTGATGTTCACCTCCTACGACCTTGACCGAAGGGTGTTCGCCTTCCTCACCTGCGTCATGTTCATCATCGTCACCGTTACGCTGTCGGGCGGACTGGCGGCCTTCGGCCTGTACGGCCGCGCCGAACTCCTGACGGGCGCGCTGTGCATCGCGCCGTCAGCCGTCGGACAGGTGATCGGGCAGCGCATTCGCGACCGGATATCGGACCGCCTGCTGCGGCGCATCATGCTTGCCCTGCTGGCGGGCATCGCCATCAGCCTTGTGCTGCGCGGCCTGTAGCGCCCTTGACACCCGGTATCGGCTTTGTGCTTACCTAGGGTACGGAAGGAAGGCGCATGAAGTATTCTTACATTGCAGCCACGCTGGCGATTTGCGCGGGCGCGATTCCCCTGCTGACGGTGTCCGGGACCGCGCAGGCGGGTTCAAACCCGCCGTTCAAGCAGACCGAAACGCGCGAATCATGCGATTCCTACGACTCGCTGAAACAGCCCTTCTTCGGAGAACTGCACCTCCATACGAGCTATTCCTTCGACGCCTACACCCTGTCGGTGCGCAACGATCCGAATGCGGCATACGAGTTCGCCAAGGGCGGCGAGATCAAGCTGCCGGCCGCGTCCGCCAGGGGCGGCGGACCGCAGACGCGGACCGCCCAGTTGCGCCGGCCGATCGACTTTGCCGCCGTCACCGACCATTCCGAACTGCTCGGTCCGATGGAGATCTGCACCCGGTCGCCAAAGGGGACGACAGGGCGCGACAGCCTGCAGTGCCGTCAGATGCGCACCGGCGAAGTGCGGCCGGGGAACCCGAACTCGTTCAATCCCACCGGCGTTGCCGCCCTCTGGGCGGCCAATCCGATCGCCCGCCCCAACGGCGCCGGTCCGCTGCGCCCGCTTTGCAACGGCGCCAACTGCAAGGCGGCGGACGTCTCCATCTGGCAGTCGATCCAGGAGGCCGCCGAAACGCACTACGATCGCAGTTCCGACTGCAAGTTCACCACCTTCGTGGGCTACGAGTACACGGCCCAGCCGCTCGGCAGCAATCTGCACCGCAACGTCATCTTCCGGAACGCGGACGTTCCGTTCCTGCCGGTGAGCAACGTGACCACGCGGGGGCCGTATCCGCCGGTTCTCTGGAAGAAGCTGCGGAACCGCTGCGTCGACAAACCGGGGTCCGACTGCGATGTGCTCACCATTCCGCACAATGCCAACCTGTCCGGCGGGATGATGTTCCCGGATCCGGCGGACGAGGAGGAGGCGGCCGAGCGGGCGTTCTTCGAGCCGCTGACCGAGATCTACCAGCACAAGGCGGCGTCCGAGTGCCGGTACGACCGGGAGGCCCAGCACGGGGTCCAGACCAAGGACCCGCTGTGCACCTTCGAGCAGATGATCAACGACATTCTCGCGCCGCAGGCCGATCCGCCCGACATCTACAACTTTCCGCCGCGCAACATGGTGCGCAACGCGCTCAAGGACGGCATGGCGCTGGCCGAAGGTCTCGGCGGCACCAATCCCTTCAAGTACGGCCTGATCGCCTCGACCGACAGCCACAACGGCGATCCGGGCGATACGGTGGAGCAGGACTTCCAGGGACATGCGGGAAGTACCGACGCCCCGGTGATCCCGATGCTCTCCAACGTGCGGCTCGGACCCGGCGGCCTGGCGGTGGCATGGGCCGAGGAGAATTCCCGCGACTCGATCTTCGAAGCGCTGCGCCGGAAGGAAACCTACGGCACCAGCGGGACCCGGCCGGTGGTTCGGTTCTTCGCGGGCTGGGACTACGAGTCCGGCATGTGCGGGCAATCCGACCGGATCCAGCTCGGCTATGACGGCGGCGTCCCGATGGGGGGCGACCTGTCGGTGCCTCCGGACCAGGGGGACAAGCCGCGGTTCATGGTGGCCGCGCTGCGCGACACCAACAGCGCCAGGCTGGAGCGCGTCCAGATCGTCAAGGGATGGGTGACGGAGAGCGGCAAGACCCGTGAACGCGTCTACGACGTGGCGGGGCGCGAACGAAAGTATTCGAGGAAGTACATCCAGAAGGTGTGCGACGCGCAGGCGGCCAGCATCGGCCAGCCCACCGTGTCGCTGCCGACCCGCGGCGCCAACGAGCTCTGCACGGTCTGGACCGACGAGGATTTCAGGTCCGACCGGCCGGCGTTCTACTACGTGCGGGTTCTGGAGACGCCGGTCTGCCGGTGGAGCACACTGAGCTGCCAGTCCGCGGGGGTGAATCCCTTTGCCCGGCCGAAGGTGTGCCAGCGCCAGGCGACGCGCGCCAACAATGCGGCGGCGCGGGCCGGCGAGATCGGATGGGGCGAGGTGCCCTTCGACGTCTGTTGCCTGACAGAGCAGAACGATCCGTTCTTCGAGCCTGCCATTCAGGAGCGCGCCTGGACCTCGCCGGTCTGGTATGCCCCCGGGGGCTGAAACGCCGGCGCGGTCTCGGCGGATGCTGCCCGCGCTGATACGCGCGCCGGTGCTGCACTTCGTCCTGCTCGGCGGCCTGCTGTTCCTGGCCGACACGGTCTGGCAGAACCGGACGGCGGCAGGCCATGCCGATGCTGCCGGGATCCCGCTGTCGATCTCGGCGAGCGACATCGACCAGATGCGCCGGGACTTCTTCGTCCAGAACAGGTTCCCTCCGACGCCCGAGCAGCTGTCCGCTGCCGTGGAGACGGCGATCGAGGAGGAAGTCCTCTATCGCGGAGCGCTCGATGCCGGGCTCGACCGCGACAACGAGGCGGTCCGGCAGCGTCTGGTGCAGCTGGCGCGCTTCGTGTCCGACGATCCCGACCAGGATCCGGAGGCGCTCTACCGGATCGCGCTGGACCTCGGGCTCGACCGCAGCGACCTCGTCGTGCGACGGCAGCTGTCCATGATGATGCGGCTTGCTGCGGCAAACACGCCGATGACCGGCGAGACGCCGCCCGACGATGCGGAACTCGAAGCCTATCTGCGCGACAATCCGGAAAAGTTCGTCCGGCCGCGCCGCGTCAGGATCACGCACGTCTACTTCAGCGAGGATACGCACGGCGCGGCGGCGCGGCGACGGGCAGACAAGGTTCTTCGATCGCTGCGTGACGGACGCCTCGGTCCGGACCAGGCGGTCGAGGCCGGCGATCCGTTTCTGCTCGGTCACCATCTGCCATGGCGGACGTCGACCGAACTCGAGATCCATTTCGGCCCCTCCTTTGCCGAGGCGACGGACGACCTGAAGCCGGGAACGTGGTCCGGACCGGTCAGGTCCGGGTACGGCTGGCACCTGATTCGCATCGATGACGTCGAGCCGGCCAGCCTGCCGCCTTTGGCCGAGATCCGCGACAGGGTGCTGGCGACCGTCATAGCCGATCGTCGCGAATGGCGGGTGCGCGAAACGGTGGAACAGATGCGGTCCCAGTATCGCATAGAGGTCGAGTGGCCGTCCCCCGACCGGGTGTCGGCAACGGGGGTCCGGAGCGATGGCTAGGGGCTTTCGATTGGGACTCGTACCGGTTCTTGGCGTCCTGGCGCTGCTGCTCCTCTCGGCGGCGGGCGAGCTGGCGGCGCATCCGCTTGCGCCGTCGCTGCTGGAAATCGTCGAAGGCGGGGCGGGCCAGGTTGACGTGCGGTGGAAGACGCCCGCCAACAAGGTTCCCGGCAGCGACCTCCGACCGTCGCTGCCGGCGCATTGCCAGCCGGACGGCGGCGTCCTACAGGAAGCCGCCGGCACGGCCATCGTCCAGCGCTGGCGGGTCGTCTGTTCGGCCCCGCTGCCCGGCAGCACCGTCGGCGTCGACGGCATCGCGTCGAGCAAGGCCGACGTGATCCTGCGACTGACGCTTGCCGACGAACAGGTGGTGAGCACCGTTCTGACCGCGGACCGGCCGACCTTCGTCGTACCCGACAGCGGCGGGCCTGGAACCGTGCTGCGCAGCTACGCGACCCTCGGAGTAGAACATATCCTGTCGGGCCCCGATCACCTGCTCTTCGTCCTCGGACTGATGCTGCTGGTGGCGAGCGGACGTCAGCTTCTGTGGACGGTGACGGCGTTTACCGCCGGCCACAGCGTCACGCTGTCGCTGGCGGTCCTCGGGTTCGTCAACGTCCCCTCGGGGCCGGTCGAAGCGCTGATCGCGCTGAGCATCCTGATCGTCGCGGTGGAAGCCGTGCGCGGTCCATCGGAGCGCCCCACAGCCCTGCGCCGGTTTCCCTGGGCGATCGCCTTCGCCTTCGGCCTGCTGCACGGCTTCGGCTTCGCCGGTGCGCTGGCCGAGATCGGCTTGCCCGCCGGAGAGATCCCGCTGGCGCTGTTCTCGTTCAACCTCGGCATCGAGATCGGCCAGCTGATGTTCTGCGCGGTCGTGATCGGGCTCTACATGGCCGCAAGCCGACTGCCGTTCGAACGGGCCTCACAGCTCGTCCCGGCCCGCCGGGCCGCCGCCTACGTGATCGGCACCCTCGCCGCCTACTGGGTGTTCGAGCGGACGGCAGCGACGCTGGCGCCGCTGATCGCCTGAGCAGCCGTCAGGCGTCGTCCCGGCTCGCCACTTCGACCGAGGTGAACAGGTCGACCGGCGGCGCGACGAGTGTCTTTGCCGCCTCGAAGAAGCGTGCCGTGGCCGGGGAGGCGTTGTGGCGGTCCTTGGCCGCTTCATCCACGAACCGCTCGTAGGTCGTGAATATCGTCGGCTCGCCCAGCGACCGGCTGACGAAGAAGCCGACCGTGTCCGGCTCATGGTCGCGGACGTAGGCGGCGACATCCCGCAGCGCCTCTTCCAGCGCATCCTCCGAACCTTCCACCGCGCGAATGACGGCTGTGATGGTGATCATGATCGTCCTTTCCTCGTTGCGCCGCGGGCGGACAGAGGCTGGCCGCGCCGGCATGCCGCGCCGGTGCCACCCCCGTGGCCCACGGCATGACGTTTCATCGTCTGGAGCCGGCCCCGCGACGGGACTGCCCAGTTCTTGTGCAAGGCGGATCGAGAAGCGCCCATGCTGTGAACATGCATCTGAAATAATCCATATAAAACATACGTTTGACCAGACTCAGCCCGTTCCTTGTGCAGCTACAATGATCGCCTTGACTTGGGAATTCCCTACTATTCAAACTCATATAGTTGAAAAAGCAACTAATGAGGTTGGCTGATGCCCAAACTGTCTCGTCGTGATTTCCTCCGCACAGCCGCCGCAGCAGGCGCGGCGTCGGCGCTTCCGCTGCCTTTCGCCGCCCATGCGGCCGACGACGCGATCCTTGTCGGAGGGCTGCACGACCTGTCGGGCCCTATCGACTTCGCCGGCATTCCCATGAACCAGATCATGCAGCTCGCGGTCGAGGAGATAAACGCGTCCGGAGGCGTGCTGGGCCGCGAGGTCAAGGCGGTCGTCTACGACCCGCAGTCGAACATGTCGATGTACTCGCAGTACGCGACGCAGATGGCGCTGAAGGACAAGGTCGCCGTCGTGCAGGGCGGGATAACGTCCGCGTCGCGGGAGACGATCCGGCCGATCTTCCATCGCTTCAAGACCCTTTACTTCTACAACACGCTCTACGAGGGCGGCGTCTGCGACCGCAACGAGGTCAGCCTCGGCACGACCCCGGCGCAGACCGTCGAGAAGCTCGTGCCCTACGTGATGAACCTCTGGGGCAAGAAGGTCTACACGGTCGCGGCCGACTACAACTACGGCCAGATCACCGCGGCCTGGGTGAAGCGCTTCGTCGAGGAGAACGGCGGCGAAGTGGTCGAGACCGAGTTCTTCCCGCTCGACGTCACCCAGTTCGGCTCGACGATCTCGAAGATCCAGGCCGCCGCGCCCGACATCCTGATGAGCGTGCTGGTCGGCACCGGGCATCTCGGCTTCTACCGCCAGTGGGCGGCGGCCGGCATGAAGGACAAGATCCCGATGGCCTCGACGACGTTCGGGGCGGCCGGGGCCGAGCCGATCATCATGACGCCGGAGGAGGCCAACGGCATCGTCACCTGCTACGGCTACTACCCGACCATCGACAGCACCGCCAACAAGGACTGGCTGGCGCTCGTCAAGGACCGCTATCCCGAAGACACCCCGATCCTCAGCGAGCTTTCCGAGTGCACCTGGGAAGGCATGATGATCTGGGCCGACGCGGTCAACGAGGCCGGGACGCTCGACCGCGAGCCGGTGCTCGAGGTGATCGAGAGCGGCAAGACCTACGACATGCCGGCCGGCAAGGTCTCCATCGACCCGAAGACTCATCACGCCATCCGCGACGTCTACATCGCCGACCTGCAGGACCGCGTCTTCGAGATCAAGGAGAAGTTCGAGCAGGTCCAGCCCGCCGACACGCAGGGGGTCTGCAACCTCGAAGAGACGCCGGACGCCAACGTCCACCACGAGATCTCGCTGTGATGGCGGCCGCCGGTCCGCGTGACGACCGGCGGCCAACCCTTACGACCGGCACCGGGAACCGCCGCTGATGGATTTTGCACTTGTCGTCGTCGTCGAGATCGCGCGCGCCATCGCCTGGCTCGTCCTGCTCTCGGCGGGTCTGGCCATCATCTTCGGGATGATGCGCGTCATCAACATCGCCCACGGCGAGTTTCTCATGCTCGGCGGCTACACGGTGATCATGGCGACCAAGGCCGGCTTCAACCTGTGGCTGGCGATCCTGGTGTTCGCGCCGCTGGTGGTCGGCATCTTCGGGATCGTGGTGGAACGGGTCATCATCCGCTTCCTGTACGGCCGGCTACTCGACTCGCTGCTGGCGACATGGGGCCTGTCGCTGCTGATGGCCGGCGGTGTCACCATGCTGTTCGGCAACACCGTCGAGGGCGTGTCGACGCCGCTCGGGGGCCTGACGATCGGTCAGTACCAGATAGCCATCTACAACCTCGTCCTGATCCTCTTCGCGGTGCTCCTGCTGGTGTCGATCTGGAGCGTGCTGAAGTTCACCAATGCCGGGCTGATCGCCCGTTCGGTGATGCAGAACCCGAACATGGCGCAGGCGCTCGGCGTCAACGCGACGCTCGTCTACATGGCGACCTTCGGCATCGGCGCGGCGATCACCGGGCTGGCCGGCGGCCTCATCGCGCCGGTCACCGGCGTCGTCCCATCGATGGGCGTCAACCTGATCGGCCAGGCGTTCATCACCGTGATCACCGGCGGCGCCTCGGTGGTGGCAGGGACATTGTCGGCGGCCACGACGCTCGGCAGCATCAGCCAGGCGATCACCTTCGCCGCCGGCCCCGTCTACGGCGACGCAGCCCTTCTCCTCGTCGCCCTGATCCTGCTGCGCATCCTGCCGCAGGGCATCACCGGCCGCATCTTCACCCGCAGCATCTAGGCAGGGACCAGAGACCGCACATGGAACGCCCACTCATCAAGGACGTCGGCTTTCACGTAATGATCCTGATCGGGCTGGTGGTCATGTTCGGGGCGCCGTTGGTCTACGATCTCTTCCAGATCATGCAGATCACCCAGTACGTGGTGCTGTCGGTCTATGCCCTGTCGCTGGCCTACATCTGGGGCTTCGGCGGCATCCTGTCGTTCGGCCAGTCCTGCTTCTTCGGACTCGGCGGCTACACCTTCGCGGTTGCGTCGATAAACATGGGCGAGACCACCCTGCCGTTCGCGCTGGCGTTCATCCTGCCGGCGCTGTTCGGCGCGGCGCTCGGCTACTTCATGTTCTACGGCCGCCTCTCCGACGTCTATCTGGGTGTCGTCACCCTGGTGGTGACGCTGATCTTCTGGAAGCTGATCAATCACACCGCCGGCCCGGAATACGCCATCGGCGACGCTCGGCTCGGCGGGTTCAACGGCATCCCCTCGATCCCGATCCTCAACATTCCCGGCCAGCCCGACGCCTGGCTCGATCCCGAGCAGATGTTCGAGGTCTTCATGGCGGTGCTGATCGTCGTCTATGTCGGCCTCAGGCTGGTCATCGCATCGGATTTCGGCCGGATATCGGTTTCGATCCGCGAGAACGAGACGCGCACGAGTCTGCTCGGCTACGACGTGCGGCGCCACAAGGTGGTGGTGTTCGCGCTCGGTTCCGGAATCGCGGGAATTTCCGGGGCGATGTGGGCCACCTACCAGACCTTCATCGACCCCAACGCCTTCAGTCTCGAAATGTCGGCAAAGGCGCTCGTCTGGGTGATGGCCGGCGGCGTCGGCACCCTGGTCGGGCCGATCCTCGCGGTGATCGCGCTGCAGTGGGTGTCGCTGAAGCTGGGCGAGCTCAACATCATGAACAACTACGTGCTGCTGGGTCTGATTCTCATCCCGCTGGTGCTCGTCCTGCCGCGCGGCCTGGTGCCGTCGATCCGGATCTGGGCGCTCGATGCGTGGACGATCTGGAAAAGCCGGCAAGGCGACCCCGGCGGCCGTCGCCTGGCCGATCCCAAGCCCGCGGCCGAGTAGCCTCATGGACGACTTCAAGATCATCCGGACCGAGGGGCTGACCATGCGGTTCGGCGGCGTCACCGCCGTCGACAACGTCGACTTTGCCGTCGACGACGGCGAACTTCGCTGTCTGCTCGGGCCGAACGGCGCCGGCAAGAGCACCTTCTTCAAGTGCCTCACCGGCCAGCTCACACCGACGCAGGGCACGATCGAGTTCAAGGGCGCCCGCATCGAGGGGATGAACACCCACGACATCGTGAACCTCGGCATCGGCATCAAGACGCAGGTGCCGAACCTGTTCAACGGGCTGACCGCCTACGAGAACGTCCGCATCTCGGCCCGCCGAAAGCATCTCAAGCAGATCGCCGGCGAGAAGGCGATGGAGATGCTCGAACGCTGCGGCGTGGCGGGGCTCGCCAGGCGGGAGGTCGGGCTGCTGTCGCACGGCCAGCGGCAGCTCGTCGAACTGGCCATGGTGCTTGCGGGCGAGCCGACGCTGGTGCTGCTCGACGAGCCGGCGGCGGGCATGACCGGCGAGGAACGCGACAGGCTTGCCGGTCTCGTCACCGAGATCGCCAGGAGCGCCTCGGTGATCGTGGTCGAGCACGACATGCAGTTCATCCGCCAGATCGCCCGTCAGGTCACGGTGTTCCATCGCGGCGCGATCTTCATCGAGGCGCCGGTGGCCGAGATCATGTCGAACCCGGCGGTGCAGGAAATCTACCTTGGAAAGAGCGCCGATGCTGCTTGAAGTCTCGGACCTGAAGGCCGCCTACGGCGTCGTGCCGGCCTTGCACAGGGTCACCTTTCACGCCGCCGCCGGAGAGGTGGTCGGCATCCTCGGCCACAACGGCATGGGCAAGACGACGCTGCTGCGCTCGATCATGGGCTTCGTCAGCGTCACCGGCGGCGACATCAGGTTCGAGGGAAGGTCGATCAGGGGGCTGCCGGTCCACCAGCGCGCGGCGCTCGGTATCGGCCTCGTTCCTCAGGGCCGCGAGATCTTTCCCAACCTGACGGTCGAGGAGAACCTGATGGTCGGCGTGGCCGCCGCGAAGGGAGACATCGCCGCCCGCGTCGCCGATGCCCTGCGCATGTTTCCTCGCCTCGAGCGGCTGATGGACCGGCGCGGCGGCGCCCTGTCCGGCGGCGAGCAGCAACTGCTCGCGCTCGCCCGCTGCCTGTGCCGGCAGCCCAAGCTGATGCTGCTCGACGAGCCGACCGAGGGCATCCAGCCGTCGATCATCGACGAGATCGCCGAGACGCTCCAGCTGCTCGCCGAGCAGAGCGAGATCACGATCGTGCTGGTCGAACAGAACCTCGACTTCATCACCGGCCTCGCCGAGCGCGTCTACGCCATCTCGAACGGGATCCTCGACAGCGAGATCCCGCGCGAGCGGCTCTCCGACAGCCGGGCGGTGAGCGAGTACATGGGCTTTGCCGCCTGAGGCTGCCCGAACAGTCCGAACGATACCAAGCGTAACGAACCAGGGAGACAGGCCATGGCCGTGCAAATGCCCACCGAAGCCCAGGTGAAATCGATCGCCGAGGAACTGGGTTTCACGCTCAGCCCCGAGGACGTCACTTCGTTCCGGGGGATGATGGGCGACTATGTCGGCGCCTACAACATCGTCGACAAGATGCCGGACGCGCTGCCCGAGGTCACCTATCCGCGCACGCCCGGCTACCGGCCCGGACCGCAGGAAAACCCGCTCAACGCCTGGTACGTGAAGTCCACCGTCAAGGGATCCGGCACGGGTCCGCTGGCGGGCAAGACGGTCGCCCTGAAGGACAACGTCATGCTCGCCGGCGTGCCGATGATGAACGGCTCGTCGACGCTCGAGGGCTACGTGCCCGACGTCGATGCGACCGTCGTGACGCGCCTGCTGGATGCCGGCGCCACCATCACCGGAAAGGTCCACTGCGAGTGTTTCTGCCTGTCGGGCGGCAGCCATACCAGCGCGCTCGGCCCCGTCCACAATCCCCGCAAGATGGGCTACAGCGCCGGCGGCTCGTCGTCCGGTTCGGCGGCCGTGGTGGCCACCGGCGAGGTCGACATGGCGATCGGCGGGGACCAGGGCGGTTCGATCCGCATTCCCTCCGCCTATTCCGGCACGGTCGGCATGAAGGGAACCTGGGGCCTCGTTCCCTATACCGGCGTGATGCCGATCGAGATCTACTTCGACCACACCGGCCCGATCACCCGCACGGTCGCCGACAACGCTCTGTTCATGGAGACGCTGGCCGGCCCGGACGGCTACGACTCGCGCCAGACGAACTGCAAGACGGCGACATACACGGAGTATCTCGACAAGGGGGTGGCCGGCCTCAGGATCGGCGTCCTGAAGGAGGGCTTCGGCCATCCCGTCTCGGAGCCCGACGTCGACGAAAAGGTGATGGCGGCGGCCAGGCGGTTCGAGGATCTCGGCGCCACCGTCGAGGAGGTCTCGATCCCGATGCACCTGACGGGTCCGGCGATCTGGGCACCGATCGGCCTCGAGGGGCTGACCCAGACGATGATGCTCGGCGACGGCTACGGCACCAGCCGCCAGGACCTCTACGTCACCTCGCTCATGGACTACCACCGGGGCTGGCGCCGCCGGGCCGACGAACTGTCGGAGACGCTCAAGCTGACGATGCTGTTCGGCGCCTACGCCGACAAGATGTACGGCAAGCGCTACTACGGCAAGGCCGTGAACCTGACCGGCAAGCTGCGGGCGGCCTACGACGCGGCGCTGGAATCGTACGACATGCTGCTGATGCCGACGCTGCCGCTGAAGGCGACCAAGCTGCCCGAGCCTGACGCTCCGCGCGAGGAGTACTGCATGCGGGCCTTCGAGATGCTGTCCAACACCTCGCCCTTCAACATCAGCCACCACCCGGCGATTTCCGTGCCCTGCGGGCTGTCCGACGATCTGCCGATCGGCATGCAGCTCGTCGGCCGGATGTGGGAGGAGGGGACGCTGTACCAGGCCGCGAACGCGTTCGAGCAGTCCGGCGACTGGACGACCTTCTAGGGAGCGCGACGATGGTTCAGGCAACGAAACCGACGATCGGCGAGATCATCGACATCGGCACCGCGCTCGGCGCTCACTATTCCGACGAGGACGCCGCGTTCATCTCCGAGATCATCACGCCGCTGGTGGTCAATGCCGGGCAGGTGCTCAGCATGCCCGACTACCTGCCGGAGGTGAAATATCCGCGCACGATCGGCTACCGGCCCGAGGGCAACGAGAACCCGCTCAACGCCTGGTACTACAAGTCCGAGATCAAGGGTGCGCCCGAGGGCCCGCTGGCGGGCAAGACGGTGGCGCTGAAGGACAACGTGCTGCTGGCCGGCGTTCCGTGCATGAACGGGGCGTCGGTCCTGCAGCAATACGTCCCTGAGGTCGACGCCACCGTCGTGACCCGGCTGCTGGATGCCGGCGCGACGATCCTCGGCAAGGCGCACTGCGAATATTTCTGCCTGTCCGGATCGAGCTACACGTCCGACATCGCCCCCGTCGAAAACGCGCGCAAGCCGGGCTATTCGGCCGGCGGATCGTCGAGCGGGTCGGCGGCGCTGGTCGCGGCGGGCGAGGTCGACATGGCGGTCGGCGGCGACCAGGGCGGGTCGATCCGGATGCCGGCGTCCTTCTGCGGCATCGTCGGCCTGAAGCCGACCCACGGCCTCGTGCCCTATACCGGCATCATGTCGATGGAGGTCTCCATCGACCATACCGGGCCAATGACCGCGAACGTCGCCGACAACGCGCTGATGCTGGAGACGCTGGCCGGCGAGGACGGCTGGGACATCCGCCAGCGCAACGTCGTGACCCATCCCTACACGACCTTCGTCGACAAGGGCGTCGAGGGGATGAGGATCGGGATCCTGAAGGAGGGCTTCGGCCGGCCGGAGAGCGATCCGGAGGTAGACGAGAAGGTGCGGACGGCAGCCGCGAAGTTCGCCGAGCTCGGCGCCGTGGTGGAGGAGGTCTCTGTGCCGATGCACGACGAGATCGCCGTCATCTTCCTGCCGATGATCGCGGAAGGCATGGTGCGGCAACTCACCTTCGGCGCCGGCCTCGGCTCTGGACTTGCGGGATTCTATCCGCCGAGCCTCCTGCACAAGAACCAGGACAACGGCCTCAGGGCAGACGAGTTTCCCGATACGGTGAAGGCGCTGTCGACGCTCGGCACCTACGTCATGAACAAGTGGGGCGGCCGCATCTACGCCCGCGGCCAGAACATGCGGCCGTGGTTCGTCAAGCGCTACGCCGACGTGTTCGAGACCTACGACCTGCTGCTGATGCCGACAACCGCGATGCCGGCGGTCAAGCTGCCCGAGGCCGACTGGTCACGCCAGCAGGTGATCGAGCGGGCCTGGTGCATGCTCGGCAATACCATGCCCTACGACTACACCGGCCACCCGGCCATCTCGATTCCCTGCGGGATGACGTCGGAGGGGCTGCCGGTCGGATTGCAGCTGGTTGCCACTCACTTCAACGAGCCGGCGATTTACAAGGCCGCCGGTGCCTTCGAGGCGTCCACCGACTGGATGACGCCGTGAGGTCTTTTCGCCGGGGCCAGTCGAGGCCGTCATGACCCGATCCCTGCTCCTGGCGATGCAGATTGCCGACAGCTCGTTCCCGAGCGGGGCGTTCGCGTTCTCCTGGGGCGCGGAAGCCGCGCTGGCGGACGGGATGTTGAGCCGGGGAAGTTTCGGAAGCTGGCTGGCGGTCGAGATGCTGCAGCGCTGGCACCGCTTCGACCGGCGGGTCGTCGCGCGCGCCTGGCACTGCCGGGGAGGCGAGCTGGAGGCATGGGACGGCGAGGTCGACACGCTGTTCTGGGCGGAGAGCCACCGCGCCCGGTCGATCCGGGCGGGGTCGGCATTCCTGACCGGGGCGGCGCGGATGGACGACAGGGCTGCACAGGATATCCGGGCGGCGACCGCTGCGGGCCGGATGCGCGGCCACGGGTCCGTTGCGCAAGGCGCCGTTTTCGCCTCGATGGGCCTCTCGATCGAGCTGGCGCTCACCGTCTCGGCGCACGCCACCGCGCAGGGACTGGCGTCCGCCGCCATACGGCTCGGGATGATCTCGGCCATCGACGCGCAGCGGGCCTATTCGGACCTGCGTCCGGCGCTCGCCGACGCGCTCGCGCCGCCCGATGCCGCGGAACGGCCGTCCGCGTTCGCGCCGATTTCCGAAATCGCCATGTTGCGGCCGGCCGAGAGCCGGCTGTTTGCCAACTGAAGGCAGTCCCATGAACCTGACGCCGACGGAACTGGAACGCCTGACGATCTTCACCGCGGCGGAACTGGCGCGCCGCTACCGAGGAGAGGGCGTCCGCCTGAGCCTGCCGGAGGCAACCGCGCTGATCGCCGACGAGATCCTGCTCGCCGCGCGCAAGGGGATGCAGCATCCCGAGCTGGTGGCGATGGCGGCGACTATCCTGACCGCCGGGGAGGTGGAGGCCGGCGTTCCGCAGATGCTGCGCACCCTGTCGGTCGAGGTGTCGATGGCGGAAGGCACCAAGCTGGTCACGATCTTCGATCCGATCGCGCCGGGCGCCGACGACGGACCGGCGCCGGGCGAGGTCATCCCGATGGACGGGGAGATCGAGATCAACGCAGGCCGCGAACGGGTCGAGGTCGAGGTTCTCAATACTGGCGACCGGACCATCCAGGTTCGTTCGCACGCGCATTTCTTCGAGGTGAACCGGGCGCTTCGCTTCGACCGCCGGGCGGCCTTCGGCATGCGGCTCGACCGGCCGGCCGGCGGCGGCGAGCGCTTCGATCCCGGCATCGCCAGGACGGTGACGCTCGTTCCCTATGGCGGGGCGCGGAGGATCAGCGGGTTCTCGATGCTGACCGAGGGCCAGGCCGACGACCCGGCGGTGCGGGAGGCGGCATTCGCCCGGGCGGCGGCCTCCGGTCATCTGGAGGAGACGCCATGAAGATGTCGCGGCGCCAGTACGCCGCCCTCTACGGCCCGACCACCGGCGACGTCTTCCGCCTCGGCGATACCTCGCTGCTGGCGGAGGTCGAGCACGACCACGCGCTGCCCGGCGAGGAACTGACCACCGGCGCGGGCAAGACGATGCGCGACGGCGAGGGCTTCTCCGTCGGCGGAACCGACGCCTCCGGTGCGCTGGACATGATCGTCCAGAACGCGCTGATCCTCGATCCGGTCCTCGGCGTCGTGAAGGGCGACATCGGCGTGCGGCGGGGCCGCATCGTCGCCGTCGGCAAGGCCGGCAATCCCGACATCATGGACGGCGTCACGCCCGGCCTCGTCGCAGGGCCGAACACCACGATGATCCACGGCGACCAGATGATCGTCACCCCCGGCGTCATCGAGGCGCACGCGCATTTCCTGTCGCCGCAGCAGGTCTGGCATGCGTTGGCCGGCGGCTGTACGACGATGATCGGCATGTCGCCGGGCCCGCATTTCGACACGAGCTGCGCGGGACCGCACACGCTCGGCCGGCTGATCCAGGCCGCCGACGAGTATCCGATCAACTTCGGCTTCCTGGGGCGCGGCTGCTCGGATCCCGGCGCGGTCACCGAAAGCGTGGCGGGCGGGGCGCTCGGCGTGAAGATCCACGAGGACCTCGGCGCCTCGCCGGCGGTCATCGACGGCTGCCTGCGGGCTGCCGATGCCGCGGATTTCTCGGTGCACATCCACACCGACACGATCAACGAGTTCGGCTATTGCGAAGACACGATGGACGCCGTCGCCGGACGCACCATCCACATGTACCACACGGAAGGAGCAGGCGGGGGCCACGCGCCGGACATTCTGGCGGTGAACGGCTGGTCGAACGTGATCCCGTCGTCGACCAACCCGACCAATCCGTTCACGCCGGCGGCGCTCGAGGAAGGCGTGCCGATGACGATGCTCGCCCACATGATGAGCTTCGAACTGCCGGAGGACGTGGCCTTCGCCGAGTGCCGGATCCGGCCGCAGACCATGGCGGCCGAGGACATGCTGCACGACATGGGCGCGATCTCGATCTTCGCGACCGATACGCAGGGCATGGGACGGCTGGCGGAGAACGCCACCAAGGCCTTCCAGCTCGCCTCCGTGATGAAGGATCGCGTGGGCCGCCTCGCGGAAGAGAAGACCAAGGGCGCCGACAACGAGCGCATCCTGCGCTATCTCGCCAAGCTGACGATCAATCCGGCGATCGGTGCGGGCATCGACAGCCATGTCGGCTCGATCGAGGCGGGCAAGCTCGCCGACCTCGTCGTCTGGCGGCGCGACCATTTCGCGGCGAAGCCTGAGATGGTGATCAAGGCCGGCGAGATTGTCTGGTCGAAGATGGGCGACGGCAACGGCAGCTTCATCGGCGCCGAGCCGCTGGTCCAGCGGCCGATGTGGGGGGCGTTGGGCACCGCCAAGCACAAGGTCGGGTTCACCTTCGCCAGCCGGCTGGCAATCGACAACGGCGTACAGGCGCGGCTCGGCGTGCAGAAGGAGATCCTGCCGATCCGCTCGGTCCGGGCGCTGTCCAAGGCCGACATGATCCGCAATGCCGCCACCCCGAAGATCGCAGTCGATCCGCAGAGCTTCGCGGTCACGGCCGACGGTGTCTCGATGGACTGTCCGCCCGTCACGAAAGTGCCGCTCGCCCGCAGCCATTTCCTGCGCTGAGCCGGCGCGACCGTCGGTGAACCGCGTCGTCGACACACAGACCCTGCGGCCACTGTCTCCGCCGTGCGCGCTCGATCTCGCTGTGGACGTCGGCGCCGACGGACGCAGCCGTCTGCTGCGCAGGCGCGTCGCGTTCCCGTGGTCGATGGGCCGCGGGTTCGCGCCGGAGTGGCCCGGCGAGCCGATCCTCATCCTGCCGCAGGCCGCCGGCGCCGGCCTCCTGTCCGGTGACGACGTCGAGCAGCGCCTCGAAATTCGATCCGGCGCCGCCGCGCGGCTGGAAAGCGCCGGCGCAACGATGGTGCATCGCGGCGACCGCGGCGCGGCCCGGTCACAGTGGCGGTTCCGGCTTCGGGAGGAGGCAGCTCTCGTCGTTGCCGCGGAACCCCACGTCCTGGCGTCGGGCTGCCGGCTGGAACTGCGGACCGACATCGAGATCGAGGACGGCGCCAGCTTCATCGGCTTCGAGGGGATCTGTCACGCCGCCTCTCTGTCAGGATCCGAACCAGCCGGGGCGTGGTTTGCGGAGACACGCGTAAGGCGGTTCGATGGCCGCACCCTGTTCGTCGACCGGCAGGAAGCGAAAGCGGACGATGCCGGGAGAGTGAAGGCGCTGCCGGGCGCGCCCTCGGCGTTCGGCACCGTTCTGGTTCTCGGACCGGCCGCCGACCGCTGCGGCATTGCTCCCGGCGCCCTCGAGTTGCCCGGCGTCTACGCGGCCGCGGCGGTGCTTCGAGCCGAGGCGGGACTGGCGGTGCGGATAGCTGCGCAGACCGGCGGCGCCCTGCGAACTGCCGGCAGGCAGCTGGTCAGCCGGGCTGCGTCGGCGCTGGGGCCGGCCTGGAGCCGAACGGCAATACGGTGACCGCGCCGTCGGTCCCCAGGACCGCCAATCGCTCGAAACTGCCGGCTATTCGGCAGCGATGAGTTGAGCGGTGGATCGTTCGATCGTCTCCCAGACGCGGTCGGTCGACTGCAGGTCGGAGAAGATCGCTGCCATGTTGCTGAGCGTCGCGTTGTGCTCCCAGTCGGTATGGGTGGCGTTGCCGTCGGTGACGAAGATGACCTTGTAATTGAGCTGGTTCGCGTCGCGGGCCGTCGACTCGCAGCAGCAGTTGGTCAGGGTTCCGGTGATGATCAGCGTGTCGATGCCGGCCTCCTGAAGAATGTCGTGCAGGGGGCAGGTGCCGTGCACGAAGCCGCTGAACCTTGTCTTGTCGACCACCAGGTCGCCGTCGAGGACGTCCAGCCCCGGCCACAGGTCGTGGTCGTGCGATCCCGGCGTGAAGGCTTCCTTCAGGACGCCCGAATGCTCGCCCGACAGGGTATCCTCGTACCAGGCCGGCCAGCCGAGGGGCTCGTTCGCATCGTAAGTGAAGCGCAGATAGACGACCCGGCCACCCGCCTCCCGCAGCGCGGCGCTGATGCGATTGACGTTGTCCACAATTTCGCGGGCGACCGGAACCTCGACCGGCGCGCCTTCGCGCATGAATCCATTCTGAAGGTCGACCACCACATGAGCCGTCCGGGACGGATCGATCCGGTCGAACAGGACATCACGGTCGCCGCGAAGCGCCCGCGAGCGGTCGCGGATTTCCTGTGGAATCTCAATCTTGTGCATTGCTTGACCTCCGCCTCTTGCGAAGCGGTGCGGCACCGACCATCGCCAGCCCGGCGTCGAACTTCCACTCGGGCTGCGGCCTCCACACCCTGCTTCGCCGCCGATTGATTTCAAAGTGGATAGTTGAACTATGAATTATCACCTTGAAACATAGTGCGATGCAACAAATAATTGATGCGGTGCGGCAGACTTCGGGCGAAGTCGTGTCGGACGGCAACGGACCTGGTGGCAGATGCGTATCGGATTGCTGCAGCCCTACTCCGGACCATGCGCAATCTGGCGTATCGGCGGGCAGGCGTGCGCGGCGCTGGGGGCCTGCGAGCCGGTGGCGGGCCGGGTCGAGGACGACACGCCGGTCGAACTCGTTCCTGCCGATTGCGGCTACACCCTGGAATCGGCCACTGAAGCCGCGCTCTACCTGCGGGACGTCGAAAACGTCGATCTGGTGGTCGGCATGCAGCCCAGCCACCAGCGCAACGCCGTATCCCGCGCCCTCGGTGGCCAGGTGGCCTACATCTATACGCCGGAATACGAAGGCGGCTGGTGCGGCCCCGGGGCGATCCCGATCGGGGTCTCGGGCTGGGAAGTGCTCGGTCCCGGCGTGAACTGGCTGCACGAGAAGCGCAAGGTGCGTCGCTGGTTCTTCGTCGGTAACGACTATCTGTGGCCCCGTGCGGCGCACGCGGCCGCGGTGGCGAGCATCCACGCTTCGGGCGCGCAGCTGGTCGGCACCTCCTTCCTGCCGTTCGGCACCCAGACCTACGACCGGCTGTTTCGAGAGATCAGGGCGTGCCGGGCCGACGGCGTCATCGTCGTGCTGTTGGGGGAGGAAAGCGTGCGTTTCCACCGCGCCTTCGGCGAGGTGGGACTGGCACGCAGGATCGCCCGGTTCTGCCTGGCCTGCGACGAGACGCTGCTGTGGGCGCTCGACGCCGGGGCTGCCCAGAACCTGTACGCCTGCCAACCCTATTTCTGGGGTGTGCCTTCGCCGGAGCGCGATTCGATGATCGACCGGTACAAGTCGGCGTTCGGCCCGGCCCAGCCGCCGGTCACCTCCTTGACGATCGGCATCTACGACGGGGTCCGTCTGGCCCGGGCGCTGGGGCGTGTCGCCGAGAGGCCGGACCGCGCCTCCATTGCCCGTCTGGTGCGCAACGGTTTCGATCGGAATTCGGCGCTGCGGCTGCTCGGATTTCCCGCCCATGGCGCAGGGGGCTACCGCCTGACGCTCGCCGTCTCCGACGGCCACACCTTCCGGCCGCGTCTGATCGCCTAGAAAATCCAGAATTATCCCGCCGTCGGCCCGCGACACCGCGTCCGCTTTGTCTTTGTTGAACCCGCCGCAATCGCATATTACTTAATCGAATGATTTGATTCTCAACTGTGTCAGAAGAAACTATTCCCGGAGGCGACGCATGTCTGGAGCGAGATCTGTGACGAAGTTCGATGAGAAGCTCGTGTGGATGCTGGCTCGCGCCAACAGGCGTCTCGAACACGAACTCGAGCGGGAGCTGAAGCCGCGAGGCGTTCCTCTCGAACAGTTCCGGGCCCTGGAAGCCCTGCACCAGCGGGGACCGATGCCGATGAGCGAACTGGCGGAGGCAGCCTTCGTGGAGCGTTCGACGATGACCAAGATCGTCGACCGGATGGTGGCGGCCGGCCACGTCTTCCGGGCTCCCGACGAGGAAGACCGCCGCCGGATCAATATCGTCCCGACCGACGAGGGCCTGGCGCTTCACGACAAGCTTTCGGCCATTTCGGTCGACCTCGAGGAGCGGATCACCCGCATTCTCGACGAGCCGCGCACCCAGACCCTGCGCCGGCTGCTCGCCTCGCTCGCCTGACGACGGATCCCGATGATAAAGACGCTGCATCGGCCGGTATGCGGGCGATCGACCACGCCCAGGCAATGTTGACCCGAATCGCGCATCCTCTTGCCGCGACGGGAGTTTTTCGTTCCTACTTCCAAAATCGGGCAGGGGATTGTAGGTTTGTATCCGTGGAAACTCCCCGTAGCTCAGCAGGATAGAGCACAGGATTCCTAATCCTGGGGTCAGAGGTTCGAATCCTCTCGGGGAGGCCATCGATTCCCGCGCTGCCAGACATCGGGATCGCGCATCATTCCGGAGCGATGGGTATTTCAGGCCGGCGACCTGCCGCCGACATTTCCACGGCCGGACAGTCCGGCCATCCCGAACCGGGTGGAATGCTTGGCTTGCAGCAGTTCCGGACCCATATGGGCAATCGGACAGCCGAAACGACCGCCGGGGAAGGACAACAGGTTGCGCGGCACGATCGCACTGGCAACTCTGACACTTTCTGCCGGGGCGTTGGTGCCGCCGGCATGGGGCGAGGCCCTGGATTGCCCGCCCCAGCCGAACGAACGGGTACGGGTATCGGAGGTGATCGACGGGGACACGATTGCGCTGGAAGACGGCCGGATCGTGCGGCTTGTCGGGATACTGGCGCCAAAGGCGGAACTGTCCGGCGCCTCCGAGGAGGAGCGCCGGTTCGCGAAGGCAGCGCAGGAAGCTCTCGCCAGGGCGGTTCGAGGGTCGGATCTGGGACTGGCGACGAGCGGCGGCCGCCACGACCGCCACGGCCGGCTCCTCGCCCACGCGTTCATTGCCGGTGACCGGCACCGCTGGCTTCAAGGACTGATGATCGATCAAGGACTTGCGCGGGCACACGCAGCTGTCGACAACTCCCGGTGCGTCAGGGTATTGCTGGACCGCGAAGCGGTGGCGCGGGCCGCCTCACGTGGCCTTTGGGCCGGCCCGCTCGGCCAGGTGCGCGCGGCGGAGGCGCCTGAGGAACTTGCCGAGGAGGTGGGCCGTTATGCAATCGTTGAAGGTCGGGTGATATCGGTCGGTGAGAGGCCGCAGAGGACCTACCTCAATTTCGGCACGTACTGGAGCGAGGATTTCACAGCGTTCGTGGATCGCCGCGATGTGCAGCGGTTCACGGACGAGGGATTCGTTCTCGGGGACCTCGAAGGACGCCGCGTGCGGGTGCGCGGCTGGGTCGGCGAGGACAGGGGACCTGTCATTCACATGAAGCGTCCGGAGCAGTTGGAGCTTGTCGGCGAAGAATAGCATTGTCGGGCGGGCACGGACCGCGGCCGGACTTCCGGTGCTCGGCCTCGCGCTGGCACTGGCCGTTGCCGGCTGCGCCAATGGCCGGCTCTCCGACGGAAGTCTGGTGGTTGCCACCCCCCAGGCGGCGCCGGCGAACGCGGGATTCGACCAGCGGGAGATCAACCTCGGCCGCAGCGAGCACCCCAAGATCGTCAAGGCGTTCGGCGGAACCTACGCCGATCCGAAGCTGCAGAAATACCTCGACACGACGGTGGCGGCATTGAGCCGGGCGTCCGACCGTCCCGACCTGTCGTACACGGTGACCGTGCTGAACTCTCCGACGATAAATGCCTTCTCGCTGCCCGGTGGCTATATCTACGTGACGCGCGGCCTGCTGGCGCTGGCCAACGACAGCTCCGAGGTCGCAAACGTCCTGGCGCACGAGATGGCCCACATCACCTCGCGCCACGCCATCGCGCGCGAAGAGGAAGCCAATTCCGCGGCCGTGATGAGCCAGGTCGTCACCGACGTGATACAGGATCCGGAGGCCGGGCAGGCGGCGCTGGCGCTCACCAAGGGGCGCCTCGCCCAGTTCTCCCGCCAGCAGGAACTCGATGCCGACGTCATCGGCATCCGGATGGCGGCGAAGGCGGGATATGACCCCGAGGGATCCGTCGCATTCCTGCGGGCGCTCGAACGGCAGACCGAACTTCACTCGAAAACGCTGAATCAGGTCTACGACGCCGGCCGGGTCGACATCTTCGCGAGCCACCCGGCGACGCCGCAGCGGATCCTGGCCGCCGAGCGCGAGGCGATGCAGGTGGGCCGCAGCGCCGACATGCAGCGCGACCGGGACAGCTATTTCGCGGTGATCAACGGTCTTCCCTACGGCGACGACCCCAGAGAGGGCTTCGTGCAGGGACGCACCTTCGTGCATCCGGAACTGGGCATCACCTTCACGATGCCCGAGGGCTACGGCCTGGAAAACACGTCGCGGGCGGTCGTCGGCTTTTCGGAAGCCGGAGACATCATCCGCTTCGATGCGGTCGCCGTGCCGAGCACCGTATCGCTGTCGGACTACCTGGCGGCGGACGCGGTGCGCGGCGGCCAGGTCACCGACATCCGGCCGATGACCGTTAACGGTCTGGCGGCCGCGACCGCAACCGTAGGGGGCGAGGGGTGGGACTTCAAGGTCGCCGCGATCCGAGGCGAGGGCAACCGCGTCTACCGGTTCATTCTTGCCTCGCGCGAACTCGATTTCGCCCGGGTCAACGAGCTGATGAGCGCTGCCCAGAGCTTCCGCATCATTCCCAAGGAAGAGGCCCGGGCGGTGCGGCCGCAGCGCATCGACATCGTGACCGTGCAACCGGGCGAGACGGTGGAAACCCTGTCGGCGCGCATGGCCTTCGACAACCATCAGGTGGAAAGGTTCCGGGCCCTCAACGGTCTGACGGCCGGCGACCGGCTCAGCGCCGGTCAACTGGTCAAGATCGTTATACGCTGAGCCGGTTCCGGGCGAAGAACCCGAAGGTTCACCTGTTCTGCCGGTTCGTGCCGATCGGGACGAAGCCAGGCCTACTGCGCTCAGGTGAGCGCAGCGCCGGCGTCGGGATCGAGCAGGGCGGCGCGCAGCTTCTCGATCGCTCGGCTTTCGATCTGGCGAACGCGCTCCTTGGAGATGCCGAGCGTCTTGCCGAGCGATTCCAGCGTCGCCCCTTCCTCGCTCAGCCGCCGCTCGCGGACGATGCGCAGCTCCCGGTCGTTGAGAACCTCGAGAGCCGCATAGAGCCGCTTCGTCCGCTTCTCGCCGTCGATCACGTTGCCGACGGTCTCGTCGGGCAGCGGGTCGTCGCTGACCAGGAAATCCTGGCGTTCGGCGCTGCCGCCCTCGCTTTCCATGACCGGGGCGTTGAGGCTGGAATCGGGTCCCGACAGCCGTGCGTCCATCCTGGCGACGTCGTTCTCCGAGACGCCGAGAGCCTGGGCGATCTGACGGTGAATCTCGCTGTCGGGCAGCGGAGACGGCCCCTGGCCGAGCTTCGCCCGCAGCCGGCGCAGGTTGAAGAACAGCGCCTTCTGGGCGGAGCTGGTGCCGCCGCGCACGATCGACCAGTTGCGCAGGATATGATCCTGGATCGAGGCGCGGATCCACCATGTCGCGTAGGTCGAGAAGCGCACCTCCCGCTCCGGTTCGAACCGGGCGGCGGCCTCGAGCAGGCCGACATGGCCTTCCTGGATCAGATCGGACATCGGCAGGCCGAAATGGCGAAACCGCGCGGCGATGGCGATCACCAGCCGCATGTGGGCATGGGTCAGACGATGAAGCGCGGCCTCGTCGCCGTTATCCTTCCACTTCGTCGCCAGCACGTGCTCCTCATCCCTTTCGAGATAGGGGGCGTTCATGGCGGCCCGGACGAACCGGCGCCTGTGGCTCATGGTGTTCGTCATGGCATCAAACCGGCATTCACTCCTTGAGGCCGTTCAAGATAAGAACGGCCGACATGCGAGCACGGTTCACCAATCAAAGCAGAAAAGCCGCCCGGCTTGAAGCCGGGCGGCACGCAGAGCGGGTATGCAAATAGTAAAAGTCGCGTGAACTCAGGCCGCTTCTTCGCGGTCATCTTCCTCGGGTTCGGCCGCGACGCCGCGCTTCGGCCCCTTGGCCAGCATGGCTTCGATCTCTCGGATCGCCTCGGTTTCGGTGAGGCGCTTCACGGCGGCGATCTCACGCGCCATGCGGTCCAGCGCGGCTTCGTAGAGTTGCCGTTCGCTGTAGGACTGCTCGGGCTGCGTGTCGGAGCGGTGCAGGTCGCGCACGACCTCGCCGATCGCGATCAGGTCGCCGGAATTGATCTTGGCTTCGTATTCCTGGGCGCGCCGGCTCCACATGGTGCGCTTGACCCGGGCGCGGCCCTTCAGGACGTCCAGCGCCTTGCCGACGATATCGTCTTCGGAGAGCTTGCGCATGCCGACGGCCGCAGCCTTGGCCGTGGGAACCCGAAGCGTCATCTTGTCCTTCTCGAAATTGATCACGAACAGCTCGAGTTTCGCGCCTGCGACTTCCTGTTCCTCGACCGAGACGATCTGGCCGACGCCATGCGCCGGGTAGACAATGTACTCGCTCGTCTTGAAGCCTTGGCGCTGTATGGATTTCTTGTTGCTGCGGGTTGTCATACTCTTGTTTCGACTCCTGCCGTCGCGCAGGCCGCGACCGATGCCTCTGTAACATCGTCTGCAGGCGCACACCGTACCCGGGCGCGCCATACTGCAGACGCCAAACGCTCGCAAATCCGCGCAAAAAGCGCATCCGGACGACCGTTGAGTCCCGGCGGGAAAGCGTTCCTTGCGCTTATAAAACACGCCCGCAGAGCGGGCGCTTTCGGGCGAGGGATTTCACAAGCTGTTTGAAATATAGCACAAAATTAGGCGGAATCCAAGTGTTGCGGCGCAGCAGCCGCAGCTCGGCCTCGCTCCAGACCCCTCCGCAACCGGCGGATCGTCAGTCGCCTTCGCCCGGCTCCGGGGAAAACTGCGACTCCAGCTTGTTGGCTACGCCGTCCCATTCCTTGGCGTCCGCCGGCGGCTCGCGCTTGATGGTGATGTTGGGCCACTTCTCCGCGTATTCGGCGTTCAGCTCGACCCATTTCTCAAGGCCCGGCTCGGTGTCCGCCTTGATGGCTTCGGCGGGGCACTCGGGCTCGCAGACGCCGCAATCGATACACTCGTCGGGATGAATGACGAGCATGTTGTCGCCTTCATAGAAGCAGTCGACCGGACACACCTCGACGCAATCCATGTACTTGCACCGGATGCAGTTGTCGGTAACGACGTAAGTCATGTGCTACTCCGCGAGGGGCACCGCCGGACGAGGTGCCAAGAGCCCTTTGCAGCCATTCGAGTTCGATCCCGTCTGCGATCGGAGGAGGCCGTCCGGCCCTGGAGCCGGTGCAGGGCCTCGGCCAGGACGGACCCGACCCCGCACCTTCGGGGGTGTCCGCCGTTCGCAAGACCCCCGACCAATCGGGGAACCGGTGCTTTCGGGCCAACTACTGACCCGAACGCACCCCGTCAGAGACGGGTCCAAACAGCTGCAAAAGGGCTCTAGCCCTTTTGTGATTGGCGTTCAAGACGGGCGCAGGGATTAGATTTCTCCGTCGTCCGGCATCCGTGGATGTTCTTTCCACGCGTCCATCTGCCGTCTGTCGCGTTTGGTCGGCCGGCCGGCCCCCCGCGGGCGATGTATCGCCCCGGCGGCGGGCGTTTCCGTCCGTTCGGTCGGCGGCGACAGGTCGGTGTAGGTCGTCGCTGCCTGGCTGGCCGGACCGCGCCGCTCGGCGATCGCCTCGATGCGCAGGATGCGGACGGTATCACGCACCGCGATGGTGACGACGTCGCCATGCCGGACGATCTGGCTAGGCTTGCCGACCTTCGTTCGATTGAGACGGACATGACCGCCCGACACGAGTTCCGCGGCCAGCGTCCGGGTCTTTGCGACCCGCGCGTGCCAGAGCCACTTGTCGATCCGCTGGCTGTCGCTCACGCGTCGGACCGTCGCTCCCGCTCTGCGAGTTCGTCGCGCAGTTCCTTGAGGGCGGCAAACGGCGACAGCGGGTCCGGGGCCTTCGGGGGACGTTTGTCGTGCTTCTGGTCGCTGCGACGGTTGTTCGAGCCCCGGCCCTGGCGCGGGTCTTCCCGGCGGGCCTGCCGCTTGTCGTCGGGACGTCCCTTCCGGCCCTTCCGGCCCTTGTGTTCCTTGCCGCCTTCTCCGCGGTGGCCGCGATCGGCCTGATCCCCAGTGCGCGCGGTGCTGGTCTGCGTGGCCGCATCGGCCCGTCGCGCCGGCTTCTGCCGGCGCGGTCCATCGGGACGGCGCCCGGGACGCCAGACGACGATCTCCGACGGTTCAGACGCTTGCGCCGGCATTTCCGTCGACCCGGTGTCGACCACCGCGGCTGCCTGGGCGTCCTCGCTCCCGACGGCCGTGGCGTGAGGATCCGGGGCGGCATCGGTGGTCATCGGAACGTCGGCGACGGACGAATGGTCCTCGGCTGTCGCATCGGGAACGGTGCCGTCATCGGCCGACGGCGGTTTGCTTTCGGCCGACTGGTCCGAGGCGGCATCCTCGCTAACGCTCGCGGGATCCGCCGCCGGTGCCGCTTGCGGCGTCTCCGGCGAAACTTGCGGCGGGACCTGATATTCCGGCTCGGCACTGCTGTCCGCCGCGGCGGCATCGGCCGGGGTGTCCGCGTTCCCGCCGGAGGGCGCCTGCGAAGCCGGATCCTCCGGCACGGCCGGCGCGCCTGCCGTGGCCGATTGCGGCTCCTCGGCCGGCGTCGGAGCCGGGCGCCGCTCGCTGCGGTACCCAAGAGCCTTGAGGATTTCGGCGAAGTCCTCGCCGGCGCAGCCGGCAAGCGAGGTCATCTGTTCACTGACCTGGAAGACGCGTCCATCGACCGCGCCCGGCGGCGGCGTTGCGCCGCCTTCAGGACGATACGAAAGGGCCGCACGGATCTGATCGGCGATCCGCTCCAGAATATCGATGCGCACCGCGCGCTTGCCGCAGGCGCGGAACCCGAAGGCCCGGTACAGGCCGTAGGAGGTGCCCGGCGCGACCGCAATCGACATGCGGCCCGATTGCACGAGGCCGGCGATCTCGTCGAGGCCCGGCTGGTGCAGCCCGCCGTGATGGAGCGCCCAGAGCTGTGCCGCCAGGACGCGGGGAGCGGGTTTCAGCAGCACCGGCAGGTAGATGTGGTGCGCCCCGAACCGGACTCCGTGGCGACGCAGGATTGCCCTGTCCTCCTGACTCAGTCCCCGCACCTCCTCGGCGACCTTCGGGCGTTCGAGCACGCCGAGCGCCTCGCCGAGCTGGAAGGCGATGCCGCGAGTCATGCCGGTGATCGCCTCATCGGCCTCCAGCGCCTTCAGCGGGCCGAGGTGGGTCTCGATCCGGTCGCCTATCCATTTCTGAAGCCGCGCTTCGGCGTTGTCGCGGGCGGCGCCGGAAAGCTGCTCGTCGGCCAACAGGACGACGCGCGGATTCAGCACCGTCTCGCCCTTCTCGACGCGACCGACGATCGACCCCCTCCAGGTCACGGTTCCGTCCAGCGACAGGAGGATCACCTCGTCGGCGTCCTTGGCCAGTCGCTCGGCGCGCTTGGTCAGCTCGCCCGAGAGGGTCCGGCGGGCGGCGGCGGCAATCGCCTTGAGGTGATTGCCGTCGGCCTCGGGGTCCGGCGAGAAGCGCAGACCGTCCAGCCGGCCGACATGGTGGCCTTCGACCGTAACCTCGCCTCCGGCGTCGATTTCGGCTTCCATAGCGGGATTCTCCCTAAGACTGCGGGCGAGAACGCTGGTGCGGCGGTCGACGAAGCGCTGGGCCAGACGTTCATGCAGGGCATCGGACAGGCGGTCCTCTACGGCACGCGTCCGCTCTTGCCAATGGTCAGGATCGGCGAGCCAGTCGGGCCGGTTCGCCACGAAGGTCCAGGTACGGACGTGGGCAATGCGATTGGACAGGGTGTCGATGTCGCCGTCGTCGCGGTCGCACTGGCCGATCTGGCGGGCGAACCAGTCCTCGTCGACCGCCCCGCGCCGCATCAACTGGCTGTAGATCGTCGCCACGAGGTCGGCGTGATTGGCCGGGGCGATCTTCCGGTAGTCCGGGACCTGGCAGACATCCCACAGGCGCTCGACCGCATCCCGGCCCCTGGCGATATCGGCGATCTCCAGATCCGACGACACCGCCTCCAGCGCCAGCACGTCGTCGCTGGCCGGCGCCCGGGTCAGCGTGTCCTCGCGCGGCAGCGCGGAAAGGCTCGAATGGAGGGCCGCCAGACTGTCGAACTGCAGAGTGGCATTGCGCCACTGCAGGAGGCGGACCGGCTCGAAGTCGTGGCTTTCGATGCGCGAGACGAGATCGTCGTCGAGCGGATCGACGCGACCCGTCACGCCGAACGTGCCGTCGCGCATGTGGCGGCCGGCGCGGCCGGCGACCTGGCCCATTTCCGCGGCATTGAGGTTGCGGAACTGCCAGCCGTCGAACTTGCGACGGGCGGCGAAGGCGACGTGGTCGACGTCGAGATTGAGCCCCATGCCGATGGCGTCGGTGGCGACCAGGAAATCGACGTCGCCGTTCTGGTAGAGCCCGACCTGGGCGTTGCGCGTGCGGGGACTGAGCGCGCCGAGCACGACGGCTGCGCCGCCGCGCTGCCGTCGGATCAGTTCGGCGATCGCATAGACGTCTTGCGCCGAGAACGCGACGACCGCGGAGCGGCGCGGCAGGCGGGTGATCTTCTTCTGGCCGGAATAGGCGAGATGCGACAGGCGCGGCCGGGTCACCACGTTGAGGTTCGGCATCATCCTGGTGAGGATCGGCCGCATGGTGGCGGCGCCGAGCAGCAGCGTTTCCTCGCGCCCGCGCCGGCGCAGGATCCGGTCGGTGAAGACGTGGCCGCGGTCGAGGTCGGCGGCGAGCTGCACCTCGTCGATCGCCACGAAGGCGACGTCGAGATCACGCGGCATCGCCTCGACCGTCGAGACCCAGTAGCGCGGATTGGCAGGCTTGATCTTCTCCTCGCCGGTGACGAGGGCGACTGCGTCGGCACCGACGCGATCGACGACGCGGTTGTAGACCTCGCGGGCAAGCAGGCGCAGCGGCAGGCCGATGACGCCGGACTCGTGGCCCAGCATCCGTTCGATCGCCAGATGAGTCTTGCCCGTATTGGTGGGGCCCAGAACCGCGGTAACGCTGCGGCTGCGCGCCGCGGGATGATGGCCGACGTCCGGCGCGATACTCATGTCGCCTCCAAAGGGACGGAAACTTCAGCAAATCCCCGGGGGTAGGGCCGTGTCGCATCTTCGATCCGCCCTGTAAAGGGCGCAGAACCGGCAGCGAATGGGGGAGTGTTCCATAACGACACAACAGGCGTCCTGACATTAACGTAGAGAACGTGATGAGAACAAACAATGCCCGAATCGCTGACTCTCCCGACTTCGCGATTCGTTCCCGGCAAAATCTGGTGTAACGGCTTCATGCGCCTACCAAATCTGGATCGGATGCCGTGCCGGAACGGGGGGGCGGGCCAGCTCTTGTTAACATTGCGGGGAGGCATGTTTCGCGGCCACCGTCACGTCCGCGGCGCCGCAACATCCATGCTTGGATCGGGAGGTGGTCCAACCGGACTCACCCGGACCGCGTGCCGCGGCCGGGCTCGACGAGGCCCCAACTGCGGCGGATGCGGGTTTGCGGCAGCGCCGGACGGCGACCCCGTCCTATTCGGCGAGCGCGGCGGCCTTGACGTTCAGGGCTCCGGTCGCGGTCACTCCGGCCGACTGGATGACGGCGGAGCCGAGCGGCGTCGGGATCGTGACCCGATAGGGCAGCAGCAGGTCGGAGCCGCTGACGGGCGACAGCAGGACCTCGATGTCGAGCTTCTCGGCCATCTTGACCTCGTCGCGATCGGTGCGATGGCCGGCGACGGGACGATAGTGGGCGCCGCAGACGAGAACCTGGCCGCCGGGGACGGCGCTGTCGCTTACCGGCTGGATGCGGCGATAGCGGAGTTCGACGTCGAAGCGCTCGCGGCCGTTGAAGATCGGCACGGTGCGCTCGCAGGCGTGCTTGTCCATTTCCGCGCCGGAACTCCCACCGGCGACGATCAGGGCGCTGATCGGATCCAGCGTGCCCCTGGTGTGGGCATCCGTGACCTTCACCCGGTTGGGGTGGTTGAGCCAGTAGGGCGTCGGCTCCGGCGTGATCTTGAGACGCCGCACCCCGGACGAGCCCATCGTCATCCGCACCGTGGAGGTTTCCTCGCCGTCCGATGCGTTGACGCTGAAGGCGTTGGGCACGATCCTGCCGGAGTAGAGCTCTCCGGCCGACGAGGCGCTGGCGGTGTATTCGTAAAGCACCCCGGCGATGCCCGTCAGCTTGCCGTAGCCGTCGAGGCGATATCTCCGGCCGTCGAAATTGCCCATGAAATTCGCTTCGCCGATCGGGACGCCGGCGAGGCTGACGCGATACTTGGCCTGGAAATTGTAGTCGCCCGCACTGGCAGGCTGCACCGGCAGCACGGGTGCGGCCAGCACAATACCGGTGACCATCAGGCTGCAGGCCACCTTCCGTATCGGACCGAACACTGACGCAACAGCCTTCATTATCATCGCCTCATGCCTCAGCGATCGCCCATTCCGGTCGCTGTCGGGAACGACACGTCCCGTACGCCGGAGCGTTTCAAATTACGGTTAAGGAACGGTTATCCTCGGATTGGGTCAACACCGTGACGGGAGGCTGGAACGGGGCCCAGTTCGCGTCGATTTCGACCTTGCGGCGGGCGCAGGCGGCTTGACGCTGTGCGGCATCGTCATTATACGCATGCCGAACTCCCTAATCGGCAAGGCCAGATCCGGCCGCCGGCTCTTCCGGCGGGCGTTGAGAATTGAGCCGAGAACTTGAGGATATGAGCAATGGCCCGGCGTTGTGAACTGACCGGCAAAGCGGTCATGACCGGCAACAATGTGAGCCACGCCAACAACAAGACGCGGCGTCGGTTCCTGCCCAACCTTGTGAACGTGACGCTGATGAGCGACGCGCTCGGGCGCAGCGTGCGCATGCGCGTTTCGGCCCATGCGCTGCGCAGCGTCGAGCATCGCGGCGGTCTGGACAACTTCCTGGCAAAGGCCAAGGAAGCCGAACTGTCCGACAAGGCACTCGGCCTGAAGCGCAACATCGCCAAGGTCCGCGCCACCGCCACGTCCTGAGCGTATCGCCCTTCCGGGCGTTGGCGGGCGCTCCGGCGCATCCCGAGCAGGGGATCCTTTTGTGACGGATCCTTCGACGATTGACCGAAGCCGGTATCTCATCCCGGTGGCGGCGATGTCCGGTGTGGTCATCGCCTCGAACATACTCGTCCAGCACCCGTTCACGCCGTTCGGCCTCCAGGACTACCTGACCTGGGGCGCCTTTACCTATCCCTTCGCGTTTCTCGTCACCGACCTGACCAACCGGCGCTTCGGGCCGTCTGCCGCGCGCAAGGTGGTCTATGCGGGGTTTGCCATCGCGGTGCTGCTGTCGATCATTCTGGCGACGCCGCGCATCGCGCTGGCGTCGGGCACGGCGTTTCTGACCGCCCAACTCATCGACGTTGCCGTATTCCACCGCCTGCGCCGGCGGTTCTGGTGGCAGGCGCCGCTTGCCTCCTCGATGATCGGATCGACGGTCGACACGGCGCTGTTCTTCACGCTCGCCTTCGCCGGCAGCGGCGTCGGCGAGGCGACCTACTGGGGGCTGGTCTTGCCGGTCTGGATCGGCTGGGCGGTGGTCGACTATCTGGTCAAGCTGCTGCACGCCCTCGTCATGCTCGGCCCCTTCCACCTGCTGCGCGGTGCGACGCAGCCGGAGCCCGAGGAATATCCGGCGCTTTAGAGCAGTTCGAACTGCAGCAGCAGTGTTCGCTGCAGGGCGCTGAAATTGTCGTCGGAGACGATCGTGACGATGGTGCGGCCGGCCGGGTCCTCGTGGACGCAGATGCCCTCCATGTTGTCGATCCAGTAGGCCATTCCGCCGGTGAACAGCACGTCGCCGGCCATCGGCTGGGGGCCGTCGAGTTCGGTCGCGTCGAGGCGCCGGATCCGCATGGCCACGCCGGTCAGTATGTTGAAGCGTCGTTCGAGGACCAGCAGGTCGCCGCTCGACAGGGCAAGGATGTCTGTGACGTCGAAACCGCTGCTGCGCCTGAGCGCGATGTCGCGGGCGCCGGCTCCGGTGACGATCCAGCCGGGAATTTCGTCCGAGGTTTCGTCGGGAACGCTTTCGGCGAAGACGATGACCGCGCCGGCATTCGGCGCGCCGGGCGGGACGACGGCGATTCCTTCCAGTCCCTTGTTGTGGGGCAGGCTGATCACGCCGTCCGGCAGCGACATCCGCGTCGGCTTGCCGATGGCTCCGTCGCCTGCCACCGGGAAGGCGAGCACCCGGTTGTCGCGCTCGAAGCCGACCAGGATATCGTCGGGCAGGCCCTTGCCGGTCCGGGCGCGCAGCGACTCCGCGTCGGAGCCGAACTTGACCCCGAGCGGCTGGCCGTCCTCGCCGGGCAGGCGGCGGACCACCACGTCCGACAGCCCGACCGGGCGGTCGCCGTCGTAGTCGATGGCGGCGGTGAACAGATCGCCGATATCGCTGACCATCATGATGCGCCGGCCATCGGGCGAGATGTCGATGCCCGAAAGCCCTCCGAACCGCGGGTCGGGCGAGTCGATCTCTATTCCCCCGATATAGCGCAGCCGCCCGAACCGCGTCTGCTCGGGCTGTTGCGGATCAAAAGCCGCAATCGGCGCGGCGCTGACCGGGAGCGTTTCCTGCGCCGATCCGGTGCCGGCCGACAGGCACAGCACCAGCCCGGCGGCCAGTACGATCTGGGTCCGCACGGCCAAGGCGCTCAGGCCGGAGTCCGCAGGCGCTGCCGGCGTGTCGTCATGGTTCCCACAGCGTCGTCCTCGAACAGTTCCGCCAGCTTCTCCGTCATCGCGCCGCCGAGTTCCTCGGCGTCGACGATGGTCACGGCGCGGCGGTAGTAGCGGGTCACGTCGTGGCCGATGCCAATGGCGATCAACTCGACCGGCGACCGCGTCTCGATATCCTCGATGACCTGGCGCAGATGGCGCTCCAGATAGTTGCCCGGATTGACCGAGAGGGTGGAGTCGTCGACCGGTGCCCCATCGGAAATCATCATCAGGATGCGCCGCTGCTCGGGGCGGGCCAGCAGCCGGTCGTGGGCCCAGGCCAGCGCCTCGCCGTCGATGTTCTCCTTCAGCAGGCCCTCGCGCATCATCAGGCCGAGATTGCGCCGGGCGCGCCGCCACGGCATGTCGGCGGGCTTGTAGATGATGTGGCGCAGGTCGTTGAGCCGGCCCGGATTGAGCGGCTTGCCCGACGACAGCCAGTTTTCCCGGCTCTGTCCGCCCTTCCAGGCGCGCGTGGTGAAGCCGAGGATCTCGACCTTGACGCCGCAGCGCTCCAACGTCCGCGCCAGGATGTCGCCGCAGGTTGCCGCGACCGTAATCGGCCGGCCGCGCATCGAGCCCGAGTTGTCGAGCAGCAGCGTCACCACCGTGTCGCGGAAATTGGTGTCGCGCTCCATCTTGAAGGTCAGCGGGTGGAGCGGGTCCATGATGACGCGGGGCAGCCGCGCGGCGTCGAGCGCGCCTTCCTCCAGGTCGAAGTCCCAGGCACGGTTCTGCTGGGCCATCAGGCGGCGCTGCAGGCGGTTCGCGAGCCGGGTGACGACGCCCTGCAGGTTCTGGAGCTGCTTGTCGAGAAAGCCCCGCAGGCGATCCAGTTCGTCCTGGTCGCAGAGTTCGTCGGCGGTCACGGTCTCGTCGAAGCGGGTCGTGAAGATCCGGTAGGCGTTGGGGCCGTCGGTGTTGGAGAACGGGAAGTTGGGACGCCAGGGCTCGGTGGAGTCGGTGGCGTCGGCCGCGTCGGCATCCTGCTCGATCTCCTCGGCCCGCGTCTGGCTCGCCTCGACCTCGCCGTCCTCCTGCTCGGAACCTTCCTGGCTCTCGTCGGAGGCTGCTTCCGAGGCGTCCTGCTGCCCTTCCTCGCCGCTTTCGCCCTGGGAGTCGGAGTCGTCTTCGCCCTGTGCGGATTCGTCCTCGTCCTCCTGTTCGGCCCCGAGCTCGTCGGCCATGTCGAACGCCGCGATCATGTCGCGGACCAGACGCGCATAGGCGTCCTGATCCTCGATCACGCCGGACAGGCGATCCAGTTCGCCGCCGGCCTTCTGCTCAATCCAGCTCCGCCACAGGTCGACCGCGCGCTGACCGCTCGGCGGTGGCGCCCGGCCGGTGAGCCGTTCGCGCAGCATCAGCGCGACCGCTTCCTCCAGCGGCGCGTCGGACCGCGATTCCGCCGCCGCGACGTTCATGCGCTGGTATCGGGCCTCAAGCATGGCACCGATGTTGTCGGCGACGCCCGACATCCGCTGCGAGCCGATGGCTTCGCAGCGGGCCTGTTCCACGGCTTCGAACAGGGCGCGCGCATTGCGGCCCTGCGGCAGGAGACGGCGGTGGACGCCCTGGTCGTGGCAGGCGATCCTGAGCGCCATTGAATCGGCGACACCCCGTGCGATCGCCGCGTCGGCCCGGGTCAGTTTGCGCGGCGGCTCGGGTAGCCTGACGCTGGTGCCCGAGGTGCCGGCACGATCCGAGGCGTAGGTTACCTCCACATCGCTATGCCCCGATATCGCGCGGACGGCCGCCGTCACCGCCCGCTTGAACGGTTCCGTCGGGGTGCTGCGGGTGTTCTGGGCCGGTTTCCTGTTGCTCGTCGGGCGTATGTCGGGCACGTCGTCAGCACTTCCTTACCAGGGGCCGAATACCGTCCGGCCCGCGATTGAGGGCCCCGCGAACCGGGGCAACGTCAGTTCAGCGCCACGTTCACCGTCGATTCCGGCAGTTCGGTGCCGAAGGAGCGCTGGTAGAACTCGGCGACGATGCCGCGTTCCGCCTCGTCGCACTTGTTGAGGAACGTCATTCGGAAGGCCTGGCCGAGTTCGCCGAAGATCTGCGCGTTCTCCGCCCAGGTGATCACCGTGCGCGGGCTCATGACGGTCGACAGGTCGCCGTTCATGAAGGCGTTGCGAGTGAGATCTGCGACGCGGACCATCCGCGATACTATGTCGCGGCCCTCGTCGCCCGTGTAATGCTTGGCCTTGGCCAGGACGATGTTCACCTCGTCGTCGTGCGGCAGGTAATTCAGCGTCGTGACGATCGACCAGCGATCCATCTGGCCCTGGTTGATCTGCTGGGTGCCGTGATAGAGGCCCGAGGTGTCGCCGAGGCCGATGGTGTTCGTGGTGGCGAACAGCCGAAACGAGGGATGCGGGCGGATGACCTTGCGCTGGTCGAGCAGCGTCAGCTTGCCGGAGACCTCGAGCACGCGCTGGATGACGAACATCACATCGGGCCGGCCGGCGTCGTACTCGTCGAACACCAGCGCCGTGTTGGTCTTCAGCGCCCAAGGCAGGATGCCGTCCTGGAACTCGGTGATCTGCAGGCCGTCCTTGACGACGATGGCGTCCTTGCCGACCAGGTCCAGACGGCTGATGTGACTGTCCAGGTTGACGCGCACGCAGGGCCAGTTGAGGCGGCTGGCGACCTGCTCGATATGGGTCGACTTGCCGGTGCCGTGATAGCCCTGGATCAGGACGCGCCGGTTGTAGGCGAAGCCGGCAAGGATCGCGAGGGTGGTTTCACGGTCGAACTGGTAGTCCGGGTCGAAGTCGGGAACGTGCTCGTCCGACTCCGAATAGGCCGGGACCTCGAGATCGCTGTCGATGCCGAAAACCTGCCGGACGGACACCTTCATGTCCGGCAAGCCGCTCGGCTCCGTAGCCTCAGTAATCATGCTGCCTCCAGCTTGCGGGACACGCGCTGCGTCCCGTCACACTAGCGTTCGTGTTGAGTGAAGTGCGCCGACAATAATCAGCAATCGCGATAGAAGCCAGAGGCCTTCAGCGTGTTGTAGGCCTCGATGATCGACCGGAGCCGATCCTCCGTGCTTCGATCGCCGCCATTGGCGTCGGGATGGTGACGCTTCACCAGTTCCTTGTAGCGGTACTTGATTTCGGGGCCGCTGGCGGTTTCGTCAAGTCCCAGGACGTCGAGCGCGCGCCGTTCGAGGGTGCCGACGCGGCGCCGCCGGACCTCCGTTTCCTCGGTCGAGGGAGATCCGCGGCGGGCTTCGGCGAAGAAATCGAACGGATCGACGAAGACGCCGGCGCGAGCCGCGGCGGCTGCGCGACGGCCGGCGTCGCGCCGGTCCCGGGAGTTGACGCCCATCGACCATGTCGGCCGATGTCCCGTGGACCGCGACGACAGCCACGCCTTCACGTCGTCCTCCGACATGCCGGAGAACCAGTTGTAGGTCTTGTTGTACTCGCGAACATGGTCGAGGCAGAAATTGTAGTACTCGCCCTCCAGCGCGCGACCCTTCGGCGCGCGGTGCGGCGCCGGCCGCCGGCACCCCGGGGCGTCGCAAGCCGGCGCCTGTTCGGGGGCTGCCGGTTCAGCATCCGGGCGGATGCGGATCTGGTCGAACCATTTGGAGTCGAGCTTCATGGGGCCGGATTATGGGTATCTGTGTGAATCGGCACAAGCGCTGTGGCGGGTTTCGCGCAGTGCATGGCTGCGGGCTTGACAGGATTGACGCATCCGGCCACGACGATTTCATGACCAGCGACGCCAGACCCGCGAAAGACCGGATCGCCGAAAAGTTGACGGCGGCCTTCCACCCCGTCTCCCTCGAGGTGATCGACGAATCCGACCGCCATCACGGCCATGCCGGCTGGCGCGAGGGCGGCGAGACCCATTTTCGCGTCAAGATCGTATCCGGTGCCTTCGCCGGCAAGACGAGGATCGAACGGCATCGGATGGTCAACGAGGCCCTCGCCGACGAACTGGCCGCCGGCGTGCACGCGCTGGCAATCCACGCCGACAGCGCCTGATCGCGAAGTTCAGAGCGGGGTGATCCGGTAGGCGCAGCGTCGGGCCCCCTGCAACAGGTGCTCGACGCGTTCGATCCTGCAGTCCGGGCCAAGCACGCGGGCGAAGATGTCCTGCTCGGCGCGGCAGAAGTTCTGGCAGCGCCGCGCCGCGGCGCAGATCGGGCAGTGGTTTTCGACAAGCAGGAAACTGCCGTCGGGCTGTTCGCTGCACTCGGCCATGTAGCCCTCGATGTCGCGTTGGCGGGCGAGTTCGGCGACCCGGTCGGCCAGCGGCGCGATATCTTTCAGGGCATCCCGATAGCGGGATTCGGACTGGCGTTCGCGGCGCGCGATCAGGCGGTCGAGCGCGGCGTCGCCGAGCAGGTCGCGGACGGCGTCGATCAGGCCGACTGCGAGTTCGGCATGGGTGTCGGGAAAACGGGCCCAGGCCGCATCGGACAATCGCCAGACCCGCTTCGGCCGGCCGGCGCCGCGGTGCTCGTCCACGAACGTGACGAGATCCTCCCCCGATAGCCTGTCCAGGCGTTCACGCACCGCCTGTGGCGAGATGTCGAGGCGCTCGGCAATCTGCGCGGCGGTGGCCGAACCGCGCATCTTCAGATGGAACAGGACTTTGTCTTCCGTGACGGTGCCGGTCTCGGGCAAGGCGGATCCTCGCGATGAAATTTAACAAGGAGATACTTGTTAAAACAATCTTGTTGGTTTAGCAAGGCATGCCTTGTTCATAGCGGTGATACCATGCCCAGCCCCTCCGACGCCGATTTTCGTACCATCGTCCTGCAGAGCGGGATCGGCCGGGTCGCCATCCTGTGCCTCGGCGTCTGGCTGCACGCGGCCGACTCGCTGCTGGCCGCTACCGTGATGCCGAGCGCCGTCGCGGATATCGGCGGTCTCGACTACATCTACTGGACGATCGCGCTTTACGAACTCGGCTCGATCTCGGCGGGCTTCCTCGCCGGCCTGCTTGCCGTCAGCTTCGGGCTGCGGCTGGCGATGGCCGGCGCCGCGCTCGTCTATGCGCTCGGCTGCGGGGCGAGCGCCTTTGCGCCGGACATGGCGACGATGCTGATCGGCCGCATGCTGCAGGGCGTCGGCGGCGGCTGGATGATCGCGCTGTGCCATGTCGGGATGGCGCAGATGTTTCCCGAACGCCACTGGCCCAAGCTGCTGGCGCTGATCTCGGCGACCTGGGGCGCCTCGGCGCTGGTCGGGCCGCTGATCGGCGGGGCGTTCGCCACGATCGGGCTGTGGCGCGGGGCCTTTGTCGCCTTCGGTCTGCAGGCGGTGGTGTTTGCGATCCTGGCGCTGATGCTTCTGGAGACCGGCCGGTCGAAGGTCGTCGAAGAGGCTGTGCTGCCCTGGCGGCGGCTGGTGCTGCTCAGCTCGGGCGTGTTGCTGATCCTGATTGCCGGCATCCATCCCGCGCCGCTGCTGGCACTCCTGCTGGTTCTCGCCGGCTTCGGGCTGATGCTGCTGGCGCTGAGGCTCGACGGACGCGGGCGGGGGCGCCTGCTGCCGGCGCGTCCGTTCGACATACGGGCGCCGTGGGGGGCCGGCTTCACCATGGTGCTGACCCTGTCCATCGCGACGGTGTCGTTCACCGTCTACGGACCGCTGATCATGGAATCGCTGTTCGGGGTGACCCCGTTCATGGCGGGGCTGATGATCGCCATCGAATCGGTGTCGTGGTCGGTCGCAGCGATCGTCTTCGTCAACGCCCGGCCGCGGCTGGAGCCCTGGCTGATCCGTTTCGGGGCGCTCGCGATCACCGGCGGGATCGTCGGCTTCGCCCTGGTCATGCCGTCCGGGCCGCTGTCGGCGCTGGTCCCCTGGGCGATGCTGCAGGGGGCGGGCTTCGGCGTCGCCTGGGCCTTCATCCTCAGGCGGATCGTGGCGTCGGTTCCCGCCGGCGAGCGCGAGCGGGCGGCTTCGGCTGCGCCGACGCTGCAGATGGCCGGCTATGCGATCGGGGCAGCCCTGTCGGGTATCGTCGCCAACGCTGCCGGTCTCGGCGACGGCCTCTCGCCGGAGGCGGTCGAACGGACGGCGTTCTGGGTGTTCGCGGCGTTCCTGCCGATCGCCGCCGTGGGCTGCCTCGCCGCCTGGAGGCTCGCCTCGACGGAGGTCCCGCAGGCCTGACCTATTCGCCCGCCGGCCTCGCCTCGCCGGCCGGTCTGGCGGTCTTGGCGATCCTGGCCGGCTTCAGCTTGGAGACGGGCGTGATCCGCAGCGAGGTCAGGCGGTTGCCCTTCTTGCGAAGCACCTGGAAGCGGAAGCCGTGGAACGTGAAGGCCTGGCTCGGCTCGGGGATCTGCCGCGCCTCGTGGATGACCAGCCCGGCGATCGTCGTCGCCTCGTCATCCGGCAGGTTCCACTCCATGACCCGGTTGAGATCGCGGATCGGCACCGAGCCGTCGACGTTGACGGCTCCGTCCGGCTGCGGGCGGACCCCCTGAACGACGATGTCGTGCTCGTCGGCGATGTCGCCGACGATCTCCTCCAGGATGTCCTCAAGCGTCACCAGCCCCTGGACGTCGCCGTACTCGTCGACGACCAGAGCGAAGTGCGCCTTGCGCTTCAGGAAGGCGTTGAGCTGGTCCTGCAGGCTGGTCGTGTCGGGAACGAACCAGGGCGGGTTGATGATCTCGGATATGTCGAGCTTCGCCGCGTCGCCGCCGGCCGAGGCGAGCGCCCGCAGCAGGTCCTTGGCGTGCAGTACGCCGACGATGTTCTCCGATTCTCCCCGCCACAGCGGCAGCCGGGTGTGCGGGCTGTCCAGCACGTCGCGGACGATCTTCTCCGGCGGGTCGTCGCCGTTCAGCATCCGCATCTCCGTGCGGTGCACCATGATGTCGGACACTTCGAGGTCGCGCAGGTCGAGGATGCCGCCGAGCATGTAGCGGTCCTCGGCGACGACGGCGCCTTCCCGGTGGTGCAGGTCGATTGCCCCGCGCAGCTCCTCGTGGGCGGAGAGAAGCGGCTGGCTGTCGGCGATGCCGCTGCCGGCGGCGCGCATGATGCCGCGCACCAGAAACTCGATCGCGCGCGTCACCGGTCCGAAGATCCACACGATGACCTGGACCATCGGCGAGACGAACAGGGCGACGCGGTCGGGATGGATGATCGCGTAGGTCTTCGGCAGAACCTCCGCGAAGACGACGACGAGCGCGGTCATGATGATGGTCGCGTAGACGACGCCGGCATCGCCGAACAGCCGGATCGCCAGGCTCGTCGCCATCGCCGAGGCGAGGATGTTGACAAGGTTGTTGCCGAGCAGCAGCGCTCCAATCAGCCGCTCGCGCGTTTCCAGGAGCCGGGTGGCGATCCTGGCGCGCTGGTCGCCGGTAGTGACCAGATGATGCATGCGGGCGCGGGACGCCGCCGTCAGCGCGGTCTCCGATCCCGAAAAGAAGCCCGAGGCGATGATCAGGCCGATGATGGCGCCGAGAATGAGGGCGATCGTAAGCGTCATGTCTTCAGTCGTTCGGCGAGGAAGTCCCTGACCGTCGCCGCGTCCACGTCCTTCTTCACCAATGCCTTGCCGATTCCTTCGGTCAGCACGAAGGTCAGCGCGCCGCGCTCGACCTTCTTGTCCTGCCGGATCAGCTCGAGCATGCCGTCGGCATCCGGCATGTCGGCCTTGATATGGGATGTCCGGGTCGGCAAGCCAACCGCCGACAGATGCGCCTCCACACGGCCTTCGACAGCCGGATCGCAGAGGCCGAGCCGGGCCGAGAAACCATGCGCCAGAACGATGCCGATGGCGATCGCCTCGCCGTGCACCAGGGTGCCGTCGAAACCGGCGGCAGTCTCGATGGCGTGGCCGAAGGTGTGGCCGAGGTTGAGGAGGGCACGCTGGCCGCCTTCGCGCTCGTCCGCCGCGACGACCCGGGCCTTCGACCGGCAGCTGGTCGCGATCGCGTGGATGCGGGCCGGACCGCCGGCGAAGACGTCCTGCCAGTTTTCCTCCAGCCAGCCGAAGAACTCGGCATCGTCGATCAGGCCGTACTTGGCGACCTCGGCGTAGCCGGCGCGGAACTCGCGCGGGCTCAGCGTGTCGAGCAGACCGGTATCGGCGACGACCAGCGCCGGCTGGTGGAAGGCGCCGACGAGGTTCTTGCCGTGGGCGGTATCGATGCCGGTCTTGCCGCCCACGGAGGAGTCGACCTGGGCGAGCAGCGAGGTCGGCACCTGCACGTAGCGGATGCCGCGCCGCAGGACGGCCGCCGCGAACCCGGCCAGATCCCCGACCACGCCGCCGCCGAAGGCGACGAGGATGTCGCCGCGCTCGACGCGGGCGTCCAGAAGCTCGCCGACGACCCGCTCCAGCTCGGCGAAGCATTTCGACGATTCGCCGGGCGGCACGGTGATGACGGAGGCGATCTCCGCCTTGCCGGCCACCGCCTCGCGCAGGGCATCGGCATGCAGGGCCCCCACCATGCTATCGGTGACGATCGCAAGGCGCGCGCCCGGCGCCAGCGTTGCGACCAGGGTGCCGAGACGGGCCAGGACATTCGGACCGATGACGATATCGTAGGCGCGGTCCTCGAGCTCGACCCGCACCGTTTCGCCTGCTGCCGCCGGCTTCAGGTCGGCTGTCATGTGGACGTCCTTTCTGTGCTCAGCCCGCCACTGCGACCGGAGGCGCCGGGGTCGGCCTCGTCGCGCGGAAGGCAATCGTCGAGCGCGATCAGGATCTCGTCGACAACCACGTCGTGCGGCACGTCACGTGAGTGCACCGTGACGTCGGCCATCGAATATGTCGGATAGCGCAGGTCGACGAGGTGGCGCAGCTTCGCCTCGATGTCGTCGCCGCTGAGCAGCGGGCGGTCGTCGCGCCGCCGTACCCGACGCAGCAGCACGTCGAGATCGGCATTCAGCCAGATCGACACGCCCACCCGGGCGACGTTTTCCCGCGTCGTCTCGTTCATCCAGGCGCCGCCGCCGGTCGCCAGAACCTGCGGCCCGCCGTCGAGCAGCCGGGCGATGACCTTGCGCTCGCCGTCGCGGAAGTGCTCCTCGCCGTGCAGGGCGAAGATCTCCGGGATCGAGCAGCCGGCCGCCGCCTCGATTTCGGTGTCGGCGTCGACGAACGGCAGTCCGAGCCTGGCCGCCAGCCTGCGGCCGACCGACGACTTGCCGGCGCCCATCATGCCGATCAGTACGGCGGACCGGCCGTCCAGCCGCGCACGGATGCCGGCAGGATCAGGCAAGGATCCGCGTCGGGACGTTCTCGATTGGTTTCGTGTCGAGGCCATGCGATGTCTGGTGGCGTATCGCGCCAAACTATCCTATATCGGCGACCGCAGGGGTCCGGGAACCCCGGGTCGGGGACCCATGAGTAGTCGCCGGCCGGTATCGTGACAAGCTTGGGAACGACGGTCGCTTGGGTTCCCGCGCACGGGAGACAATCGGGCGGTGCCTAGTCTTTTCCGCTTCCTTGTAATCGTCGGCTTCCTGGTCGGGCTGGTGTACGCGACCATGTTCGCGCTTGTCACGTTCGTCGAGCCGCAGCCGCGCGAGATATCGGTGCGGGTTCCTGCCGAACGCCTGCAGCCCTGACCGGCATGTGCCGGGCCGGCATGTTACGGACCGGCATGTTACGGATCGGCGGGCGGCGTACCCGTGCGGCACCGTGGATGTCCTGGAGACAGATTTGACCGCCGCCAAGGCAACCTCCTGGAAGACCCGGGGCGCACTGATCGAGGCGTTCCTCGAAATGATCGCGGCCGAACGGCTGGCGGCAGGCAACACGCTGGAGAGCTACCGGCGCGACCTCGATGACTTCGCCGGCTTCGCTAGGGGGCGGGGCACCGACGTTTCGGCGGCCTCCGCCGACCTCATCCGTGCCTACCTTGGCGACATGGAGGAACGCGGCTTTGCGCCGACCTCCCAGCAGCGGCGGCTCTCGGCGCTGCGCCAGTTTCATCGTTTCCTGGTCGAAAGCGGCGCCCGCGGCGACGACCCGACGCAGACGCTGGAGGGGCCGCGGCGCGGCCGGCCGCTGCCGAAGGTGCTGAGCCAGCGCGATGTGGAAGCCCTGCTCGACCGCGCGTCGGCCGAAGCCGCCGACGAGACGGCGCCGGCGTTGCGTCGTATTCGGGCGATCCGGATGCGCTGCCTCCTCGAACTGCTCTACGCGACCGGACTGCGCGTCTCCGAACTCGTTGCCCTGCCGGCGTCTGCGGCGCGCGGCGAACGGGCGATGCTGGCGGTCGTCGGCAAGGGCGGACGCGAGCGGTTGGTGCCGCTGACGGAGGCCGCGCGCGGCGCGCTGGCGGTCTGGGACGAGGCGAAAAGGCAGCGCAGCCTGCTCGGCCGCTGGCTGTTTCCCGCCGACTCCGATTCCGGCTACCTGACTCGGCAGGCCTTCGCCCGCGACCTCAAATCGCTCGCCGCGCGCGCCGGGTTGCCGGCATCGAAGATATCCCCGCACGTGCTGCGCCACGCTTTCGCCAGCCATCTGCTGGAAAACGGCGCCGACCTGCGGGTGGTGCAGCAGTTGCTCGGCCATGCCGACATCTCCACCACCCAGATCTACACCCACGTGCTCGAGGATCGGCTCAGGCAGGTGGTCGACGAGCATCATCCGATGGCGCGTGCCGTACCCGCCGGAAACGATCGGAGCGACAGCGACGACGAACGCGGCGGCACCGGCTGAGGAAACCGCCGACGCTTGACAGAACAGGGGGGGAAAGACAGTTTCCCGCAGCCCGGAAGGTAAAGAAACACAATGAAGGCCTATCTCGAATTCGAGAAACCGGTCGCCGATCTCGAAGGCAAGGTTGCCGAACTTCGCGCCCTGGACGGGGGCGAGGACGGCGTCAAGGTCGACGACGAGATCGCGCGGCTGGAGACCAAGGCGCGACAGGCGCTGCGCGATCTCTACGCGAAGCTCACGCCCTGGCAGAAGACCCAGGTCGCGCGGCATCCCGGTCGTCCGCATGCGCTCGACTACATCGATGCGCTGATCGAGGACTTCACGCCGCTGGCCGGTGACCGGAAGCATGGCGAGGACAAGGCGATCGTCGGCGGGCTGGGGCGCTTCGAAGGCCGTCCGGTGGTCGTCATGGGGCACGAAAAGGGGGCCGACACCCAGGCCCGGCTCAAGCACAATTTCGGCATGGCGCGGCCGGAGGGCTACCGGAAGGCGGTCAGGCTGATGGAACTGGCCGGGCGCTTCGGCCTGCCCGTGCTGGCGTTCGTCGATACCGCCGGGGCCTATCCGGGCATCGGCGCGGAGGAACGCGGCCAGGCCGAGGCGATCGCCCGGGCGATCGATGCCTGCCTGGCCCTGACCACACCAAACGTCGCCGTGGTGATCGGCGAGGGCGGTTCGGGCGGCGCGGTAGGTATCGCGGCCGCCAACAAGGTGCTGATGCTGGAGCACTCGATCTACACGGTCGCCTCGCCGGAGGCCTCGGCATCGATCCTGTGGCGGGATTCGGCGCGGGCCAGCGACGCGGCGACCGCCATGAAGGTCACCGCCAGCGACCTGAAGCAGTTCGGGGTGATCGACGAGATCATCGTCGAGCCGGTCGGCGGTGCCCACCGGGAGCCGCAGGCGGCGATCGAATCGACCGGCAGGGCGATTTCGGAGGCCCTGCGGGAGTTCGACGGGATGGACGGCGACGCCGTCCGCAGGAGCCGTCGCGAGAAATTTATCGCCATGGGGCGGTCGCTTTGACCGGAATCTCGGCAATGCCATTGTTTTGCCGATATATTGCTATTGCGAATAAGGCGACGCGGGGCGAAACTCACCGGATGCGGGCCGGTAAACCGAGTCTTAACGCTATCGCCCTTATTGTCTGACCCGGTAGCAGTTGCGTTTGGATTTTCGGATCGATCCATGATGTCACTTTCCCACGTGCGCGTTCTGGCGCTTGCAGTCACGCTGACGGCGGTCGGCGGCTGCATCGACGACCAGATGAGCAGCTCCAAGCATCTCCAGCCGCTGAGCTATGCGACGGTTCGCCAGCTCGAGGAAAAGGGGATGAGCAAGTCGGATCCGATACTCGTGCGGATCTACAAGGAAGAAAACACGCTCGAAGTGTGGAAGCCGGGTCCGGACGGACGCTACGCGTTCTTCAAGGATTACGAGATCTGCAGCTGGTCGGGCAAGCTCGGCCCCAAGATCAAGGAAGGCGACAAGCAGGCGCCTGAGGGCTTCTACACGGTCACGCCGGCCCAGATGAACCCGAATTCCAGCTACTACCTGTCCTTCAACATCGGCTATCCGAATTCCTACGACAGGTCGCACGGCCGCACCGGCCAGCACCTGATGGTCCACGGGGCGTGCTCGTCGGCGGGCTGCTATGCGATGGAGGACGAACAGATCGCCGAGATCTACGCACTTGCGCGCGATGCCTTCCGCGGCGGCCAGCGCGAATTCCAGGTGCAGGCGTATCCGTTCCGGATGACACCCGCCAACATGGCCAAGCATGCCGGCAATCCGAACATGAGCTTCTGGAAGAAGCTCAAGGAAGGCAGCGACCATTTCGAGGTCACCGGCAGGCCGCCGAACGTCGGCGTGTGCGGTCGGGACTACGTGTTCAACGCCAACCCGGTCGACCCGAGCAAGCGTCTCGATCCGTATGCGACCTGCCCGCAGCTCGACGTTCCCGACAATATCGAGGTCGCCGTCGCCAGCAAGCAGATGCGCGACGAGACCGCCTATCAGGTGGCGCTCGCCGAGATCAAGCTGCAGGACAAGATGCAGCAGGATCAACTCGCAAAGCAGCAGCTGGTCATGACCGCGAGCCTCGAGGATCAGGGCAGCGCCGAAGGTTACAGGTCGGACGCCGAAGCGGACGAGGTGCTCGGCGAGGCGACGACGCAGACGGCGTCGGCCGACGAGACGGCAGAGTCCGGCGAGGACGTGGCGCCGATCGAGGTCGTCGCGGTCAGCACCACGGCGCCGGCGAGGCTGCCCTCGGTGGCGACCGCGTTCTCCGGCGTCTGGGGCAAGCTGGTCGACATCACCGGCAGCCTGAAGCCGCTGGGCGACGCCGAAGCCGGGCAGGCGGATGCTGTCGCCGACCAGAGCGCCGATCCGATCACCACCGGCACCGTGCCGGTTCCCGAGCAGAGGCCCGACGCCAGCGACAAGAGCGCCGACGCGGGTGCCTCGGCGAAACGGCTGAACGCCGCCACCGCCTATGTCGAGATCATCGAGAACGACGACGTCTTCGCCGCCTTCGACTTCTTCGAGGAGGTGAACGGGGTCTCGGTGCCCGCCGACATCATCCGGCGCTGAACGCCCGTTCCGCCGCCTCTCCCCCCGGAAGAGCCTCGTCGATCCCGTAGAACGTTGCCGCGTTGCCGTGAAACACGGCATCGCGCATCGCCTCGCCCAACGCCGCTTCGATCAGCGTGATGTCCTCCGGGGCGAAGCGCCGGGTACGCGTCGACGGCAGATCGGTGCCGAACAGGATGGCGCCGGGGTTCACCCGGGCCACCGCCCGCAGGATCGCAGCGACGTCTCCCGAAATCCGGGCGAATCCCGTGGCCTTCACCCGCGCGCCGGCCTCGACCAGCCGCAGCAGCGTCGGCAGGCCGTCCTCGCTCAGGCCGAGATGGTCGATCGAGAGCTTCGGCAGGGCCGTCAGCACGGGAAGCAGGTCCGCGAGCGCCGTCGCGTCGGCATAGAGTTCGACGTGCCAGCCGGCGATCTCGTGGACGCGCCGGGCCATCGCCTCCAGCGATTCGACACCGGCCGAGCCGCCGCGCCTCAGGTTGAAGCGGACCGCCCGGACGCCGGCGGCGTGCAGGTTCAGGATATCCGCGTCCGGCGCGTTCTCGGGGAGCTGTGTGACGCCGACGAAACCGGGGCCGAGACGGGCCAGTGCATCGAGCAGATAGCCCTGGTCGAAGCCCTGGAAGGATCCCGACACCACGGCGCCGCCCGTGATGCCGAGCGGGCGCGCTTCGGCCAGATAGTCGGACACCGTGTATGGGTCGGGCAGGAAGCCCTGGTTCGCCACCAGCGGGAATCGCGGATCGACGACATGGAAATGCGCATCGAAGATCCGCATCCCGGTGTCCTCAGAACGGCCAGACGATCATGATGGTCGGTATCGCCACGGCGATGACGATGATCTCCAGCGGCAGGCCCATGCGCCAGTAGTCGCCGAACGCGTAGCCGCCAGGGCCCAGGATCAGCGTGTTGTTCTTGTGGCCGATCGGCGTCAGGAACGCGCAGGAGGCGGCCACCGCGACGGCCATTAGGAAAGGGTCCGGGCTGGCATTCAGGCTGTTGGCGATGTCGACGGCGACCGGCGCGGCGATGACGGCGGTCGCGGTGTTGTTGAGGACGTCCGACAGGGTCATCGTCACGATCATCAGCAGCGTCAGGATGACCCAGGCGGGCGTGCCGGCGGCAACCGTCACCAGTGCCTGCGCGATGAGCTCGGTGCCGCCGGAATTCTCCAGCGCCACCCCGAGCGGAATCATCGAGCCGAGCAGCACCACCACCGGCCACTCGATGTCGTCGTAGACCTCGCGGATCGGAATGATGTTGGTGAGCACGTAAATCACCACCACGGCGGCCAGCGCGACCGGCAGGTAGAGGACGCCGAAGCTGGCGAGCGCGACGGCGAGCGCGAAGACGGCCGCCGCGAATCCGGCCCGCCCGTGCTGGGTCACCAGCAGCCCGCGCTCGGCAAGCGGCAGCGTGCCGATCCTGGCGGCGGCATCCTCGATCCGGTCGGCCGGTCCGAGCAGCAGCAGGATGTCGCCGGGGGCGATCGGCAGCCGGCGGACACGCTCGCGGAAGCGCTTGCCCTGCCGGGAGATACCGAGCAGCGTCACGCCGTAACGGCTCAGGAGGCGCACCTCGTCGGCCGAGCGGCCCTGGATCCGGGCATCCTGCGGCACCACGACTTCGAGTACCTTCAGGTCGGCGCCGGCCTCCTCGCGGTGCTTGTCCTCGCCGATATAGCCGAGCTTCAGTTCCCCGACGATCGAATCGATCGCGTCGGGTGTCGCGTCGACGACAAGCAGGTCGCCCTTGCGGATCTCCGTCCGGCGGGCGCCCCCCGGCAGGCGCTCGCCGCGGCGCACGAGGCCGACGATCGCGACCTCGAGTCCGCTCGCAACCTCGTCGAGATCGGCGACCTTCTGCCCGATCGCCGGTGAATCCTCGCCGACCACCAGTTCGGCGACGTAGCCGTGCAGGTCCTTCAGTTCGGCGCCGGAATTGCGACTTGTGGCCGACGCGGGGATGAGCCGCCAGCCTATCGTGGCCACGAAGACCACCCCGACCAGGGCGCAGGCGAAGCCGACCGGCGCGAAGTCGAACATGTGGAAGCTCTCGCCAAGTTCGCGCTGCCGGAACGAGGCGATGATGATGTTCGGCGGCGTGCCGATCAGGGTGATCAGGCCGCCGAGGATGGTGGCGAAGGACAGCGGCATCAGGGTCACCGCCGGGCTGCGGTTGGCCTTGGCGGCCGCCTGGATGTCGACCGGCATCAGCAGGGCGAGCGCGGCGACGTTGTTCATGAATGCAGACAGGATGGCGCCGATGCCGGCGAGCTTGGCGATGTGCCGGCCGACGCTCTGGCCGCCGTTGGAGAGGAACTTCATGACGAGGTCGATCGCACCCGAATTGATCAGGCCGCGCGACACCACCAGCACCAGCGCCACGATGATGGTGGCCGGATGGCCGAAGCCGGAGAACGCGGCGTCCTTCGGCACCGCCCCGTAGATGATGGCGACCAGCAGCGCCGCGAAGGCGACGAGGTCGTAGCGGAACCGCCCCCACAGCATCAGCGCGAACACGGCGACGAAGAGCGAGAACAGGAAGATCTGGTCGACAGTCATTGCGGGGGAACGTCCGGTGGGCAGGCTGGAAGGCGCGACTGGCGCATCCATAGCAGATAACGCCCGCGAACCCGAAGGGTTCGCAGATCAGGGCATGCGGGGCGCGGGCGCTCGAAGGAGTGCCTTGCTAGGTGTTTAGTGGTGGCGCTCGTCCGAGCGCCCGCCGCGGCGGTTAAGGCCAAGTCCGGATCGCGCTCCGGCGGGGGCGAACGGCTCGCGCCCTAAAGAGCCCCCGGGGTGCGCTGCCAGGAGGCTTGGCCTCCTGCGCCACGGTCCCCGTGGAACTCCCTCGGACGGCCGGACTGATCCCGCCTCAAGGCCCGCTTGGGCGGCCCGCCTTAGTACGGACGGGCGATCCGGGAGCCTCCCCGAGCCGGCGTGCCGACATGCACGGCCTGCTGGAGGCGCCGCTCCCTCCCGCGTGGTCCGTGTCGGATCCGGACACGCCCCCGCATGGGAGAGATGGCATGAGCATACGCGCGTTCTGGAGAGTGTGAATAAAATTGTCGGCGGGATTCTGGTAAGGGACTGGCAGGCCTACGGAAATCGACAGTCCGCGCCGACTACCGCATCTGCCTTGGGCGTCATGGCCGGGCCTGTCCCGGCCATCCACGTCTTCTCCGCGGTGACCGCTGTCCGTGGATGCCCGGCACAAGGCCGGGCATGACGGCTGAGATATGTCGTATTAGATTGGCCATACCGCAGCCGCGCCCCGGGCCTGTCCGCAGGCGGCGGGGTTGGGAGTGTTCTGGGCCTAGCACGTAGCCCGGATGAAGCGGCAGCGTAATCCGGGGGCTGCGCCGGAGGCACTCTCGGGTAGGGGACGACCGCACCGCCGTTCCCGGATTTCGCTTGCGCTCCATCCGGGCTACGTAGGCGGCGCCTTCGGCGGGTCGTTACGCTGGGTCCCGGGTCAAGCCCGGGACGTAAGCCGCGTGTTGGGCAGGGGCCTTGCCCCACGACAGACCTACGCCCCGGGCTTGATCCGGGGCCCAGCGCGGCGATTGCCGCACCTGCTGCCGGTCTGTCGGGACGGGCGCTGACGCGCCCCAATTCAGCGGCTGCGCCGGAGTGTTGCGCTGGGTCCCGGCTCGGGGGGCGGGACGTATGCCTTGGGTGGGGCGGGGCATTTGCCAGTTCCGCAGCCTACGCCCCGGGCTTGACCCGGGGCCCAGCAGCGGCGGTCGCTGCGGGGGATGGCGATGGTATCTGCCACCCGTAGCCCGGATGGAGCTGGGCTATGCGGCCGGGGGCGGGGCGAAGATATCGAGGGCGGCGGGGTCGACGGTGATCTCCAGCGGGGTCTTCGTGGTTACCTCGCCGTCGGTGTTCACCGACAGCGGCTGATCGGTCTCGATGCGCACGGACCGGCAGCGCAGGGCGGTGACGCAGTCGCTGTGGATCTGGGTTCCCGCGCGCAGCGCGGGGGCCAGCGTCATCAGTTCGCCGATTGTCTCCGCCTCGATGGCGTAGACGTCGAGCATGCCGTCGTCGATCGCCGCGTCCTCGGCGACGCGCATGCCGCCGCCGTAGAAGACGCCGTTGCCGACTGCGATCTGATAGGTCTCGACCTCGAAGCGGCGATTGTCGCACTCGATCGTGGCGCGGAAGCGCTCGGCCTCGCCGAGCACCTCGATGGTGGTGAGCAGGTAGCTGAGCACGCGCCAGTTCTGTTTGCGCTCCGAATCCTGGTGCAGCGCGATCTCGACCCCAAGGCCGACCGAGGCGGCGTTGGCGAAGGGTCGGCCGTTGGCGCGGGCGATGTCGATGCGGCGCGTGCGGCCGGCCGCGACGACGCCGGCGGCACCCTCGGCGTCGGCCGGTATGCCTAGCGTCAGCGCCAGGTCGTTGGCGGTTCCCAGCGGCAGGATCCCCACCGGCTTGCCGGCCTCGATCAGGGCGCCGAGCGCGCCGTTGACGGTGCCGTCGCCGCCGCCGACCAGAACCGCGTCGCAGGAGCGGGCGCCCTCGACGATCAGGGCGCCGAGGTCTTCGGAGCGCCTGGATCGCCTGAGGTCGATCTCGAAACCGGCGGCAGCGAGCGCGCCGATCGCCGGGGCGAGTTCGGTTTCGGCCCGGGAGGCACCGGGATTGACAACGACGAGAAGACGACGATCGGCCATGGACGGTTCCCAGCGGGACGTGACGGAACCAGAACGCACAATCGGGGTCCAGGTTCAATCGTATGGCGCCCGCGCAGGGGTCATCGTCCCGTGACGGCCGCGGGGCTGAGGCCGGCAGCCGCGTCGTCCCGCCAGGCAAACAGCTCGATGGAATGCGACAAGCCGACCAGGTCGTGGGCGCCGACCGGGCGCCAGCGGTGCGGCGCCTCGAGGGCGATCGCTTCCGTGGCCAGCGCCAGCACGTCCAGTTCCTTGGTGTACTTCTCGATCCGCGCCACCTGGTTGACGGTGGGCCCGATCACGGAGAACGTCATGCGGTCCGGCACGCCGATATTGCCGAACATCAGCCGTCCCGAGTCGACGCCGATGCCGAAATCGAGCGGCAGGCCGGGGTCGACCTCCAGCATCCGCCGGCGGCGCGCGTCCGCCTCCGTGATCGCCTCGCAGGCCCTCGTGATCGCGCCGCCGACGCGCTCGGCGGGCTCCAGGGCGGGATCGAGCGGAAAGATCGCCAGAACCGCGTCGCCGATGAAGTCCAGCACCTCGCCGCCACGGTCGAGCGCTGCCCCGGCGACGCACTCGAAATACCGGTTGAGCAGGTCCATGTACCGGCCTTCCGGCATCATTTCCGCGAGTTTCGTCGAATTGCGCAGGTCCGAGTACCAGACGACGGCCTCGATCACCTCGCCGTCGCCGTGCCGGATCTGGCCAGAGAGCACACGCCGGGCGGCGACACGGCCGAGATAGGCGTCGGCTACGTTGCGCGTGATGCGGCTCAGGACCATCGTCTTGGTGGCGATCGCAAGCCGCCCCTGCAGGCGTTTCAGCGTCGCGAACTCGCGGTCGGTGAAGCCGCCGGGGCGCTTCGTCGCCCAGCTCACCAGCACGCCGCCCGGATCGCCGTTCTCGGTGACGCGGGGGATCGAGTAGCGCGTGGCAAACAGCAGGTAGTCCGTCATCCCTTCGTCGGCGAGACGCTGCAGGATAGGGAAATCGGCCTGCGCCTCTGGCCCGGCGAGGCGCCGGCGCAGCATGTCGAGATTGGCCTCCACCGCGTATTTGAGCGGGCTCTTCTTCCAGTCGTCGGAGCGATCGCTGCCGTGCGGCAGGGTCTCGAGCACGGCGCCGGTCTGTGGATACCAGATGACGGATTCGGCGTCGAACAGCGGATGCAGCGTCGGCCAGGCCAGATTGGCGCGGTCGACCTGCACGCCGATGTCACGCAGCCGCTCGCAGAGGCCGACGAAGACCTCGACGACGTCCGGGTCGTCGAACGCCTGGCTGATCAGCCAGTCGGACAGCCCCTGGACGTCCACCTCGGAGCAGTAGATGTCGGGAAGCGAGGAAGGCTTGGGTTGATCGTTCATGGGCTGCCGGCCAATCGGTCTCGCCGCCGGCACACGCGCCGGCAGCGACGCTCGGAACTATACCCGCAAACCGTGCCCCGCGTGCCACCCGGAATTGCGTGCCACCCGGAATTGAGTGCCGGGACAACATGCGGGGGCCGGCGCCCTCAGCCGAAGCGGCCGTGGCAGTGCTTGAACTTCTTGCCGGAGCCGCAGGGGCAGGGCTCGTTGCGGCCGACCTTGCCCCAGGTCGAGGGATCGTTCGGATTGCGCTCGCTCTTCCTGACCGGTGGCGCGAGGGTGGCGGTAGCACCGCCGCCGGCCATCGCCATTTCCGGGCCGGCCATCGCCATCTCGTCCTCGCCGGTGGCCGGGTCGAGATGGTGGGCCTCCATCTGCGGCAGCGGTTCGGGCTCGGGTGCCTCGCGCACCAGTTCGACCCGCATCATCTGGCCGGTAACGACCTCGCGCAGCCGGTCGAGCATCTGCTCGAAAAGCGTGAAGGCTTCGGTCTTGTACTCGTTGAGCGGGTCGCGCTGGGCGTAGCCGCGGAAGCCGACGACCTGGCGCAGGTGGTCGAGCGTGACCAGGTGCTCGCGCCAGAGATGGTCGAGGGTCTGCAGCAACACCGCCTTCTCGATCTGGCGCATGACGCTCGGCGAGAAGTCGGCGACCTTGCGGGCGAACCGCTCGTCGGCCGCCTTCGTCAGGCGCTCGCGGATCTCCTCGTCGGCGATCCCCTCTTCCTTCGCCCACTCGTCGACGGGCAGGTCGAGGTTGAGGTGCTCCTGCACCTTCGCCTTCAGGCCCTCGGTATCCCACTGTTCGGCATAGGCCTTCTCGGGGATATGGGTTGTGACGAGTTCGTCGACGACCTGGTGGCGCATGTCGGCGACGGTCTCGGTGATGTCCTCGCCGGACATCAGCTCGATGCGCTGCTCGAAGATCACCTTGCGCTGATCGTTCATCACGTTGTCGAACTTCAGCAGGTTCTTGCGGATGTCGAAGTTGCGCGCCTCGACCTTCGACTGCGCCTTCTCCAGCGCCTTGTTGATCCACGGATGGACGATCGCCTCGCCCTCCTGCAGGCCGAGCTTCTGCAGCATGCCGTCCATGCGGTCGGAGCCGAAGATGCGCATCAGGTCGTCCTGCAGCGACAGGAAGAACTTCGAGTGGCCGGGGTCGCCCTGGCGGCCGGACCGGCCGCGAAGCTGGTTGTCGATGCGCCGGCTCTCGTGCCGCTCGGTGGCCAGCACGTAGAGCCCGCCGGCATCCTTGGCGATGGTCTTGAGCGCCTCGACCTCGTCGCGGATCTTCTTCTCGGCCGCCTCGCGCTCGGGTCCCTCCTCCATGCCCTCCAGCTCGTGGCGGATGCGCATGTCGGCGTTGCCGCCGAGCTGGATGTCGGTGCCGCGGCCGGCCATGTTGGTGGCGATGGTGATGGCGCCGGGCACGCCGGCCTGGGCGATGATGTAGGCTTCCTGCTCGTGGTAGCGGGCGTTCAGCACCGCGAAGACCTTCTCGCTGTCGGTGCCCTGGTCGCCGTCGTAGAGCGGCTTGAAGGCGTCGGGATCGGTGAAGTCCTTCTGGCGGTAGCCGTTGTTCTTGAGCAGCTCGGCGAGCTGCTCGGACTTCTCGATCGACGTGGTGCCGACCAGCACCGGCTGACCGCGCTTCTTGCAGTCGCCGATCAGCTCGAGGATGGCGTCGTACTTTTCCTTGGTGGTGCGGTAGACCTCGTCGTCGTCGTCGATGCGCGCGACCGCGACGTTGGTCGGCACCTCGATGACCTCGAGGCCGTAGATGTCCATGAACTCGTCGGCCTCGGTGGCGGCCGTGCCGGTCATGCCGGCGAGCTTGTCGTAGAGCCGGAAATAGTTCTGGAAGGTGATCGAGGCGAGGGTGACGTTCTCCGGCTGGATCTGCACGTGCTCCTTCGCCTCGAGCGCCTGGTGCAGGCCCTCCGAATAACGCCGGCCCTCCATCATGCGGCCGGTGAACTCGTCGATGATGACGACGCCGCCGTTCTTGACGATGTAGTCCTTGTCGCGCTGGAACAGCTTGTGGGCGCGCACCGCCTGGTTGACGTGGTGGACCAGCGTCACGTTCTCCACGTCGTAGAGCGAGCCCTGGGTCAGCAGGCCGACCTCCTTGAGCTTCTCCTCGATGAACTCGGTGCCGGCCTCGGTCAGCGTCGCCGAGCGCTGCTTCTCGTCGACGTCGAAATGTTCCGGCTGCAGCGAGGGAATCAGCACGTCGATGTTGTTGTACAGCTCGGAGCGGTCCTCGACCGGGCCGGAGATGATCAGCGGCGTGCGCGCCTCGTCGATCAGGATGGAGTCGACCTCGTCGACGATCGCGAAATTGTGACCGCGCTGGACCATCTGGTTCAGCTCGTACTTCATGTTGTCGCGCAGGTAGTCGAAGCCGAGCTCGTTGTTGGTGCCGTAGGTGACGTCGCAGGCGTACTGGCGCCGGCGTTCCTCGTCGTCGATGCCGTGGGTGATGCAGCCCACCGTCAGGTCGAGAAACTTGTAGACCTCGCCCATCCACTCGGCGTCGCGCTGGGCCAGGTAGTCGTTGACGGTGACGACATGGACACCCTTGCCTTCCAAGGCGTTGAGGTAGACCGCCAGGGTGGCGACAAGCGTCTTGCCCTCGCCGGTCTTCATCTCGGCGATGTTGCCGCCGTGCAGGACCATGCCGCCGATCAGCTGCACGTCGAAATGGCGCTGATGGAGGGTCCGCTTGGCGGCTTCCCGTACGGTCGCGAAGGCCGGCACGAGAAGCTCGTCCACGGTCGCGCCGCCGGCGAGCTGCTGGCGGAATTCGGCGGTGCGGGCGCGCAGTTGCTCGTCGCTCAGCCGCTCCATCTCGGGCTCCAGCGCGTTGATCGCGTCGACCTGGGATTGATAGGACTTGACCTTCCGGTCGTTGGCGGAGCCGAAAATCTTGCTGGCGATGCTGCCGAGGCCGATCATGCGTGTCGTCTCTCCGGCTTGCGCCCGCGGAACGCGAGGTGAGCCTTTGTATGGGGTGCGCCGCCATGCGACAGGCGGTACGTGGTGCCGGCCGCGCCGGAAACGCCCGGAGGGCCGATTAACGCCGTTGTTCACCGCAGCCGAGCGGCTACAATGCGCTGAGATAAGAGTCGGATTTCGCCTTGTCAACGCGACCGGATTGCGCAAGCTTGGCGCCGGTGTCCGCCGGGCCTGCGACCCGGCCCCCGTGCGGACCTCCAGCGCCGGTGCGATACGCGCCCGGTGCGCCGACACTCCAGCACACGGAATACCGGCTCATGAAGTTCTATCGTCTTTCGTCGTCGACGCGCCTTTTCGCGGGCGGCCTGATCGCCATTCTCGTCGCCGCCGCGCCGGCGCTTGCCCAGGACACCACGACCCAGGACACCACCACCCAGGACGGCGCCGCGGCGGAAGCGGCTGCCCCGGAAACGGCAGCTCCCGAAGGCGCCGGGGACATGGCAGCCGGCAACACGGCCGTCGCCAGGATCAACGGCAAGGTCATCACCGAAGGCGACCTGGCGATCGCCGAGCAGGATATCGGGGAGTCCATTCCCGACCTGTCGGAGGCCGAACGCAGGGACTACCTGGTCACCTACCTCACCGACCTGATGATCGTGTCCGAGGCCGCGCGCAAGGCCGGCGTGGCCGACGACCCGGCCTTCCAGAAGCGCATGGACTACATGGTCGACCGCAACCTGATGGAAAAGTACCTCAACGACGAGGGCATGGCGGCGGCCACCGAGGACGAGGCCAGGAAGCTCTACGACGAGGTCATCAAGGAGGTGCCCGAGCAGGAGCGCGTTCGCGCCCGCCACATCCTGGTGGAGACCGAGGACGAGGCCAAGGAGATCAAGAAGCAGCTCGACGAGGGCGGCGACTTCGCGGCGCTGGCCAGGGAGAAGTCGAAGGATCCCGGCTCCGGCAAGGAGGGCGGCGAACTCGGCTGGTTCACCAAGGAAGAGATGGTCCCGGAATTCGCCGAAGCGGCCTTCGCGCTGGAGCCCGGCCAGATCTCCGAGCCGGTGAAGTCGGATTTCGGCTGGCACATCATCAAGACCGAGGGCAAGCGCAACAAGCCCGGCTTCGACGAGGTGGAAGGCGAGCTCTACGAGATGGTCGCTCGCCAGCGGCAGCGCGACATCATCATGTCCCTGCGGGAAACCGCCGACGTCGAGAAGCTCTACGAGCCGGCCGCCGAAACCGACGGCAAGGACAAGGGCAAGAAGAGCAAGACGAAAGCGGGCAAGAAGAAGAATGACGAAGCCACGGAAGGCGCCGAGCCCGCGTCCGAGTAGCCGGACCCGGGCGCGGCTTTCGCGGGGGACAACCTGATGGCCGGCAAGGTTTCGCCGCTGGCGCCGGCAGTCATGCCGGAGATGCCGGATATCGAGGGCGTGCGGTTGATCGCCGCGGAGGCCGGCATCCGCTATGCCGGCCGCAAGGATGTCATGCTGGCGGTGTTGGATCCCGGAACGACGGTGGCGGGCGTGCTGACGCGCTCGCGCTGCCCGTCGGCACCGGTCGACTGGTGCCGCGAGCACCTTCCAGGCGGCACGGCGAGGGCGCTGGTCGTCAATTCCGGGAATGCCAACGCCTTCACCGGCATGCGCGGCCGGCAGGCGGTGGAGAAGACCGCCGCCCTGGCTGCCGCCGCGGTCGGCTGCTCTGCCGACGAGGTCTTCCTGGCGTCCACCGGCGTGATCGGGGAGCCGCTCGACCCCGGGCCCTTCGAGGCGGTGCTCGCCGACATGGCCAAGAAGGCCGCCGCGGGTGGTTTCGCCGAGGCGGCGAAGTCGATCATGACGACCGACACCTTCCCGAAATACGCGTCGATAACCGCCGATCTGGGTGGCACCGAGGTGACGATCAACGGGATCGCCAAGGGATCGGGCATGATCGCCCCCGACATGGCGACGATGCTCGGCTTCCTGTTCACCGACGCGCCGATCGCCGCGCCGGTTCTGCAGGCGATGTTGCGGCGCGCGGCCGAGAAGTCGTTCAACGCGGTGACCGTCGACGGGGACACTTCGACCAGCGACACGGTGCTGCTCTTCGCCACGGGGAAGGCCGCGGATCGCGGTGCGCCGAGGATCGATACCGTCGACGATGAACGGCTGAAGCCGTTCCGGCGCGCGCTGGCCCGCGTGATGCGACAGCTTGCCAAGCTGCTGGCGCGCGACGGCGAAGGGGCGAGCAAGTTCGTGACGGTCTCCGTAGAGGGCGCCGAGAACAACCGCTCGGCGAAGCGCATCGCCATGGCGATCGCCAATTCGCCGCTGGTCAAGACGGCGATCGCCGGCGAGGACGCCAACTGGGGCCGGGTGGTGATGGCCGTCGGCAAGGCCGGCGAACCGGCCGATCGCGACAGGTTGTCGATCTGGTTCGGAGAGATCCGCGTGGCCCTCGACGGCGAACGCGACCCCCTCTACGACGAGGAAATCGCTACCGACTACATGAAGCAGCGGGAAATCGACCTCAGGGTCGACCTCGGCATCGGCGAGGGCAGCGCGCGGGTGTGGACCTGCGACCTGACCCACGACTACATCTCGATCAACGCCGACTATCGGAGCTGACGCTTGGCCGGTGCCGGGCCCTCGTCGCCGGGGCGGCCGCTCCTGCTGGTCGCCGCCGTGGCGCTGATCGACGTCGACGGCCGCGTGCTGCTCGCACGCCGCCCCGAGGGCAAGCCGATGGCCGGCCTGTGGGAGTTTCCCGGCGGCAAGGTGGAGACCGGCGAGCGGCCCGAAGACGCGCTGATCCGCGAACTCGCCGAGGAACTCGGGATCCAGGTGCACGATTCCTGTCTGGCGCCGCTGACCTTCGCGAGCCACGGCTACGAGGCCTTCCACCTGCTGATGCCGCTCTACGTCTGCCGCCGCTGGAACGGCGAGGTGCGGGCGCTGGAAGGCCAGGAACTCGCCTGGGTCAGGCCGCTGCGGCTCGGCGACTATCCGATGCCGCCGGCCGACATTCCGCTGATCCCGATGCTCCGGGACCTCCTGTAGCCATAGCTAGTCCTTGCGCGGGGCCCCGGAGCCGGAGGGGCTTTCCCCGGTAGAGTGTTCGCTGGTGCCGAGCGCATCGGCGAGGCGCATCCGGGCACTGCCCGGCCGCAGCGGCTTCTGCTGGCTGGGGTCTGGGGCCCAGCCCGACAGGTAGATCACCTCGAAGGTCGCCCGGACCCGACCGTCGGGATCGGCGTGGCGCTGCGCGTAGAGGTCCATCGCCCGGAACAGGACGTCGCGCCGCAGCGGACTGCGGCTGCGCTCGATCAGCGCGTTCGACCAGCCCATGAGCCTGAGGTCGTCGAGCAGCCTCAGCGGATTGCCGTAGCGCACCGTCAACGTATCGGAATCGACGACGGGCAGGGCGAACCCCGCCCGCTGCAGCAGGGCGCCGGCGTCGCGGATCTCCACGAAAGGCGCGACGCGGGGACTGATGCCGCCCGACACGGTGCTTTCGGCCTCGACCAGGACGCCGCGCAGCTCCTTCAGGCTGTCGCCGCCGAGCAGCGCACCGAGGAACAGGCCGTCTGGCCGCAGCGCGCGCCGGATCTGGACGAGGGCGCCGGGAAGGTCATTGACCCATTGCAGCGACAGGCCGGACAGCACCAGGTCCAGGCTCTCGTCGGCAAACGGCAGCGCCTCCTCGTCGGCCGCCACGCGGACGCCGGCAAGCCGATCGAGCAGCGGCAGGCAGCTTTCCGAACTGACCAGCGCGCCGACCTTGCCGCTTGCCGCGGCAGCCCTGGCGAGCCGGCCGTCATGGGATCCAAGGTCGAGGGCCAGCGGGAAGTGGCGGGACACCGCGGCCAGGCGGTCGGCAAGGCCGTTCGAAGCCTCCTCCAGCAGGAAATCCGCCTCGGGCAGACGCGAGGCCATCCGGGCCCGGCGCGAACGGATCAGGTCCCGGTCAAACAGCCTGTGCACGTCGCCGGGCCGATCGGGACGCGGGGGCGGGTTGCTCACCATGACCCGACATATGACCTCGCGCACCGCCGGGGTCAAAGCCCGGTGCAGCGATCGCTTGACCAATTCTCCGCGAGGCCCGACCCTTACGCAGGGGAAACAGGCGATGGCGGTGACGGCGCGCGAACCGGATTACCGAATTCCTCTGGCGAACAGCCGGAGCGTGCTCGACCGTACCCGGGACGGGGCGCGCCGACTGATCGACCTGGTGCTGCCGCAGCGCTGCGCGGCGTGCGGCACGCCGGGCACCGGTCACGGCCTGTGCGGTGCCTGCTGGTCAGGGGTCGACTTCATTGCCGCGCCGGTCTGCCAGCGTCTCGGTACGCCGTTTCCCTATGATCCCGGCGAGGCCGTAACCAGTCCGGCGGCAATCGCCGATCCGCCGGATTTCGGGCGGGCCCGTGCCGTGGCGCGCTACGACGGCCCGGCCCGGGCGCTGGTCCGGTCGCTGAAGTTCCAGGACCGAATGGAGCTTGCCGGCCTGATGGCGGGACTGATGGTGCGAAGCGGACAGGAGCTCCTGGAGACCTGCGACGTGGTGGTGCCGATCCCGTTGCACCGGCGGCGGCTCTTCGGCCGCCGGTTCAACCAGGCGGCGGCGCTGGCGGGACGCATCGCGGGTCTGGCGGGATGCGACTACCAGCCGATGGCGGTGCAGCGGGTCAAATCCACGCGTCACCAGGTCGGGCTGAGCGCGGCGGAGCGACGGCGCAACGTGGCGGGGGCTTTCAGGGTGGCCGTGGAGGCGCGGCCGCTGGTCGAAGGGCGTCGCGTGGTGCTGGTCGACGACGTGCTGACCACCGGGGCGACGGCCAATGCCTGCGCGCGGGCGTGCCTGCGCGCCGGAGCGGCCGGCGTCGACGTGCTGGTCTTCGCCAGGGTTGCTGCACCGGTATGAACCGCCATATATGACGCGAAAACGGTGTCTTCCGGGACAATCCGGTGCCGAAGCATCCCCGTTCAATGGCCGCGACCGGCCAGGAACCCGAATATGGCCAATGTAACGATCTACACGACGCGCTTCTGTCCCTACTGCATCGCCGCAAAGCGGCTGCTGAGCAGCAAAGGCGTCGAATACGACGAAATCGACGCCGGCGATCCACAGGTCAGGGCGGAGATGACGCAGAAGGCGGGGGGCCGCTATACTGTGCCGCAGATCTTCATCGGCGACACGCATGTCGGCGGCTCCGATGACCTTCACGCCCTGGAGCGACAGGGTAAGCTCGACACGCTGCTCGCCGCCTGACGAGCGAGCCGGCACGGCCGCCCCTGGAGACACCGAAATGACCGAGTCGCCACGTTTCACCGCCGCCTGCGTACAGCTTCAGGGAACGCGGTCGGTCGACCGCAACCTCGAAGCGGTCGTCGCGCTGGTGGCCGAGGCCGCCCGGCAGGGCGCCGACTACGTCCAGACTCCGGAACAGACCGGAATAATGGAGCTCGACCGGCGCAAACTGTTCGAATCGATTACCGACGAGGCCGGTGACCGGGTTCTGGCGAGGCTGCGCGCGCAGGCCAGGGAACTCGGCATCTGGCTGCATGTCGGCTCGCTGGCGATCCGCCTGTCCGACACCCAGGCCGCCAATCGCGCCTTCATGATCGCGCCTTCGGGAGAGATCGCCGCGCGCTACGACAAGATCCATATGTTCGACGTCGACCTGCCCAACGGCGAGACCTACCGGGAATCCCGCACCTATCGGCCGGGCACCACGGCGGTGGTCGCCGACCTGCCGTGGGCGCGCGTCGGCCTCACGGTATGCTACGACATCCGCTTCCCCTATCTCTACCGGGCGCTTGCGAAGGCGGGCGCAACGGTGCTGACGGCGCCGGCCGCCTTCACGAAGACGACGGGCGAAGCGCACTGGCACGTCTTCCAGCGCGCCCGGGCGATCGAGAACGGCGCCTTCGTCATCACCGCCGCACAGGGCGGCCTGCACGAGAACGGCCGCTCGACCTACGGCCACTCGATGATCGTCTCCCCGTGGGGCGAGATTCTCGCCGAGGCCGGCACCGAGCCGGAAGTGATCGTTGCCGAGATCGACATGGCGAGCGTCGGCGAGGCCCGCCAGCGCGTGCCCTCGCTCACCCACGACCGCAGCTTCCAGCCGCCGGTCGTCGAGGCGGAGCGACGCGCTTCATGATCCGCTATTCGCTAGTCTGCGCGGACGAGCACGAATTCGAAGGCTGGTTCCGCGACTCCTCGACGTTCGATTCGCAGAAGGCGTCCGGCGAGGTTCTGTGTCCCATATGCGGTTCCTCCGACATCGAGAAGGCCCTGATGGCGCCTTCGGTTGCAATCCGGGACGAGGCGCCGGCCGTGAGCCGGGACAAGGCGCAGGTGCCGATGGCGGCCTCGGCGCCGGCGAATGCGCAGATGATCGAGACGCTGCGCCGCCTCAAGCAGCATGTCGTCGAGAACTCGGAATATGTCGGCAACCGGTTCCCGGAGGAAGCGCGCAAGATCCACTACGAGGAAGCCGAACGGCGGTCGATCTACGGCGAGGCCAGCCTGGAGGATGCCCGGTCGCTTATCGAGGACGGCGTCGAGGTGCACCCGCTGCCGATCCTGCCGGAAGAGAAGAACTGACCGGCGGTCGCCGGTTTCCGGATATCGCGGCCGATACGTGCCGGAGGCGGATGGTTCGAGTCGCGCTCGGTCGAGCGCTCCTGATCATGAGGCTTGCCGTGGCGTGGGGCCCGCAGAAAGTTCCGGCCTCATCCTGAGGAGGTGCGACGCGCCCTCTCGAGGGCGGCCCGTGCCGCGGTCGCTCCTCAGTCGTCCGGCTTCTCCGCCAGCAGCATGTAGTTGACGTCCATGTCCCGCGACAGCCGCCATTCGTCGGCGAGCGGCGAGTAGACGACGCCGCTGCGATCGGCGATCGCCATGCCGCCGGCTGCGAGATGCTCCTCCAGTTCGCCCGGCGTGACGAACTTGTCCCACTGGTGGGTGCCGCGCGGCAGCCAGCCGAGCACGTATTCCGCTCCGACGATGGCTAGCGCATAGGCCTTCATCGTCCGGTTGATGGTGGCGACGAACATCAGCCCGCCGGGCCGCACCATCGCGGCGCATTCCGACAGGAACAGGCCGATGTCGGCGACGTGCTCCACCACCTCCATGTTGAGGACGACGTCGAAGGTCTCGCCGGCTTGGGCGAGCGCCTCGGCGGTGGTGCAGCGGTAGTCGACCGGGACGCCGGATCCGTCCGCATGAACGCGTGCTGTTCCGATGTTCTTCTCGGAAGGATCGACGCCGACGACCTCGGCGCCGAGCCGGGCCAGCGGTTCGCTGAGCAGCCCGCCGCCGCAGCCGATGTCGAGCATCCGCAGCCCCTCGAGGCTGCGCGAACTCGACGGGTCGCGGCCAAACCGGGCACAGACGTGGTCGCGGATGTAGTCGAGGCGGACCGGATTGAACTTGTGCAGGACGCCGAACTTGCCGGCGGGGTTCCACCACTCGGCGGCGAGCGCGGAGAAGCGGGCGACCTCGTCGGCATCGACGGTGCCGGCAGGCGATCTGGGTGACTGGCTCATGTGCTAGGCGTCCTGCAACCGGCATATCGTGTCAAGTGCGCGTCTGCGCCGGCATGCCTTATTCCGCCGGTTCTCGCCGCCCGGACATACCCCCGTCCGCGGATATATCATTGTCAAAGAGCCGTTATAGTTTGCCGATTCGCCGTTGAACCGGACCGCTGGCCGGAACCGGACTGGAAAGGTGCCATGGACGACAAGACGCGCAATCGAAAGCAGCAGACCTGGGTCGAGGCGGAATTCGAGGATTCGATGGACGAGGAACTCGAACTGGAACTCGACGACGAACGTCTGTACGGCGCCCACCTGGGAGAAGACCTGTCGAAGATCAAGGATCTGCGCCACAGCTCGGAGATCGACCGCCGCGTCTATTTCAGGGAGCTGATCCGTCTGCAGGCCGAACTGGTGAAGGCGCAGGACTGGGTCCAGCACACCGGCTACAAGATGGTGGTGATCTTCGAGGGCCGCGACGCCGCCGGCAAGGGCGGCGTCATCAAGCGCATCACCCAGCGGCTCAATCCGCGCGTCGCCAGGGTGGTCGCGCTTCCCGCGCCGAGCGATCGCGAGAAGTCGCAGTGGTATTTCCAGCGCTACGTGCCGCACCTGCCGGCGGCCGGCGAAATGGTGCTGTTCGACCGCTCCTGGTACAACCGCTCCGGCGTCGAACGGGTGATGGGCTTCGCCGACGAGGACCAGGTCCAGCAGTTCTTCCACGACGTGCCGGAATTCGAGCGCATGCTGGTGCGCTCCGGCATCAAGCTGATCAAGTACTGGTTCTCGATCACCGACCACGAGCAGCAATTGCGCTTCCTGATGCGCATCCATGACCCGATCAAGCAGTGGAAGCTCAGCCCGATGGACCTGCAGTCGCGGATCCGCTGGGAGGCCTACACCAAGGCGAAGGAGGAGACGTTCGAGCGCACCAACATCCCCGAGGCGCCGTGGTATATCGTCGAAGGCAACGACAAGAAGCGCGCCCGCCTCAACTGCATCCACCATCTGCTGCAGCAAATCCCCTACGGCGAGGTGCCGCACGAGCACGTCGAGCTGCCCGACCGGAAGTTCAATCCGGACTACGAGCGCAAGGTGCTGCCGGACAACCTGTACGTGCCCGAGGTGTACTGAGGGCAGGGCGATCGCCCCGGGCCTCATGTCCGCCCCATTGTTGGACCACCACTGCCGCCGATCCTGGTTCCGGCATGGTCGTGCCAGCCAGTTGCGCCTGTGGGAGCGAACCAGTATCTAGATCGCTCGCGGCGGACGATGTTCGCCGCGTTTTTGCGACCGGCACCGGCCCAGAGACCCTTATGGCCCGCATCGTGATGAAATTCGGCGGAACCTCCGTCGCCGACCTCGACCGAATCCGCAACGTGGCGCGCCACGTCAAGCGGGAGTTCGATGCCGGCAACGAGGTGGCCGTCGTGGTCTCGGCGATGGCGGGGTTCACCAACCAGCTGGTCGCGTGGACGCGCGAGGCTTCCGCCCTGCACGACGCGCGCGAGTACGACACCGTGGTGGCGGCCGGAGAGCAGATCACCAGCGGCCTGCTGGCGATCGTGCTGCAGGAAATGGAGGTTCCGGCCCGCTCATGGCTCGGCTGGCAGATTCCGATCCGCACGGATACCGCCCACGGCGCCGCCCGGATCAAGGAGATTCCCAGCGAGATCCTGATCGACCGCTTCGCCCAGGGCCAGGTGGCGGTGATCGCCGGCTTCCAGGGCATTGCGCCGGACAACCGGATCGCGACGCTCGGACGCGGTGGTTCTGACACCAGCGCGGTGGCGGTGGCGGCGGCGCTCAAAGCGGACCGCTGCGACATCTATACCGATGTCGACGGAGTCTACACCACCGACCCGCGCATCGTGCCGAAGGCGCGGCGGCTGGAGCGGGTCGCCTTCGAGGAAATGCTGGAAATGGCCTCGCTCGGCGCCAAGGTGCTGCAGGTGCGCTCCGTCGAACTCGCCATGGTGCATGGCGTGAGGACCTTCGTGCGCTCCAGTTTCGAATCTCCCGACGCCCCCCAGACCGGCCCGGGCGGCCTGCCGCCGGGCACACTCATTTGCGACGAGGACGAGATCGTGGAAAAACAGATCGTCACCGGTATCGCCTTCTCCAGGGACGAGGCGAAGATCACGCTGCGGCGGGTGGCAGACAAGCCGGGGGTCGCGGCCAGCGTGTTCGGGCGGCTCTCCGATGCACATGTCAATGTCGACGTGATCGTGCAGAACGTCTCGGCGGACGGCCGCTACACCGACATGACCTTCACCGTGCCGCGGACGGATTTCGAGCGGTCCATGGAGGTGATCGAGTCGGCGCGCGAGGAGATCTCCTACGAGGAGGTGACCGGCTCCGCGGACGTGGTAAAGGTGTCGGTAATCGGCATCGGCATGCGAAGTCACGCAGGCGTCGCGGCGCAAATGTTCAAGGCGCTGGCCGAAAAAGGCATCAATATCCAGGCGATCACTACGTCCGAGATCAAGATTTCCATCCTGATCGACGCCGCCTATACCGAGCTTGCAGTACGGACTTTGCATTCGCTATACGGGCTCGACAGGCAATAGCGCGGCAGGGTCTGATTGCCCGGTGATGCCGCCGGGGAACCGTGGTCCCGTGCTGGGAGCGGGCCGGAACAGAGGCGTCGCGCCGCAAGGATGCGGCAACGTACCTAAGGATACGGGATCGAGATGCGGGGTTCGATCGGCGGCCCGCGCGTTATGCTTCGCAGGCTCCGGGAGCTCATGGCGGAGCCGGTCAACGCGCAGGAACGACTCGACAAGATCGTGATGACCATCGCCTCCAACATGGTGGCGGAGGTGTGCTCGGTCTATGTCCTGCGCGGCGATGCGAAGCTGGAGCTGTTTGCCACCGAGGGCCTGAAGCCGGAATCCGTCCACAAGTCGAGCCTGAATCTCGGCGAAGGGCTGGTCGGCACCATCGCCTCCAAGGCCGAGCCGCTGAACCTCCCGAACGCCCAGGAGCACCCGGCCTTCGCCTACCTGCCGGAGACCGGAGAGGAGATCTACCAGTCCTTCCTCGGCGTGCCCGTCCTGCGCGGCGGCCAGACCCTCGGCGTCGTGGTCGTCCAGAACCGGACGCAGCGCAGCTACTCGGAGGAAGAGGTCGAGGCGCTGCAGACGACGGCCATGGTGCTGGCGGAGATGATCGCCGGCGACGAACTGGACGCCCTCGTCGGGCCGGGCGAGAATCTGGCCCTGCGGCGCCCGCAGCATCTGGCGGGCCGAACGCTGTCGGAGGGGCTCGGGCTCGGCCATGCGGTCCTGCACGAGCCGCGCCTCGTGGTCACCAATCTCATTGCCGAGGACGTGGACAGGGAACTGGCCCGGCTGGAGGCGGCGCTGGACGACCTGCGCACCTCGGTCGAGGACCTGCTGACTCGCACCGACATCCTGCGGGCCGGCGAGCACCGCGAGGTGCTCGAGGCCTATCGCATGTTCGCCTACGATCGCGGCTGGGCGGAGCGCATCCGCGAGGCCGTGAGGACCGGTCTGACGGCGGAAGCGGCTGTCGAACGCGTCCAGAACGACACGCGAGCGCGCATGCTGCGCCAGACCGATCCCTATCTGCGCGACAGGCTCCACGATCTCGACGACCTCGCCAACCGCCTGCTGCGCAAGCTGGTCGGCTGGGACGACCTGGAGGACGCCGAGCTACCCAAGGACGCGATCCTGGTGGCCCGCAACATGGGACCGGCGGAACTCCTCGACTACGACCGGGAGCGGCTGCGCGGACTGGTGCTGGAGGAAGGCGCTCCGACGAGTCACGTGACGATCGTCGCCCGTGCTCTGGGACTTGCCACCGTCGGCCAGGTCGAGGGAATCCTCGACCTCGTCAACACCGGCGATCCGATCATCGTCGACGGCATCTCCGGCGAGGTGCACGTGCGGCCGCCGGCAGACGTAGAGAATGCCTACGTCGAGAAGGTGCGGTTCCGGGCGCGGCGGCAGGAGCAATACCGCCAGCTCAAGGACACGCCGGCGGTCACGCTGGACGGCCAGGCGATCTCGATCCTGGTCAATGCCGGCCTGCTGGTCGACCTGCCGCATGTGGCGGAGGCCGGGGCGGCCGGAATTGGGCTGTTCCGCACGGAACTCCAGTTCATGGTGGCGGAGACGCTGCCGCGGATTCGCGAGCAGCAGCTGCTCTACCGGTCCGTCCTCGACGCAGCCGGCAGCCTGCCGGTCACCTTCCGTTCCCTCGACGTCGGGGGCGACAAGGTGCTGCCCTACCTGCGCAGCACCCAGGAGGAGAACCCGGCGCTCGGCTGGCGGGCGATCCGCATGGCGCTCGACCGACCGGCACTGTTGCGCACACAGATCCGCGGACTGCTGCATGCCGCCGCCGGGCGCGAGATGCGCCTGATGTTCCCGATGATCACGGAAGTGAACGAGTTCGACCGGGCCCGCGACCTGGTGGACCGCGAGCGGCGGCATCTGGAACGCCACGGCCATGCGGTGCCGGACAAGATCCTGCTCGGCGCCATGGTCGAAGTTCCGTCACTGCTGTGGCAGCTAGAGGAACTGGTGGCACGCGTCGACTTCCTGTCGGTCGGGTCGAACGACCTCATGCAGTTCCTGTTCGCGATCGACCGGACGAATTCGCAGCTGGCCGAGCGTTTCGATCCGCTGTCGCCCGGGCCGATGAGGGCGCTGCGGCGCATCGTCGAGGCCGCCGAAGAGGGAGGCGTGCCGGTAACGCTGTGTGGCGAACTGGCGGGCGATCCGCTCAGCGCCATGGCGCTGCTGGGCATCGGCTACCGGTCGATCTCGATGGCGCCGGCGGCTGTGGGGCCGGTCAAGGCGATGGTGCTGAGCCTGGATCTCGGCGCCCTGGAGAGCTGGCTCCGGCCGGAACTCCACAAGCCGCACACCGGGCTTCGCAAGGAACTTTCCGCCTACGCGCAGTCACACGGCGTGCAGATCTGAGCGGCAGATGATCAGCGCCGACAAACTCCAGTCGCTCGTGGACCGGCTCGAACGCATCGAGTACGAGATGTCCTCTTCGCCCGACGCCGACGCCTATGTGCGCCTGTCGCGCGAACATGCGGAGATCGCGCCGGTCGCGGCGAAGTGTCGCGACCTCCTGAAGCTGCGCGAGGAGCGCGCCGGCATCGAGGAGGTGCTGTCGGCACCCGACACCGATGCCGAGATGGCCGAACTCGCCGCCGCCGAAATCGAGGCGCTCGAGGAAAGGCAGGAGGACCTCGAACAGGAGGTCCGGATCCTGCTGCTGCCGCGCGACATGGCCGACGAGAAGGGCGCGATCCTGGAGATCCGCGCCGGCACCGGCGGCGAGGAGGCGGCCTTGTTCGCCGGTGACCTGTTCCGCATGTACCAGCGCTACGCGGAACTCGAAGGCTGGAAGATCAGCGTCCTGTCGGCAAACGAATCCGACCGCGGCGGCTATCGCGAGATCATCGCGGAAGTCTCGGGGCGGGGGGTGTTTGCCAAGCTGAAATACGAGTCCGGCGTGCATCGGGTGCAGCGGGTGCCGGAAACGGAGGCATCCGGCCGTATCCATACCTCGGCCGCGACCGTGGCCGTGCTGCCGGAAGCCGAGGATGTCGACGTCGACCTCGACGAAGGGGACCTGCGCATCGACGTCTACCGGTCGTCGGGCGCCGGCGGCCAGCACGTCAACACCACCGACAGCGCCGTACGGATCACGCACCTGCCGACCAATATCGTCGTCGCCGTCCAGGACGAGCGCTCGCAGCACAAGAACAAGGCCAAGGCGCTGAAGCTGCTCAGGGCGAAGATCTACGAACTCGAGCGAGAGCGTCTCGCCTCCGAGCGGGCTGCCGACCGCAAGGGTCAGGTCGGCAGCGGCGACCGGTCCGAGCGGATCCGCACCTACAACTTCCCGCAGGGTCGCGTGACGGATCACCGCATCAACCTGACGCTCTACAAGCTCGACAAGGTGATCGTCGGCGAGGCGCTGGGAGAAGTGATCGATGCGCTGGTCACCGAAGACCAGGCACGGCGGCTGGCCGAGTCGGAAGACGGCGCGAAGGCCTCGGCGTGATCGAAGTTTCGCCACGGGCCGCCGCCGCAACCGTCGGCGAGATGGTTCGCCAGGCCGGCCGCAGACTTGCCGAGGCAGGCGTCGCGACACCGGAACTGGACGCCCGCCTCCTTGTCGCCCATGCCGCCGGCCTCGACCGCGTGGCAATGATCGCCGAGGCGCGATCCAGTCTCGACGCAATGACGATTTCGCAAATCGACCACCTGGTCGCGCGGCGCCTGGCCGGGGAACCGGTGGGGCGCATTCTCGGACACCGCGAGTTCTGGGGGCTCGACTTCGCGCTCGGGCCCGACACGCTCGAGCCGAGACCGGACAGTGAGACGGTCGTCGAAGCCGCGCTAGCGGCCGTCGACGCCGGTCCGGGGCGGAATGCAGCGCTGAAGGTCGCGGATCTGGGAACGGGGACGGGATGTCTGCTGGTTGCCCTGCTGCGGGAACTGCCGATGGGGAGCGGCGTCGGCGTAGACATCAGTCCGGGCGCGGTGGAGGTCGCTCGTCGCAATGCGCAAGCCAACGGCGTCGCCGACCGTGCCCGCTTCGTGGTCGGATCCTGGTTGTCGGCCCTGACCGACGGGGACTCCGGATCCCCGTACGATGTAATCGTCGCCAACCCTCCCTATATAGAAAGCGAGGAGTGCGGCAGGCTCCAGCGCGACGTTGCGGATCACGATCCGATTCTTGCGCTCGACGGGGGCCCCGACGGCCTCGTTGCCTACCGGGAGATCCTCAAGGATGCCAGAGACATGCTGACACCCGGAGGCGTGCTGGTTCTGGAGCTCGGAATGGGCCAAACGGCCGCAGTCTCGCGGTTGTCGGAAAGATCCGGAATGGCGGTCGCAGCGGTTCGGTGCGACCTCGGCGGCATCGAGCGGGCGCTGACCGTTCGTCGATAATTCGACGTCGCCGTGGCGCTTGCGGCAGTGACGAAAAAGCGCTTGGAAAGCCGGGGCGAACACGCTAGTTTCCAAACGCGGTTCAGGAACGGCAATGATTTGGCCGTTCGGCCTTCCGGATGTGCTCCTGGGGCAGAAGCACATTTCCGACGAGCTGGGGCAGCGGACCGCACCTGGGAAAAACGGAGGCTCCCGCACTTCACCGGACAGTCCGTCATCGGCATGCCGCAGGCACGCCACGGACACAGGGAAGTTCATGCCCACAGCGTTCGGTATTCGGCTGGAGCCGCTCTGAAAAACGGACCGATACGCGTCAGGACGCGCAAACGACCTGATTGACCGGTGCAAGGCGGCGAACGGGACCCGTTCGCGAGACCGGCCGACGATTCAATCTTACGCCCTATGATTTGTGTGAAATGGAGACGGTTTTCTTTCCATGAGACCTGGACAATCCAACAAGAGAGTGCGCGGCCGCAGCCGCAGGGGTCCGAGCCCGCTGTCGCGGAGTTATGAGAGCAACGGTCCGGATGTGAAGATCCGCGGCACGGCCTCCCATGTCGCCGAAAAGTACATGCAGCTCGCCCGCGATGCGCAATCGGCAGGCGATCATGTCGCTGCCGAAAACTACTTCCAGCACGCCGAGCATTATTTCCGGATTATCGCGGCTGCGCAGGCGCAGTCGCAGCAGCAGAATCCGAACGAACAGCAGCAGCGCCACCGCTACAACGGCGCCGATGACTCGGATATGGACGACGAACCGTCCGGCGGCCAGCAGCGCTCCGAGCAGCACCGCGGCGATGGCCCGCAGCCGTCCTACCGGCCTCAGTCGAACGGCGAACCCCAGCCGACCATCGATCGGCCGCAGCCTTCAGCCAACGCGGCGACGGCCAATACGTCGCAGGCCGATACGTCTCCGGACGAGGGCGAATCATCGGGAAGAAGCCGACGGCCGGAGTCAAAGGCATCCGACACGACCACAGCCGATGCGAAGCCGGAAGCAGCCGAGGGCGCTGACGGCGCCGCGCAGCCGAACGGATCTGCACCGCCGAAGCGCCGTCGTCGCCGCGCGAGCCCCGCATCGGATGCAGCGGCCGGTGACAAGCCGGCAGCAAAATCTGCGAACGGTGCGGGTGGCCACGACGGACCGGCCGAAGCGCCGGCCGAAGCGGCTTCGGCAAGCGCCGGCGGAGGCGAAGACAAATTGGTCGCCGCGGGAGACGGGTGACCGTTCGGGAAGGCGGCCGATCGGCGCCTTCCGACCGACCTGAACCGGCAATGGCCGCCGATCAGTCGGGCCTCACGACAACCGGCGCACCGGTCTCTATCGGTCCGCCTTCGACGACCTCTGCGTAGATGCCGAAATCCGAATGCGCGAACGCTCCGGACAGCAGCCGGGGGATCTGCATGTCGCGGTTTCCGGTTTCCGGGTCCACATTGGTCGCGGCGCAGCGCACGATCGGCTCCAGCACCTTCACGACGGCGGCGTTCCCGAGTTCGATCTCTCGACCGACGAAGTCGAACTCCTGCCAGGGCTGCCAACCCTCGACATAGAGGTTCGCCCTGAAGCGCAACGGATGGATCGCCTGTGCGGCGACGCGTTCGAGGTCGCGCAGGCTTGCCATGCTGGCGATGGAGACGACGCGCTTGCCGACATCCGAGAAGGTGTGGCCCGGCGCCGCCAGGATCTTCGGCGCACCGCGCAGATCCTCGGCGGAATAGGCGGCGAAGAACTGCTCGATCAGCTGGCGGCCGAGCGGCTCGTCCAGCTTCCCGCCCGCAACGCGCTTGCCGTGCCGGAAGATTTCGAACTCGCTGGTTTCTTCGTCGAACCGCGTTTCGAGCGCCGCCAACCGCTCGTTCTTCATGAGCATCAGAAACTTTATCTTCGGCAAGGGAGAGGGCTGATCGCGGTCGAACCCGCTGGGGCCGTTCTCGATTGCCCAGGCGCGGTCGAAGGGCAATGCCTCGCCCGGTGAGAGCGAGACGGATTCCAGTCGTTCCGCCGACAGCCCCTTAACTGGATAGCGGTAGATGGCGTCGATCGTCGCGTTCGGCACGGAACGGCCTCTCAATGCTGATTCCGGTTTGTATCTTGCGCCGCACCATGACCCCTTTTGTTGCCATTGCGCAACACCATATTAGAACGGCAGGCGGCTTCGGCGCCTGCATCAGGTTGCATTCCAGACAGGGCGTTGACCCGACGCTGTTTCGGTCGGCTCGACGCGCCGGAAAATGAGGGAAGCATGAACTTCGACAACTATACCGAACGTTCGCGTGGCTTCGTCCAGTCGGCTCAGGCGCTGGCTTTGCGGGAAGGCCACCAGCAGTTCACCCCCGACCATCTCCTGAAGGTCCTGCTCGACGATCCGGAAGGATTGGCGGCCGGGCTGATCCAGAAGGCCGGAGGACATGCGCAGGACGCCCTGCAGGCCGTGGAACTGGCGCTTGCCAAGATGCCCAAGGTGGAGGGCGGCGGTGCGGGCCAGCTCTATCTGTCGCCGCAGGTCGCGCGCGTCTTCAAGACCGCCGAGGAGGCGGCCAAGAAGGCCGGCGACAACTTCGTCACAGTCGAGCGGCTGCTGCTTGCCCTGGCGGTCGAGAAGAGCTCGGACACCTCCCGCATCCTGAGCGACGCGGGCGTCACGGCCAACAGCCTCAACGAGGCGATCAACGAGCTGCGCAAGGGCAGGACGGCGGATTCGGCGTCGGCCGAGAACGCCTACGATGCGTTGAAGCGCTATGCCCGCGACCTGACGGAGGCCGCGCGCGAGGGTAAGCTCGATCCTGTGATCGGTCGTGACGACGAGATCCGCCGCACGATCCAGGTGCTGTCGCGGCGCACCAAGAACAACCCCGTGCTGATCGGCGAACCGGGCGTCGGCAAGACGGCGATCGCCGAAGGCCTGGCGCTGCGAATCATCAACGGCGACGTGCCCGAGAGCCTGCGCGACAAGGCGCTGCTGGCGCTCGACATGGGCGCGCTGATCGCCGGCGCGAAATATCGCGGCGAGTTCGAGGAGCGGCTGAAGGCCGTGCTGCAGGAGATCTCGGCCGCGGAGGGCGGAATCATCCTGTTCATCGACGAGATGCACACGCTGGTCGGCGCCGGCAAGGCCGACGGGGCAATGGATGCCTCCAACCTGCTGAAGCCCGCACTGGCCCGCGGCGAACTGCACTGCATCGGCGCAACCACCCTCGACGAATACCGCAAGCACGTCGAAAAGGATGCCGCGCTCGCCCGGCGCTTCCAGCCGGTGTTCGTGTCGGAGCCGACGGTGGAGGACACCGTCTCGATCCTGCGCGGACTGAAGGAGCGTTACGAGCAGCATCACCGCGTGCGCATAGGCGATGCGGCGCTGGTGGCGGCGGCGACGCTGTCGAACCGCTACATCACGGACAGGTTCCTGCCCGACAAGGCGATCGACCTGGTCGACGAGGCGGCATCGCGCCTGCGCATGCAGGTCGATTCGAAACCCGAGGAGCTCGATGAACTCGACCGGCGGATCATCCAGCTCAAGATCGAGCGCGAGGCCCTGAAGAAGGAGACCGACAAGGCCTCCAAGGAGCGGCTCGAGAAGCTCGAGAAGGACCTCGCCGATCTCGAGGAGACGGCGTCGGCACTGGATGCCCGGTGGCGGGCCGAGAAGGACAAGCTCGGGTCGGCCGCGGACATGAAGAAGAAGCTCGACGACGCCCGCACCGAACTGGCGCAGGCGCAGCGCACCGGCGAATACCAGCGTGCCGGTGAACTGGCCTATGGGGTGATCCCCGACCTCGAGAAGGCGCTTGCCGAGATCGAGGGCACCGAGGAGGGCGGCGATATCATGCTCGAGGAAACGGTGATGCCCGACCATGTGGCACAGATCGTGTCGCGCTGGACCGGCATTCCGGTCGACAAGATGCTGGAAGGCGAGCGCGACAAGCTGCTCCGCATGGAAGAGTCGCTTGCCAAACGTGTCGTCGGCCAGGAGGAGGCGGTGGAGGCAGTCTCGACCGCGGTGCGGCGGGCCCGTGCCGGGCTGCAGGATCCGAACCGGCCCATCGGCTCGTTCATGTTCCTCGGCCCAACCGGTGTCGGCAAGACGGAACTTACCAAGGCGCTCGCCGAGTTCCTGTTCGACGACGAGACGGCGATGGTGCGCATGGACATGTCGGAATACATGGAGAAGCACTCCGTGGCCCGGCTGATAGGCGCACCCCCGGGATATGTCGGCTACGAGGAGGGCGGTGCCCTGACCGAGGCGGTCCGGCGCAGGCCCTACCAGGTGATCCTCTTCGACGAGATCGAGAAGGCTCACCCGGACGTCTTCAACGTGCTCCTGCAGGTGCTGGACGACGGCCGTCTCACCGATGGGCAGGGACGCACGGTGGACTTCCGCAATACGCTGATCGTGATGACGTCGAATCTCGGCTCCGAATACCTGGTCAACCAGCCGGAGGGCGAGGACAGCGACGCCGTCCGCGGGCAGGTGATGGAGGTCGTGCGAGCCAGCTTCAGGCCAGAGTTCCTCAACCGGCTCGACGAAATCGTCCTGTTCCACCGTCTCAAGCGCGAACAGATGGGCGCAATCGTCGACATCCAGCTGGTGCGGCTGCGCAAGCTTCTCGCCGACCGCAAGATCGAGCTGGAGCTTGAAGCCAGCGCGCGCAACTGGCTCGCCGACAAGGGCTACGATCCCGCCTACGGTGCCCGCCCGCTGAAGCGGGTGATCCAGAAGGCGGTCCAGGATCCGCTGGCGGAGAAGATCCTGTCCGGCGAAATCGTCGACGGAGAGCGCGTCGCGGTCCGCGAGTCGAATGGCGAACTGGTCTTCGAGCCTCTCACCGTGGGCAACAAGGCGGCCTGAGCCGAAACACGACGCGCAGCACAAGCATCGACGCCGGCGGCAGGAGCGATCCTGCCGCCGGCGTCTGCGTTTCCGGCCCGCCCACGTCCTGCGCGCTATTGACGACGCTCAGAGCCTCGCCGGTGGCAACGAATCTGCAGATTTGCTGCTGCACGCGTGCCGCCGGCGCCTGCCAGAATTCGCTTCTTCCCACAGCACTTAGAGCCTGGCCGGGAGGGCCTCCCGCGCAAATCGTGGACCAATTGTGCCGATTTCCGGGAACAATTGTGAACATCTTCGCGTTGCCATGTATCTGAGTTTCAGCCGGGGGTTTCAATCCGCCGAAGGAGGAAGTCTTGCCCAAGAGATGTACGCGACCAACCAGAGCTTTCGGACCGGCACTCGCGGCCGGTCCGTTGTTTTTCACCCTCGCCACCCTGACCACTCTTGCCACTGCGGAGGCAAAGGAATTGAGGGGTCATTTCCTTGGCGGCGCCAACGCCGTCGAGACGAACGCGAAGGTCGGCGAGTTCAGGGCAAGCCTCAACAGGGCCGCCTACAAGAGCTGCGGGTGCGACGGCACCAACGGCAAGATCCAGAAGAATACGGTAGATTCCCTGAGGGCCGGAGAAGATGGTGACGTCGCCTCCCTCGGCAAGATGCGGGCGATCGTTCTCACCGATCGTTCCGCCAAGTCGGCCGTCGCCAAGAATATGGCCGTCATCGACTCCATCGACCTCCTGGACGGCCTGATTACGGCCGACGGCCTGCGCGCCAGGGCGAAGTTCAAGGCGACCAATCGCCGGATGTCGTTCAACATCAACAGGTCGAAGTTCGTGAACCTGGAGATCGCGGGGACACCCGTCGATTCGAATGTCGGAAAGAACACGAAAATGAACCTGCCGGGCATCGGCACGGTCTTCCTGAAACTCCTGAAGAAGAACGGCAACTTCAACCGGCGTGGCGAAGTGCGGCTCGAAATGATCCGCATCCATGTCCAGGAAGAGAACTCGTTCGGCCTTCCGATCGGATCGGTTCTCGTCGTCGGGAGGGCCAAAGCAGGCTATTCGCGCAAGAACATCGACGACATCATCGGTGGTGCCGCATATCTTGCCACCTTGAACGCCAAATCCGGTGACGATGCCCAGAATGCAGTCGGGCGGCCCGGCCTCCTTCACGTCGGCTGTGAGGGAACGAGGGGCAAGACGAAGAGCGAGAGGGTCGCCAGCCTCGACGGCACCGGCATCCTCCAGGGTGGAGCCGGACGGTCGACCGCCGTGGGCAAGCAGACCAGGACAGGGGCAATGGTCAAGATGACCGCGGAGACCGAGGCGGTGAGCCTGCTGGACGGGCTGGTGACCCTGGAAAGCATCCGCGCGGTTTCCCGCGATCGCATCAAGAACGGCAAGCGTATCAGCTCCGCGCGCGGAACCAAGGTGGTGGGCCTGACCGTCGCCGGTGAGTCCCTTGGAACGATCCGGGCCAAGAACGTCAAGATCCCGGTGCCGACCGTCGGGACCTTGTTCATCAACGAAGTGGGCAAGCCGCCTGCGGGAACGAGACGGCTGCACCAGGTCAACGGCCTGCGCCTGAAGGCCAATTCCTCCAGCACGGTGCTGCCGGCCGGAACGCAGCTGATCGTATCCCACGCGCAGACAAGGGCATATTAGAACCTGATCGGCATGCCGAAAACGAGCGGACCCGGCGCCTCCAGGCGACCGGGTCCGTTGCCGTCTGCCCTCCGGATGCGCTGCGACATCTCAACGGAAGCAAAGCAGATGCCGGCTTATGCCGGCAAAGCGGAAGGGAATTCGTTCCGGAGACCTGGCGCCGTGAGGACCGCCCGAGCGCCCTAGTTTGCTGCCGACGCGACCCTGCTCGATGCCGGGGCGCGGTTCATGAGGGCATCGATCCGCGCCTTTTCCTTTTCGAACGCAGCCAGGAGCCGGCCGTCGAGAATACGGCCACGCGGCAGCCGGATGCGCATCGGGTCGACCGTGCGGCCGTTCACCAGCACCTCGTAATGCAGATGCGGTCCGGTCGACAGGCCTGTCGAGCCGACATAGCCGACAATCTGGCCCTGCCTTACCTGGACGCCCGCCGCGATGCCGCGGGCAAAGCCCGACATGTGATTGTAGCTCGTCTCGTAGCCGTTGGCATGGCGGATGAGGACGTGGCGTCCGTATCCGGACTTCCATTCCGCCTTTTCGATGACACCGTTGCCCGAAGCCATGATCGGGGTGCCGGTGCGCGCGGCCCAGTCGACGCCGGAATGCATGCGCGAGTAGCCGAGGATCGGATGGCGGCGCATCCCGTAGCCGGACCGGAAGATGCCGCCCGTGACGGGCTTGCGCATCAGGAACTTCTTCGCGCTCTTGCCCGTCTCGTCATAGAAGTCGACGACCCCGTCGTCGGGTGTGCGGAACCGGTAGAACTGCTTCTGCTCGCCGTGCAGCGCGACCGAGGCATAGAGCAGCTCGGGGGCGTTCGATCCTTCCTCCTCTCCGGTCTCGGCATAGAAGACTTCGAGAAGGTCGCCGGGGGAAACCGTGCGCTGGAAATCGACATCGAAGGAAAAGACGCGAATCAACTCGTCGACCAGCGAGGAGGGCACATCCAGCCTGTAACCGGCGTCGTAGATGCCTTCGTAGACGTTGGCGCGCGGCGTGTTGCGACTGGCCACCGGCGAGGACGTGGGGCGAAGCGAGGCAGTCTGGACGCCGGCGGAGGCCGAGCCCAGAAGCGGCTGCGCAAGGGCGAGGGCTACCGTCTGCGCCGGATCGCTGCCCTTGGCGGGCAGCGTCACGCCGACCGGCCGGTGTCGCTCGGGGTCGTCGGCGGCCGGAGCGATCGACAGACGAACCTCGTCGTCGACGTTGAGGACGGGCACCTCGCCATTCTGCTTCACGAGTTCGATCAGCTCTGCCGTTTCCTTGGTGGTCGCGCCGTGGTCGATCAGGATCGACTGCAGCGTATCGCCCTTCAGGACCTCGACGGTGATCTCCTCGCCGACCACCTGCTCGTTCTCCGAATAGCGTTTGAAAACGGTGGTGACGTTGGTCGGGGTGGACACGGCAAAGCGC